>DUVS01000027.1 GCA_012840925.1 Bacillota bacterium
CCCGCACCCGCCAATTTACCCCTGTTGAGAGCATCTGCTAAAGCCTTACTGTCGACCACCGGCCCTCTGGCAAGGTTGAACAGATACGCACCATCCTTCATCCGTTCAATCTCCATCGCACTGATTAGACCGCGGGTGGAGTCGTTTAGCGGGCAGTGAAGAGTAATCACATCTGACTCCGTAAGTAACTGCTCGAGTGATACCTTTTCATAGCCAATTCTGCTCACTTCCTCCAATGGTTTCTCCGACGGTGAATACCCAAGTACCCGACACCCAAATGCGTTCAGCAGCCTGATTACTGCTGAGCCGATCGACCCCGTTCCTACCACACCCACAGTTTTGCCGTACAGCAACGGGCCGGCTAAGCCAGCCTTTGTGCCCTTTGTGCGACAGCGCTGTTCTGCTTCTTTAAAGCGGCGCATGGTGCTGATCATCAATCCAATGGTCGTTTCAGCTACTGCCTTAACTGCATAACCTGATGCATTGGAAACTGCAACTCCCTGCTTGCGGCACTGATCTATATCGACATGGTCAAAACCGGTAAAGGCCACAGAGATAAACCTGAGCTTTTCACACTGGGCAATAATCTCGCCCGAAAGGGGCATGTTCCCGATAATCAGAACATCTGCATCCTTTGCTTTATTGATTAGTTTAGTGGTGTCGCTTCCCCCGGGCAGAGCTTCGAAGGCATGCCCTTCGTCCTGCAACGGCCTGACAAGAGCGGACAGCTTCTCATCTGTGATCCCTAATGGTTCCAGCAATACGATTTTCATTGCATATGCCTCCTGTTTTGGACTCACTCAGTTATTATACCGCACATGTCTCCAGTTTTTGTATCAGCTTTACTGCGGTGCTTATCCTCCCTGTTTGACACTACTTTCGATACTCTCCCGCTAATCCCATGCAATTGAAGCATAGTTGGCTGTGATTCACAGCTGACCGTTTGTGGCAAAATTTGCTTGACATACCTTGGTGTTCTAGGTATAATGCAGGTGGTACCTAGAGCATCTATGTATCCGAAAGGAGGTCAACATGGATCTATCAAAGGATCTGGTTGCAGCATCGGCAACGCCTCTGATCCTAGCAATTCTTCGTCAACACGATAGCTACGGCTACGAAATAATCAAAACGATTAAAGAAACATCCAGCAACGAAATCGTCTGGACCGAAGGAATGTTGTACCCGGTGCTGCACCGGCTCGAAAAAAATGGGCTGATTGAGTCCTACTGGAAGCTGTCTCCTGAAGGACGCCGGCGCAAATACTACCGGTTGAAGGCAAAAGGGCTGTTGGAGTTAGAGGAACATACCAAACAATGGGAACTCGTGTATTTTGTGTTGTCATCGACTCTAAATGCCAGCAGTAAAGAAAGGGTTGATTCAGATGTTTGATCTGGAACATAATGTCAAATCTTGGGGCGATTACTTGCGCTCTAAAGGCCTGAGTGAAACCGATGTCGTTGAGTTGGAGAGTCACCTCCTTGATCAAATCGATGACCTGGTCAACAGTGGGCTGAGCCAAGAGGAAGCGTTTATTATCAGCGTTAAGCGATTGGGCAATGTCAACATGATTTCCGAAGAGTATTCGAAAATCAATACGGAAAATCTTTGGAAACATTTGCTCGTTGACTCCACTGATCCGACAGCAAAATCCCGCAACAGGCGGCAGATCTTGCTGGTGATCCTGCTTTCACTACTGGCTGGAACAACAGCTAAGATACCTTACTTATTCGGTGCAGATGTGGGAAGCATTGTCTTTTTCAAGAATATCAGTTTCTACGTCTTGCCTTTCATCGCCTATTTCCTAACCACAAAACACAGCAGCACCATGAAACTAAGATGGTCCCTTTTAGGAGTTTTTGCAGTCATGTGCATGATCATCAATTTCTATCCATCATATGAACCATATCACACAGAGATCCTGACAACGATCCATCTGCCACTGCTGCTGTGGCTGGTAACCGGTGTTGCTTATATGGGTAAAGACTGGAGGACCAGCAAGGCTCGTATGGACTTCCTGCGATTTACCGGTGAATGCGTCATCTATGGAAGCCTGTTAATGCTTGGACTCATGGTACTGATGATGTTTACGATTATGATCTTTCAGTCCATATCTATCGAGCTGGAATGGTTTGTTGAAGATCACCTGATCATCTACGGAGGAACAGCTGTAGCCCTAATCACGGTATATTTGGTAGGAGCCAAGAAAAGCGTGGTTGAAAACTTTGCTCCCATTCTGGCCAAGATCTTCAGTCCCTTGTTTCTCCTAACTATGCTCGCTTTTCTATCGGTGATGGTCATCACCCGCACCAGCCCCTTTATGGAAAGGGAATTCTTGATCGGATTCGACTTGCTGTTGGGGGTAGTGTTGGGAATAGTGCTCTACACCATCTCCGCTAGAAACCTGTATGAAAAACAAACCATATTTGATTACTTGAATACTGCCCTGATCGCAGTCGCTATTATAGTTGATTGTGTTGCTTTATCAGCTATCGTCTTCAGGTTGTCTGAGTATGGAATCACACCCAACAAGTTGGCAGCACTGGGAGAAAATATCCTGCTGCTGATAAACCTCATTGCACTGCTGGTGTTGTACATCCGGTACTTTGCGTCCAAAATCGAGTTTAAAAGGATTGAAACATGGCAGACCAAGTACCTGACGGTTTATGCAATTTGGTTCGCTATTGTGGTGCTGGTGTTTCCGATAGTTTTCCACTTCAGATAGGGTAGTTCTCTCATGTTGCCTGCCTGGATATATAATCCTTAGCTATGTTCCTGTTGATTTTTAGCCATATTAATCATACAATCATAGCTAAGGAGGATTTGAAATGCTAGTCAATTCTACAGATTTTCAAAATGCCGTAGGTCGTTATCTAGTGCTATGCTCAAAAGAAGATATCATTATTACCAAGAATGGGAAAAGCGTTGCCAAACTTGTTGCCTATACAGAACCGCTCCACTTTTTCATAAGTGAGGCCGAAGCAAACTACAATGCAAAGCGCCGTATTAATTACGAGGAATTTCAAAGCTTTGTTGATGCATCGGACCAACGTTATGAACTGATCGATGGAGTAGTTTATTTGCTTGCCTCCCCCACCTTCAAGCATCAGGTGCTGGTTCGGGAGTTCGCTTCAAGAATACAAGAACAGTTGAGCAATAGTGTTTACGAAGTTGTAACTGCGCCATTTGATATTCGTTTGTATGGCCATGCCGCAAAATTCGAAGAAGACCCCAACGTTGTTCAGCCAGATCTTGCTGTAATCTGTGATGTAGAAAACGTTCAGGCTGATGGCAAGTATGAGGGCATTCCCAGTTTGGTGGTTGAAGTCCTATCCCCGGCCACCCGCAGCAAGGATTTGGTAACTAAGCTGAACCTATACATGCGCAGCGGGATCAGAGAGTATTGGGTAGTCGACCCAGAATCGAATCAGGTATGGCAATACTCATTCTCGCAGGAGCGTGAACTTGATCACGTTTCACTATATGCTGAAAGCGGCCAACTAATCTCCAGCCATTTTCCGTGTCTCAAAATCAGCTTGAGCGAGATCTTTAGGCAATAGCAAACAAACGCCGGAGCGATCCGGCGCTGGGAATTCCCTCGCTGAAATGTAGAATGAAACTTCAAGCCAAAAGTATATCATTTAGCCAAAATATGAAGGACACACGGAAGAATATAGACACACATCCGGTAGCTGTTGTTACAGCACCAAAAATAACTAGATTAGATTTGCCTTAAAACAATAATCATAGGAGGATTCCATGCAGCACCGTAAATACATTCTTTTCGATTTGGACGGCACCTTAAGTGATCCCGGTGAAGGAATCATCAATTCTTTGATTCATGCTCTCAAGCACTTTGGTATCGAAGGAGACCCCAAAATCTTGCGCAGGTTTATCGGGCCGCCGCTGACAGACTCCTTTAAAGAATATTACGACTTCGATGCCAAGCAAACAGCGGAAGCAATCCGCCTTTACAGGCAGTATTTTCATGAACATGGGATTTTTCAGAATATCCTTTACCCGGGAATGAAGGAACTGCTTGAGGATCTTGTCTGGGCTGGTAAGACTCTTGCCATCGCAACCACGAAGCCCGAAGTTTACGCACTGGAGATCTTGGAGTACTTTAATATTAACCACTTATTCCGAAAAGAACTGGTTGTGGGCAGCTTTTTAGATGGCAGGCGGACGAACAAGGGTGAACTGATCGCCACTGTCCTTGAGCGTCTCGGCGACAAACCACAACACATGGTCATGGTGGGTGATCGCAAATTTGATTTTATTGGAGCAAAAGCTAACGGTGTTGAGGTCATTGGCGTAGCCTACGGATATGGCGATTTGGAAGAAATCGAAGCCTTTGAACCCACAGCTATTGCCCATACAGTAAAGGAGTTAAGGCAGCTGTTGCTTCCTTAACTCCTCCTCAACCTTTCTCTCACGCATGTTCTTTTTTCCCAACAGTTGCCATATAAACCACAAACTGTTCTTCGCCATCGAAACCTAAAACAGCATTGATTGAATCATCATCAAAGGCACCAACAGCGCAAACTCCGCTGCCAATAGATTCAGCAGCCAGATAGAGATTCTGGCAAATATGGCCGGCATCAAGATGAATATAGCGATAACTCCGTGCACCATACCGTGATTTCATGCGCCAGATCACCGCACTCCAAATAAACGTGGCTGCACTCTGCTTGATATGCGGCTGGTTAAAGGCGCTTTGTGCAATCTGTTCTGCAAGAGCTGCTTCCAAACTGACGATCATTAACTTGTGTTCAAGAGCCAAATACCTGTATAATCCGGGTTTCAATCCTGTGATGTTGTTGATCAGGATATAAGTCTCGAATGGATGCCGGGCACCTGCTGAAGGTACATTGCGGAATGTGACTCTGTCCGGAATTATCTTCTTAACGCCTTGAGTACACCACAATAGATAGGCCAATTCGTCCATACTCAATGGTTCATCATGGTATTTGCGCACAGTGGCGCGAGATTCGATTGCCTTGCGCAAATCCATAACCGGTACAACAATTTGTTCCGCTGCCGGCAGTTCCACCAACTCTGCACCTACAGGAACCTCCAGTTGCAGTGGAGGTGGAACCAATTTCTGGCCTTGATCTGGTTGGCCGAGATTGTGATGCCTGGTTTTCTCCATGAATTCCTTGCCGTCACCATCCATCATCATTATCCTCCTTTACACAGCTGTCTTACTGTACTGCTCAGCATAGAGCTCGCTGTACAACCCTCCCATGTTTAACAGTTGCTCATGTGTGCCATGTTCCCGAATTTTGCCATCAGTGATTACATAAATCTGATCCGCATGCTTGATTGTGGACAAACGATGGGCAATGATCAAGGTTGTTCGATTGCGGGACAACTCCAGCAACGATGCCTGGATCTCGTGTTCAGTGATACTGTCCAAGGCTGAAGTGGCTTCGTCCAGAATCAAAATCGGTGGGTTTTTCAAAAACACCCTCGCAATCGCTATCCGCTGTTTTTGCCCTCCAGAAAGCTTGATACCCCGCTCTCCAACGTAGGTATCATAACCGTTGGGCAATGTCAAGACAAAATCGTGGATTTGAGCTTTCTTGGCAGCCTCAATCATTTCCCGTTCCGACGCCTCCGGCCTTCCGTAGAGGATATTGTCTCTGATGGTGCCTGTGAATAGAAATACATCCTGCTGTACTAACCCTACCTGGGATCTCAACGCAGCCAGTTTCAGATCACGCACATCGTTCCCGTCAACATATAACGTTCCTTTGGTCACATCATAAAAGCGGGGTATCAAATGACATAAGGTGGTCTTGCCACCACCGGAAGGCCCAACAAAGGCCACGGTTGTTCCGGCAGGTATCGACAGGGAAATGTCTTCCAAGACTTCCTCACTGGTATCGTATCGAAATGAAACGTTTTCCAGTTCAATGTTGCCCGCAAACTGCTCAGGCGCAATTGCGCCGAGGCGATCCGCTATCGACGGTTTAACCTCCATCAGCTCTACAAACCTGGCGAATCCAGTCATTCCCTGCTGATACTGTTGGGTAAAGCTGATCAACCGGCGAATCGGTTGCAGGAAATAGTTGATGAACATGAGATAGGCTGTCAAATCCGCCAGATCGATGCGCCCGATGTGCATAAACCAGGCACCGGCGCCTAGGACCATTACATTCAACAAATTGGTGAAAAAGCTTAGCCCGGAACTATATTCAGCCATCGCTTTAAAAGCGCCGCGGCGGGCAACCTTGAATTCATCATTAGCCCTGTCAAAGCGCTCCTTTTCATACTCTTCGTTGACGAAGCTTTTTACAACACGAATTCCTAACAGGCTGTTTTCCACTTCAGCGTTTACATCAGCCACTCGTTTCCGTTCTTCGGTAAAAGCCAGTTCCATTTTACTGCGCCTGCCGTAGGCATACCAGACTATGATGGGGATAAAGGAAAAAACCATTAAAGTCAACGGTACATTGATATTCATTAAATAGAAAAAAGACCCGATCAACATCACCGATGCGATAAACAAATCTTCAGGCCCGTGGTGGGCCAGTTCAGTCACGTCCCGCAAGTCGTTAACTATCCGGGACATTAAATGCCCAACCTTGGTGTTGTCAAAGAATTGAAAATCGAGAGTCTGCAAATGGGAAAACAAGTCCTTGCGCATATGATACTCCATATTGACTCCTACCACGTGTCCCCAATAGTCTACTATATACTGGCATAACCATCTGACCAAGTATAAACCAACCAAGACAACCACCCAGAGGGCCACTGCCTGTAGGTTCTGGTTGGGAATAAAGTTCTTCATGAACATCCGGGTAATGATGGGAAAAGCAAGATCCATGATGGCAATCATTGTTGCACAAGTCATGTCAATCAGAAATAGCCGTTTCTCCGTTCGATAGTAAGAAATGAACAGTCTCAGACGTTTCATTGATCAAATTCCCTTCACTGCATTTTAACTTTAACCCTGATGCAGGATTCACCTGTCGTAATCACGAAAATATGCTAGCATACAAAATTGTTGGATATGGAGGTTTTGTGGTGGAAAACGATATCTTGACTCAAATTTCCGAGAAAATAATGCTCTATCTGCCAAAACTGCCCGTTGCTTTAATCGTACTCGGAATAGGCATTTACTTGATCCGGCTGTTAAAGAGATTCGCCGGCCGGATTATGCGCAGATTTCAATTGGAAGCAGGAATTATTGGTTTTGTACAGGCTTTCTTAACCTTCGCCTGTTGGGTGTTTTTGATTTCAATTGTCTTTGCTGTACTGGGGCTTCCCCATATCAGTGTAGCCTTTTCCGGAAGCATTGCTCTAATACTCGTAGGAATCGCTTCCAACGCCAACAGCATGATCCAAGATATTTTAGCCGGCATTTTCCTCATCGCCGACCCAGATTTCAAAGTAGGCGCCCATGTTAAAGTCAATAACATTGATGGTACCGTCGTCAATCTAGACATTAAAAAGACAAAAATCAAGGATGCCAACGGACAAGTCCATGTGGTATCCAATAAAACATTCGATGCTTCTGTCTATACGATCTGTCCAGATGAGGGCAGTGATTCAAACATCTAGCAATTCTAATCTCTAACCATCGGCACCAATTTGTTGCACCTGCAATAGATTGGTGCTTCCTGGCACCCCAGTCTTGACCCCAGCTGTAATAGCCACGATATCGCCTTCTTTAATCAATCCCCGCTCTTTGGCAGAATTGATTGCCACATCGATCAACTCTTCAAGAGTATCTGGCTTCTTAGCCAGGACTGATTTAACACCCCAGGTCAACATCAGCTGGTTGACGACAGCTTCTGAATGACATACGGCAATGATCAACGCTTCTGGCCGGTATTTGGCAATGGATCTGGCAGTAGCTCCGGATTGTGTGGAACAAATGATGGCTGCTGCATCCAAATCGTGGGCGGTCTGGACTGTAGCCAAACTGATGGCATCAGCAATATTTTGGCGCCTATTCCGCCTTCTAGCCTCCAGCCTTGCCTGATAATCCATGGATCTTTCGATCCTGAGGGCAATACAGCTCATCAACGCAACTGCTTTAATGGGGTATTTTCCAACTGCTGTCTCGCCCGACAACATGACAGCATCAGTACCATCGAGAATAGCATTGGCCACGTCCGTTATTTCGGCTCTGGTCGCCCTGGGATTGCGGATCATGGAATCCAGCATCTGGGTTGCGGTTATAACCGGCTTACCTAGATCATTGCATTTTTGGATGATCATCTTCTGTGCCAACGGCACTTCTTCCGGTGGAATCTCCACTCCCATGTCTCCCCGGGCCACCATGATCCCGTCAGCTGCCTCAATTATTGCATCAATGTTTCTGATTCCTTCGCCCGATTCAATCTTGGCAATTACCGGCATATCTCCGCCATAGGTGCGAATTAAGTGCTTGACAGCAACTACGTGAGCTGCTTCCCGCACGAAAGAAGCAGCAATAAAATCGACACCATATTCGACTCCAAACTGGATGTGTTTGATGTCCTCATCTGTTAACGGAGGTAATTTGATGTTAACTCCCGGCAGAGTAACTCCTTTTCGGGATCCCAGCATACCCCCAACTATGGCTTTGCAGATCAGCTGCTTTTCTGTCTTGGACAATACCACCAATTCAATCAGGCCATCGTCGATATAGATTGTATCGCCTGGATTGAGATCTTCTGCCAGATATGGATAATTGACAAACACTTTTTCCGGAGTGCCAACACACTCTTCCGGTGTCAAAATCAATTCCTGGCCGGCTTCGATCTCAAATTTGTCCGGCTCAAGCTCACCGATTCTGATCTTCGGGCCTTTGATGTCCAAGAGAATGCCTACGTTTACACCAAGTTCTTCAGCGCATTGGCGGATGATCCTGATGCGCTCCATATGCTCGTCACTTGAACCATGGGACAGGTTCAATCTGGCCACATTCATTCCTGCTCTAATCAATTCGGCAATCATTTTCGGGCTTTCTGTTGCAGGACCTATTGTACATACTATTTTTGTCTTTCGAATCATGATTCCAACTCCTATAACTCAACTTGCGTTTCAGACAGCTTTTTGGTTTGGTACTCACCGATTTTGCGAAAGCGCTCCAAACGGAACCTGACAAGTTCATCGGTAGGAACTTTCCTGATCTCAGACAGGTGCCTCCGCAGAAATGCCTTAATCTGCCTGCCTGTACCTTCGTGATCACGATGAGCTCCACCAATCGGTTCTGTAACCACATCATCTATAATACCAAATTTCAAAAGATCTGTTGAGGTTAATCTCAATAATTCGGCTGCATCGGCAGCCTTATTGACATCTTTCCAAAGAATTGTAGCACACATTTCTGGAGAAATAACCGAATACCAAGCATGCTCCAACATCAGGATTCGATCACCCACACCGATAGCCAGGGCGCCACCACTGCCACCTTCACCGGTAATGATACAGATAATCGGAACTTCCAGAAAAGACATTTGTTCGATGCACTCGGCAATCACAAGGCCTTGGCCACGCTGTTCTGCTTCAATCCCGGGATAGGCGCCCACGACGTCAATAAGGGTAATAATCGGCCTGCGAAACCGTTCTGCCTGCTGCATCAAGCGTAAAGCTTTCCGGTAGCCCTCGGGATGAGGCAAACCAAAATTGCGAACGATGTTTTCTTTCGTATCCCGGCCCTTCTGCGGCCCGATTACCGTAACAGGTTCGCCGTCCAAAACGGCAATCCCACCGACTACAGCCTGATCATCACCGAATCTACGGTCTCCGTGCAATTCAAAGAAGTCATCAAAGATCAATTTGATGTAATCCAGTGTTGTAGGGCGATCCGGATGGCGGGCCATCCGAACTCGCTGCCAAGGTGTCAGCCGCTCATAGATCTCTTTTCTCAATTTATCAGCTTTCCGTTCCAGATCATTGAGCTCATCTTTAAAATCAATACCCTGCTCATAGACAAAATTACGCAGTTCTTGGATTTTTTCTTCCAGTTCAACCAAGGGCTTTTCCCATTCAAAAATAGTCGGCATCAGCCTCACCTCATAAATGCAAACTCAACAACTTGCCGATCGTAGCCTTCATCTCCGATCGAATCACAATTCCATCAATCATGCCATGTCTAAGTGCATATTCCGCGGTCTGAAAATCAGGTGGTATTTTTTGGCGTGTCGTCTCGGCAACAATGCGGGGTCCGGCAAAGCCGATCAGTGCCTTGGGTTCAGCGAGAATAATATCACCTAAAGAAGCAAAACTGGCATAAATACCACCCATGGTGGGATGGGTCAGTACGGACAGGTAGAACAATCCTGCCTGCTTAAAGCGGCCTACAGCTTGAGCAGTTTTAGCCATCTGCATCAAACTGAAGATCCCTTCCTGCATTCTCGCCCCGCCACCGCCGCCGGAAACAACCACAACCGGCAGCTGTTTAGCAATCCCGTATTCAAAACCACGGGTGATTTGTTCTCCGACAACACTTCCCATGCTGCCACCAATGAAACCGAAATCAATAATGCCCAAAACACAGCTGTAGCCTTCAATCTTGGCTTCTCCAATCAAAATTGCATCATCAAGCTGTGTCAAATTTTGGCATTGGGCGATCTTATCAGGATAGCCCGGGAAATCAAGGGGATTGACTGATACCAATGGCTCAGCAGGCTGAAAGGTGTTTTCATCAACGAGCAATTGCAGTCGTTCCAACGCCGACATGCGGAAATAAAACCCGCAGTGGTGACAGACGAAATGATTCTTATACAATTCTTTATTGTAGATCAAAGAGCTGCAGTTGTCACAGCGAGTCCACTGTGGATCACCGGTTTGACCACTATGGCTGCTGTTGATTTCTGCGGTGTCTTGACTAGCTTTGTTTGTTCTCACTGTAGCGTACTTTGGTTTGTTTCTAAATACATGTAGCATGGGTCTCACCTTTTTCAAAACATCCTCACAAACTAAACTGGAGTATTACCTATCGAACTGGTAATAATCTCCATCGCTTCTTCGGCTTCAGAATCGGGAACCAGGATTTCCACACTGCCTGATGCACCCAGATGAGGAGGTCCAATAGGACGCAGCATAACCACAAAGCCTTCATTGTTGAGCAGTTCCTTCAACATACCTGCGATCGCATGATTGGGAGCAATATAGACAACGGTCCACATTGATATTCCTCCTTGACACCAGTTGTTTATGAGCCTGAAGTAGTGATGCCGATACTGGTGAAGATTTTGGCCTTGCCGCGAATCTTTATGGCTGATGTATGTGATGTAAACTGGGCGATCAAGACTTCTCCCTGATCAAGCTTCTCTGTGTGATGAAATTTCGTATCTGGCCCCCGTGTCAGCCCGAAAATGGTTACACCATTTTCAAGCGCTTGGATCATAACATAACTCTGTTCAACTTGTTTTTCTACAGGTTTGTGTTCCAAGTCATTTGCCCCCCTGCTAGGTATTTGCCTTTTGTTAGTTCCATATTTGCATCCAAAACCCTGCTTTGCCACGGATCGATCCAGTGCAGGTAGTCAACAAGGCTGGCAATGGCATCGATCGTTTCAGGTTTGGGATCAACCCACAACCGCGGATCAATCAACTGGATCACCCCCTGGCCAAGACTAAATATGACAGGGGTACTGCCCTTATCTTTGATCAGCAAATCTTTCAATTGAACTATTCTCTCCGGTTTAGGAACCAGCATTAACAGCGGTTTGAGGGGCAGCACCCACTCCACTTCAATCTGATTACCGGAAACTTTGCCAAATAATGCTACCAATTCCCCTTCCCTAACAAGATCATGCCATAAGTGGCTGCTAGTTGGCAACATAAATCGACACCGGAACCGATCGCCGGCAAGGACGCCAGAACACTGCCTGTCAGTTTCCCGTACATGCCTGATATAACCTGCTTTGTAACTGCCCAAGCTAGCCTTAAGCCCATTGAGAAAACCTTCCCATTTGTGCACTGGGTGGCCGGATAAATATATACCTACTATTTCCTTTTCCTTCTCCAGCAATGCAAGCTCACCAAGAATACCTGGTTCCGGCTTCTCCATCTGCAGGCCAGTCAGAATGCGCCGGCGATCCCCAAAACAGTCAAGTGCTCCCCCATAAGCAAGGGCCAATTTTGTTTGTTGATGGAGCTCTACCCTGGCAAACAGATCTGTCAAACTGGCGAACTCCCGCCTGGTTCGTTCCGAAACAATAACTTGAGCCTGCCCTTGGCCTATATGCTTCAGATTGCCGAAACCAATCCGCAATGCATCCGCTTCCATACTTGCCTCAGCGCCCGAAAAACGGATATCTGGCGGCAAAATCCTGATCCCTCGCAGTTGGCACTCATGATAAATATCTCCTAACTTCTCCATATCTGTCGTATGTTTTAGTAACCCGATGTAGAACTGAATCGGATAATTGGCCTTCAGATATGCCATCTGCCAGGTTATGACGGCATAGGCCGTGCTGTGGGCTTTGTTAAAAGCATAGTCGGCAAATCGGTCGATTTGCAGATACAGCTCGCGGCTCGCTTTGGAATTGAGGCCTGCTTGCTGGCAGCCGGTAATAAATTTCGACCGCAGCTGTTGCATGGCACTATGGTCTTTCCTGCTGATGGCAACCCGCAGCAAATCTGCTTCTTCCAAACTTAAACCAGCTATTTCATGAGCGACCTGCATCACCTGTTCCTGGTAAACCATTAAACCATAGGTCTCACCCAGGATGGTTGCCAGCTTCGGGTGCAAATAATTCACCTGTGCCAACCCCTCTTTGCGGCGGATGTACAGAGGAATTTGCTTTAAGGGGCCAGGCCTGACCAGGGCCAATGTTGCCACCAGATCTGCAAACGAGTTAGGTTTTATCTGGGGAAGCAGTTCCTGGAACAGTTGGCTTTCAACTTGAAAAATGCCCAGCGTCAATCCTTGCTGCAGCAGATCAAATGTGACTCGGTCTGAGAAAGGGACATCTTCCAGCTTAAAACCGGGATCAGTCTCCTGCACCAAAAGCTCTATGTCTTTGAGAATGGTCAAAGTCCTAAGGCTCAAAAAATCTATTTTCAAAACGCCCAAAAATGCCAAATCATCCATGGCCAACTGTGTGACCCAAGTACCGTCAACCTCTTCCACTCCACTGTAAGATGTAACAGGCTTGGGTGTAATAATCACGCCTGCGGCATGTGTTGAGAAATACTGCTTTAAACCGATTAACTGCTGCACCAGTTCAGGTTTGCTTTTTCCGCATATTCTAATAATCTCGTTTTCAGCACTCTTATGACCATAAGTGCCATAGGTGCCGATCCTGGCAACGTGCTTTTTGCCGAAACGTTTGATTATATAATTGATTACTTCTTCCCGTCTTTGGTAACAGATATCCAGATCGATATCGGGAAGATTCCGGCGCTGCCTGTTCAGGAACCTTTCGAAAAGCAGATTGTGGGCTATTGGATCGACCTCAGTAATGCCCAAACTGTAAGCCACCAAACAGCCGGCAGCACTGCCTCTGCCGGGCCCGACGGGAATCTGAGCCTCTTTGGCAAAGCGGACGATATCCCAAACGATTAAAAAATAATTACTAAACCCCATTGTTTCAATTACCGACAGCTCAGATTCGAGCCGCTCAGTTATCAATGGGTCAAGTCTGCCATAGCGCTTTTTCGCTCCGGCCAAGGCAAGCTCACGGAGGCTAAATTCCTCTGGCAGTTGCGGGAACTCCATTTTTGGTTTCAACTCAACATTGCACCGAGAGGCAATCAGCTCCGTATTCTTAATCGCCTCTGGCCAAGGGCTGCACAGCTTGCAGGCCTCATCAGGTGCCAACAATGGCAGAGGCCTGTTTATACTACTGCCTTGCCAAAGCACTCTGGTTATGTCTTGATCCTTTGCTTCCAGACAATAAAGATTCTGAGCCGCCACAAGAGTATGAGCTGGTAGAATCTGCGCTAACTGACGAGCCTTGTCCTGCTTTTCCGAGCCATCGATGGGCAACTCCACGAACAAGTTAGCGGCAGCAAAAACCGCAGCCAACTGTTGATAAGCTTCCAATGCCAGCGAGAGGTCAGTAATGGTTGCAACTCCAATCAACCCTGCACAGCTTTGGCTTAGAGTTTGGCGATCTACTGGTTTTGCCGCTGAGGCAAGCTTAAGCAGGTTTTGATATCCGACATTGCTTTCAGCCAGCAAAACCATGCTGGCGCACCCGTCCACATCTTTCAGATCAAGCTCCAGGCCGAGAATCGGTTCTAGGTCATACCGCCGGCAGGCCCGATAGAATTCCACCAAGCCTCCCATAGTGTTGTGATCAGTTAAAGCCAAGGCTGTATAGCCCAGACTGCGAGCTTTTTTGACTAATGCCTCGATCTTGATGGATGACTTGGACAGCGAATATTCACTATGTATATGTAGTGGAACGAACATCAAAATCCCCTCACATTTTTCGATCCCTGGCAGCATATAGATGCACGAGGTGATTCGTTGATATGTTTCTGCGAGTTTCCCGTGAAATCCTGTTAGCCTTTTTTCTGGCATTTGGCGTCCTGGTGGGAGGTTCGATTAGCGGATCATTCGCTGCCTTTTTGACAAAAGCCTCACCATTCATGATGATGCGAGAACTGGTAAAAATCAACCGCATCTGGTCAATCGTCGTCGCAATCGGTGGTACTTTTCCAACCATCAGGGTAATCGAAAGCGGACTCTTTGGCGGTCAGCTTTTGGCCCTAGTCCGCCAATTTGCACTGATCATCAGTGCTTTATTGGGTGCTTATGCCGGCTACTGGTTGATTATCACGATTACCGGAGGAGAATAGCTTGAAATTCTGGGTTATTAACAGACAACAGCTTATGTTTGCTGCTGCCTGTTTTATCTTCGGCTTCGTTTTTGGCCTTACCGCAGCCATCATCCATTCTGGTAGACTGATCGATGAGATATTAATCGAACTCGATACACTTACCAGCGAGCTGAGCGAGCGCAACAGCCGGATTGAGCGTCTTGAAGAAAGTCTGGCCGACCGGCGCCGCCGGGTGGTGCAGGATATCAAACTGGAATTGAATATCAAAGATCCTCATCTCAGCTTGAAAATCGCTGATACAATCAGAGGTTTGCTCCACGACTTGATCGGTAAAGAGTTGGACAGCCTTGACCCTAGACTTATCCGCAGCATAATTCACAACCGGATTGTTTACATCAGTGGTCAACCATATGTGCTGAAACTGCAGTACCTGGTTTTGGCTGAAACAATAACAGCCGAAATTTCAGTCACTTCGGAATCGGTAGTTGAGGAATAAAATCTGTGACAGAGTATAAAAAAAAGGGGTGTCCCCCTTTTGCTAGGCTTTGGATTGAATCTCCGCGAACGCATCGATTCCCTCATGGGTCTCCACTCGTTGAATATTGGCTCCCAATCCTTTGAGCTTCTCTTCAAACCCATCGTAGCCCCGATCAATGATGTCCAAGCCATATATCTCGGTATCGCCAGTGGCTTTCAGGCCAGCAATCACCAAAGCTGCGCCAGCCCTTAAGTCGGTCACCTCAACAGGCGCACCGGTAAGCTGCGGCACTCCTCGGACAATGGCTGTTTCCCGCTCCACTTTGATATCGGCGCCCATTCTCCTCAGCTCGTCCACATAGCGGAACCGATCAAAAATATTTTCTCGAATGACACTCGTTCCACCGGCAACACTCATGCAAGCTACCAGGGGCTGTTGAAGGTCGGTGGGAAAACCTGGGTAAGGAGCTGTTTCTACATCAATGGCCTGCAGTTGCTCCGGGGCAATCACCCTGACTTCAGTGGCGCCTTTTTCCACAATCACTCCCGCCTCTTCTATCTTGGAAATGGGTGAACGGAGATGCTCGATCACAATGTCCTTGATCACCACATCACCTCCGGTGATCGCGGTAGCAAACATGAACGTACCAGCCTCGATCCGATCCGGGATAATCGAATACTCAATTCCATGGAGCTTCTCGACACCATCAATGCGAATTACATCAGTACCTGCACCGCGGATCTGGGCACCCATGCCATTGAGGAAAATCGCCAGATCAACTACCTCCGGTTCTTTGGCACAGTTTTCCAATACTGTCGTTCCTTCGGCAAGGGTTGCTGCCATCATCAGATTCATAGTAGTGCCCACACTGGAACGATTGATATAGTAATTAGTTCCCACAAGTCTTCGGCATTTAGCTTTCATAAATCCATGTTCAATTGCGATATCGGCACCCATTTGGGAAAACCCGCGGATATGAAAATCAACAGGTCTTGAACCGATGGCGCATCCTCCGGGAAGTGGTACTTCTGCCTTGCCCAGTCTAGCCAGTAACAACCCAGCAGTATAAAACGAAGCTCGCATCTTCCGAACCAGATCATAGGGCGCCTGGTATTCTTTTAACGATTCGCCCACCACATGCAGCTTCCCCTGCTGATCAAACCAAACGTCAACACCCAGGCTGCGCAGGATCAGACAAATGGTACCAACATCATTGTTTTTCGGTATATTGTCAAGCACACATTCTCCTTCAACTGCCAATGCTGCCCCCACAATTATTGGCAAGGCGCTGTTCTTGGCCCCGCTGATTCTTACTTCCCCGTGCAATCTATTTCCGCCCTGAATTACGAGCTTTGCCATTATTTCCCCCTCACCCTCATTTCAGATTTCTCAAGTATGAACCTACAATCTCTTCCAACAAATCATTGCGCTCTATTTGCTGGATCCTCACCCGTGCATTGTTATGAGAGGTAATATATGAAGGATCACCTGTAAGGAGATACCCAACAATTTGATCGATGGGACGGTAGCCCTTTTCTTCCAGAGCTGCACAGATCTCCTTTAACTCAGTAGCTATATCAATATTCTCAGCATCTACTGATGCAAACATACGTGTCTTGTCGGAGAGTTCCACTGTCTGTCCTCCTTTTCCCGATTGTATGACTACTGTTAGCGGATTCTGTCTTTTTTATGCCAACCTACTTTGTTTAGTTCACCTTAAATGCAATATTATCCTGCTGCCTGTCAACCAGATTTCCGCCGAGGAAACAACTGCCATAGCAGGATAAGGAGCTGACTAACAAGAAATATTACTCATTCCATTTTATTATTAGTCAGGTGAAGTATCTTGGTGAACAAGTATGATCGAACTGCATTATTGTCAATAGTATTTATATTGTGGTTGTCCCAAAGCGTGCTGGCTGCAGCATCTCCAGTTACGTCTGTAGCGTTGGTCTTGGGCGGGGGTGCAGCCCGAGGATTCAGCCACATCGGCCTAATCCAAGCCTTCGAGGAAAACGGGATCCCCATCCACATGCTGGTTGGAACCAGCATGGGCAGTATCGTTTCCAGTTTGTACGCCGCAGGCTACTCTGTGGATAACATGAAAACTATTGTAGCCAATCTTGATTCAGCAAATCTTGTTGATGTTATTTTTCCTCCCCGCGGCGGGTTGATCGGGACTGAAAGACTTAAACGTTACCTTGATGTACTGCTGATGCATAAGTCCTTTGATGAGCTGGAAATACCGTTCTATTCGGTGATCACCGAACTGCAAACCGGCCGGGAAGTGGCCATGCACCAAGGCAATGTAGCCGTTGCGGTGCAGGCCAGCATGTCCATTCCTGCCCTCTTTCCCCCAGTGGAAATTGACGGGACTTATTTTGTCGACGGTGGCATGAAAAACGCAGTTCCTGCCAATGTTGCCCAAGCGCATGGTGCCAATGTGATCATCGGGGTAGATGTCAAAAAGGAACTGAAAGATATTGATTTCGACAGTATCCTAAATGACATACAGCTGACAATGTGGTTCATGATCGGTGGCTATGTGGAGCTTAACACCAAAGCAGCCGATGTAATCATTGTTCCGGATGTTAAATATGATTCTTACATGGATTACCAGAAAGCAGAGTTCTTCATTGAACAAGGTTATCGCGCCGGCCTGCAATATTTGGATCAAATTAAAGCGGCTGTTTTAGAAGTAGATCCTGACTTTGAGTTTGTTCCTTACACCCAATCAGGCCTTTCCGATTCAGAACTGGAAGCTGTTATGAAAGAAGCAGAACGGGCCGCATTGGAAGCATATCGGCCTTTTGGACTCATGCCAGAACTTGCCTTTTCAGATGACAACGCTCCCAAACTAGGCCTTCGCATTCAGTATGGAAGACTGGGCTGGTTCAGGATCGGTTACCGTTATGGCTTGTCAACTGATTTAGGCGGCCATGAGATGTTTGTTGGCTGGCACAAGCCCCATGTTGCGGAAACCGAATTCTTTGTGCGGCACTCAGGGGATCAGCCTAATGTTGGGATTAAAGCGTCACTGCCTCTTGGCGATCATTTGCGGCTTGGAGCAGCATATCAGGTTAACGGTACTTACCTGTGGCAAGTGCACTTGTCCCATGCCAACATCTTCAACAGCAGAAACTTCTGCCTTGGATCCTCTGCTGTGCTCACACAACATGCAGCTGAATCCGGACAGCCTTTAATGGCCGGGTTCAACAGCAACCTTAAGATTTATTTCAGGGAAGAGTACGACTCGCTTTTTGAAGTTACTTTAGCCAGGCCCTATCTGTATGGTCAGTTCAGCATGGCAACACCAGTTAATCAACTCCAGGCAGCTGTGGAATACCAGGTAGGGATCGGGACCGAACTAAAACTGTTTGGCCTTTACCCTCTTGATCTACACTTTGGCGTCGATTTTGGCAGTGATTCAGGCCCGTCATGGCGTTTAGGCTTCGCTAAGGGGGATTACTGATGCAGTCTAAAGTTTCTTCCTGCAGTGTGTTCAGCTTGACTATGTTTGTCCTGTGGTTTGCCCTGTATGCTTATCCGGCAGCGGCAGCCAATACTGTTTTTTGGTATCTACCCCATCCCGATGATGAAACATTAGGTATGGCGGACAGTATCTATCAATCTTTTTTAGCCGGCAACGACAACTATTTCATCTATTTTACAAAAGGCACCGGGTCTTTGGCCCGTTTTCTGCTAAACGGCCCTGATGGCCAAATCTATCAATTGAGCGAAGCGGAATTTGGCCAGGCACGGGTTGAGGAAGCCTTGGCTGCCCTGGCTATGCTGGGCATCAAGCGGGAACAGGTAATCTTTTTGGATTATCAGGATGGCAATATTCCCCAAAAAGATGTAGAAGCAATCATGCGGGCGTTGGCTAAGCTGCATCCGGGAAGCAGCCATCGGACTGTACATATCCAGGATCTGCATCCTGATCATCAAACCTTGGCAAGGGCGCTGGCTAACGTTGCCCGCGAAAACGAGGTTGAGATCAGCACCGAGTATTATCATGTCTACGTCTACCGCAGTCAGTTACCAACTGAGCAATTGAACAGAAGGCCAGTCCTCTATCCAGAAATCAAAAACCAGGCTCTTGCTGAATTTGGCCGATGGGAGCCTGATCAGAACCGTTACGCAATCGGCATGTCTTCTACGCCGGATCTTTTTAATGCTGTGCGCAGCAGTCCCTATGAGTATGTAGATCATGAAATTGGGGAAATTTTGGAAAAAAGCGTTATTGCTTCCCATCTGGTAGTATCAACTCTCGATGCTGGCTACCAGCTCAGCCTTGGGCAAAGACTATCAGTAATCTGTTCTGTGGAACTGAAGTCTTCAGCGCTGCAGCTGGGAGTTCATTACCGGTTAAAGTCTAATCTGCCCATGCTCAACTTGGCGCTGGGGGCTGGTTATCACTTTGGCCACAAACAGCCATATGGAATGCTTACTGCTGAAATAACTGATTATTTGATCCTGGCAGCAAAGCATATCTATAAGACCGATACAAACCTGGCTTTAGGAGTAAGGGTTCAGCTTTTTTAGTCAATCCTGGAAGGGAATTGGAACCTGATTCTTGAATAATGCAATTATTAGCCCGAAAGGAGTTGTAATCAAGTGGAACCAAAGCGCTTATACCTGTCAAATGATAAAGTACTCGGCGGGGTATGCGGTGGTATCGCAGAGTTCTTTAACGTTGATCCCACTCTAGTCCGTTTACTGTGGGTTTTGTTCACTCTCCTCCACGGAATTGGGCTCCTGCTCTACCTGGTTGCACTGTTTATAATTCCTGCCAATCCTCATAAAAGTGACAATTCGCGGGAAATCGGCACAACAGTGCGGGACTCTTGGAACCGAATTGTGGACCGTACCAGACCGAATCACAACAGTGAAAGTTCCCGCAACCGCATCCTCGGGCTTGTGTTGTTGGCTGTTGGCGCTGTCCTTTTGCTCCTCAAGATCGCACCAAGGGTTTCGTGGCAAATCGTATGGTCGCTTTTGTTCATTGGCTTGGGTTTGTTCCTCATTGTCAAGTCTGATTAATATCACGACTTCCGTTCTCTGCATAAACTATTGGTAGTTAAGGCACGGAGGTTTGTCATGCGCGTCCTGTTAACTACCGAGTTTTTTTTAAGTGGTCAATCAACACATGTGCTTGACTTAGCGATCCAGCTGCAGAAACTTGGCCATCAAACCGAGATCATCTTCACCGGCATTCACACCACCATGTTCAAATCCTATTACGGGCCAATGCTCCGCAAGGCTGGGATTGTTCACCACAGCACCAATCAACGCTCAGAGATTAACCAAACCATCAGGCGTTTTAAGCCGGATGTCATTCATTGCCACAGTTCCACTATTTTTTCCTTCACTAAAAATATTGCCAAGGCTCATCGAATCCCCTTCGTTGTCACCTGTCATGGCCTTGGCTTTTCACACCCCAAATATCAACAAGCGTTGGAACATGCTCAAAGAATTATTGCAGTCGGGCCCAATGCGGCTGCTGAATTAATGCCAGTCTACAAGGACAAGATTGTGATCATCCCCAACGGTGTAGATGTTGACCGCTTTAAACCTGCCAAGAAAGAAAGAAAGCTCAACGTTTATTACGTCGCTCGCCTGGACTGGTCAAAAGTCTATGCTCTCAAGAAGCTGGCTGCAGCTGTTGAACAAATCCCTAATCTTAATTTGATTGTCGTGGCTAATTGGCAGCCTCCGCTGAGTAATGCGGAATATATTCCCTGGCAAACGAATATTGAGTCACTCCTCAGCAGAGCCAACATTGTGGCCGGGTGTGGCCGGACTGCCCGGGAGGCGATGGCCGCAGGCTGCGCTGTCCTACTGCTGAACACGAGATACGACGGTATCGTTGATCAGCAAGCAGTTCGCGATCCCAACTTAAGTTTTTCAGGCTCGCTGGGGCGATGCGCGTTGAGTCAATTAGCCCATGACTTGGGAATGCTGGCGAAAAGCCGTAAAAAACTGCGGAGACTTCAGCGTTTCAGCAGGGCTTATGCTCTCGAACATCTCAGCAGCCGCACCATGGCTGAAAAGACAGCTGCCGTTTATCGAGAGACTGTCAATAAGTTCCAGACTCAGCAGCTTCGTGTCCCTTTCAATCCCCATTTGCATGGATGGCATATCTCTAGAAACAACTATCATATCAATCAAAAAAGGCCTCGATTCTAGATGAGGCCTTTTCTACCAATTACCAGTACTTGTCTTCTCGACGCAAGCGAAGCAGTCGTTTGATCATTACCCATAGCGACTCACCACCGTTTCGGGCCGCAAGCACCAACAACACTACGCCAATGAAGATGGCTCCGATAGAAAACCAGACATACGCTGGTGTTAACTGGAAGGTGCTGTTATGCTTTTCCGCAAAAGGTGCAGTGGTTAAACGCAAGATGCCCAGCAGCAAGAATTGAATTGCACTGACAAAGGTGAAACGGGCAACGATCAATGTTTTGTCTTTGTAGAAGGCATTGATTAGGTAAATCAAAAGCAGGCAGGTAAAGCCGCCAATCACATACACCCAGTTATCGATCAGCCCGGCCACGTGCTTGAAATAGTCGGAGTAAACATCATCTGTGTAATAGAACTGACGGACAGTCGCCAAAATAACGAAATTAAGCCCTGCACTGATGATCCATAGCAGCCAAAACCGCCACCACTCAAAAAAACGCCTTAAGATGATCAACACCCTCCCACTATTTGGGTAAAAATGACTACCGTTAAATCTATGCTGCAAGGCAGCAGAAGTAGCACTTATAGACTATTTCTGTTTCTTGATTCATTATCCTGCTCAAGATGTCTTGACAAAATATGATTTTCCCGCAATACTAGGCACATGAAGCTATTAATGTTCGATACCAATATCTTTGACAAGTTGATAATCGATCAGTTCTTTCCGGATATCTGGCAAGCCGCAGCTTCTGGTCTGTTAACTCTTGTTACGTGTGAGATTCAAGAACAGGAAATCGCTGGAATCAAGGATCCCCGCAAGCGCCGTCTAATCCAAAGCATTCCCCGGCAGGTGGTTCCCTCCAAAGCGGTTGACAGGGAGCAACTGCCGCCAATCCCGGATCTGATCATTGCCCACACAGCTGCCGCCAGTTGTGATCTGCTCGTTACAGAAGACCGGCAGCTGCAGCAGTGGTATCAACAGTACTACACAGGCAAACCATGCTTTGATTATCAGCAGTTTATTAGCTGGTTCTTGGAAAATATTCTGGCATAGCAAAAACCACCCATAACCGGGTGGTTTATTTAACTTTTAACTGGTACTCCCAAGGGGATTCGAACCCCTGTCTCCGCCGTGAGAGGGCGGTGTCCTAGACCCCTAGACGATGGGAGCTAACCACAAATGTAATTATAGCATCTTCCTTAGTCCTTGTAAACCCCTATCTTTGCACTAGCCTGGTGATCCTGCCCTCAGGCCAGTTCTACTTGCCAGGTTAACTTAGCTGCTTTGTTGAGCATGCCCGCTACCGAACAGTACTTTTCCATCGACAGCTGGACGCTGTCCTCAAGTGCTTTGCGCTGGGATGCAAGATCCTCACCGGAAAAGGTGTATTTTAGGTGGATTTCTGTAAAGATCTTCGGGTGTTCATTACGGCGTGTACCTTCAACAGTGATCACCAAATCACTAAAGCTGACCCGCTTTTTGGCAAGAATACTCACGACATCCATGCCTGAACAACCTGCTAGCCCTATCAACACGGCCTCCATTGGTGATACACCAGAACCCTCACCGCCATTCTCAACCGATGTATCTACTCGTACCTTGTTCTGAGACCGTTCAGAGATTCCGGTAAACGCCATTTTGCCATTCCACTTAACATCAACCTTATACACCAAGTGATCCCTCCTGTCTGCTCTTAATGAGAGCCAAAGTATCTTTTATCCGCTGACAAGTTCTCGCCCGTCCCAAAATGGCGAGCACATCATAAATACCTGGACTGACGTTTGTGCCCGTTACAGCGACCCGAACCGGTTGAATAATGTCTGCAAGCTTGCGCTGATGCTGTTCTTGAGCCTTACGGAAAATCGGCTCTAAGTTTTCCTGGGTATAATCCGTGACAGAGAGCAGCTCCGGCAAGAGTGTACTTAATATCTCAACTGCACCCTCTTTGCCCAGAACTTTGCGCACAGCCTTTTCGTCATAATGCAATTCATCCTGGAAAAAGTAATAACTAACCTCTCTTAATTCAGACAAGACCTTGATGCGCTCCTGCAAGATCTTTAGAACTGATCTGACCTTACCCACCAGCTCTGAGCTGACTTCTGTGGGTACAAAACCCCATCCTTGGAACAAAGGCAGTGTCTGTTCATACAACTCGTCCAGGCTCAACTCGCGAATATATACACCGTTCATCCACTGCAATTTAGCTAAATCGAATACGGCAGGATTCTTGGACACCTTGGCCAGAGTAAACTTCTCAATCAACTCGTTCTTGCTGAACAGAGTCTGAGAATCGTCAAAGGACCATCCCAACAAAGCTAGATAATTAACCATCGCCTCGGCAAGGTAACCCTCTTCCTGAAACTGTCCAACGGAGGTCGCTCCATGGCGTTTGCTCAGCCGGGTCCGATCCGGCCCTAGAATCATTGGAATATGGGCGAATTGGGGAACGCTAAAACCAAGGGCTTCATAAATCTGAATCTGCTTCGGTGTGTTGGACAGATGGTCCTCCCCGCGGATGACATGAGTAATCGCCATCAATGCGTCATCGATAACTACAGCAAAATTGTAGGTGGGCATGCCGTCAGATTTGATGATTACAAAGTCGTCGAGCTGGTTGTTATCAAAAGTAACCTTGCCTCTGATTAGATCATCCACCAGCGTTGTTCCATCATAATCCGCCTTAAACCTGACTACAGGTTTGCGCCCTTGCCTGATCAACTCCTGCCGCTGTGCTTCAGTCAAGTTACGGCAGCGGCCGTCATATTTGGGATCACGTTTTTGTTCCACCGCTTCCTGGCGAATTTGATCCAGCTCTTCGGGCGTACAAAAACACTGATAAGCTCTTCCTGATGCCAAGAGCTTGTCTGCATACTGTTGATATAGCTCCAGCCTCTGCGACTGAAAATAGGGTCCATAGTCGCCACCCTTTTCGGGGCCTTCATCCCAATCCAACCCCAAATACTTCATGGCATCCAGAATTGCTTGAGTGGAAGCGTCTGTACTTCTCACCAAATCTGTATCCTCAATCCTTAAAACAAATACACCTTGATTTTGTTTGGCATATAGATAGTTAAACAAAGCGGTCCGCGCTCCGCCAACATGCAGATATCCTGTGGGGCTGGGAGCGAACCGAACTCTAACCTGATTCATGTTCATCCTCCTATATCTGTTACACTAACTGCCGCAATAAAGCTTCCCGGTCTCCGGCTAAGTAGTCAATAATGGGGATCTCGAGCATAGTATAAGCTCCCGGTTTTTGTTTTACACTTGCTCTGGCACAAGCCACCATGATCTGGGCTGTCAATGCTGGGTTATTAATCCGCATTTCGTATTTGAACAACTGATTACTGGTCCGGCCAGAGACTCCCTTGCGTTCAATGGCCACACCGTGGCCAACGTCGATCAGTTGACTGACGTCTTCTACTTGATAAACCTCAGTCTGATCGTTAATGAAGTATGGATCGGCCTTGATTGCCTGTTCTACCGATTCAAAGTCAGCTCCCGCCGCCAGCTGGACATAGACTAAGCGGCGATGAATTCCGGTACCAACTGGAACTGTGATCGATACAGCATCATCAACCCCTTCAACAGCCCTAACAGCTACAGAATGACCCATACTCATCCCAGGGCCAAAATTGGTATATGTAATCCCCTTTGGCGCCATTAAACTGAAGATAGCCCTGATCAAGGAATCGGTGCCTGGATCCCACCCAGCGGAAATGACTGCAACAGTATTGTGCTTTCTGGCCACTTGATCCAGTTCCTGACGAAGATCGACCAGCTTACCGTGGATATCATAGCTGTCAACTGTATTGACACCTTTAGCCAATAATGCTGCAGTATACTGGGGAACCGATCGAGTTGGTGTACATACCAAAGCCACATCCACACTGCCTAGCTCATCGATATCCGTAACCACTGGGGTGTCAGCCAGTTCTGGTGTTTTGTGTGCCTGACGCCGTACTACTCCGGCCAATTTTAGATCAGGGGAAGCCAAAATCGCCTCTACAGCATATTTCCCTATATTGCCATATCCGACTACTGCTGTTCTGATTGTCATGGTTAATCCCCCCTTAGGTTGCATTTGGTAAACTTTCACATCAAAGGCTAAATTTCCTGCAAGCCCGGTAAAGATACGCCACTTTCGCTGCATCGGCAACTGGCTTTTTCTGAGGCTAATACCAAGGAATCAACCGCCAGCCGGCGTACAGAATTCATTCTCTCGTTAACCACTTTGCTTACTTCGATGTGGGAGAGAGTATTCCCCGCTAATCCTGCTCCCATGTTGGTCACGATGCAAATAGATGCATAACAGATTCCGGCCTCCCGCGCCAAGACAACCTCAGGCACTCCTGTCATGCCAAGAACATCGCCACCAAGCATCGCTGCCATTCGCACCTCTGCAGCAGTCTCGTAGCGTGGCCCTTCAAAACAGGCATAACACCCTTGACCATGAATCGCTACGCCCATCTGCCGCCCCAGTAAAAGCAGTGCCTCTCGCAAAGTTGGGCAATATGGATACGTAACGTCCACATGAACAACCGGTCCCTGATCACCATCAAAAAAGGTCAAAGTTCTGGACTTCGTCAGATCGATAAACTGATCCACCAGTACATAATCACCCACCTGCAAGTTAGGATTGCAGGTGCCTACCGCATTGGTTGCAACCACATACTGGACGCCAAGGTATTTTAGAGCCCACATCAAAGCTCTGTAATTCACCCTGTGGGGAGGTACTGAGTGACTTTTGCCATGGCGGGAAACAAATGCTATCTCCAGCTGCTTGTAAATCCCGGCAATCAACTCTGTTTTTCCGTAGGGTGTTTGCACCTCGATTTCCTGCACACTACTTAGAAATCCCGGATCATAAACACCGGTTCCACCGATAACAGCATATTGCACCCAATCATCTCCTCTGCCCCTCAATGATGGTTTGCAGGAACTTACTGATTTATCCCTAAATATATAATAGCCTTTTGCGGACCCAAAAGAAAGGGGTACTTGATGGTACGCTTTCTTTTGTTCTCAATGGTTTTACTGATCTTGACCATGCCTTCGTTTTTGAAAACTGAATATTTTATCATTGATGCCATTGGTGATGGTGTGATCAGGCTCGAACCCCTCAGGGGCCAAAGCCCAGCGCCTTCCGGTGAAGATTGCCTTTACCATAAGTGCCAGGACAACCACTCGCTGGCAGAAGGGCAAGTGGTAAACTGCTTAATGGCTGGAGACAGAATTTTGAGTATTGTCCCGGATCTAGCCAGAACAGATCAGCGTAAAGCCGAGATGAAAGCCATCATCAGCAGAATTGGCTCTACCGATCGCGAGAGCGATTAGCCAACCGCTCCAGGATGGAGGCGATTTCTTCGCGGGCAGAATTGGTTTTTTCATGATCGATCTCCCACACAGCCGTGAGAAAGTCGCCTTCTTTAATCTTTTCCGGCAGCAGCTTACGGGGAATGGTGATCACCAGGTATTCCTCTCCTTTGTCGCCACCAGGCAAGACACACTCTAACACTGCAAAATCTTCTTCCAAGCGATCGACGATGGCAGTCCACTGCATAGCGAAACCTCCATTTGCAGTTTCTGTACGGTACTAACTACATACTCAGCGTGCAGGTAGACGGACACTGCTTTTCTGGGTTTTTATGTCCACTGTCCCATCTTCAACTAACACGGTAATCGCTCCATGAATATCGGTCCTATAGATGTCAACACCGAAGGCAGTATATCTCAGCAACACCTCAAGATCCGGATGTCCGTAGGAATTGCCCTCCCCACACGATATGATCGCCTTGTTGGGTTCAACAGCCATCAGAAATCCCAGATGACTTGAAGTCTTGCTGCCATGATGGGGAACTTTGACGAAGTGTGCCGCAAGCTCTGCTTGCTGAATGAGATACTCTTCAGCCTTTTTTTCTATGTCACCTGTGAACAGAAAGCTGATTCCATCGGTTTCCATCAGGATTACGATCGAATTATTATTAATGTCATCAGAAAGCGGATAACTGGGATGGAGGATTTCGATTCGATCAATACCGGCGATTTCAATTTCCATTCCCGGTTCAGCCCGGATGAATGGAATATCTAAAGTTTCGATCAACAAGAGCAGCTCTTTATAGGTCTCTGTTGTATGGATTTCATAGTTTGCATAGACACACTGGACCGGAATCTCTTCCAGTACGGGGATTAGTCCTCCGATATGATCCGCATGAGGATGTGTCATAACCACAACATCAAGGGAGTCAATGCCCAGATTAAGCAAAAAAGGCACCACTACCGCTCTACCCGCTGTCCTGGTGCCTGCATCGATGAGCATTGCGCCTCCTTGATCCGAAATTATCAAGATTGCATCGCCTTGGCCAACATCAAGAAAAACCACCTGGGCTGCCCAAACAGTCTGAACCCAGAACAGCAACAGCAGAAAAACCAACCACACTCTGCAACGCATTAGAAGAGCCCCCCTGTAATATGGCCTTTAACCTGGCCTCTGCCTAACCCTACCGCTCCTAGCTTTTGCTGCTAACTTGAATCCCGCCTTTTTGATTTGACCAGATCCCTTGCCAGTTCTCGATAAGCCAGTGCTCCAGGCACTTGCAGTTTGACATCAAAGATAGGTTTTTGTTCGGCGGCGCTTTCTGAAAAACGGATACTGCGGTTTACTTGATACGGATAGAGATGGATGTCCTTAAACTCGGTTTTTAAGATCTTGATAATCTGCCGGGCATGGATGGTACGGGCATCAAACATTGTCGGCAGCAACCCTGCTACCTGGAGCGCACTGTTCAGCTGGCCGCGAATTTTAGCAATTAACTTTAATAGGGCCTGAGTGCCTCGAATACTCAAGAATTCACATGAGACAGGAACTATCACCTTGTTTGCTGCAGCCAGAGCATTAATTGTTAAAACACCCAATGACGGCTGGCTGTCAATAATGATAAAATCATATTGGTCTCTGACCTGATTGATTACTCGCGTTAGCCTCCGTTCCCGTGCCGGAACATTCAACAATTGCATCTCTGCTACTGCTAGATCTATATTCGCCGGTAGTAAATCAACACCATACTTGGTAGTGAGAATCAAGTCCCAAGGTGAAATGTCCCGTAATAAACACCTATAGATCGTCTCCTCAAGCTCGTCCGGTTCATATCCGGCACAATATGTCAAACCCGCCTGGGGATCAAGATCAATGAGCAAGACCCGCTGATCGATTTCTGCTAAAGCAACTCCTAGATTGAACGTGGACGTAGTCTTGCCTACACCGCCTTTCTGGTTGGCAAAGACGTAAACCTCTCCCATAAAACTCCCCTCCGGGTGGTGAATTTTCACCATCATAGTTCGTGATTGCCTGTGAAAACCCTTCCGTGACAGCTACTTCGGCAAAGCTTGATTAATTGTGACAGCTGCGCTATGATAATGGATGGTTGTAGCAATTTCTCTCTTTGCTTCATAGTTTAGTAGTAACTGCTGGATAGCTAGTATCCATGAGCAAAGGGGGAAATAAGTTGGAAAACCGGTATACTGACAGTTCGGACGCTCAATTTAATCCGACTGATTGTCAAAATTGTCACGATCAGCAATTGACACAGCAGACTAATTTTACCTGTCCGCCGAACACTTTTGCCTATATTGTTCAACCTGGTGACACCATGTTCTTGATTGCCCAGAGATTTGGTGTCAGCTTGGAAGCCTTGATTGCGGCCAATCCACAGATTCCGGATCCAAGCGAAATCAGGCCGGGACAAACAGTTTGTGTACCACAGGCTGCAACCGTCTGTCCGCCAAATACTTTTGCCTATATAGTGCAACCTGGAGATACGATGTTCTTTATTGCCCAGAGGTTTGGTGTAAGCTTAGATGCCCTGATTGCAGCTAACCCACAAATCCCAAATCCAAACCTGATTTTGCCTGGGCAGACAGTGTGTGTTCCCACTGGCGCACCACCCAGTGATTGTCCGCCGAACACATTTGTCTATATAGTACAGCCTGGGGATACGATGTTCTTTATTGCCCAACGATTTGGTGTCAGTCTCAATGCTTTGATTGCAGCCAATCCACAAATCCCGAATCCAAACCAAATCAGGCCAGGACAAAGGATTTGCGTACCGAGAGCACCGTCAACTCCTGTTTGTCCACCCGGCTCGACGCGCTACACAGTACAGCCGGGAGACAGTATGTTTACAATTGCCAGGCGTTTTGGCATCAGCCTTGATGCGTTAATCAGGGCCAATCCACAAGTCAGTAATCCGAGCCTGATCTTTCCTGGGCAACAACTGTGCATTCCACCAAGATAGCTTGCCAGGTGGATTTACTGATTACTCCTAAGATTTCCCGGGAATAATAAGGGAAATCTTAGGAGGTGCCAATTATGATCTCAGCTGAGGTTTCCTTATATCCTGTAGAGACGCTTGACTCCGATCGAGTGATTAGTGAATCGCTGCAAGCGCTCAACGATTACCAGCTTCAGTATGATATTGGGTCTTTAAGCACCCATATCCACGGAGACCCTGACCATGTCTGGTCTGCCCTGCGCTCGCTCCACGAACGGGCACAAGCGCTCGGCAATGAAGTGGTAATGGTTGTGACTATCTCAAATGGGACATGAAGAGCCTCGCAAGAGGCTCTTTTTGATATCAAAATGTGGACAAGGGGTAATGTTATGGAACTCATGCACACGATTCTTGCTGATTTGACTCAAGTTCTCATTTGGGTCTTGGAGAGCATCGGTATCTTGATCATTGGCTATTCATCTATTGTGGTATTCATCAGATACTGCCGCTTGAGATTTCAAGAGCCAGACTCAGAACTAAAACTGCAGCTTGCGCAGGGTATGACCTTAGGACTGGAATTCCTGCTTGCCGGTGAGATCTTGAAAACGATTGTGGCCAGAGACATCTATGAATTGATTGCCGTGGGCGGCTTGGTGATCATCAGGTCACTAATCACATTGCTTTTGCATTGGGAAATCAAGAACGACACATACAAGCGATGAAGGTTAAGAAAACCCACTTCACCATGGTGTTACCCACTTCACAAGAAGTGGGTTTTTTAACAATATAATCGTTGACTGATTACAAAAATGATGTTAAGCTATATTTGGGTTGATTGGTGAAAGTGCTCACACAGTACTTTAGGGGGAGGATTTCGATGAGAAAGACAGTTGTATTAGCTCTTATGGTTTTGTTTCTTGTTTCCAGCATGGCATCTGCAGCCAATTGGGTAGACGGTGTATATGAAGCTTGGTCAGATGCGGGTGCGAGAAGTATTGGCTACGCCAAGGTATTTATTGAGGATGGCAAGCTTGCAGCTGTAATTCTCCGCGAGTACACCGACATTCTCGTGGAAAAGGATTTTGCAGTCTATTCATGGCCAGAAGCTAGAGAAGCAAGTCAAACACTTGCTCAGAAGTTTGTTGAAGCACAGGGTGCCGACGTAGATATCGTCACTAAAGCAACCGGCAGCTCCACTATGTTCAAACAAGCTGTCGAGAGAGCTTTAATGAAAGCTGATCCAAACGCGAAACTTGGCGAGTATTTTGATGGTGTTTTCTTAGGCAGATCGCACTGGGATCCTCATGGCTACTATGAACTGGTCAGAGTCACCATCGAGAATGACAAGATTGTCGATGTGAAGTTCTCAAGAGTGAAGACCGACTATACAGTCATGGATCCTGCTACTTACAACTGGCCATTAGAGTTTGCTTGGCAGCAATATGCTGAACAAGCCAAGACTTCTACTCCTGGATATGTTGATGTAATTTCCGGTGCTACCGGCTTGACCTTTACCGGCAACATCGCTGTTCGTGATGCTTTGACAAGAGCATCAACAAAATAGGCACCTTTGGATGAACAACCAATCTAACCCAGAATATAGGATAAGAGCAACAGCTGCCGCATAACTTTGGCAGCTGTTGCTCTTATATCTGCACGATATGTCTATCCCCATCTCTGCTTAACTGCCAAACATGGACAAAATTACAGCAATAATCAGTGATGGCAGAAGGTTCCCCACTGAGATTTTACCAATTCCCAAGATGTTGATCCCGATGCCGATAATCAGCATTCCCCCCGTTGCTCCCATAGCCTGTAAAGCGCTGGCGTCAAAGAATGGCTCCAAAAAACTGGCAAAGAGCGTGATTGTCCCTTGGTAGACCAATACTGGAATCGCAGAAAACAACACCCCGACTCCAAATGAAGTGGCAAAAAAGATGGAACTGACCCCGTCCAACATCGCTTTGGTATACAGGGTGTCATGGCTCCCTTTTAGACCGCCTTCCAATGCCCCAATAACGGCCATTGCTCCGACACAAAACACCAACGATGCAGTTACAAATCCCTGGATAAACTGATTGGCTTCGCCAGCTGATCGCCGCCCGCCCAACCATTTGCCTAAAGCTGCCAGTCTTGCTTCCAGTTTTAGGCTTTCACCGATAAAGCCACCAATCACTAAACTGGCGATTGGAATCAGGATGTTACCATGATCCAACCCCATTTTCATACCAAGGACAATGGTTACCAACCCTAGCCCTTGCATTATGGTCAACCGGATATCCTCACGCAGATGAAACAGCATGCCGATTGCTGACCCCACCACAATGGCGCAGGCATTGACGATCGTTCCCCACAGCATCATACCCAGTCCTCTCTCTGCTGCAATTAGATTACGTGTATTATTACTATCATATCCATAAAAAGTCAAATGTCAATCGGCTTTCGGTCTTAATTCGATGGTTCGGATTGATTTGGCGCCGTTCGTTGTCTTAGCTGAAATGAAAGCTGCAGCAGGCTGTCGGTCAGATGGATATGTTCCACAATCACATCATCGGGAACGTGTAAATGAATTGGCGAGAAGTTCCATATCGCCTTTACCCCTGCTGATACCAAGCGATCACATACAGCTTGGCTGGCTTCGCGCGGTGTACAAATCACGGCTATATCACAGGCATTTTCCTGCAAGTAATCCTCCAGATTGTCGATTGCCTGGATTTGAACTCCGGCCAGTTCTTCCCCGATTACTTGCGGATCACTGTCAAAAATAGCGTTAATGATAAACCCCCTGAGCCGGAAATTCTTATAACTAGCCAGGGCTCTGCCTAAGTTTCCTGCACCGATCAGTACAAGTTGATAAGCTCGATCCAAGCCTAAGATCTCAGCGATGTGCTGTTTCAGTTCATTGACGCGATAACCATACCCGTGCAACCCAAATGAACCGAAGTAACTTAGATCAGAGCGAATTTGAGCAGCCGTCATGTTCAAAGCTTTGCCCAGTTCAGCTGAGGAGATTTTCTCCTGCGCTTGGGACAGTCCCGATAAATACCGGTAATACACCGGCAGCCGGCTGATTACACCCCGCGGAATCCCAACCATTTTTCTCCGATTGCGAACCGTCATCCAATTCACCTCCAAAGACATCTTTGTTCCTTAACGAACCCTTATTCTTTCGCTGTGCACAATTTTCTGATTACCGATCCGATCCCGGACAACGACCTCAGCTATATATGACCCTGGTGGTGCCCACCAGGGAATATCCACCCACAGATAAAACCAAATATCCTCTATTGGTTCCTTAGCCGTGTCATCAAACTCAATCACATCACGCTGGCCAAATAATCTGAGTCCAAATCCGGTCTTCAGATAGACATCGACCGTGAGATCAATATGATATATCTCATTGGTGTAGTAATTCTCAAAACCTGTTACTTCCATGAAGCCATAGACGCGTTTGCCCCTCTCAAACACTCCCTGATTGGGTACATATTCAAAGAAATTGTCCTCCTCTTTTGACCAACCCATATCGGAAAAGCGAAATCCCGCCTCCTCTGCCTTTGCTGAAGCCGGAAGTTCGGAAGGAAGCTCCGCCGCTGCAGTAGGATTGCATACGAGAGAAGCAAGCAACACCAAGAGTATCAGGACCATGTCTTTACATTCCTCCTAGGAATTTCGTTACCGAATGTCGAATAGAGAGGGCGTAAGTTCGATTAATGATTCAGAAAGAAAGGAAGAACGTTGTGATCAAAGGACTTGACAAAGGCAAGTGGACTCGTCCTACAGACAAGTCTGCCGTCTATCTTGAGATCGAACCAGGCGCCCGATGGGGAATTCGCGTAACTTTATACGAAAACCTTGCTAAAGTGGAAGCTGTCCAGGGCGAGAAAGCCGTTTGGTATAATGCGCCGAAACGTTACAGCACCATTGTGACGCCTCCTAATATTTTCGAGAAACTGAGGGGAATTTCCTTTGAAGATAAAATATTAGCTGAAGTCGCCAACAAAAGAAGGGTTGCCGCTGAAGAGAACGGAACGCCCACCTATTTGACTGAGCCTGGTGAAGGCGATTGACAGCAAATTCACGAATCTTTTACAGGAAACGCCTTGCTATCACATGATATCTACCCCTATACTATAAGGGAGGCGAGGATATGAAAATACTGGTTGTAGCCGATACTGTAGATCCCTTACTGTATGACCACTTTCGACGTGATCGATTTCCCGATATTGATCTTATTCTTTCCGCTGGTGATTTACCAGCATGGTATCTTTCCTATTTAATGTCAGTTTTCAATGCTCCTCTGTACTATGTCCGCGGCAATCACGACTACGATTATGATCGGGAACCGCCGGAAGGTGGCGAAAACATAGATGGCCGGATCGTGAAAGTGAAAGATCTGACAATCATTGGCTACGAGGGATCGATGTTCTATCACTCTCCTAGAGCCGTACAGAGAACAGAACGACAAATGTGGTGGCAGTGGCAGCGCATGCGCTTAAGAATCTTGCTGGCACGAAAGATTGATATTATACTCACCCACGCTCCCCCATTCGGCATTCACGACGCAGAAGATCAATGTCACAAAGGGTTTTTGACATTTTCAAAAATGATTCATAAGTACCAGCCGCGGTACTTTATTCATGGCCACACCCACTTAAATTACGGTTTGAAACAGAAACGAATCGATGTAGTCAACAGTACAAAGGTCATCAATGGTTATGGCTACCACATTTTGGATACTAATGAATGATCCGCGCCTTAAGGAGGTGGCCATATGTTTTCCAGAAAAACGATCGAGTCATTTAGCCGCCAGGTGTCTGAGCAGAACCTGATCGAAACCATTGAACAAGGGCTGCGAACCGTTGAGGTAAAAAAGATCGTTGGTTCTGTGAACCGGTGGCAGGATTTTGATGCTCAGTTTCGCTTCCGCCTCACGTCGCGAACTGCCATGGAACGTTACGCCCGGATCAAGAAGGCCTTGGAAGAAGGAGTGGTCCTGCCTCCCGTCAGCCTGTACAAGGTACGAGACAAGTACTATGTCTTGGACGGCCATCACCGTGTTGCTGCCGCAAAAGAACTTGGCCAAATCTATATTGATGCTTACGTCACCGAGTTCTTGCCTGTTGGCGATTCCATGCAGCATCTTTTATGGCGCGAAAGAGCGCAATTTGAATACCGCACTGGACTGTCAGATATTGAGTTTACAGAGCTGGGAATGTATCAAGAACTGCTCAAGCAGATCGAGCAGTTCGAACAAGAAGAATATAAAGGTTATTATATCAATGACAGTTTCTTCCATGTTGCCAAGCAATGGTATTATGAAATTTATCTCCCTGTTATAAAAGAAATCCGCAGGGAAAAGTTGCTGGATGACTTCCCCAATCGCACAGAAGCTGATCTTTTTTTATATGCAACCTATCACCGGATTGCCAAAAGCCGGTTGCTCCAGGAACAGGTTACATACCGCGAAGCCCTGGCTGACTTGCGGCCTTCAGGTAAAAAGACGCTTAAAGAAAAGATTCTGGAGGTCATCGGCAGCCTGCTGCGCTTAAACGACGTCCCCCATGACTGCCCCCACGGGCTGATCATCGATGAAGACGGTCTGGTACGAGTTACCAAGAATTGTGAAAGCTGCACAAAATGCGCCCAGGGCAAGGACACCGTTCCGGCGGAACCGCAGATTATCAGCGAAGAGGATATAAAAGGATATCGCAAGCTGTGAGAGAGCGCTTAAGGAAGATAAAGCGCTCTTTGATTTCAGAAGGAGTGTAGTTAATGCTTGAGCCAGGCACCATCACAGAGATTCTGACAGCTTTAAAGGCTGCCTATCCAAATGCCCAGACCGAATTGGAGTATCGAACCCCTTTCCAGCTGCTGATTGCCACGATTCTTTCGGCTCAATGTACAGATCAGCGGGTGAACATAATCACCCGCCGACTGTTTCACGATCACCCTGGTGTGGAAGATATTGCTCGACTGTCAATCGCAGAGCTGGAAGCATATATCCGTTCAGCTGGCCTCTGGCAGACAAAGGCCCGTAATATTATGAAAACTTGTCGGATTCTGATTGAACGCTTTGGCGGAGAAGTGCCTCAAACCCGCGAAGAGTTGATGCAGTTGCCTGGTGTCGGGCGCAAGACCGCCAATGTAGTACTGGCCAATGCTTTTGATGTACCCGCCTTTGCGGTGGATACCCATGTCCACCGGGTTGCCAACCGTCTTGGTTTGGCCAAGAGTAAAAATCCAGAACAGACCGAACAACAGTTGATGCAGGCTTTTCCCGAACATCTCTGGAAAGACGCTCATCACTGGCTGATTCAGCACGGGCGCAGACTTTGCCACGCTCGAAAGCCCCAGTGCGGACGCTGCCCGCTGGCCAACCTTTGCCTGAGTGCTCCTAAACGCCGATCGGATCAGGAAGTTCAGTATAGACAGGAAGATAGTCAAGATCCGTATAGATAATCACTGTGGTTTGGGGATATACTTCGGCATTGGGGGCCGGAATCTGGTCGATGATCCGGGAACCGGATCCGGCTGTTTCCACCCTGAATCCAGCTTCTGTCAGCAATTTCTGGGCTTCAGTCGTTGGTTTGCCCAGCACATTCGGAACCTTCACTGCCAATCTTCGGTCAATGGTGCTCTCTTTTTCCGGTTTGACACCCAAATAGGGCATAATTTGTTCAACCAGTCGGGCAAACACCGGGCTGGCAATGATCCCGCCATAGAAAGCTCCTTGCGGTTCCCACAACACCAACAGCCCAACAATCTTGGGATCATCTTCCGGGGCGTAACCGGCAAAGGAAGTAACGGTTTTTGAATGTGAATAACGGCCATGTTCGACCAATTGGGCTGTGCCTGTCTTTCCTGCTACAGCATATCCCTTTACGTCTGCTTTCTTTCCGGATCCATTGGCGATAACCGAACGCAGGACCTTGCTGACCATACTGGCGATGTTCTGATCCAAAATTCGTTCCGGCGGAGGAATATCAGGGCTGAACTCACCCTCTTCAGTACGAATCGCTTTAACATAATGGGGAACACAGAAGATGCCGTCATTGGCTATCGTCGCAAACGCGGCCAAAAGCTGCAGCGGAGTACATGTCATGCCCTGGCCAAAGCCAATATTTGCCCAGGTAACCAGCGGTATCTTTTCTGACGGGGGCCGTACTGTCCCCGGAGCTTCACCAGGAAAGTCAACACCGAGGCGATCACCAAACTTAAACGTCTTCAAATAATGGTAAAACCTTTCCCCGCCCAGATCAATGCCTAATTTGGCATAGAACGGGTTACATGAATTCTCTAATGTTTGGGTAAATGACTGTGGGCCGTGGCCGCCCCTGTTCCAGCACCGAATCATCCATCCCGATACTTTGATATAACCCGGATCAAAGAAGTGCGTGTTCAGAGTTGCCACCCCAGAGTCCAAAGCTGCTGCCGCTGTCACCGCCTTGAATGTGGATCCCGGTTCGTAAGTATCAGTAACCACTATGTTTCGGCGGTTCTCAATTGGATAAGCATTATAGTCCAGAAGATCATAAGTAGGATAGATGGCATTGGCTAAAATCTCCCCTGTTTTTGGATCTGCAATCGCAATTAAGCCTAACCGCGATCCTGTCTCCAAACAGGCTCGCCTTACTTCCTTTTCGGCAATCTGTTGGATATAGAAATCCAGAGTCAAAACCAGATCAGCCCCATCAACACTGGGTGTGTAGGCTTTGATCCCATGCTCAATGATTTGGCCGATGGCATCCCGTTCAAAGATAGCCTCTCCCCTAACCCCCCGCAGGTAGTTGTCATAAAAGAGCTCAATTCCCTCCAACCCCTCATTGTCAATGCCAACAATACCAAGCACCTGAGGGGCCAATGAGCCATAAGGGTAAAACCGTTCCGGGTTCTCAACCACTCCAATTCCGGGAAGGTTTGCCTGATGAACCGCCATGGCCTCTTCATTAGTGACACGCTTTTTGATCCATTCGCTGGCAGTATTTTTTTTCAGGCGCTGCAGCACAAATTCCCGATCCAGCGCCAGAATTTCGCTCAGTTTTGTCGCTGTGTACTCTTTGTCCTGGACTTGATTGGGAACTGCGTACACAGCATTGGCACTAACCGAAATGGCCAGAGGGATCCCGTTCCTGTCATAGATGGTGCCTCGTTTGGCATCGACAGGTATGGACTGGAGCCGCTGGTCCATAGCCTTGCCGACAAAAAAACTATTGCGGGCCAGCTGAATATAAACCAGTCTTCCGCTCAACAGCAGAACGCTGGCGGTGATAATCACAAATAAGAGCATAATCCGTTTGGCTACCAACGCACTTGAGACACGCATCGCATCGCCCCCTTAGAACAACCTGGCAAAGAACTGGATGATCCTGTTCCAAATCCTGCGCAGAAAAGAAGCCAGACCGGTGCTCTGGTCTGATACTAAATCCATTCTGCCGTATTCTTCGCCAGCCCGCACAACAACCAATTCGCCAATTTTATCTCCTTTTTCAAGCGGCGCCCGCACCGAAGCAAGTTCGACTTTCGTTTCGATCTGGCGATCCTGTTCGTTAAAGACAAAGAGCGACAAATCTTGTGGCAACACTGCACCCACCAGGTGAGTCACCCCGTCCGGTACGTTGACCCTGGTAATCACCTCATCCTTGGGAATTACCGTTTCCAGTCTGTCATAAGCGTACTCTACCAGCGCCTCCGATTCCTCATTGCGGACTTCCCGGCTGGGAGCACCAAGAACCACAACAATCAAGTTCCGGCCTTCGCGGTTGACACTTGTAATCAACGTGTGCCCAGCGGGAGTTGTAGCCCCTGTTTTGATGCCATTTACCCCTTCAACTTCATGGAGCAGCACATTTGAGTTGCGGATGGTTTTGTTTTGAGGCTTAAGGTCATACTCTTTTGTTGAAACAAAACGGCAAAACAACTCATTTTCCATGGCAAAACGTGACAAGAGTGCCATTTCATATGCAGTGGAGTAATTACCGCTGAAGATAGATAAGAGACCGGTCGCATCCACGAAATTGGTATCCTTCAGCCCCAGTTCTTTTGCTCTTTTGGTCATCAGCTTGGCGAATTCTTGCTCGGAGCCAGCCACGTATTCAGCTAAGGCTACCGCCGCATCATTGGCAGAAGCGAGTGCTGTTGCATAAAGCAGCTCTTCCACCGTAAACTTGTCCCCACTTTTGAGCTTGATCTCGGTCCCACCTCGACTGGCGGCATTACCACTGGCGGTAACAACATCATCAAGGCCGATCGTACCGGCCTGCACCAATTCGCACACGTACAAGATAGTCATGATCTTTGTCAGACTGGCAATGGAACGTTGTTGATGGGGATTCTTGGCATAAAGCACATGGTCAAAATCAGCGTCATATACTACAACGGCAACAGCTGATAAACTGGGAAACTCTGTTTGAGCACTGACTCCTATACTCCAGGTCAAACTGGCCATAAGTATAAACACGATCCATTTTCGAACAGTCATCGCAATCCCCCTTAGCCTTTACATCAGATCATACGCCAACCAACGAAATCTTATTACGCTTAAGACTCACAGACTAGGCAATCGGGGCATATATTGCTAGTAATTTTGCAAATTCCAAGGAGTGGTCTACGTTGGAAATCAAGCTCTTCGACAAGCACGCCTCCCTCTTTGACCACTATGTGGCAGCACACAGCCATGGAGATCTGCTGCAGACAACCTATTGGGGCAAGCTGAAATCTATGACCGGATGGGAGTCTTTTCCTTTGGGTGTTGTAAAGACTGGACAGCTGTGTGCCAGCGCGCTCCTGTTGAAACGAAAAATACCCCTGACGGGTAAATGCATCCTTTATTCACCAAGAGGACCGCTTTTTTCCAGCAGAGAAGCTCTGGAGTATTTAACAGCAGCGGTTGCTGATTTGGGCAAATCCCATGGCGCTTTGTTTTGGAAAATGGATCCAGCTATTCCGAAAGGAGATCCACTTTGGGATCAATTTGCCCATGAACATCTTCACAAAGTAGACATCGGCCTGGACTTCGATGGGGTGCAGCCTGGTTTTATCATGGAATTGGACCTGCGCCCTTCACTAGACACCATTTTTGCCAATATGAAAAGCAAAACTCGCTATAACATCCGCTATGCCCAGCGAAAGGGAGTCAAAGTCAAGCTGAGCCGAGCCAAGAGCGATCTGGCAATCTTTTATCCCCTATTACAGGAAACTGCAGCTCGGGATCAGTTTTCGATCCGCTCCTATGCCTATTTTGAGCATCTCTGGGATTGCCTTGTTCCCCACCGTACCGCCCAACTGTTCCTTGCTTATCACCATGAAGAGCCACTCGCCGGAGCCATTGCCTTCCGCCTTGGCAAGCGGGCATGGTATGTTTATGGAGCTTCAGCAAACCTGAAACGGAATCTTCAAGCCAGTTATGCCATGCAATGGGAGATGATCCGCTGGGCCAAAAGCCTAGGATGTACTGTATACGACTTTCGGGGCGTATCGGGAAATCTCAATACTGAACATCCGCTCTACGGGTTATACCGCTTTAAGGAAGGCTTTGGAGCTAAACTGGTGGAATATGTCGGTGAATTCGATCTGCCATTGTCAGCTCTGTACCGGTTATGGAACCCGGGAATCAATTTATTCAAGAAGTTCAGCGGAAAGATTCAACGAGGATGAATAACCAAATGGAATGGGTAGGCCCAACGTGGGTTGCAGTAAACCTCGATGCCATCAGGCATAATTTAGCTACCCTCAAAACCCTCACCAAAGCCAGGCTCTGCCCGGTAATCAAAAGCGATGCTTATGGACATGGGCTGGCTGTAATTGGCATGTTTCTTCAACAGGAAGGGATTCGTTACCTTGCAGTCAGTGATCTGGATGAAGCCATTGCAGTCCGCCGCTGCGGTGTAACAATTCCTATTCTGGTTTTGACACCAATTTTACCTCAACAAGCTCGGCAGATTGTGCTCCATGATCTCACAGCAACAGTGACCTCCAAGTTACTAATTAATGTGCTGGCGGAAATTGGCAGGGTTTACCACCGCGTGGTCAAGATCCATCTCAAAATCAATACTGGCATGAACCGGATCGGGATTGTACCAGAGTATGCCCTTGATTACGCACAAACAATCTCCAAATGTAAATACCTGCGGCTTGAAGGTGTATACACCCATTTTGCCGATGCCGATCGCATAAACAGCTTTACCAAAAGGCAGCTGCAGCGGCTGTTAACTGTGAAATCAGCATTTGCCAGCCTTGAGCTTGATGATCTGCTTTGGCATGCAGCTGGTTCCTCGGCTTTCTTTTCCTTTCCTGAAAGCCATCTGGACCAAGTGCGGTTAGGCTCCGCCATATTTGGCCAAACACGGGCAAAACTGCCGTCAAACGTTATCCTCAGGAATACATGGAATCTCTACACACGGATCATTCAAGTTCAGAGAGTTGCCAAAGGAGAACCAGTTGGCTATAATCAAAGGTATACAGCTAAACGCAATTCGATCATTGGTGTAATCCCCATCGGATATGGTGATGGACTGGGAGTAATACCTGATAACTACGATTTGTGGCGGCACCTGCGTTCAGCCTTGGTACAGCTAATCCACAAGCCCCATTGGGTATCCATTGATAACCGCGAGCTTCCAATTGTTGGAAAAATTGCCATGGGCCTAAGCTGTATTGATTTGACAGAGCATCCCCAGGCACTGGATCTCTCTGGAGCTGTCGTCCAGGTTCATGCCCGCCGCACTACAATCAACCACCGCCTACCCAAGGTTTACACCATCGACAGCAAGCCAGCGTTGATCCACTGGCATGACCAGTACTGGCAGCCAGTGATCAAAGACAATCAGCTATATGCCAGGGCTATCAGCCCCAGGACAGCTGTGGAAATTCTTAAACGGAGGAATTGATATGAGCGGTACTGGTGGGAAATTTTGGAAATGGGTTTTCATATTGGTAGTAGTGACAGCCGTGATTCGTATTGCCCTCATTGGCTTGAATCGAGTGCAGCTAGGCTCGGCGATTGCTCTCATCAATATTGAAGGAGTTATCGATGGATCTAATCTAGCCAGATCCAGTGGAGCTTTAGAACAACTGCGAGCAGCAGAAGAAGATCCCCAAATCAAAGCAGTCATACTGCGCATCAACAGCCCGGGCGGCTCAGCTGCTACCAGCCAGGAACTCTATCATACGATTTTGCGTATTCGGCAACGAGGTATTCCCGTAGTAGCATCCCTTGGTGATATCGCCGCCTCAGGTGGGTATTACGCAGCAGCTGCCGCTGATTATATCTACTCCAGTGGGTCAACCATCACCGGTTCGATTGGAGTGATCATGCAGGCCGTTAACTTTGAAGAGCTTTACGCCAAACTAGGAATCGATGTCCAGGTCATAAAATCAGGGGAGTTCAAAGATACCGGCTCCTCCTTCCGCCCCCTTACTGAAGAGGAAACGGAACTGTTATCAGAAATGATTCACGATGCCTGGGATCAATTTGTTGAGGATGTGGCTAAGGCAAGAAACCTTGAGCGAGGGCAAGTGGAAGCTGTGGCTGATGGCCGGATTCTCACCGGCAGGCAAGCATTGCACGCCGGGTTGGTTGATGCCCTTGGTGATCTTGAAAATGCAACACAAAAGGCTTTGGAATTAGCCGGCATCACCGGATCATACTATATTCGAACCTATCAGAAAGAGCAAAGCCTGCTGCAGCGTCTGTTGTCCACATTTACAGACCTTTTCCCCAAGGCTGGGATGAGTCTGCGTTATCAGTCAATTTGACAACCATGCCCATACCCGGTATCATAAAACCATAGAGGTGAATCTGCTATGGGTGATAACGGAGGCAAGAACAAGCTGATCCAACGCTTAAAAAGAGTGGAAGGACAGATCCGGGGTATTCAAAGAATGATTGTGGATGAGCAAAACTGTATAGAAATCCTGACTCAAGTGGCTGCAGCGCGAGCTGCCTTAGATCGCGTCGGTATGATCATCTTTGAAGAACACAGCCATACCTGCCTGCTGAAGGCAATTGAAGAAGGCCAGGACGATGCCATTGATGAGTTGATGCATGCGCTAAAACGCTTCATGAAGTAATCGGATCTCTTCCCCACCCACAGTTGATTTGAATGTGAGCACAACGTATAAGAAACGAGCATGTTAACACCATGCTCGTTTCTTTATGGCAGCAAATCAAGAGGATTGATGGTTTGACCATTATGTTTGATCCTGAAGTCAAGGTGAGGCCCTGTTGAAAGGCCTGTCGAACCAACACGGGCTATGGGCTGGTTTGCTGTGACCACCTCACCCTTTTTAACCAGCAATTGTGAGTTATGCCCATACCAGGTCGTATACCCACCACCATGGTCAATAACTACTCCATATCCATAATCGCCCATCCATTCGGCCTGAATCACAATTCCTCCAGCGGCAGCTCTAACCAATGTTCCCTTGGATGCAGCGATATCAATGCCACCGTGGAAGTGCCGCACCTTGGTGATGGGATGATCCCGCCAACCGTAGGGCGAGGAAATCAGGCCAGAAACAGGCCAAATAAACCTCGGTGGCTGATTGGCGCCAGCCATCGCCGGCACCGACGCAGCTGAACTGGCGGGTATCGACAGCAGCTGGCCTGCCCGAATCCTGTTGGGATCACTGATGGAATTATACTCGGCCAAATCCGAAGCAGAAAGGCCAAATTTCTTAGCAATGACGGACAAATTCTCGCCCTTCTGAACAATATACTCCTGGTCAATTTCAGCTACAGGAATTGCAAGCTGCTGGCCCGGATGAATCACTGTCGATGACAACTGATTATGGGCCATCAATTCTGCTACCGAAACATCATGAGCCCTGGCGATATACGACAACGTATCGCCGCCTTTGACAACGTAGATTCGCTGCTTGTTTGCACCTGCCTGGAGAGCAGCGATGGTTTGCGGCCCAACTATGCCGTCCACTGCCAGTCCATGTTCTTTTTGAAACTGACGCACTACCTTATCCGTCTGTGACCCGAAAATTCCGTCAACTGCAATATCATAGCCAAGGGCATACAGATATTCCTGCAGGACACGGACATCATCTCCGCGCAGGCCGGATTTCAGGTAACGAGCGCCTAAACCATCAACAATACTTGCCGGCATCAGCACAGCTAACATCATGACAATAATCAATGAGACGATTAACCTGGCTTTCATGGTTCCCTCCCGGACAAATCCGTACGTAATATTTTTCCTCTACATGAAAGTATTGGTTTAATCGTCTCATTTTATTCTTCGGCGCCAATACTGGCTGCACTCGCAGCTGCTTATGCAGTTCGCTTACCATCCAATCCTTGGCAAAGAACACTTAAGGAACGCTTACCAGGATTCCAGGTAATGATAGGCACTCATGGCCGCCACCGCTCCGTCCCCAGCTGCTGTGACAATCTGCCGCAAAGCTGTGTCGCGCACATCCCCTATGGCAAACACCCCAGGAATCTTGGTAGCCATGTTGGAATTAGTCTCGATATAACCGCTGGCGTTAAGCAACCCGGTATGCTTGAGGAATTCTGTATTCGGCAAGTAGCCAATATAGATAAACACGCCGTCAGTATCCAATGCGGAGTCTTCACCAGTCTTGACATTCTTGACTTTCACTTTGCTGACTTTGGCATCTCCGACTATTTCCTCCACTACTGTATCCCAAAGCACATGAATTTTGGGGTTGGCAAAGGCTCGTTCCTGCAAGATAGGTGCTGCTCTCAATTGATCACGTCTATGAATGATGGTGACCCGGGATGCAAACCGCGTGAGAAAGACGCCCTCCTCTACCGCTGAGTCACCACCACCTACAACCACAACCTCCTTGTTACGGAAGAAGGCCCCGTCACAAGTGGCGCAATAGGATACACCGCGCCCGGCATATTGCTGCTCTCCGGGAACGTTAAGTTTCCTAGGTTGGGCGCCAGTGGCTATGATCAGAGCTCGGGCTTTAATCGCAGTTCCATCACCTAGCTTGATTATTTTCACCCGCTCGGTCAGATCAATTCCGACTGCCTCAGCCTGCTTCCATTCTGTACCAAACTCCAGGGTATGTTCATACATCAGCTCAGACAGCTGTGGGCCGGTAATCATCTTATATCCGGGGTAATTTTCGATTTCCAATGTATTCTGCATTTGCCCGCCGGGCAGTCCTTTGTCAATGATAATCGTCCTCAGTCTGGCTCTACCAGCATACATGCCTGCAGTCAGGCCGCCGGGGCCACCGCCAATAATCGCTATATCATACATGCTACCACTCCTTCCATCGGTTCTACAAAAGCCGGAAAGACAAAAACAGACTAACTGTATTATAGCAGTTAGTCTGTTCCTAAGCAAGCAAGGCTATAGCAGCGTAATCCGATCAGCCAAACCAGATGACACCCAAATATTCCCGTCTTGATTCACGATAATTGCTTCATAACCTGGCAGCCCTTCGATCAGCTCTTTCCCCCTGTCCATACCCAGCACAAAAACCGCTGTGGACAAAGCGTCGGCATCGACAGCCTGGGCTCCATAGATGGTAACACTGATCACGCCTTGAGCTGGGTATCCGCTTTCGGGATCTATTATATGATGATATCGGACTCCATCGTCAATGAAATATCGCTCATAGTCACCTGAAGTAACAATCGTCTTACTTTTGAGCTCAACAATCGCAATCAGTTCTTCAGATTCGCGAGGATGCTGCACGCCAACCCGCCAGGCACTGCCATCAGGCTTGGCACCGATGGTGGTAATATCTCCACCAGCATAGATCATGCCACTTTTGATGCCCTTTGCCTCTAGCACTTTCCGGGCCCGATCAACCGCATATCCCTTGGCAATTCCTCCCAGATCTATAACGGTACCGGAAGGAATTCGCACTCTGTTTGCATCTGCATCAATCTCCAAACCCTGATATCCTACTGAGCCAAGTGCCTCATCAAGCTCCATCTCAGATGGAACCTGATTGGTACCGGTTCCGAAACCCCAAAGGTCGATCAGGCGCCCAACAGTAATATCAAAGGCCCCATTGCTGATCTCACTGTAATGAAGGGCTTGTTCTAAAAGAACAATTACTTCCTCCGTAACGGCAACCCACTGTCCTGCCTGTTGGTTGATTCTGGTAACCACACTGTCCTGAAGATGCCTGGAAAATGCCTTTTCTACCCTTTCCATCTCAGCAAATGCTGCATCAACGGCTGATTCGGCATCAACCCCGGTTGCCCTGATTTCTACAACAGTATCCATAATGAAATTGGTTTTTGATGCTTGCTCTACACTTTGCGATTGTTCATGCTCTATGCTTTGTGATCGTTTACTTAAGGCCACTGCAACCATCAATCCGGCAATGACCAGCACAGCTGCAATATAAATATAATAATGCCTGTTTTTCATGGAACCGTCCTTCAAACCTTTAACCGGCCTTTTTAGCTTTGATCTCTGGCTTCCCCTCTTGTTCTTCGATGGTGTGCACGGGGCATACAGCCACGCATTTCCGGCAAACGGTACATTTATCATAATCAATTTGTGCCAGATTGTTGGTAACGGTTATGGCATCATAAGGGCATTCCTTTTCACAGCGCCGGCACGCAATGCACCCTACTTTGCAAACCTGGCGTACTTCTTTACCAGGGGCAAATGAACGGCAGCGAATGTGAACACCGTATTCTTCACCCACCAGGATGATGATGTCCCGGGGACACGCCTCAACACATTTTCCGCATCCGGTACACTTCTCTTCAATCACAACGGGCAGCCCGTTTTCATTCATATACATGGCATTAAACGGGCAGACCTCAACGCAGGTCCCTCCGCCAAGGCAGCCGTAGGTGCAGCCTTTGTCGCCGCCCTGGATGATATTCATGATGCGGCAATCATTCGGCCCGTCATACTCAGCCCGTTGGGTTGCTTCAGCACAACCACCCTTACACAGAACCTGGGCTACTTTGCGCTCTGGGGCATTTCCGCTGGCGGTGCCCATGATCTCCGCTATTTTGCTGGCAACGTCTATTCCTCCGACAGGACAGCCGTTGACCGGTGCCTTACCTTCGGCTATCGCTTCAGCCAGACTGCGGCAGCCAGCAAACCCGCACGCTCCACAGTTGACACCAGGCAAAGCAATTTCTATTTCTTCGATTCTCTCATCGACTTGCACCGCGAATTTCTTGGCAGCAATAACAAGCCCAACCGATAAGACAATCCCTAATCCACCCATACTTGCTAATGCGACAAGGGAATTATACAATTCCTTCACTCCTTATCCAATTCCTAGATCATCCCCGCAAAACCACTAAAGGCCAGCGATAACAACCCGGCTGTTATCAGGGCAATTGCTGCTCCCTTAAGGGGCTTGGGAATATCGGCAAACTCAAGTTCTTCTCGAATTCCAGCCATCAGGATTAGGGCTAATGTAAACCCGACTCCGGCTCCAAATCCATATACTAATGATTCACCAAGATTATAACTGCGCAATACGGCATTCAAGGACAAACCTAAGACAGCACAGTTCGTAGTGATCAAGGGGAGGAAGATACCCATAGCCCTGTAGAGCCCGGGGATGGACTTGTGCAAAAACATCTCAACCAGCTGAACCAGCGCTGCAATCACTAGGATGAATGACAATGTCCGCAAATAGACCAAATCAAGGGGCACCAAGATAAAATGTTCAATCAACCAGGATGCCAAGGCAGCCATAACCATCACAAATGTGGTGGCAATACCCATTCCGACTGAGGTTGAAACCTGCTTGGAAACACCCAGAAACGGACAGATGCCTAAGAACTGCACCAAGACAAAGTTATTGACGATGACAGTACCGATAAACAGAAGCAAATACTCCACACTCTTCCCCCCTAGCTAGCGGTTTTTTGCTGATTAGCTCTGGTTCTCTGAGCTATTTTATCACTGATGATATTCATCAATGCCAGCAAAACTCCCAATGTGATAAACGCACCAGGTGGCGAGGTCAGGATCGCAAACGGTGTAAATCCATCAGGGGCTACAGAGAAACCAAAAATTGTTCCCGAACCCAAAAGTTCCCTGATTGAACCGATCAAAGTCAACCCCCAGGTGAAACCTAAACCCATTCCTAATGCGTCAAACGCTGACCAGATTACAGGCATTTTGGAAGCGTAGGCCTCCGCCCGGCCTAGAATGATACAATTGACTACGATCAGAGGAATAAACACACCTAATGCCTCATGCAGATCAGGTGTATAAGCCTGCATTAGGTAGTCTACTGTTGTAACAAAAGTGGCAATGACAATAATATAAGCCGGAATCCTGACTCCCCCGGGGATCACTTTTTTAAGCATGCTGATCAATAAACTTGAACAGATCAGTACGAAAGTAGTGGCTATGGCCATACCCATACCGTTAATAGCACTCGTGGTCACAGCCAAAGTAGGACACATGCCGATCATGATCCGAAAAGTTGGATGCTCATCCCACAGACCCCGCAGAAAGTCCTTAATCATCTTATTCATTGGTTATCGCCTCCTTGTAGGCCTGCAATGCATTGCTCAAATCTCTGTTGACAGCCTCGGTCACCGCCCTTGAAGATACTGTAGCACCTGTAATCCTATCAATATCTTGCCCAAGGGCAATAGGATCAGCTGTGCCTTTGCCTACAAACTGATTGCGAAAACTCTCGTTTTCGATCAGACTGCCGATATTCGGCGTCTCAACATGCTCCAAAATCGCCACACCTGATATCAATTCACTAGTGTGGTTCACTCCTACCATAATCTTGATAATCCCGCCGTAACCAACACCCTCACAGACATAGGCAAAACCAACAGGATCACCATTTTCGTCCAATCCTTGAAAAAGCAGCAGCGGATCACTGTCACTGCCGGGTTTGCTTCGCAAAGTGGAACGATCGTCTTCCAAACCGCCTACAGGATGTGCTTCAATCACCCTAAAATCAACCGCTCCGGGTAAAGCCGCCAAAATACTGCCTCGCAAGGCCTGTGCTTTACCAAGTTGTATCCGATCGTAGGTTAAATGATAGACTTGTGCCAGTAATAACCCTGATATCATTGCGATTATGGTTAATACCACGATCATCTTGGCTGATTCATTCATGCCTGCTTCACCCCCTGGCCATAAATCCGGGGACGTGTCCACCGATTGATTAACGGTGTAAATGCATTCATCAACAAGATGCTGTAAGTCAATCCCTCAGGCAAACTACCCCAGAATCTGATCAATACCAAGACCAAGCCGCAGCCAATGCCAAAAATCCACCGCCCTACCGGAGTAATCGGCGATGTGACCATGTCAGTGGCCATAAACACGGCACCAAACAAAAGACTGCCGCTGAGTAACTGGTAAGCTACATCTTGTCCAAACACAAAGGATAATACCGCCACCGTACCCAGAAAACCAACAGGAATCCGATAATCCAAAACCCCGCGATAAAACAGAAATACTCCACCTAAAAGAATGGCCAGCGCTGAAGTTTCGCCAAGCGAACCTGGTACAGTACCGAAAAACAATTCCGCATACGATACTTGTCCGCTCACTAAAGGGGTGGCGCTGGTGACTGCATCTGTAAACGGCATGGTCCAAGTGGTCATTTGCGACGTAAAGGACGCCACCAAAACAGCCCGGCCAACCAATGCTGGATTGAATGGATTTGCTCCTAAACCGCCAAAAACCTGTTTGCCAATGACGATGGCAATAAACGAACCTAGGATGGCCATCCAAGTGGGCAGTGACGGAGGCAAACTTAAACCGAGCAGCATTCCGGTGACAAGCGCGCTTCCATCCCAAATTGTGATTGGTTTGCGCCTGATGGCCAGAAACAGTGCTTCAGATCCAACCGCAACCAGTATGCTGACAAGCACCAGACGAACGCTGTTGAATCCAAAGAAGTAAGTCGCAGCAGCCCATACAGGTACCAATGCGGCGACGACTGTCAGCATTATTTTTTCAGTCGTGTCCTCATCCCGAATATGTGGTGAGGGAGAAAGTACTAAGCGTGAATCTTCCACTATTGATCCTCCTAACTATCAGCTAGTCTGGCGTCTTTGTAATTCAGCAATCTCAGTTTTTGCCAGCCTGATCCAACTTAACAACGCGCGCTTGGAAGGGCAGATATAAGTGCAGCACCCACATTCAATGCAATCCATTGCGCCATAGTCCTCAGCCTCATCCCACATGGCATTCATGGCAAACTTCTCAATAGTGACCGGCATCAAGTAAACCGGACAAACATCAACGCAGCGCGCACATTTAATACACGGCATGGGATCAAACTCTTTGGTAACCTTGTTGGAAAGGACCAGAATTCCAGCTACGCCTTTTACAATAGGTACATTAAGGTCAAACTGGGCCAGGCCCATCATCGGCCCACCGGCAATTACTTTCCCCGGTTCACCCGCAAACCCGCCTGCAGCATCAATTATATCCCTGAATGGTGTACCTATTCTCACCAGGTAATTGGCAGGTTCCTTGATTCCATCTCCTGTTACCGTAATCACCCGCTCAATCAGGGGTTGTCCATGCTTGCAGGCTTTGGCTACAGCCCATGCAGTCCCGACATTGTTAACCAAGACTCCACACTGAGCTGGTAAACCATGCTCCGGAACTTCGCGGTTGAGCACTGCCTTAATCAGTTGTTTTTCACCACCAGCAGGATACTTGACAACCAATGCCACGACTTCAATGGCATTGGATCCCGCCAAGGCTCGCATCTTCCGCAGCGCTTCCGGTTTATTGGCTTCAACGGCAATGATTATTTTCTCCGCACCGCAAGCCTTGGCCAGAAGTTTAGCACCGAGAATTACATCTTCAGTGTATTCCTCCATCAACTTTTGATCCGCAGTCAAATATGGCTCACATTCACTGCCGTTAATCAGCAGATACTCTATTTTGCATCCTTGAGGCGGATTCACCTTAGCCGCTGTTGGAAAAGCAGCTCCTCCCAAACCTACTATTCCAGCGGCCTCAATCCGCTGTCTTATTTCCCCACTGGACAATTGGATTGGATCAGGATGCCCTGCCATTGGCACCTTAGCATCTTGGCCGTCATTTTCAATAACAACCGATAGGACTTCCCGTCCATTAATTGATTGTCGCGGTTCTACTGCCACCACGGTCCCGGAAACAGACGCATGTACAGCGGCGGAAATCGTACCTGCAGATCTGCCGATTTCCTGGCCGACCAGTACTGAATCGCCTTTTGTCACAAGCGGTTCAGCTGGAGCACCAGCATGTTGAGCCAGGGGTATCACTACCTCATTAGGTGCTGGCAGAACCTTGATTGGCTTGTCCCCGGTGATGTGCTTGTTGTACTCTGGATGCACACCACCTCTAAAATTCTTTACCTTCACCATTTCTCACCTCAAACCCGTTTCATTGTTCACTCACCTAAAACGTTCTTGAAACCCAGCTGCCGCCATGCTTCGTATAATACGATGGCAACCGTATTAGCAAGATTTAAGGAGCGAGGGTTAACCATTGGAATCGATATGTGATTGTCGGGACAATCTCTAAATAAATCAAAGGGAAGCCCCTTGGTTTCGCTGCCAAACACCAAACAATCATTTGCATGGTATTGGACATCGGTGTAAAGCCGGTTGCTGCCGGTTTCAACAAAAAACAGCCTGCGCGCTGCCCCACTCATCAGGAATGCATTCCAGCTATCGTGGACCTGCCACTCCAACTTGTCCCAATAATCGAGTCCAGCACGCTTGAGCCGCTTGTCATCGAGGAAAAACCCTAAAGGCCTGACCAGATGCAAGCGACAGGCTGTAACTGCACAAAGCCTGGCAATGTTTCCTGTATTGGCTGGGATCTCAGGCTCAAACAGTACTATATGCACTTGATTCCAATTCCCCTTTAATAATCACTACCAAACTCAATTATAACTCAAGCTAGTCAACAAAGCAACATAGAGACAATCATATTTTGAAAGCATAACTCACGTACCACTGTACTTGATTCTCCTGCCATTTTATGTTAACTTCAACAGGATAATCAGCACCTTTCCAAATCAGTCCCAAACCTATTTCATAGTCTGTATTCATCGTACCAGTCAGAGTAAGGCTGTCAGCTAGCGTCAGACTTGCTCCATAGTCCAAAATGCTGTGCTTAAAATCGTAAGTGGCAAAAAGCTGAGACTGCGTTTGGGAACTTGAAGGCAGTTCATAGGCCAGGCCGAAGGCCATTAACCCGGTACCAAATTCAAGTTGAGTCTTCAGTACACCATTGCTGCGGAACTCCACATAGGGCATCAAACGGAGCAGCGGCTTGCCTAACAGATTCACTTCCCCTTCAATTCCATAGGCTAGCTTTCCACTCAACTGCTTAAACTCGCCCCTGACTCCTAACCTGGGATCAGCCATGAGATCCCTGTGGAAATCTGGATTTCCACCATGTGCCCTGATAGAGTATTTAACATTGCCCATAAACACTTCCCTACCAGCTTGAACATAGCCCAAGAGCTTGGGAGTCCGGTTGGTTACCGCTAATAACCCGGAAACTACATCTTCCTGGTAACCGATGAATCCAAGCAAGCGGCGAGCTGTAGACTCGGTCTCGACCCCTGCAAACCACTCTGCGCCGGTATATCCAACAAGCAACCTCGATTGAGCATGAGCCGCGCCCGACAGCAGTGAAACGGCCATCAGTACGCAAACGATAGTTACAGCAACCTTAGCGGTTCTAAACATCCACGATCCTCCCTAGAATTTCATGATAGGAACATCAGGCAGGTTCCGCAACTCTTCAGCAGGAATACCCATGTTCAATTCGTACTCCCTGATTACCATCTTGCCTAAACATACATCCCCCTCATAATACTCAATCCTGTAAGGCATGTAGTTGGCATCGATCCAGACATACTGCACTGCAAGGCGCGGATTTGTGGCTGCTGATCCTAGAAGCGGCACTTGTTCACCAAGGTCCGTGACTTTGACTCGGTAATTCAAACCCTGATCGGTAGGGATAATCTCGTCAATCTCTCCCTGAATGCCACCGAGACTGAAGAGATGGTCCATATCGGCAAAGTCTAAGCTCAGTCCGAATTGCCCGGATGCAGTAGCCAACGACTGGACAAGGATTTGGCCAAGCATAGGCATATAGATACTCACTTCTTCTTTCTCAGGATCGAAAAGGTAAATCTGGCCAACCACCAAATCGGGGGCCAACATCTCCAATCGTGTCAATCGCCCTTCTTTACTTGTCTTCAGATCCAGGGTTGTGAAGGTAACCTGGCCAAACTGGACAACTTCCAGATCAACCACGGCATGCATATCGAAAATACCATTCAGCTGCTGCTCCACATTGGCAGCCAACTGCTCAAAGGATAATCCTTGGGCATAGGCCGCAGCAGTTAAAATGATTATCATGCAGCAAACCAAAATAAAGGACTTCTTCATGGAAACCACCTTTCTCATTTCATAATTCCAGATTGCTAGGGCGCCTGAATCTAAAAGGATCATTGGCATCCTGGCCAACCTGCGGCATCAGCCGGGGTTTACGTTCGATGACTTGGGGAAGCGGATCAGGAAGCCTGATTGATTCTATTTTTGGTGCTTCGATCCGATAATAGTCACCGGTGCTGTCTCTTAGGATGATTCCGGATTTCTGCCATGCCACAATTTCCGCATCCAACCTGCAATTCAGGTTTAACCGTGTTATTTCACCCAGATAGCCGACCCAGGTGTCAACCCCGTCCTTGGTCCTTAGCTGATACACAAGCCTGGTGCTGTGGGGATCGAAGTAAAGGTTGCTGATCTGTCCACTATGTCCCAGCGTCCAGCGTTCAATTACACTCCCTTGCCGGTTCCAAATCCATACATCGCCTTGGCCTTGGTCCCAGACTGCTCCGGCAATCAGTGCTCCGTCAGGAGCAAATGCCAAATCATTGACAACCAGATCATCGAGCCATCGAACAAACTCTTGATTCTGCTGATCATAGAGTGTATATGACTGTAAGGGGGAAGCATCCTCCTGGGTTTTGCTCACAATCAAATACCGGTGCAAGGGATCTGTCTGTTTACTGTCCTCAAAAGCCAGAACATCAGATATCAGCTGCGGTGAAGACCAGTAGTCGCCGACACTAGCCAACAGCTGCTGAATCCGAATGCTGGGATCCGGGTGTGAGTTGAAGATTGCTCCTACCTCTTGAGCTTTGGGAAGCTCCTGCAAATCGGACAACATATGAATAATTCCCGTTGGATCAAATCCCGCCATTACCAGATATCTCTGCGCATGGTGATCCGCTTCCAGTTCAGCTTCCCGGCTGTATCCCGATTGAACTACTTCAATCAGCGCTTGAGTGGCAGTATGGACCTCTTGGGTTGTGGGTACTTCCAGCACGAGTTTACCAACTTCAACCAGCACGCTTAAGCCAAGGCGGCGCAGAAGTGCATTCATTCCATGTTTGTTCACAATATGGGCAATCTCGTGGGCCAGAGCTCCAGCAATCCGTTGATCATCCTTTCCCACGAGTTTCAACAAACCTTTGGTGATAAAGACATAGCCTCCAGGAAGTGAGAAAGCGTTGATTTCGTAAGAGTCCAAAACGGCCAATACATAGCTCCCATTTCCGTTCACAACCGCTGTAAGCCTGTCAAAAATAGCCTTTAGCCTTAAATAATCATGCATTGGGACCTGAGCTTCGCCGCCGTATGCTGCCAGCAGTTGTTCTTTGGCCGACTCACCAACCGCTTTTTCAAACCGGCTGAACGTAGTTGGCTGGCTTGCACCGGCAAAGGCAGACAATAAGGCCATGCCAACCAGAACTACAACCACGAAAAGAGCTGAGACCTTCACTGACTCACCTCCCAGGTCAGGCTGGCGAGTATTGAATCAAATAGATCTTTGCTGTAAGCATAATGCGTCTTTGACTCACTAAAGGTGATAGTCAAACCTATTTGATTGACAATTGTAAAAATGCGGCATTCCGTTCGTTCTTTTCTCCCAAGGTAATCATATTCCACCAAAGCAGCTTTAACTCCGGCCAAGTCGATTAATCTTGGGGCGTTGACAAGCTCAAAACTGGTAAGGCCATAGTCGGCACTGTAATGCCCGAGCACCTGGGCTGCAAAATCCATGGGATCGCTAAACGAGATCTCCGGGAAATACTCAATATAGATCAGCTGGTCGTGTTCAGGGCCGTAAAATACCAACAGCTGCCGGCTGCTCTCGCCGGCTTGAAAGATCCATCCGGAGGGAATCATGAAATGAAAAAGCTGATACGGATCTGAAAACTTCATGTCCGCTTGTGATTCCGCTGTCACTCCTGTTGTGAGCATTAAAAGCACAACAGCACCGAAAATAACTGCGCGGCGCAGATCCACAGCTAAAACCCTCCTACTGAGCAATAATCCCCATGATATGATTGCATTCTGCACGCTTGAATCCAAATCCTTCCGACTGAAATTTTCGACTGAAACGGCCTGCAAACGGATATCATATCGTTGAGGTGGAATATGAATGACGACCAAGCATAAATGGCTGTTTGCAGCACTCGCCGGCACTGCTGGATTGTATGTCGGAACCAGGATGCTTACCCATCAGGCTGTAAAACAGATTGGTAAAATACTCACTACCGATCCTTATCATGAAAACCTCACTGAAATGTTTTCCGCAGCGTACCGCGTTGGTATCCAGAACATCTGGGAAGCAAATCTGCGAGCTGAAACAGGTAAGGTAATTAACCGGCCGTTAGGTTCGCCACGCAAAGTGACTACCTTTGACGGACTGGCTTTCAGTCCTGTCTTTCTCACCCGTTTACCAACTCCACATTACACAAAAATCGATACCAAGACCATCATTGGCAAACGCTGCAAAAAGCCCATGATCTTGTCCACCCCGATTATTATCTCAGGCATGGCCTATGGCCTTGCTCTGTCAAAAGAAGCTAAACTCGCTTTGGCAAAAGCATCAGCCATGGCAGGGACAGCAACCAACACCGGTGAAGGCTTTTGGCTGCCAGAAGAGAGAGACCTGGCCGCCAACCTGATCATCCAGTACAACCGCGGCTCATGGAGCAAAGACCCGGATATTCTGAGGCAGGCTGACATGATCGAAATCCAACTGGGACAAGGTGCAATTGCCGGAATCAGCCACTATACTCCTGCCAGTAAGGTGCCGTCTCATCTGCTGCCTAAACTGAAATTGGAAAAGCATATGGACCTGATTACCAAATCCTACCACCAGGAGTTTCTGCAACCAGATGGCTTTGCCAAGCTCGTGGACAGGCTGCGGCAGATTACCGGCGGCGTTCCAATCGGAATCAAAATGGCTTTCACCAACACCATTGAACAGGATATCGATATAGCTGCTGAAGCCGGCGTGGATGTACTTGCCCTTGAAGGTACCACTGCCGCCACAAAGGGTGCGCCGCCGATTATCGAAGACGATTTTGGTTTGCCCACAATTATGGGGCTTTGCCGTGCTGTTAATCACCTCGAAAAACGCGGCCTTAAGGACCAGATCAGCTTAATTGTATCTGGTGGCTTTTTCAACCCTGGCGATATGCTCAAAGCCCTGGCACTAGGGGCGGATGCTGTATACATCGGATCCATAGCTTTGTTTGCCATGAGCCACACCCAATCATTCGAAGCACTGCCCTTCGAACCGCCAACGCAAATCGTCTGGGAGACCGGCAAGTATCGCCGTCGTTTTAAATGGAAAAAGGGAGCCGTATCACTAGCCAAATTTATCACATCGTGTACCCTGGAAATCGCCGAGGGAGTACGCGCCTTAGGCAAGACCTCGATCGACCAAGTGGACCGTTCAGATTTGATTGCCCTGGATGAAACCACGGCTGCCATCGCAGGGATCCCTACTGCGTGGCATCGTAAATCCTAACCTGATCACTTTCCGAGTAATCGAAGATCAGAAATTGCCTTTGTTTCACCGGCTTTGCCTGCCAGGGATAAATCTTGAATTCAAAAAGCTCTACGGCAAATCGTTTACTCAATTCCCGCGGTGTGAGCTGCAGTGGCTTTAGATGGGACAGATAGCGGAAAATGGTTCCATCTTGGATCAGCTGCCGCTTTAATTCGTTAGCAGGTTCTCCCTGCATCCATCTGGGTGTCGCCTGTTTCCGTTCATGAGAGCGGAAGTCAAACCGCAGGTAGCTCATAGCCACTGGGTCTTGATCGCCAACCAACTCCCACAACAACCGGTATAAACCCACCAGACTGTGGGACACCAAATGCAGGCTGCGCGTTTTCCACTTTTGGGCTAGATGCTCAAAAAAGCTGAAGGGATTCCCAAAATCCCGGACAATCAGATAGTCAAGGCTGGATTTGAAGCGTCCAGAATTGTAATAGCTCTCTACGAGCCCTTCGATCACATTCAAAAACGCCAACTCTGAGTAACTGATGCTTGTTGTCTGTAAAACTTCATATGGAGCCCGTTCCGTAAACAGGCAGCCAAAATCGTTAGCCCGATCCCGCAAACGGGAACCTTTAAGCAGTTTTAAGAAACCCAACTGGATCTTAGTAGGCTCCAGATTATAGACAAAATTAAAGGAATCGCCAAACCGGTCGTAGCTCTCCTGAGGCAGGCCGGCAATCAGATCCAGTAAAAATCGCACCTGGGTCCGTTCACGCAGTTTTCGACAGTTGGCAGCAAGTTTATCAAGGTTGGTGGTTCGGCCAATCTCCTCCAGGGTGATAGGATTAGTGGATTGGACACCAATTTCAAACTGAAAACGGTTGGCAGGGGCCTGTTCCAACAACTGAATCATCTCTTCCGCAATCAGATCACCACCAATTTCCAGTTGAAACCGGGTAGTGGTTTCCAACTCGCATATAAACTTGATCAACTCTAGAGCCCGCTGGGGATGACAGTTAAAGGTGCGGTCGACAAATCGGATTTGATCAATTCCCAGCCTCGCCAGCCTTTGCAGATCGGCCTTCACCTGTTCCATCGGAAAATACCTTACCTTCCCGGTCCGGGACGATAAGCAATACTGGCACCGGAACGGACAACCGCGGCTAGTTTCAAAATACACAATCTTATGTTCCAGCTCATCAAAGTGGTCTTGATAAGGGCTTGGGAGCCTGCTCAAATCCATCGTCATCTGGGGATTGGTGTGGATCTGGCCGTCGCTGCGATATACTAAGGACGGTATTTGCCGAAGCTGATCCAAGGTAGGCTCTCCACCGTTTTCTAACGCCTGAAGCAATTTTAACAGTGGCTCTTCCCCCTCGCCAATGACGATGTAGTCGATTTGGAGATGTTTGTCCATCAAATTCTCAGCATCATAAGAAACCTCTGGTCCTCCTAGGATTACCTTCACATTAGGTAACACCTTTTTCAGATCACTGATCAATACCAGAGTTTGCTCAATGTTCCAAATATAGCAGGAAAACCCCATAACATCGGGGTTTTCATCAACCAGCTCGGATAGAACCAAAGCCAGCTGCTGGTTAATGTTGTATTCCTTTACAATCAGTCCTGGAAATGCCGGACCGCAGTAGGCGCGTAAATATCGTAAAGCCAGATTGTGATGGGTGTATTTTGCGTTTAAGGTTGTAAGTACAATCTTCACTGACTTTCGCTTCCTTTATCTAGACTTGAAAGCAGGAACCTCCCAGAAATTCCTTCAAGATTGAATTGCAGGGAATATCCTCTTCCGAAGGCAAAGGCCTGAAATAGCTGAGGATCTTCAACAGCCGCTGAGCCACAACATAAGCTGGCTCATTCTTGGGTATTTCCTTTAGCAACGGTTCCGCATATTTTCTTAACACAGCCAATTCGTAATCCATAGCCGAGTTAAACATCACATCCGCATCTTCCTGGAATGGGAAAATGTGTTTTTCTTCTCCGCGGCGAACCAAAGGCCAGCGGTAAATCGTATCCTGAGCTGTATGGGCACGGAATTGGTGATCACGAACGATGCGCCTGATCAGGCGGGCATCAGTCGTTCGAATCCTAGTATGATCATCGATATTGATTTGAGTTATTGCACTTATATAGATCTTAAACTTGCGGCCTTTGGGAATTGCCGCCGTCAGCTTGTCATTCAATCCATGGATCCCTTCGATAATAATCGGCTGTTCCGGGCCAATCTGCAAAATCCGGTTGTTCCACTCCCGCCGCCCCTTCTGGAAATTATAGGACGGAACATTGACAGGCTCGCCCTGGATCAGTTTTGACAAGTGCTCGTTAAACAGTTTGATATCAATTGCCTCAAGTGCTTCGAAATCATAATTGCCATCTTCGTCAATGGGTGTTTTGTCCCGATCGACAAAGTAATCGTCCAAGCCGATCACCACCGGCCGTAAGTGGTTGATCCGCAGCTGAATCAAAAGCCTTTGGGCAAATGTGGTCTTGCCCGATGATGATGGCCCTGCGATTAATACTATACGCAGGCGATCTCTATCCGCTGCTATGCAGTCGGCAATCTTGGCAATCTGTTTTTCATGGTACGCCTCACTGACTCGAATCAAGTCACCATATCTATTCGTATCGATGACGTGATTTAGTTCTGCCACATTACTGATGCTGACAGTTTTGCCCCACTTTTCTGTTTCATAATAAACGTTGGCCAGTTTGCCATGCTCCACATACTCGGGAATTTCTGTCGGGTTGCTGACCTTTGGGAACTCCAAAATAAAACCGGGCAAATAGAACCTCAGTTTAAACAGGAGCAGATAGCTGGTGGAAGGCACAAAAACATCTGCCAGTGTATCATAGTAATCTCCACAGCTGTGAACAACAAACTTTTGATCAGGCATCTGTCGGTACAGCTTCACCTTATCATGGAGATTCTGCCGGGCAAAGATAGCAATGGCCTCATCTCGGGGTAAAATATGTTTTACAAAAGGCTCATCAGCAAGGATGATGTCCATCATTCTCTGCTCAATCCGGGTCACATCGGCTTCCACTAACGGTTGTTCGGCTTCAATTTCCCCATACAACCCATTGCTCAAAGCATGCTCAATATGGACACGGGAGTTCGGCAAGACCTCCTTTGCAGCCCTGATTAGGATGAAAATCAAACTGCTGCGATAGACTCGCATGCCATCATCTGTTGTCAGATCAAGTAATCTCACTGAGCAATTATGCTCCAAACGATAATTAAGGCTGCAGAGCACATTATCTACATGGGCAGCTACAACCTTGGTGGTTATCTTTTGCATCTTTACCAATTCCAGCAGGGTTGTTCCCCGCGGTACAGTAACCGTGCCGCCGTGAAGCTGAACATTGATCGTCCGATCCACTTTTGTCACCCTCACATCATGAAATATGTTCAAGTCTAGACTATTATTTCTCCGTTATGGCAATAATACCCTTTTCCTGCCGGGCTCTGCAGGACATTGCTTGTTAACAGAGAAAGCTATAGTAATTTTGGAAGGAGGTACTATCAATGCAGATTAATCAGGAACGATTAGTGAACGAATTCCTATCATTGGTGCAAATCGACAGCTTTGCAGGTGAAGAACGGGAAATGGCCGACTATCTGCGTAGGCAATTGACGAAACTTGGTTTGGATGTAACTGAAGATAATGCCGGGAAGACCATCGATGGCAGCGCTGGAAATGTCATTGCCAGGATGCAAGGTGAATCTGATAAACCAACCATTATGTTTTGCGCCCATATGGATCGGGTTGCACCTGGTAAGGGTATCAAACCAATCATTGAAAACGGGACTATCAAAAGCGACGGTACCACCATTCTTGGAGCCGATGACGCGGCAGGGATTGCTGCCATTCTCGAAGCTGTACGAGCGGTAAAAGAAGCTAAGATCCCCCATGGCAACCTGGAACTAGTTTTTACCATTGCTGAAGAAGGAGGCCTTTTTGGTGCCAAAGCCCTGGACCGGAAGCAATTGGAGGCAGATTTTGCCTATTTTCTTGATAGCAATGACCAAGTTGGAGCAATAATCAACCGGGCTCCTTCCCATCAAAACCTGGTCTTTACATTCTATGGCAAGGCCGCCCATGCCGGTGTCAGTCCAGAACTTGGGATCAATGCAATCAAAATCGCTGCTGAGGCTATTGCATCCATGAACCTGGGCCGGCTCGATCACGAAACCACCGCAAACGTGGGAGTAATTCAAGGAGGCGTGGCTACCAATATTGTACCGGAGGTTTGCACGGTCAAATGTGAAGTCCGCTCTTTGGATCCCGACAAGTTAAAGGCCCAAACAGAACATATGATCACCACTGCCCGGACCAGCGCCGGCAAGTACGGTACTAAACTTGATCTGCAGCTGACGGATTGCTATTCAGCTTTCACAATCCCAGAATCGCATCCCGTCATCGAACTGGCTGTCAAAGCCTGCAAAGCTCTGGGGATTACGCCGCAGATCAAGGGAACTGGAGGTGGCAGCGATGCCAGCATTCTCAACAGTAAGAACCTTCCTTCCGTGGTGTTGGGATTGAACTACAAAGATGCCCACAGTACCCGTGAATCCGTGGCCATTGCCGATTTGGTCAAAGTGGCTGAATTAGTTACTGCAATCATCGAGCATGCTTAAAAAGCATGCTCGTATTCGAACTAAAAAGAATGGTATGAAGGAGAATGCTGATGAATCTGTACCAATACCCTTCACCACTGGGTATTATTTTACTGACTGTGGAGGAGGAACACTTTACCAATATCTGCCTGACAGATTCCACCACCCATGAGCACTGGCATCCATATCCGCCATTGCCCCAACCGTATGCTGCAGATTTTGATCAGTACTTCAAGGGGCTCCCGGTCCAATTTGACTGGCCAGTGAGTCTGGATGGCACCCCCTTTCAAAAACAGGTATGGCAAAAGTTGATGGAAATTCCTTATGGGCACACCGTTACCTATAAACAAATCAGTGAACAGCTGAACACCAAAGGCTATCGGGCGGTGGGCAATGCCGTTGGTGCCAATCCTCTGATGATTGTCATTCCCTGTCACCGCGTCTTAGCTGTCAACGGCCTTGGTGGATACGCCTACGGGCTTAAAATGAAGCGTTATCTACTAGAGCTGGAAAAAATTGTCTAGACATGACTAAACTGGCGGATTCCGCCAGTTTAGTCATATGATTTCAACATTACAATGCCGCATATCTTACCTGAGCAATGGATGCCCTGCCACAATGGCGTTCAAGTATTCCTCCAGATTGGTATACCCGTCATCGTCCCGATCCAGACTGCCGTCTTTTGGATCAAACGGATCAAGGCCATGATAGATCTCCCACAAATCCGGCATACCATCCTGATCGGAATCCACCGGCGCCAACACCGAGTTCATAATCGGGAAACCACCAACTTCACTTTGCCGCAGAATCACCTTGCCTGTACCATTGGTTACATCGTTGATCACCCGGGTATCGACAGCATCGCGCCGCGGCAGACTGGCTCCAGCATGGGCAAGTACCATCTCATATGCTTCCTCAGCAGAATGAATGGTCATTGGTGCTGATTGATAGGGTGTATCCACTCTTAAAGCTGAACCTGTGACTCCACGCCAGTTGTCAGCCGTGACTGTGGGGTTACCTTCCATGACGTTGCCCTCAATGTAGATCCGGACATCGGCACCTTCAGGCAAAACCAATGTTCCCCGGCTGCTGGATTGTGTTTCAGGGCCTGGCTTGAAGTAATTGCCGATGAAGTTGATCCTGCCCTGAGAACCGGTATAGACACTCCGCTCTCTCCAGTTGTAAATCACATTGTTGTTAAACTCCACAATATCACCCAGATAAGCAAGCTTTGGATGACGGGTCTTATTAGAGTAAATCAGATTATGATGGTAAGTCGCCCGCGGGCCCCACAAGCCTACTGCAGAGTGATTGAGCCAGTTTAACCCTTCTCCAAACAAGCAGTACTGAACTGTGATATTGGTATTGTCATAAGAAGAAAACACTTCATCCGTACCCCAACTGACTGAGCAGTGGTCTAGGATTACATTGCTGATGTTTCGATCAATGTTCAATGCATCTGAGCTGGTCAACCCGCGCCGATCGCCCAATCTGAAGCGTAGGTACCGTACGATGGAATTGCTGCCTCCAATCAAGGATGGATAATCGGCAACTGTAATACCGTCACCTGGCGCTGTCTGGCCGGCAATGGTGATATTGGCAGCAGTCCGGAGCTGTGACTCAAGCTCGATGGTCCCTGAGATGGCAAAAACAACGGTCCTGTTCGGTTTGCTCACTGCTTCCCGCAAAGAACCGGGCCCACGATCTTTTAGGTTGGTGACGATGTACACATCGCCGCCGCGGCCGCCGCTCGCCGAAGCACCTCTGCCTTCAGCCCCTGGAAATGCCGGTACCGATTTGCCAGGCGGCGATTGAGCAGGAATATCTGCCACCAGAAGTTGTACCTGTTCATGGTTCGGTGCAATCCGGACCAACGCTGTCTTAATCGCCAGCTCCAGCTCAGGATCGCCAGCGGTTGTCAATCTCTGCAGCAGCACTGAGGCAACCGGCTCGGCCTGCAGGCCAACAGCTGTCAGGAGCCTCAGTGCGTACAAAACGAGTTCCTGATCATCTGAATCAAGAAGGGCGGCAATATCACTGACGAACTGTGGATTGTTCTTGGCACATGCCGCGAAAGCGCTGGCCAACCGCCACCGCATCGAAGGTTCAAGGCTGTGAATATGATCAAAAACGTCTTTAAGGTAAAGGGAAACTTCTGCTCCGGCAGTTTCTAATACGCGAACAGCTGCCCAGTAAATCTCTTGATCCAGGCCCTGCTCCAGCAATATACCTGTATAGGCTGCCAAGGTCTCCTGATTATGGGGGATGATCTGTTCTAAAGCTTTGGCAGCAAGCACCCGGCTCTGCATTTCCGCCTCAGGATCAACCAAAACCGGTAGTAAACCGGGAACAAATTGTGCCACATCAATATTTTGATCCAACTCCAACCCCCGCACCAAATCGGCCAGCCGGCCAATGGTGCGCAGTGCCAGCATTTGGTTCTCCAACTTGGCATGGGACAGCTGCTGTTTTAAAAACTCAATAACCGCTGCATTGACATCTGCAGGCTGTGGTTTCTCTTCAGCTTTTTCTTGCGCTTGCTGCTGCTCCAACAGCGCTTTGAGGATCATTTCCCGAGTTATGGGCTGCGGTGGAGCAGCCACGGTTTTCTCTTCGATGATAAAACGGGCAATCAGATCTGCAGCTTTATCCATAATGCCCTGATCAAGACTGGATGCAGCCAGCAGATCAAACATCTCTGCCAAGATCGGCACCACATCTTGCTTGTCGTTGTAAAGTTTACGCAAAATCTCGAGCTGGCCAAGTTGATAGTCAACCTGATCCATAATCAGTTCTGCGAACAGCTGCCCCACCGCCAGTCCGGGAAGAGCCAGCACAGCATCAATGGCATCAGCCCGGATTGATGGTTCAAAGGTTAAAGCCTTTTTTAGGATCGGCAATGTTGAAGGATCATTGATTTCAGCCATGATTTTTACAACCTGCTGCCGCTGGGGTATGTAAGCATGAAACATCCACTGATTTTCAATTGCATTCAGCAAAATGGGCACAGCATCTGGCCCTAATCCGGCAAAATAATCGATGGCCTGTTGATTGCCAGAACCTAAAAGATTAACCCACTGACTGACGGTTAGGTTCTGCCCTTGAGCAACCAACCCGATGCCAAGGCTGCAAATGATCACAAAAACAAGCATCATTATGAACTCTTTAGAACGCTGTAACACCAAAGACTCACCTTCCTGACGGACAAAACAGTCCATTGATTACCATTAATTATTCCAGCTTGAATATTATTCCCCTGCAGTAACCTAACAAAAAGTTAGCTTTTGATTGAAATACTTAACGTTTTGGAATCAAAAAATGTGCGGATAACAAGCTGTCCGCACATTTCTCGGTTAATTGGAGGACTCCCTTCTCAGTTTGTTACAGACGGAAGGAACTCTTTAACGGTACAATGCGGTTGAAAACCAGACTGGATTTTGAACCCAGCTTATTATCCAAGACATAGAAGCCGTTCCGTAAGAACTGGTAATGGGTAACTCCTTGCTCAATGAAATCCATAATGGAGGATTCAACTATACATCCGTTCAAATCCTGGCGCGAATTGGGATTAATCGCTTCTAGCAATGAATCTTGATCAGGTGGAACCAAAAACAAAGGTTCGTAGTGCCGGGCAACGCATTTATAGCTGTGGGGAGCGCTGACCCAGTGAATTGTGCCCTTCACCTTCCGCCCCGCAAATCCGGAACCACTCTTGGTCTCAGGATCATAAGTGCAGTGCAGTTCCACGATGTTTCCCTGCTCATCTTTGATCACATCGTTGCACTTAAGGAAATAGCCGTGCTTCATCCTTACTTCACCGCCGATGGTCAGGCGGTTGTAATTCTTGGGCGGATCTTCCATAAAATCGTCCCGTTCAATGTAGATTTCCCGTGTCAAGGGAATTTTACGCACTCCCAATGCATCAGTCTTGTAGTTGTTGTCTGCATCCAGGTACTCGACTCGGCCGGATTCGAAATTGGTGATTACTACTTTAACAGGATCCAAAACTGCCATGAGGCAGACCGCTTTTTCCATCAGATCCTGGCGGATGAAATGCTCCAACATTTCGACCTCTACTGTCGTTTCGGTCTTGGGAACTCCAATCTCATTCAAAAAAGCAAAAATTGCCTCCCGGGTGTAGCCGCGGCGGCGCATGCCCTGGAGAGTCGGCAGGCGCGGATCATCCCATCCTTCTAAATACCCGCTGTCAACCAACTGCTTCAAGTAGCGCTTACTGGTTACCACTCCACTGATATTCAGCCGCCCAAACTCAATCTGCTGCGGCAAACGCCCAGGTAAGTCCAAATTCTCCAGCACCCACTCATAGAGAGCGCGATTATTGACAAATTCATTGGAACACAGAGAATGAGTAATCCCCTCTATGTAATCTTGAATCGGATGAGCATAGTCATACATAGGGTAAACACACCATTGATCACCGGTGCGGTAATGCTCGGTATAGATAATACGGTACAATACCGGATCTCTGAGCACAATGTTGGGGCTGGCCATATCAATCTTGGCCCGGAGGACCTTGTCACCCTCCTGGAATTTACCTTCCCGCATCTGCTCAAAAAGCTTGAGGTTTTCCTCGATGGAACGATTCCGGTAAGGGCTCTCCTTGCCAGACTCCGTCAACGTACCCCGGTATTCCCTGATCTGATCTTGACTCAAATCGCAGACATAAGCTTTGCCCTTTTTGATTAAGTACACGGCGTATTCATACATCTGGTCAAAATAGTCAGAGCCATACAAAGGCTCGCCACCGTAATCGACTCCAAGCCAGTCGATATCCTCAATGATTGAATTCACATAATAGATGTCTTCTTTGACAGGGTTGGTATCATCAAACCGCAGATTAAACCTGCCTTTATACTTCTGCGCCATGGAATAGCTGATATTGATGGCGTAAGCACTGCCAATGTGCAACAAGCCATTTGGCTCAGGCGGAAACCGGGTGACCACCTGCTCAAGGCCGTTGGCTACATCATCGGCGATAATTCTATCAATGAAGTGCATCGGTTTTGAGTTCAAATCTCCATGTTCACACATATGCTTTTTTCATCCTCTCAATGCCACATACTCTGGCTTGGTCAGTTTAGGCATTCTTCAAGCTGCTATTTATTTTACCATTACTGTGAGCAACAATGCAACTCGTTCATGCCCTTTTGCTACAGTTGAGCAACTATATCAATAAAATATCGTGAAAATGTAACAAAGTCAAACTTGTTTGCAGGAAACTGCGGCTTTTTTGGCGAACTTTCCGTACTGAAATGGTAAGTTATTCCAATGAAGGAGGAGCTTGTCGTGTCAAAGCAAAAAAATGTCGTATTTAGCAAGGTACTGTTGGTAGCTGTAGTTTCGGTATTGCTGTCGGGATGTTTTGGGTTTTTAAAACCTAGTTTGACAATTACTGTCGACCCTGATCCGATTGTATTCACCTTTGACAATCTGACAGAAGAAAAGGATATCGAAATCCAGTTTACCACAAAAGGCATTGGTCTAATGAAACTGGAGCAAATCCTAGTCGAATTGTTCAAACCAGAAGAGGACAATGATGACGAACCTGTTTTGACTGAAGAAGTTGCGATCGACATAACCATTCCGGTGATTCCAGGCTTTACTGAGAACCACAATGACACTCTGAATCTGCCTGAAGAGTTGCAGTACAGCACTGAAGAATTGTATGAGCAGAATCTAAAAGGCAAAACCTACACCCTAAGACTCACAATTTCCGGCAGTATGGACGACATCATTAAAGAAGTCGAGGTCAAGTTTGAATAATCCTCCATCTTCTTTTGAACAGATCTAGGATCAAGTGAAAGAGCTACCCTCGGGTAGCTCTTTGTTAATACCTCAATCATGTGATCCCAGCTTAGAACTTAACCAAGTCCCTAATCCTTACAGGTAATCCGGTGGCAATTGACTTGTTGCCAGCAATACCTACGAGAATTGACATGGCTCCATCGATATGTGAGGCTGCGCGATTGAATGGATCGGGCTTCGGATCACCGAAGATATCATCCAGCATACGGGGATCGCCGCCACCATGTCCGCCCTGGGCTTCTTCGACTGGTACTTCATATCGCTCGCCGAACATCGGATAGACGACAATCCGCTTCATGGCTACAGCGCCTTCCAATGCCTGTTCTCCGCCGGCGTTGATATAGCTCTTCTCTCCGATATCAACTTGAATCCGGCCTTTGGTACCGTTAATTGCCACCCGGTAGCCTTCCCACGGCAAGTAGGCATTGAGTGAATATGTAAGTATGGCCTTGTTTTTATAACGGACCATTACTCCCATTGTATCTTCAATGCTGATGCCATCGCCAAACACGCTTTGATCCCGGAGATAACCATCGAATTTCTCTGCTTCCAGATAGAGTTTCGATAAAGACTCATTTCTTGACAAATCCAATGCGAATGGATCATCTTTAGCGTTCTCAGAACCGGTACCACGGTAGTAGAACTTCGTTATACCGCGCTTCTCAGCATTTTCACGGCCATAGAACAACAAATCTCCCATGGCAAAAACTGTTTCAGGTTGACTGCCGATCCAGAAGTTGACCAGATCAAAATGATGGGTTGCCTTGTGGACCAATAACCCGCCGCTGTTGCGTTTATCCCGATGCCATCTGCGGAAGTAGTCAGCACCGTGACGGGTATTGAGCAACCACTCAAAATGTACTGATGTTACATCACCGATCGTATCGTTCATGATTAGCTCCCGGATCTTGGTGTTATAGGGAGAATAACGATAATTGAAGGTAACCCGCAGTTTCCTGCCGGTGCGTTGAATCGTGTCGAAAATTGCCTGGCACTTCTCTGCATCTATAGTCATAGGCTTTTCGCTGATCACATCGCACCCAAGCTCCATAGCCCGGCAAATATACTTGTGATGGGTCCGGTCAATCGATGTCACAATTACCGTATCGGGCTTTTCCTTCTCAATCATTTGATCAAATTCATGGGCCAAATAGGTTCGGACTGGTCCATAATTATGCTTTTCCTGCAAGGCATTGACTGCATATTCCAATCGGGCCGGGTTTATATCACAGAAAGCAACCAATTCACTGGTATCCTTATATTTCGATGCCAGTGCTTCGTAAAAGAAGCGAGCTCTTCCCCCGGTACCTACTTGAACATACCTGTGTTTTTTCATGGATTCTTATTGCCTCCTTATCAAAGAATATGTTAAATTTATTTTACAGCAAATTTATCTAAAAATCTAATCTTTATTTGCTCATTTGTCGGATATTCGACCTATCTTGCGATTAATAGTGAGCACATTTATAATGAAATTGGAGGTGGTTAAAATCCCAGACATCAGCTTCCTGTTTAGAATCCAATCCCATAAGCGCGGTGCCTTTAGCATGGACAACAAACACAGCCACAAACCCCACGAGATCTATTATCTCAGAAACGGGCAGCGTTATTACTTCATTGAAGATCGCATCTACCACGTCCACCAGGGTGATTTGATTTTTGTACCCAGCGCTGTCCTTCATCGAACCACCGCTGCAGACAACCGCGATCATGAACGCACTGTCATCTATTTTCAAGATCAGTTTCTCGAAGATCTAATCCCGGATATTGCCAATCATCCCATTATGAACCGATTTTACAGCGAACCAAAGGTAGTGCGCTTAAAGCTTGCGGATCAAGTTGTCATAGAAAACATTCTTGCAAAACTAAACCATGAGTACCAAAAACAGCTCCCCAATTCACAGCTGTATCTGAAGATCCTGTTAATAGAGCTTTTATTAATCGCCAATCGAATCGAACCAGCCGATGCCAGTGTTTATGAACCTTTAAGCCCGATTCATGAAAAAATCCACAAGATAGTTCGCTATCTGCGGAAGAATTACCAAAAACCGGTCTCGCTAAGTCAATTGGCAAAAAAATTCTATATCAGTCAGTATTACCTGTCCCGGATGTTCAAGGCGGTAACAGGGCTTTCTTTGATCGAGTATTTGAACACGATCCGGATTCAAGAAGCGCAAAAACTCTTAACCGAGTGCGACTTGACTATCACAGAGATCGCTTCCATGGTGGGTTATGAGAGCCAAACCTATTTTGGGCGGACCTTTAAGAGGATCATCGGGTTATCTCCCCGGGAATACCGCAAGCAGCACCTGACCGGACACAATTAGCTGTTTCCTCAGTTAGCGCTTTTTATCCAGGATCTGATAGATTCTCGGTAAATCAAATACGGTAATAATCCCAAGCAGTGTCCCGGCCTCGCTGCCTCCCTCGCTAATGAGCACTGCCTGCATTCTTTTACCCCTGTGGCTGAAATCTTCGAAAATCTTAAGCACTGTAACCAACGAACATGTTGGAGGCACGAATCGATAGTTGTCGGTGTTGTGAAGATAACGAAGTACTGCTTCTACTTTTACCTGGGTCAAGTCAAGCCCAGCAGCCATATGATCTGCCAGCCAGTAGGTCACTGCTTCAGCAGTCAGCAGGCCTACGAATTGGCGCCCTTTGTAAACAGGCAGTTTAGAAAAGGAATTGACGTTCATCTTAGTAATAGCTGTGCTGAGGCTGTCATCAAGATTGCAGGTTACCACAGGCCCCAAAAACGACTCAGCAACCGTCGGCGGAGTATGCATGAGATCCCGGATCTGTTCCAATCGCTCAACCACATCCCGATGGGGTTCTGCTATTGGCTGATCATCAATTCGCTCATGGACAATGGCATTGCGGAGATCACCATATTCCTTTAGCTCGAGGGCGATCTCCCTGACAAAAGGGTCGATTTTGGCTGCCAGATCTACCAGCTGATAAAAGGGCACGTGCCGTTTAATTTTCACTACTTTCTCCAAAGCCTGTTCGATGCCGATAAAGGCATTCAAAAAGCGCCTTGAATTTTCGTAACTGTAGGTCATGGCCAAACCACCTCTTTTGCTTTTAATGAATAGATTCACGGGGATGAGTGCATTATCCTGCGCCAGCCTTTCGGTTGTCCCCAAAAGCGGCACAGGCAGCCCCCCAGGAAGGGCTGCCTGCGTTAGCCTAAGAGCTACTCTTTAAGCCACCTCTTTGTGATCAATGGAATCACTCCTTTCCAGGGAGTAATTATCGACCTGCTCCCTGTTTCCAACATAGCATGGAGCCGAGGCAAAAGCTAGATCGTAAACTAATCGGAACCGTTTTTTCAAGCTGGTTCAGTTGGCCAGCCTTGTTATTTCCACCTTCACTGGGCCTAACAAACCAGATCTGATCTTGGCATCTGTAAATTCATTGGCCCGGGAATTGGTGACACTAACCTTGATCTCGTTCAGTCCTGGCTGCACAAATTCAGATAGATCAAATTGATATGGAGGCAGCAGGCAAACCCCTGCATCGCACCCGTTTAACTCTACACTCGCTAGTTCCCCTACCTCACCCAGATCCAGTAAGACTTGCATAAGCTGACCTTTGGCCTGGTCAACATAAAACTGGTTGATGTAGGTCAAGGTTCCGGAAAAGTGCTCCATACCAGCGAAATCTGTCCAGGAACGCAGCTGCTGAGTAAGGTCCATTGCTTGCGGCGGGTTTTCTATCTGCCATCCCTCAGACACGGTAATTATGTCGGTAATGGTCCTAGGATGCAGTTCGCCAAGGCAACCAGTAGCACTCGGTTTTGGTTTTAATGCAGGCTCCCTGCCAGGATCGACCACGATAACCGTACTCTGCCGTCCGCTGAGCTTTATATCCACATTTACACTGGAGTCAGCATTGATCTCCACCGGCAGTGCCCAAGTGGCACCGTTCCATGCATCCCACATTTCCACATAACCAATTTGATTGAGCACCGCCTTCCCGGCAATCGGTTGATCACCCTCGTTAACCAAGAGGAAAAGGTGAAGGCCATCCTTCACTACATGGGTGTAGCGCAGCATACTGCATGTAGGCTCAAAACAGATGTCGCGGGTGATCCGTTTTTCAATCTCGGGAACAAGCTGATCCAAATCTCTGATTTGGCATGCATAATCCGGTACCAACCGTTTCTGTTCCCGATTATAGATCAAGACTGCTCCCCCTTGCCTGATAAATTCTGGCAGGGCTCTTTCCACTTCAGGTGTGATCTGGACTGGATCTTCAATCACCAATACCGAATATTTCTGGGCAGCTATCATTAAATGTCCATCTTCTACCTTCACTCTTTCCCCAAATAACCGGTTTTCCAGATAGTTGAACTCGATTTGCTGTTCATAAAGAGGACGTACTATCCGCCACGGCAGATGGTCAGGCTCGCACAACACTGCCACCTGAGCCTGATTGATACTGTCGGTGTTCAGCCAGCTCAGGCGTTTCATGTAAGTAGAAATGGTCTGATAGTAAGGCCACCAGATATTGTTAGGCCCTACATCCGGCGGGCGCTCATCGTACCTGCCTTTGCCATCTATGGAGTAGAAGAAGGCATGGGGATATAACAGGTTCACACCGCGGACAAACAGCCAGTCCATGTACCACTTCATGTCCCAAACACCAAATCCCCAATGGACATTATCCGGGCCGCAACAGGCAAAACACTCATTGGCATTGCGCCGCAAACCTGCGTGCCTGGCAGCATCAGATGAACACTTGGCCATGGTACTGTGCTCGCCAGCAAGGGCAAGATCGTTTTCCGGTGCGACCCAGCGCCATACCACGTCCTGGCCGGGAATTTGGAAATATCTCAGCACACCAATATCAGCGCTCCGTTCAGGATGCCCTGTTAAGGCTATGTTGTGTTCAGCGCACCATTCAGAGATCTGCCTGTAGTATGACTGTTCCAAAAGGGCATTGACTGCCTGCTTGTACAATCGGTGCTTATCATCAGTTTCATCACCAAGATCAAACCACAACGCAGCCAGATCCAGTTCACTGCCGCCATGCTTTTGAAACCAGTCCAGGAATCCATCGGTCCAAGGCCGCAGCCCCCTCCGGCCCCGGCGGCCAAGGATCGCCGGTTCATCGGTAAACATGGCAATGATCGTCTGGCCAAAGTACTTGCTCAAGACTTGATAATATCTTTCATGGGTATATTCGATAAACGTTCTCACGGCTTCAGGATTGAGCAGATCCGTACTTGGAGGTGCTTCCGGTTGGCCATCATCCTCACCGAAATGGATTCCCCGAATCGTTCCCCGTGAATAGGTTTCCACAAACAGCATGGCCACCCAGTGCCCTTGATCCGGTGCTTGAAACACAACTTTATTGCCCTGTAACGGCAAAATCTGCAGGCTGTCCGGATCGAGCGCCTTTTCGTCAGTTTTTTTTGCAGCCTGGATAGAAATCAGCTGATCATCGGGCTCCAGCTCAAGCTTAATTTCCAGACGGCCTGACACCTCATATTCCCGCAGCTGAAGGCCGCGGCTGGCATACCGGTGGTTGTGAGCCACAACTTTACCATGGGCCGATCCGGAAGGATACATTCCTTCATCATATAAGATCACCTGCATACCAAGCTTTTCAGCAGTCTCCACAGCACAGGTGACCAATTCCATAAACCTGTCCGACAGATATGCGATTTCTTTCGGGATTCCAATCCGGGGATGAATCACAAACCCATTGACACCTTTGGCTTTGAAATCATTGATTTGCCTGACAATTTCCTCTTCCGTCAGATAATCATTCCAAAACCAAAACGGAATGGGACTGAACTCATCAGCGGGGCTTAGAAACTGTTTCCGCAGCTGCTCCAGACTCAACCTTGAACACCTCCATAACACAATGGTTACCTTTAATATACCATAAAGAAAAACCTGCTGCCACTAATCCCGGGCAACAGGTTACTGTCTATTCTCTGACTATTCTGCGGATACTGTCGTAACTCAAGTGGTAGCTCTCCATCAAAGCTTCCACCGAAGCGCCGTCACGGTGTTTTTGTCTGATTTCCTGATTGCGCTTGTTGAGCCAATGTTTGGTTCCGTTGCGCTCTCCCCAACCAAGGCGTTTGTTGGCCTGTTTGGGAATGTAAATCTCTCTTCCTTGCACATACTTCTGGATTTCTTCAACCAAAGACCGCGGCAAAATATCTGCGGCATTCTTGTACATCAGTGCCAACGTCCTCCTTCTGGCTAAATAAAAGATTTCCGGCATTGGCACTCCTTTGGTTGCTTACTCCAAGCTGAATTTAGCTCCAATCAAACCCCAAAGGAAGGCCTATACCTGTAATTGCATTTGGAAAATCATAGAAGCGAAACTTAATCATCTGATAGACCTCCTTTCACAAAAATTCCCGTTTCAACCTCTTCGTGCTGGTACACATCTTTAGTATAGCTGATTGTGGCATCACTATCAATTGGAAATATGATTCCGAACTGTTTTTGCCAAAGCCCTTGCTCCAATATCATGCCGGTAATGCATATTCTGAAAATTGATCTCCGATACTGCCTGATAAGCCCTCTGCTGTGCCAGCGTCAGATCAGAACCCAATCCGACTACAGCTAAAACCCTGCCTCCGGCTGTCACCAACTGTCCCCTATCATAGGCGGTTCCAGCATGGAAGATCTGAACACTTGAGCTGACACTTGCCTCAGCCACCCCTGATATCGGTTTTCCGGCTTCATACTCATTTGGATACCCACCGGAAGCCAATACCACTGCCAAAGCGGAATTATGATTCCAGTCAACTTCGGTACAGGACGCCAACCGATGCTCAACACAAGCCAAAATGATGGACAGCAAGTCCGAATCAAGGCAGGGCAGGACCACCTGTGTCTCCGGATCGCCAAAGCGGGCGTTGAATTCAATCACCTTTAACCCCTGTTCAGTCAACATCAGTCCCGCATAAAGCACGCCGGTGAAACTGCGTCCCTCTTTCACCAAGGCTTTTGCTGTTGGTACCAGGATAGTGTCCAGCGCTTGTTTAAGCACAGACCCGGATATATGAGGGATGGGAGCATAGGCACCCATTCCGCCAGTGTTGGGCCCCTGATCCTGATCAAAAGCCCGTTTGTGGTCTTGAGCTGCCGGCATAGGTATTACCGTTTCCCCATCCACAAAGGCCATTAACGAAAGCTCCTCACCAACCAGGCATTCTTCAATGACCACCTTCGTATCGCCAACCAAACTTGCCTTCACTGCTGCAATGGCTTGCTGATGACTGCTGCAAACCACGACACCCTTACCGGCTGCCAAGCCATCGGCTTTGACGACTATAGGGGTTGGCGAGGCTTCTATATACTTGATCGCTTCCGCAGCATCGGTGAAGACCTGATATGATGCTGTGGGAATGCCACAGCGGGCCATAAAATCTTTAGCAAAAGCCTTGCTGGTCTCAATTTCAGCCGCCAGGCGGGTCGGGCCGAAAGCTTTCAAGCCCGCGGCTTGAAACAAATCCACAATTCCTAAACTTAAAGGCAGCTCCGGGCCAACGATCGTCAAATCGATCTTCTGCTTGACAGCAAATTCCAGCAGCTGTTGTGTTTCGGTCAGCTTAACCGGAACCAAGGTGGCGATTGCTCCTATCCCGCCGTTACCCGGAGCACAGAAAAGCTCCAGTTCCGGATGATCTCGCTTCAATTTCCAGCATATGGCATGTTCGCGCCCTCCACCACCAAGCACGAGAACTCTCATGGGGTTCACTCCTCACTCTATCCACTCTAACGAACCAATCGGCATACCTTTCCCTGATCAAGATAGATCTCACCAAGCGCACATTGATGGATGATGCGCGGATAAAGCTGGTGTTCCAGCGCATGAATCTTTTGAGACAAGCTTTCGTGATCATCATCGTCGTCAATGGCTACCGCTTGTTGGGCAATAACGGGGCCTGTATCCATACCAGCGTCCACAAAATGAACTGTGACTCCCGTTACCTTAACCCCAGCCTCAAGTGCTTGCCCTACTGCATCGAGTCCGGGAAAAGCGGGCAGCAGCGATGGGTGCAGATTGATGATTTTGCCATAGTACTCACTCAACAGCGTAGGCCCAATTAAACGCATATACCCTGCCAAGGCAACGAAACCGATTCGTTCTTGCTGCAGCCGGGACAAGATCTGTTGTTCATAGGCCTTTTTGCTGCCAAATTGCCGCCTTTCGACCAGGAATACAGGTGTTTGCCACCTCACGGCTTTGGCTATGACCCCGGCTTGAGGTTGATCGCAGATCACCAAGCCGACCTCAATATCCGGAACAGTCAATTGGGCAGTATATCTCATAATTGCCTCATAGTTGGAGCCAGTGCCTGAGGCAAAAACCGCAACTCGAATCACTAAGCTCCCTCCTTGAACACCACCTGTTGGGATCCAGATATAACAGACCCGATCAGATATGCCTGCCAGTTTTGAGCCTGAAAATACTCCAGCACAGGTTCGGCCAGTTCTGCCTGAACTACAACTACCATACCGATACCCATGTTGAATACATTGAACATCTCCTCGAGCGGCATCTTGCTGCAACGCTGCAATTCGGTAAAAATGGGCAGGATTGGCCAACTGCCTAGCTTGATTTCAGCGCTGCAACCTGGTGGCAAAACCCGAGGAATATTCTCAACAAAGCCTCCACCTGTAATATGGGCAATCCCATTGATCGGGAAATTCTCCACCAATTTCAGGATCGGCCGGACGTAAATCCGTGTTGGAGTCAACAGTTCTGGGCCAATATCCTGCAGATCGAGGGCTTGATCGTCAACAATTTTCCGGACTAGAGCAAAGCCATTGCTGTGCACACCGCTGCTGGGCAACCCGATTAACACATCGCCAACTTTGATCTCCCTTCCGGTTATGATCCGGTCCTGCTCCACAACCCCTACACAAAACCCGGCCAGGTCGTACTCTTCGTCCCGGTAAAACCCGGGCATTTCTGCCGTTTCTCCCCCGATAAGGGCACAACCAGCTTCAGCGCAGCCATCGGCAATCCCTTTGACGATCTCGACCACGAGCTGGGGGTTTAACCTGCCTGTGGCAATATAATCCAGGAAAAATAGAGGCTCTGCCCCTTGAGCTACCACATCATTGACACACATTGCCACCAAATCTATACCCACCGTATCGTGTTTGCCAAGGGCAAATGCCAGTTTCAGTTTGGTTCCTACTCCATCTGTTCCGGAAACAAGCACCGGCCGGCGATACCGTTCCAGCGGCACGGCAAACAGCCCGCCAAATCCCCCTACATCGCTAAGCACTTCTGGCCGTAGGGTGCGGGCAGCATGCTCTTTAATGCCTTTAACCGCTTGATATCCGGCGGACAAATCAACACCAGCTTGTTTGTAAGCTTCGCTCATTGCTGGGTCTCCTTTCCATTGTTCTTAGCCTTGCGGGTTGATCGGAGTTGGATATTGACCGCTGAAGCAAGCTAAACACAACCTTGGCGGCTCCTGGCTACCGTTAATGGCCTTGATCAAACCGTCAACACTTAGAAACTCCAAAGAATCTGCACCAATAAACAACCGAATCTGTTCGATTGTCTTTTGGGCAACTATCAGTTCATCACGGCTGGATATATCAATGCCATAAAAGCAAGGATAAATGACTGGTGGAGAACAAATACGCACGTGAACCGATCTAACACCGGCGTCCCGCAGGAGGCGTACAATCCTTTGACTGGTAGTGCCTCGGATGATAGAATCATCAACCATGACAACATCTTTGCCCTCAACAACTTTCTGTACCACACTCAGCTTTAGTTTCACATCCCGAGTGCGCGTTTCGCTGTCCGGCCTAATAAAAGTCCTGCCCACATAGCGATTCTTAACTAAACCCATTTCATAGGGAATCTGCAAGGCTTCCGCATAGCCAATAGCAGCCGATAAACTAGAGTCAGGCACTCCCAGCACCAGGTCTGCCTTCACCGGTTTTTCTGCTGCCAACTGTTTGCCCAGCAGCTTGCGCACTTGGTGGACACTCATCGCTCCTGTCAAGTTGCTGTCTGGACGGGCGAAGTAAATGAACTCAAAACTGCACAGTGACGGCTTCGGTTCCGCTACCTGTATAGAACGCAGCTGATTGTTGGCAACGACAATCATCTCTCCTGGCTTTACATGGCGAATGAACTCAGCTTCGATCAGATCAAATGCGCAGGTTTCAGAAGCAAAGCAGTAGCTGTCACCTATTTTTCCCAACGCTAATGGCTTCAGCCCATTTGGATCAAGACAGGCAATCAGGCAACCTTCAGTCAACACCAACAGGGCATATGCACCCTCAATTACCGTCAATGCTTCCCGCAGCGCCGTTTCCAAATCGTCGTGTTTCGAGCGGGCTATCAAATGGGCTATTACTTCTGTATCACTGTTCGTCTGGAAAATCGACCCTTGCTGCTCAAGCTTGCGGCGGATTTCCCCAGCATTCACCAATGCTCCGTTTTGGGCCAGTGCGATAGTCCCACCCCGGTATTTGAATACTAAAGGCTGAGCTTCGGTAACGGCGCTCCTCTGGTTGGCATACATGACATGCCCGATTGCCACATCACCGGTCAGCTCGCTGTTTCCATTGTCAAAAACTTCGGTTACCAAGCCCATATCTTTGTGGATATTGAATCTACCTTGATCCACAGCAGCAATTCCGGCACTTTCCTGACCGCGATGCTGCAGCGCATGGAGCCCATAATAGACAATGCCCGCAGCTTGAGGATGCCCATAGATGCCAAATATGCCACATGCTTCATGCAGGCGACCGGTTTCGATCATCTCATCAAGCATGACAACCCTTCCTTCCACACCAACTCCAGTTCACTGCGGGGACAGTTGATCAACTCTTGATCATTGTAGACAATCTGGTACTTGTCATCTTCAATCACTTTGCCAATAACTCTTAAATCGACATTCAACTCTTGGGCGCATTGCTGCAGAGCCGGCAGTTGTCCAGGGTTGATGCTGACTATAAATCGTGACTGAGACTCTCCGAACAATGCGGCACTGACACTGAGCCCGTCAGTGAAATTCACCTCGACTCCCATACCAGTACCAAAGGCCGATTCCAGCACAGCCACAGCCAGTCCACCCTCAGCCACATCATGGGCCGAAATCAACAGCCCCGCTTGGATTGCTAGGTAAACCAGCTGCTGTGCCCTGAGTTCATACTCCAAATCCAGGGTGGGGATCCGCCCAGACGGGTTCTGCCAGATCAGTTTTTGCAGATGGCTGCCCCCTAGTTCAGGCCAGTTCCTGCCGATAAGCACAATCAGATCACCAGAATTTTGATACTTGCCGGTTATTACCCGGTCAACATCTTCAATTAAGCCAACCATGGCGATAATGGGAGTAGGATAAATTGGTTGACCATTTGTTTCGTTAAACAGACTGACATTGCCCGACACTACGGGGCAGTTAAGCTTTCTGGCAGCCATACTGATTCCCTCAATGGATTGTTCCAGCTGCCAGAACACTTCAGGATTAAGAGGTGATCCAAAGTTGAGATTATCACTAATGGCCAGCGGCTTCGCCCCGGTGCAAACCAAATTCCTTGCAGCTTCACATACAGCAATCGCGCTGCCCTGCCTGGGATCCAGTTCAATATAGATAGAGTTGCAGTCAGTGGTTAAGGCAACTGCTTTTTTGGTTCCGGGAATCTGCACCACTCCCGCATCCATCCCCGGTCCGGCCACAGTATTGCCCATGGCTAGAAAGTCAAACTGTTTATAAATCCACTCTTTGCTTGCCAACGACGGCATGGACAAAAGCTGTTTCAACGTTTTTTCCGGATCGGCAATTGGCAGATCGGTAACCTCCAGGGCTTGATTAAGGCCAAACACGTGTGCTACCTGCGCAGTCCTATTATAAACAGGGGCTTTGGCAGTCAAGGCATCGACCGGCACTTCCGCAGCTATCTGGCCTTCATGGAACAGCCGCAGTTGGCCATCGGTAGTAACCCTGCCTACAGTCACACAAGCCAATCCGTACTTCTCACAGATTGTTTCATATTCATGTTCAGAACCTTTCTCGACCACCAGCAGCATCCGCTCCTGGGACTCGGAGAGCATCATTTCATAAGGTGTCATGCCCGCTTCCCGCTGAGGTACCAAGTCTAGATTCAGTTCAATCCCATGGCCTCCTTTATTGGCCATCTCAGCACTTGACGATACCAAACCGGCAGCACCCATATCCTGAATACCAATCAACGACGGAAGCTGAACCATCTCCAGACAGGCTTCCATCAAAGCTTTGCCTGCCTTCGGGTCGCCTATAGCTACAGCATGGGTTGGCTCATCATTGTCACTAAGTTCTGCTGAAGCAAAGGTGGCTCCCTCGATGCCATCCCGGCCAGTGGAACGTCCGACATAAAGCACGGAATTGCCTTCACCTTCGGCTGTACCGCGGCAAATTTGATCATGGTGTACCACACCGACACACATGGCATTAATCAGCGGATTGTGGGTATAGCAGTGATCAAAATAAACCTCTCCACCTACTGTAGGCACTCCAGTCTGATTCCCATAAGCGGCAATACCGGCAACTGCGTTGGCAACAAGGTATTTCACTCGTTCAATTTTGGGATCGCCAAAACGCAGCGAATTAAGCAAGGCCAACGGCTGCGCTCCCATGGAATACACATCGCGCAGGATCCCGCCCACTCCGGTGGCAGCCCCCTGAAAGGGTTCAATTGCGGAAGGATGATTATGGGACTCGATCTTAAAGGCTATCCCTAAGCCGTCGCCAATATCGATAATGCCTGCGCCTTCCCCCGGCCCCATTAAGACATGTTCGCCCTGAGTTGGAAAACACCTCAGCAACTGCTTCGAATTCTTGTAGCTGCAGTGCTCCGACCACATGACACTGAAAAGACCAGTTTCAGTGTAGTTTGGCAATCTTCCCAACAGCTGTTTCACCAAATCATATTCAGAGTCTGTAAGCCCCAGATCACGATAGATTTTCTCCGCGGCAATATCTTGGGGCGATGGTTCTTTACGCATCGACTTCGACCTCCGCTTTCCAATTCCGTTTATCTAGTCAAGGACTGCTTACGCAAAATTCTCTAGATCAGCAACTGCTAACGCGGCTTCCTTGACATCCTGGCGCCGGGCTGTCAGCATGGCCCGAATCTCCGGGTACTTAACAGCCAAAATCTGCGCTGCCAACAAACCTGCATTGATCGCGCCCGCCTTTCCGATAGCCATTGTGGCGACCGGCACTTCCCTTGGCATTTGCACAATGGACAACAACGAATCCAGTCCATTCAACACCGTTGGCATGGGCACACCAATCACCGGCAGTACTGTATGGGCAGCGATGACTCCAGGCAGGTGGGCCGCACCGCCTGCTGCCGCAATAACCACTTCTATACCTCTTGTCTCAGCCTGGGAAGCATATGCTGTTGCCTCATCGGGAGTCCGGTGGGCAGACAGGGCACGTTTCTCGAATGGAATTTCAAGCTCTGTAAGGACTTGACAGCAAAACCGCATTGTCTCCCAATCTGATGTACTTCCCATGACAACACCAACCAACACCTGACTCACGGTGATTCCTCCTTAAAGCAAAGTTGCCCGGGAGGTAGGGCTGGACGCCTACCTGCCTGGGCATTTATCCCTTGGTCGTGCAGTGCGCAATCTAATGTGTAGAACATACTAGAATCGCTCGGACATCATTGCCCTGCCCAAGATTAAGCTTTACTTCCGGTTGTCAAATCAAGCTTCTGCTATTCTAAGTTTACCAGAGTTGGTGTTGGCAGTCAATGATTTTCCGATGATTTATCTTGTTTTTCGGTTTAATGTTCGGTATTTGACGTTGATTAAACCACAGTTGCGAGATATTCATTCGGCCTTTTCGGTTAAGTAGGCGATACTTTCCTTGATTCTAGCAATACCTTCCGTAACCATCGATCGGGGACAGCCAACGTTCATCCGCATGTATCCGTCGCCTTCCCGTCCAAAACTTCGACCGTCGCTAAGGCCGAGTTTACCGTGCTCCACTAACGCCTTGATGATCAAATCTTGACCCAAGCCCAAACTGCGGAAATCCAACCACAACAAATAAGTACCTTCAGGAGGACGGATTCGAATACCACCGTAGCCATCCAGCGCAGCAGTAACCTGGTGACAATTGGATTTCAAATGCCCGAGAAGCTGGTCCAACCATTCTCCCCCAAAGCGGTAGGCAGCAGTGAACGCCACAACAGAGAAGATGTTGGCGAAATCCAGGTGAGCCCGTTTCAAAGCTTGATCATATTGTTTTTTCCAGTCTTTGTTATGGATGACAGCGATTGAATTATGCAGCCCGGCGATATTGAATGTCTTGCTGGGAGCCAGCAAAGCAATGGTCTGGTTTGCCAGGTCACGGTTGATCGCCGCCATTGGTTGGTATCTATGAGGGGGATAAACCAAATCAGCCCATATTTCATCAGTAATAATCTTAACATCATAGGCTAAGCAGAGCTCTCCCAAACGCTTAAGCTCGTCAGCTGTCCACACCCGCCCAACCGGATTGTGAGGATTACACAAGATCATCATCCTGACCCCTTGAGCGAATTTCTGGGCTATATCGTCATAATCCATCTGGTAGTATCCTTGATCCTCTACCAGTGGGCTTGTGACTAGTTTTCGCTTATTATCAGTCACCACGTCAAAAAAAGGCCTATATACCGGTGTTTGAATCAAAATCTGATCACCCGGCGCTGTATAAGTGTGGATACACAAAGCCATAGCCGGAATGACTCCCGGTGCATCGCTCAGACACTCAGGACTAATCTGCCAATGGTGGCGCTGACGGTTCCAATCGATAAAGGCCTGATAGTAGCTGTCCGGACGAAAAGTATAGCCATAAACTTGATGCTCAGCCCGGTTCTTAAGCGCGTCCACCACCTGAGGTGGCGCTGGCAGATCCATATCCGCCACCCACATCGGCAGCAGATCGTCCCTTCCGAATACTTGGGCCATGCCATCCCACTTCTCACAATCAGTGCCCCTTCTAACTATCACATCTGTGTTTTCCGGCTGCTGCTCACTATGCAAGGCCGAGATCAGCTCCTTTGTCATTTTCCATCAAAGTTGTAAACCGCTGTAGATCGTATCCGGTAGGATCCTGAGCTACTCGCAAGTCAAATTCACCCACTACCGCCAGAATATGGTCAAAAATGTCCGCCTGCACCCCTTCATGGGCTGCCCAACTAGTATCTTTTGTAAAAACATAGATTTCCAAAGGAAGCCCATCTCGAGTTGGCTGCAGCTGCCGGACCAGAAAGGTTAGGCCTTGATGAATACCCGGGTGGTTCCTCAAATATGCGTTTACATAGGCCCTGAATGTACCCAGATTGGTCATGCGCCGCCCATTGACCACGACACTGTCGTCAATACCATGCTCGGCGTTATACTGGGCAATCTCAGCCTGTTTCCGTTCAATGTAATCTTTGAGGACATGGATTTTCTTGTACTTCTCGATCATTGCTTCGGTACAAAACTTCACACTGGTCTGATCAATCCAGATTGAGCGTTTGATCCTGCGCCCTCCGCCTTCAAACATCCCACGCCAGTTCTTAAAGGAACTGCTGACCAGCTTGTGAGCTGGGATGGTAGTGATGGTCCGGTCCCAATTGCGCACCTTGATATTATGCAGGGCGATTTCAATAACATGGCCGTCAGCATTGAATTCAGGAGCTTCCAACCAGTCCCCCACCCGCAGAAGATCATTGCTGTTGATCTGGACGCTGGCAATGAAACCGAGAATAGTATCCTGAAACATGAGCATCAATACAGCTGTGATCGCTCCTAACCCGCTTAGGTACGGCCAGGGTGATTCCCCGATCAGCTCGGTCACGGCCATGATTACTGCTGCAATGTAGATAAACAGTTTCACTACCTGGACATAAGTCTTCATCGGCCTCCGGCGGGAAATATCATAAGAGTTATAGATATTTAAGGCTCCAGATAGAAGTTTATCAACAAACTTGACTAGAATAAAAATCACCCATACTGTGATCAACCGTTGGCCGATTACAGCTATGGATGGAACGAAGGTGAGCCCTTGAGACAAGACAAAGGCCGGGACCAACAGCGGCAAGTCATTAAAGACTCCCTGTTCATACAAGCTCTCGTCCCAATTGTATGGTGTTTGCCTGAATACGAACAGCACAAAACGCATCACATAACGTTTCGTCAAATAGTATAAAATTGTGCTGCTGGCCAACATAGCACACACAATCAACAAGTCCCGCAGCACAGGATAGGCTTCTAAAAACTCCATTTGAATCTACCTCCCTCTACATCTATTCCGTGCGGGGAGCTATTTTCCTTTGATCCTCATACCATCGGCCATCAGATTAAAACCAAGCACAATCAAGGCAATGGCAATCCCGGGAAAGATAACCGTCCAAGGTGCCATATCCCCAATAGATTGGACTTCTCTCAGCATTCGACCCCAACTCGGCTGCGGCGGCTGGACCCCCAGCCCCAAATAGCTTAAAGATGCCTCCGCCAGTAAAGCGCCGGCAAAACTGGCTGAAGCCTGGACTAGAATCACCCGCACACTGTTGGGCAGAATATGCCGCGTTATGATCCGCCAATCGGAAGCACCAAGGGCTTGAGCAGCCAGAACATATTCAAACTTACTCTGCTGCATGAAACTAGCCCGGGTTATTTTCATAAACACCGGAATATTGGCAATGGCTATGGCGGCCAGGACCGTTCTCTGGCCTGGTCCTAGGATTGTAACTGCCAGCAAAGCCAAAAGAATACTGGGAAAAGAATGGAAGGCTTCCGCTATCCGCATCAGCAGTTCATCGGTTCTTTTACCGTAATATCCAGAGAACGCCCCCAGAGTTCCGCCAATAAGCATGCCGGTCCCGACAGCTAGAGCACTGATAGTCAGCGAGGTTTGCCCTCCGACCATGATTCTGCTGAATAGGTCCCTTCCGTATTGATCCGTACCAAACCAATGGGCTGACGAAGGAGGTTGAAGCCGAACGTCAATCTCCATTACCACTGGATCAAACGGTGTATAAAAGAAGCTGATGATTGTAGGAATGGCCACAACAGCAATAAAAAAAACACCAATCCACAACGGCATGTTCCCCTGGCGCATACTATCCCTCCCACAATACCTTACTCATAACGGAGCCTGGGATCAAGGCCCAAGAGTACGAGATCAACACCGAAGTTAACCATCAGGATCAAGGCCGCCGATATCACTACCAGCCCCTGAACCAGGGGCAGATCTCTCTGCAAGGCAGCTGCCAAGAGCAGTTGGCCTAATCCGGGCAACCCAAAGACCTGTTCAATCACAATTGTCCCACCCAGCAGTTGAGTGAGGTGCACACCGGCAACTGAAGCAATGCTGACCGCAGCATTTTTTAGGGCATGCTTATACAAGACCAAATGCTGCGGCAAACCTTTACTGCGGGCTGTACGGATGTAATCCTGGCTCAACGTGTCGATCATGCTGCTCCGGACAACTCTCGTCAAAACCGCTGCCCGGGGAATAGCCAAGGCTAAAGCCGGCAGGATCAAACTGGCACCGGAGCTGAAACCGGCCGGCGGCAGCAAACCAAGTTCGAGGGCAAAAAGATGAATCAACAAAAACCCCAGCCAAAAGGATGGCAAGGCCATACCCAATTGGGTCAAAAGCAGGCTGACAGTCTCCAGGAATGAACCCTGCCTGACTGCACAGCCAATGCCAATGGGTATGCTGATTAACAGAGCCAGCCCTACCGAAGCCACAGCCAACAGCAAAGTCACCGGCAATGCATTCCTGATTAGGGGCCCAATCTCTACGCTATAGCGGATGGAGCGGCCTAAGTTGCCGCTCAACAAACCCCGCAGCCAATCAGTAAAGCGAACCAATGCGTGCTGATGCAAACCCAATTCCTGCCGCAAGGAGTCCAACCGCTCCGGATCTCCTTCCGTACCCAGAATCAAAATCGCCGGATCGCCAGGTAAGACGTTGACAGTGAAAAAAGTAACGGCACTGATCAAAAACAGTGTGACTACCAAACTGATAATTCTGTCCCGTAAGTACCTCATGACCAATCATCCTGACTGCTTGTTTGCTTTATTTGTACAATGCTGCCACATCAATAACATAGACAGGGTAGCTTTGCCAGCCCTTGATCTGAGCATTAAGCACATTAATCTGCATGGGATCCATGATGAAAACGCCAGCAACTTCCCGGGTCATAATCTCCTGAGCTTGATCATAAATTGATCTGCGCTCAGGTCCGGAGACACTGATTCCTTCGCTGATCAACCGATCAAATTCCGGGCTGTTGAAATTGGTAAAATTCCTGGAATTGGTGCTGACGTAGCGGCTTAAGATCGTATGGGGATCGAGTTTGCCAGTTAAACCGATGATCGAGAGATCGTAGTCACGCTGCGTATACACCTTCTCCAACCATGTTCCCCACTCAACAATTTCAATTTTAACATTGATACCAACCCTCCGCAGTTGATCAGCTATAATCTCACCGGTTTGAACGTGCAGTGGATAGGCTGACGGCAGAGTCATGGTCAGCTCCAGATTGGCATACCCTGCCTCCTGCAGCAAAGCCTGCGCCCGGGCAGGTTCATACGGCAGCAGATCTTCAAGATTGGAGTTGTAAAATTCCGGCATTGCCGGGCTCAAACCGGTGTACAGTTTCTCCGCCTGCCCCCAGGCAGCACCAATAATAATCTGATCACGATTAATGGCCATTGCAATTGCCTGCCGCACACGGAGATCACTTAAGGCTGGACGGGCATTGTTTACTGCCAGCAACTGCACCAGATTCATAGGAGCGGCGTAGACTGCCAAATTAGGAACACCTTGAACCTGGTGGAATAAACTTGCCTCCAAGCGCGGGATCAGGTCAATACTCCCAGTTTTCAAACTGACAACAGCACTGTTGTAATCAGGCATGATCCGGAAATATACATCGGCGAAAAACGGCTGTTGCTCCGACCAATGTTGATCAAACCGGGTCAGCTTTATATACTGGTTGGGCCGCCATTCTTCCAATTTGTATGGGCCGGTGCCAATAGGCCTATTGGCCAAACCAGCCGACTCCTTTGGGTAAACAGCCGCCGCTAATTCAGTCAGTTCATAGAGTAGGGGTGCATAAGGCTCTTTCAGCTCAACGATTACCTGATTATCCCCTTGAGCCGATACGGAATCTATGGCCTGATAATTCCCGGCTCTTTGACTGATCTCCGGATCACGGGCACGATTAAGGGCATTCACTACATCTGCCGCGGTAACCCGGCTGCCGTTGTGAAAATAAGCTTCCCGCAGATAAAATGTATATATCTTCAGGCTTGGATCAATTTCCCAGTGACTGGCTAAAGCACCGGTAACTTGCCCGTCTGGAGTGCTTTTGACCAAACCTTCATAGATATTGAAAGCGATCTCAGCAGTTGCAGCCGCCACTGAGCGGGTTGGATCAAAGCTGTCTGGATCAGTAGGCACTGCAATATTAATCGTTTCAGCATTGGCCACAGCCAGGTTGCTGCCGCCAACCAGCACCAATAAAACTAAACTGATTACACAAAATCTTTTCAACATGGTTGTCGAGTGCATTGTTTACTCCTTTCTCTTCTTTAACCCTAAGGCCAATACATCCAACACCTGATCGATAAATTGAAGATGCTGTTCTTGAACATCTTCTGATAGTTCCAGGAAGTTTTCGATCAATTCTTTGCCAACCGAGTGATAAACAAAGAAAGCAGCATCCTTGTCGATATCAGGATTTGCCTGGCGATTTTCGATGGCAGCTTCCAGCATGCCGATGAATTCATTGGCTCTCAACTCGCGGGAGGACCTGATCTCCTGATCAAACTCTGCACAGTAATCCCAGTAGTGAGTGATGACTCTGTGGTACAATGGAAATTCTTTGGCAAACAAGTATGAGCGCCGGTAATACCTTTTCAGTGTGGCAAAGAAATCGTCATCCTCGTCAAACACACCTTGCAGAAAACGCTTTTTCTCAGCATATGCCATGTTTAATATGTACAGATATAGCTCGCGCTTGTTCTCAAAATATTGATACATACTTCCTTTGGCGATCCCTGCCTGGGCTACGATTTTTGTCAATGACGCCTGCTCATATGCGGATTTGGCAAACTCTGCCACCGCCGCCCTAATAATCGCTTCTTGTTTATCCTTGGGTAAATTATTGAAGGTTTCAGTTGGCAATGGCACCATCTCCTTGATGTGACCACCCAGTCACTTTCTACAAATAGTATACCCCCATTATCTAGATAAAGCAACGGCGCTGATCAGAATTAACTAAAAAATAACTAATCCAACCACACCGGCCAGAATGATCACTTTAATGGGGTCAAACTTGTATTTGGCCACCAAAAAGAACGCCGCAGCGGCGATAATGATACTAGCATAATCAACGGTGGCTGTTACTCCATTTTCCAGCTGTGCCGGCAAAATCACTGCCGCAATAATAAACCAGGCAGCTGATAAGATCAGCCCGGCTACCACCGGCCGAATTCCAGCAAATATGCTCTTAACAACGGGATGTTCCCGGTATTTTGCCAGTACGCGGGATAGCGAGAGAATAATCAACAACGACGGCAGGACAATCGCCGTGGTAGCCACTACAGAGCCAAACACGCCTCCCACACGGTAGCCAATAAATGTGGCAGCATTAATCGCGATCGGCCCCGGTGTCATCTCAGCTATGGCAATGATATCGACAAATTCCTGACTGCTGATCCAGTTGTTAACCTCAATTTCATGCTGCATCAATGGCAGCATGGCATAACCCCCGCCAATTGTAAAAAGCCCGATTCGGAAAAACTTAAACAAAAGCTCTAAGTAAATCATTGCTGTTCATCTCCAGACTCTCTGATACTGACCTTTCCCGGCAGGTAGTAATAAATGACAATCCCAACCAATGCTCCTGAGAGGATCACCCACATTGCATGAATATCAGTAAATAGGTTTATCAACAAAGAAAGTAGAGCCAACACGCCCGCTGTCACACTGCGGCAGCTGGACCGAGTTATTCTTACAGCTGCCGCGGCTACTAAGCCGACAACCGCTGCCCTGATTCCGGTAAAAGCCGCCATGATTGCTTTATTCTCCTTGAACGATACAAAAAAGATGGCAATCCCAAGAATAACTAGCAACGAAGGCAGAACCACACCTATCGCTGCCACAATCGCACCTAGGACGCCAGCAAGGCGGTAACCCAAAAAGATTGCTGAATTGATGGCAATTGCTCCCGGCAAAGACTGTGCCAATGCAAAGATATCCACGATTTCATCGGTACTGGCCCAAGCCCTTCGCTCAATCACTTCTTTCTCAATCATGGGCAGCATGGCGTAGCCTCCGCCGAATGTGAACAAGCCAATCTTAAACCATGATTGGAACAGCTGTTGATACAACTTCCAGTTCATATCATCACCCCACAACAAAACAAAAACTAGTCAGTGATGACTAGCGTTATTGTTTGCTATACCTACTTCTATCCCAACCAGCTAAATCCTGCTCCCATAGCTCATAACTACAATCAAGGGCGTAAATCCAAAACTATGACATCACAGTCAAACCTTGATTAATCAAAGCATCACAAGCCCGCTGCAGGCTTTCCAGTTTACGATCAGCCTGCCTTGGTTCGTCGGCCACAATCGAAATGTAAAGTTTAATTTTTGGTTCAGTGCCTGATGGGCGGAGCGTGACCACGTCCCCTGCCGTTGTTTCCCACTGAAGTACATTCTCTCGGGGAAAGTCCAGCTCATACGTCTGATTACCCACCAAATCAATATGGACCCCATTGAGATAGTCTTTTATAGACTTGACCGGAAAACCAGCAATCTCAGACACTCTAGCCTTTCGTAAATGATCAATGAATTCCCCTGCCCGCTCGATTTCGCTTTGATCATCAAAATGATACGACTGCAAAGACTCCAGGTAATGCCCATGTTCTTCTATCAGCTGATCAAGGTGATCCTGAAGAGTTATCCCCTGTTTCCGGTAATAAGCTGCTGCCTGGGCAATCAACAAAGCACCCATCACCCCATCCTTGTCCATCACAAAAGAACCAGCAAGGTAACCACAGCTCTCCTCAAATCCAAACAAGAATTGAGCGCCTTGATCCGTCAACTCTTTGATAGTGCTGCCAATATACTTGAAACCGGTCAGGGTGTCCACGACCTTTGCTCCATATTTCCTGGCAATGGGATAGATCATGTTGGTGGTAACAATAGTCTTGACAATCACTTGATCGCGGCACTGATCAGGAGATAGCCGCTGTAATAGAAAATCGGCCAATAACACACCAATTTGGTTCCCCGTCAGCATAACATAACGATTTTGAACCAAAATCGCCACCCCGACCCGATCGCAGTCTGGATCTGTAGCGAGAATCAAGTCTGCGTCATGTTGAGCTGCATAATCAAAAGCTAATCGAAAAGCATCTGGCTCTTCCGGATTTGGTATGGGAACAGTAGGAAATTCGCCATCAGCTTCCATCTGCTCCTCCACCAGGAAAAGATTGTGAAAACCGGCCTGTCTCAACGCCAAAGGTACGAACTGGGCGCCAGCACCATGGAGTGGTGTATATACGATCCGCAAATCCAAATCATAATTATTGTCCGGTGGCGCTAATTCAGCCAGCTTTTGAAAATAAGCGCTGCAGACTTCCTCATCGATCCAGTGCCATAGGGAGCTCACATGGGGATTGTGTGCCTGCTTCACATCACTAAGCGTGAGAGTTGTCATCAAACGGCTAATTTCAGCTGTAGCCTTGGGATGCAGCTGTATCCCATCACGATCATATGCTTTATAACCGTTGTACTCTTTCGGATTGTGACTGGCAGTGATCATGATGCCGCCGCCGGCCTGGCAGTGCCTTACGGCAAATGACAACAATGGTGTCGGGGTAATCCGGCGAAATACAAAGACCGGAATCTGATTTCCAATGAGAACAGCGGCGGCAGTTTCAACAAACTCCCGGGATCGGTGCCGGGAATCGTAAGCCAGGACAACGCCAGCCTGACCGTGCCCGTGAGCAGCCAAGAACTGGGCAAATGCTTGAGTGGCCAACCGTACTGTATAAGTATTCATCCGGTTGGTGCCTGCTCCCATTACCCCCCTTAACCCGCCGGTACCAAACTCCAGTTGGTGGGAAAAACGGTCATAAATCTCCTTCTGGCAACCGGCAATCGCATAGAGCTCCTCTTTGGTTTCCATATCTATGTTTGCATCGTTCAACCACGCATAGTAGGCTAGTTTAGCATCCATATCCCATCGTCCTTTCTCACTGGCGACCATATAGGAGCTGGTTTTCCTGAAATGATCTTTGTAGACTAGTATTTCCAGCTGCCCGTGATCTTACTAAATTTCCACCATGTCCAAGCAGGCCTACTCATGCCAAAAAATCCCTTTTCCGCCAACCAAAGCTTCGTAGGCGGGCTTAGTGCGCTCCTGATAGTAGCCGCTCCGGTCCAGCATATAACCGCGCCCGCACACTGTAACAATTTCACCTATTCCCAGTTGATCCAAGGCGTGCTGCAGCTGCGGCAGCAGTGTGATTGCCCCCCACCGGGGTGCACTGCGCCCATCGCTGATGGCATGCAGATATACCGTTTGAGCCCCCCACTCTTTTAACACAGCGAGCAGTTTGACAGCTTCATCAATGCTGCCGTGAGAGCTGCCCGGAGACATAAGAAACAAGACATGGATCGCTTGGTTTGGTTTCAAGTGCTTGATCTTGTCATAAAAAAACTGGTTCTGTATCAATTGTCCCGGCGTTATACTGGCCGGAATGCGCACTTCATCCTGGATCACCACCCGGCCTGCACCCAAGGTTAAGTGCCCTGTCTCTGAATTCCCGCTTGAGTGGGGTGCTAAGCCCACAGCATTTCCTGAAGCATCTAGCCTGGTATGGGGAAACTGACTAAACAAGCCATCAATGTTAGGCGTCTTGGCGGCATAGATAGGATTGATCCGGGGATCTGCTTCTCCCAACCCAAAACCATCGAGAATCAGTAAAACGACTGCTTTTGCCGATGTGATATATGGCCTGATCAATGGCCTGCCTGTCATGGAGCCTGGCGGTTCAATGCCTAACAAGTGGAGAACCGTTGGTGCGACATCAGCCAGGCTCCCATGGGGTGCTAGGGAAACCACCCGGCTAAGGGCGGTCGGGTCTGCCAAAACAAATGGTACACAGGCCTGGGTATGCCCCAAACTCCAACTGCCATCAGTAAGAAAAGCCTGTTCTAAAAGCCCATGATCAGCAGTGATGATCAAACAATATCCGCTGGCGCAGCAGTAATCGGAAATCATGCCTACCGCATGATCAATTGCCTCTACACACTCGACTTGTGCTTCAAAATCCGGGAAGTGGCCGAATATGTCACCCGCAGCAAAATTGGCCAGGGCAAAGCTGTGATCTTTTCTGTGGAGATTAGCAATCAACGTCTCAGCAATCTGAACAGTCCGCATCTGGGGATAGCGGTGAACATCCTCTTTGATGCTGGGAATGGAGATCCATTCCTCGCGGGGATGCGGCTTTTCTCTGCGTCCATTGAAATAGTAGGTTACATGAGTGATTTTCTCTGATTCGGCAATCCGCAGCTGGCTCAACCCGTGGTCCGCTAGAACCTCTCCTAGGGGGGCGGGGGGTTTAAGCGTCGGAAACAAAGCTGGGTATTGCTTAAATTTACTGTGGTACTCAATCATGGAAAAGAAGCATAAATCCGGCAAGTATTTGCGTTGAAAATGGCCAAAATTGGGATCAACAAAGGCTTCAGTCAGCTGTATTTCCCGTTCTCCCCTCCGGCAGGCAAAAACTAGCACATCGCCGTTTTTGACTCTGCCAATAGGGCTGCCTGGAGCAGAGCGTTTGACTAGGGCAGGCAGCCAATAGTCGTCATAACCTAGATCATAGTAGTGCTGAATCAAGGCCAAAAGGGACGTGATCATAGCCTCACCTCGCAAGCCAGTCATACCTACACCTTACATGCACCGTAATGCACTCTAAACACAAGATATGAAAAAAACCCAGTCTCGGTGACCTATTGTCACCAGGACTGGGTTTGATCCTGTGCTGTGATTACAGACGCACAACATTGGCGGCTTGAGGGCCGCGTTTGCCGGTTACGATTTCGAATTCTACCTTTTGACCTTCTTCTAAGGTGCGGAATCCGTCGCCTTGAATGGCTGTGAAGTGAACAAACACATCCTCACCATTCTCCTGTTCAATGAAACCGTATCCTTTCTCAGCATTGAACCATTTTACCTTACCTACCATAAATCTTTATGGCCTCCTTAAAAATATACTCATTAAAAGTGGAAGCTTTGAGCATCGTTCTAAGCCAAAGAGGCCACAAACACGTTTCAAACTTCACTACCTTTTAACGCAGTCTTAGCATACCACAACTTCAGGCTAAATACAAGCAAAACCTGATTAATTTTCATGAAGGTCTCTGTGCCGGACCTGATTCTTGATTCCATCATTCGTCAGCCTGGCGCCAAGCTCGCGGCTGATGGCCACCGAACGTTGTTTGCCTCCTGTACAACCAATCCCGATCGTCAGCCTTGCCTTTCCCTCATTGCTGTATGACGGCAGGAGACCAACAATTAATTGGTAGAATTTTTCAAGAAAGGCCTGGGTTTGGGGCCAATGCAGCACATAATCAGCAACCTCCGGCTCCAAACCGGTCAAATCCTTGAGATGATCGATATAAAACGGATTAGGCAAAAACCGGACGTCAAAGATAATGTCGGCATCATTTGGGACACCGTACTTATAACCAAAAGAAAGGATATTGATGCTCAACAATAGCTGGGAACTGTCGCCACCAAGTAGAGCAGTGTTTAAATGGGCTTTTAACTCAGCAGGCTTCAGCGCAGATGTATCTACGATAACATGGGCCAATTCTCTAATATTGGCCAACAGCTTCCGCTCATGGGCAATGCTATCATAAAGACTGCCCTGATCCGCCAATGGATGCCGGCGTCTCGTTTCACTAAATCGCCTCACCAGGACATCGTCCTCACATTCCAGGAAGACAATGGTATAATCCACCTTGTTCTCATCCAGCCACTTGATCACACCTGTTAACTCTGGAAACAGCCCTTTCCCCCGCACATCCATGGCTACAGCTAGGGGCCTGGTTTCATCAGTCTTCTGGTGAATCTGTAATAACTGGGGCAACAGCGAAGGCGGCAGGTTATCAATACAGAAGTAATCCAAATCCTCCAACGCTTTCATAGCTTGAGTTTTGCCAGCACCGGACAAACCTGTTACTATGGCAATTTTAATGTTGTCACCAATATTCATGGCTGCCACCCCTTTATCGATTCCCATATTCTATTTCGACTTGGCGCCCCATCATCCTGTTTTTTCGTTATGACAACTGCTGCCAATAATGCCCCGTTCTAGATTCTATCTGACAATTTTATCTGCCAAATAGTCATTCCACACTGTCTCAAACCATCCGGATTCCCGAGGAATGGGTTTGACTGGATCCCAGCTGAAACTACAGCCAGAACCCTGAAACTGTATCCGTTGAATGTGCTGGCCGAAATAGGGATCAGCAGTCAATGAAAATCGAAACTGTTCAGGCAGTTGGGGCAAAGGCAATTCACCTTCTGGATCATAAACCAGATACGAGCCGCGGCTCTTGCCTCCTCGTTCGATATAGTCTTTAATTGCCGACAAATATACATACTGACAGATCAGCAAATCGTAATTCTGGAAACAAAGCCCCAGTTCAAATGGGGACTCAATTTCTGTATCGTCAACCAGACTCTCAAGCTGACTAAGTGCCGCCTTGGCATTGGCACTGGCTTGTTCCAGAGAGCGGATATGAGCACCTGATCTAGTCATCCGTTCTTGAATTTGACGCCTGATTGCCGCAGCATTGCTCTCGGGGCCAAGCTTGGCCAGAAACTTCCTTCCCAATTCCATTTTGGCCTCAATCTGCACCTTGGCTTCCGCCAGAAATTCCTGCCGGGGCATGGGCTCTTGCCGATAACGGGCTGCGATATATTGGGCTGCCCGGGTACTGCCTACCTGTCCCGAGTTCAATGCGCTACCGCCAGGGCGGTATACACCATGGCTGCCGTTGACTTCGCCTACCGGGAAAAAGTGTTTCAAGTTACTTTCCCACCAACTATTTCCTTCCAAGCCGCCGTTGTTGTGCTGGGCACAAACAGCGATCTCCAGCATTTCCTGGCTGAGATCAATCCCGTTGTTGAGATATAAATCAATGGCCGGTTGATTCATATGGGCTAAGCGGTCAATTGGACGCCCGAATAAAGCTTGTGAATTCTTAAGGTAGGTATAGGCTTCTTCGCCAAGAAGCGAGAAATCCAGTTCACCATTTTCAGATCCCCATGATGGATTATGGCGAAAATCCAAGAAAACGCGGCGGCCTTTGATCACAGTTTCATAATAGACCAGGATATCGATAAGAGACGAGCCGTAATTTGCCACCTTCCGGGGATCGAACGGCCATTGATAACCTTTTAGGAAGATGGCATCCAGCATTTTACCTGGATCTGGGAAATAATCCTCCAGGAATTCACAGGGTTCACTGCCATCAGGGGCTATCGATACGTACCGGGGCAAAACCTGTTGATAAGTGCCAGACAAATTCCAGCGGAATTTGATCGAAGCAATTCCAAATTGACTTTCCGTGAGGTTCTTGCCCTTAACGCCTGCTTCGAAAGCGATCCCTGTGGCACCCGTCTGGCTTGGCGGATACACAGAAGTTCCATACATACCCGCTGGACCACCGGTGGCATAGATAACATTCGTAGCATTAAACAGCACATATGGATCTGTCTGAGCCGGATCAGCATCCAGTGCCAATGCAATTACACCAATGGTTCGGCTTTGATGGGAATCTGTAAGAATGCCGATTACCTGATGGCGATCAAATAGGCGAATCCCCTTCTGCCGGACTTGGTGTTCCAACTTCTCAGTCATATACTTGGAAGTCAGCGGACCGGCTGAGGTCGCCCGCTGCCTTGGATCGTGATCTGTTTTATACCCGACATACTCCCCAAACTGATTGTGAGGAAAAGGCACGCCGATGTCTACAAGGTGGTAAAACGCCTTAGCAGACAAAGCTGCTTCTACTAACGCGATATCTCCATCCATAGCCCCCCCGTCAAACAGGGTTTTGGCCATATCATAAACCGAATCCGGTTCTGCACCTGAAAGCGTCAATTTGTAATAAGTCTGTTTGTCCGACCCGGTGTTGCGGGATGTTCCCATGTTCATGCCTTCGGTGACGATCACAACGTCCTTTTGTCCATAATGGACCAGCCGATCCGCTGCATTCAGCGCTGCTGCTCCACTCCCTACAACAACAGTGTTACATGAGATCACCGGCAATTGTTGGATATCCATCTTGATCATCTCCTATCCGCCTATTTTAGCTGCCTGTTGTGCTTTAGGCCGGCCGATTACGGCCAGACAGCCGAGCACTCCCATGAATGCAACGCTCAGATATCCCATCTTCATACCAAACAAGTCGCTGATCCAGCCGGCAAAGACAGGACCAGCAGTCATGCCAATACCATACAAAGCTTGAAAGAATCCCATGGCTGTACTCCGTTTGTCAGGCGAAATCGACTTAATACTCAAGCTTAACAAGACCGGATAGATCAAACCACGGCCGAATCCATTTACCGCTTGAGTCAGATAGAGCACAAACATACTGGAAGTATATGGTACACTGGCTGAAGCCAGCATCATCATCACAAACGAAAGCACAATTGCCTGCCGTTCGCCAATCTTGGCAGCTACTAAATCGCTTGCCCGCGATGCCAGGGCAATTGCCAATGATGATACGAGCATCAACAGCGTCAGCTGCTGATCATTGGCGCCAATGCTCGCTGCATACGACTGGTTGAAACCGTAAATAGTTGCGAAGTTGATTGCCTGCACCAAAAGGGCCAGTGTGCTCACCCACAGCAGCTGCGGATCGAATCCGACTTTGATCAAGGACTTGATCTGCAGGGGCTGTTTGCTAATTGCTGGTTCTTTAATTCTGGTACTCAGGACCAAACCAACCAATCCCACACTTCCTCCGATGATGAACGGAGCCTTGTAACCCAGGGCGTCAGCGGCAAAACCACCTAGTGTTGAAGCCACAAGCTGACCCAGGGAAGTATAAAACATGATCACCGCCATGGCCTTGCCGGACTGTTCGGCGGGATAGAAGCTGGCATACATCACCGTAAATATCACCCAGGCTGCAGCCGCCACCCCAGCCAGGCCCCTGAATACAAGAGCCAGCCAAGGCGTGCTGGCAACACCTAGCCCTATGCAGCTGATAGCAGCACAGGCCACTCCAAAAATAACAAAGATTTTACGCTTGCCGATCCGGTCAGCATAAATACCAAGGGGAATCCGGATCAACATCTGCGTAAAGCCATAGGAGCCGAGGATCAAGCCAACCATACTTAACGATGCGCCCATGCCTTCCACGTATGGTGTTAAAATCGGCATGTATACGTAAAGGCTAAACCAGTAAATCAAAGTCACTGCAATAAACAGGTTTGTCATCTTCCTCCCCCTGACTAGCACAATTATACCACAGAAAAAGGATTTGTTATCCTCTATAACGAAGAAAATGGAAATTCACGCGACGCTATAAGTAAAGCAAAATGGAGGGGTACCATGTACAGGCAACAAATTGAAGCTGCGAAAGAGCACTTTGCCCAGATTCTCGAAGCTCAACTGCAAAGAATTGAGCGCATGCAACAGGATGATAGCTTTATTGATTATCAGAAACTGGATAAGATCGTCATCGGCATCGTCGGCGGAGACGGGATCGGCCCGTATATTGCCGGCCAGGCTGAAAGAATTCTGGCAGACCTGCTGGCAAAGCAGATCACAGCAGGCAAGGTGGAACTGCGGAAAATCGAAGGGCTTACTATCGAAAACCGCATTGCCCGTATGCAGGCAATCCCTGATGATGTCTTGACTGAGCTGCGCCAGTGCCATGTGGTTCTTAAGGGCCCGACCACCACTCCGGATCAGAGTGCAGATATGCCTAACATTGAAAGTGCTAACGTATTTATGAGACGCGCATTTGACCTCTTTGCCAATATCCGTCCGGTAAAGGTGCCGGAGCTGAACATAGACTGGATGTTCTTCCGTGAGAATACAGAGGGCGAATATGCACTAGGCAGCCAAGGGTTGAATGTTACTCCCGAACTGGCTGTTGATTTCAAGGTGACCACGACGCAAGGTTCAAGACGCATCATTCGCGCGGCTTTCGAATATGCAAAACTCCACGGCAAAACGCGGGTAACTGTCGTAACCAAAGCCAATGTGGTCAAGACCACTGACGGCAAGTTCCTCAGCATTGCCAGAGAAATCGCCCAGGACTATCCTGATATTGTTTGCGATGATTGGTATATCGACATAATGACGGCGAAACTGATCGATCCCAGCCGCCGGTCGGAGTTTCAAGTCATGGTGATGCCAAACCTGTATGGCGATATCCTCACCGATGAGGCGGCCCAGATCCAGGGTGGAGTGGGAACTGCCGGCAGTGCCAATGTTGGTACCAAATACGCCATGTTTGAAGCAATCCACGGTTCTGCACCGCGAATGGTTGCGGAAGGACGTGCCATATATGCTGATCCAAGCAGCATGATTAAAGCAAGTGTCATGTTATTGGAACATATTGGTTTTAATAAGGAAGCAGAAAAACTGCAGATGGCTCTGGATATTTGCAGTCAATTTGAACAGAAAGTGAAACTCACCGGCCGCAGTGACGGCGTAACAAATGAGGTTTACACAGACTATATCCTGGAAACGGTAGCCCAACCAGACCTTCTCGAACGTTATCAGGAGTTTCTTGCCAAGCTATAACCAAAAAGGATCTCGGTTAGCCGAGATCCTTTTTCTAGTCAACTCTCCGTGGATCGACGGTGAGAATCTGCTCCACCGCTTCTGGGTACTTAGCGATGAACAAAAGTTCATCGTTGGTCAATGGTTTCTGATTATGCAAAGCAGCGTACTGCACCAGGCGCAGAATGTCCCGTTCGTTCTCCAGTTCCACTCCCAGCTGCTGGTACACATGCTTTAGCCCCTTGATACCACCATATTCACCAGTGGTGATTATTCGCCCCAAAGGCCTGATTTCATGTTCCTCGATCCCTAGTTCATCCGGGGAATACAGTTCATAGTTCTTGCGGTTTTTCAGCATCCCATCGGCATGGATTCCCGATTCATGAGCAAAGGCATTGCGGCCGACACCAACTTGGTTAATGGGAATTGGCTGTCCGAAGGCCATAGCCGCATAGCTGCATACTTTCCACGCTTTGGTCAGGTCGATCTTCTCATCGAGGACATCCAAATCTTGCATCCCGCGAGATTTTTTCAAAGCCAGAATCACTGATACAAGATCTGCATTCCCTGCCCTCTCACCCATACCGTTGACAGTAGTATTGATATAAGCGTCAACCCCAGCATCAAGCGCTCCCATAGCCCCTTCCACTGAGTTCGCCACCGCATAGCCCAGATCATTGTGACAGTGCAGCTCAATGGGCATCTGAACCGCTTCGGCGATGCGCTTGACACTGTCGTAAATAGAGACGGTGCGGTCATACCCAAGTGTATCACAGTACCTGAACCGGTCTGCTCCGTTAGCTTTGGCTGCCAGTGCAAATCGAATCAGATAGTCTTCATCATAGCGCCGGTCCTTAGTGTAAGGTTCTGTCCTGGAGGCATCTTCAGCATTGACGCCAATTGATTCGATCCCCGCTTCTTTCGCACAGGCTACCGCCTCTGTCATCATCTTCAGGATGTCTTCACGGTTTAGCCGGCCTCCAAATTTACCCTCAGTCATGATTTCCGATGTTGAAATGGACAAATTTAGAATACGGATATTAGTGTACTTCACAGCCCGCTGTACGTCCTCAACCATAGCCCGCGCCCATCCCTGCAGCCTCATCGTGCCCATGGCACCTTTGTCCGCAAGTTTCAAATTGGCATTGATATAGTTCCACTCATGCTGTAACGCTGGAAAGCCGATTTCACTTTGGTAAACACCCATCTCACTCAGGTAAAAATTCAGCATCGTTTTTTGCAGCTTTGAAAGCCCAATGAATGCAGTTTGGACTCCATCACGGTTAGTAACATCAATAATGTAGACTTTGTTCTTACGAGCCATACCGATTCCTCCATCAAAACAGGATGTGGATGATCAAAATCTCGCACTGCATAATGAAAACATAGCTTTGCACGGTAATATTAATGCCAAATTATAGCACAGATACCTGGGAATGTCAAAAAAGCCTGATCTGGCAATTCTTGCAGGAAAAACTGAACCCAAACCAAAAATCTTGCGACTATAAGGGTGAAAGGGTTGAGGGTGATGAGCTTTGACGAAATATATGCCAGATACGTGGACTCTGTCTACAGCTTCCTCAAATTTAAACTGAACGATGAATACCTGGTTGAAGAAATCCTGCAGGAAACATTTCTAGCAGTTTATCGCAATCTTAATAAGCTATCAACTGTACAGTCCCCCAAATCATGGATCCTCACCATTGCCCGTCACAAGCTGGTGGACCATCTGCGCAGTATTAAACACGAGGAAGTAACCCTTGACCACAGTATGCTGGTACAGGAATTTTCCACTGACTTGGTGCTGAATGAAGTTCTCAATCAACTCGATTCAACAGCAGCAGCGATCGTCTACGGCCTTTACGTGGAACAGCTAACCTGTCAGGAACTAGCCGAGATATTGGAGATACCTGTTGGGACAGTGAAGAGCAAAGCTTACACTGCCCGAGCTAAACTCCGCAATTGGTTAAAGGGGGCAGGACAATGAATCAGGGGTATTGTAAAGAAGAATACTACAGTGATCTTGCTTTAGGTTACATTCAAGGCCGTCTGTCCATCCTGGAAAAGCAAACCGTTTTTCGTCTGGCTACAGAAGACCCTGATTTTCGGGAACTACTCCGCCTTGAACTGGAGCTGGCCAAAGAACTGGCGAAATTGAAGGAATCAACCCCTCGGCCAGTAGCAGTAAATAGCTATTACAAAGTCAAGTCTTCGACAGCGGATGCACTTTCCTGTGGTTTTACAGATGTGGTACTCACCTCAATCCTTAACATCATCGTGCCGCAATCGGCCCGGGAGATGATCTTAATACGAAAAGGAGTGTGTGTTTATGAGCGATAAAACACCAGCTCAAACAATCGGTGAAATGCTGGACGTGGTTACCGAGAAGCTGCCCCGGTTCTTTACAGACCTAGTAACATCTCTGTATTCTGAGGAGGCCGCTACAAACATGGCGAAAGCAGTTGGCGCATTGTATAAAGAGCTGATTAATGCCGGATTCAAACCTGATGATGCACTGGCAATGGCAAAAGACTATCTTAATACCTACAAATCCATGCTGGAGAGCATCAAAATCAATAATAACCAGAAATGATGAGTTCAATTGGATCAACTGTTGTCAGTATCGTGCGGTTTGTGGGCAAAAATGCAGTAGCCGTACCTACTATGTTGTACCAGCGCGCAAAAGGCTGCAGGCGCTTCGCCAGGCAGCTGCGCAAACAAGGAATCCCGGAAAAAGCGGTCTGGGAATTGACCAAATGTTACCGCCAAGCGTTCAGTTTTTGGAAAAACTGGCCACTAACAAATATCGAAGACAGACAAAATTGAAAAAGGCGGTTCTGTGTCCAGGCACATAACCGCCCTCGTTATCCTGCCCCATCCGCTCAACTGAAGTACACTTAAAGAGGATATGCCATAGTGGTCATGAGGCCTATTTCAGGCTGAGTAGTATCCAGCCGGCTGTACTGGACGATGATCGGTTGATCGCTTTCAACCATCGCCGCATAGGGCACACCTTGAGGGATGCTCTGGCCGGCATCATTCTTGATCTGATCGAGGCGGATGTGATTGGTACGCTCTGCTTTACACTCTGCAGTAAAGCCCCGCACAGGTTCTGCATCAGAGAAATAAAAGGTCAGTTTAATCGTGGCATCACAGGGGCCTGGATTGAGCACACAAATCGCTTCATGGCTCACATAGTGCTTGCCGTTAGTAATCTCAGGCCAATAACAGTCCGGTATAAACCATACCTTTGAACCAGCTTGAATACTGCTCGCCATTACCTTCCCTCCATGTTCAACTCATTTACTTATCTCCAAAAAACAGCTCCACCAAACCAGAAACCTTGCCGGGTGCGCCAGGCATCGGTAGATTGCGCGTTTTCATCGTCCGTTCCAGATTCTGCACATCCTCTTTGGATAACAAATCCACGCCACCAAGCAGCCTGGCCACAAGCAGCGATTTGGCAGCCGCTTCCATCATTTCAAAGAAATCTAAAGCCCTTTCCACACTTTCAGTGCTGACGACCAAGGCACCGTGGTTCTTCATAAGAAACGCATTGGCATAATTCAGCTTATCATCAAAAGCCTCAGCCAGAGCATCCGTTAACGGTTCCTCATAATCCACGGTCAGCATGGGCCCCACCTCAATGATGGGCTCTGGCAATGTCGGCAGAGCTAACAGATCAGTACTGGCGATGGCAAAACCGGTCATGATCGGTGGATGGGCATGAACGATGCCTCTGATATCAGGACGGCGGCTGAAAATGCGCAGATGAAATGGGGTCTCACCCGTTGGTTTCCGTCCTTCTTTGGCATATAGTACATTACCTTCCATGTCAATAAGGCATATATCGTCAAACCTAATCTTGCGCTTGGCGACCTTCGTCGGTGTAATGAGGACCACATTCTCTGCCACCCGGTAAGACAGATTGCCGCCGTGGGAAGTAACGTACCCTAGCTCAGCCACACGAACACAGGAACCCACCAACTCCTGGATTTGCTCTTGATATTGCTGTTGTAACTTATGCATCGATCTTGTTCCTCCTATTCGCTGTAAACAGTATTAATTCAAAAGGCTTTAGTCAACCAGGAACACCACCGCATAATGGGCAAAAAAGTCATAATTCCTGATGGCTGCAATAATAAGGTCAGCCGTTTCCTGGTCAATGACAACGCCAGTTTTTGGCTGCCCTTTTACTGCTTGAGCCTTAACGACCAACGGCGCAGAATATGTAAGTTTGCCGGGAATTGATACTCGTTTCATCAATTCCTCAGATAACTGGGTTCCGTAACAGATAACCCCCGTATTTTGAACATAATCATAGGGGGCTGCAACTCCACCGTAGATCATCTCACCGGATTCAGACCAGATGCGGGGACTCATCCCTCTCTCAAGCCCTAGGCCACGGGCGTCTATAACCAACCCTGTATAGACTTCTTCATTGACGATCAAACTTGCCAACTCTGAGCTCCGTCCAGGGTCAAAGCGGTCCAGCCTTGCAAAAGAAAGAGAGCTCTGATCGAAATCTGTCTCACCGGTAATAACCACTTCAGCCCGGGTATATCCTTCTGGAGCCTCAAAGACAACATTCATCTCAGTAATACCATCAAAGGCCAATCCTCTATACAACCGGGCCAAGTTCAGAAACGAACCTTGCTCGTTAATTGTATATATTGAAAGGATTGGTGGTGTTTTGTCTATCCTATTGGGAAAACTCAATTTCAGTTCATATACCGCGTCGCTTTCCAGTAGGAACCGCAAAGCGGGCGCAGCCATTATCTGGCCTGCAACAAACAGCAAAATCACACAACAGATGACCCCAACCCGACTCATCTTCGACACAATTATCACCTCGGTAACTGTTCTAGCAATTCCCAAACAGCCTCCAAAACAACCTCAGTTGAACCTTTCTGCATTTGCCATTCTTTTCCTGCTGATCATCCGTCAGAATTCTGACTCCGTCCTGAAAGCCGAAGCTGCACTTGGGCAAGTTGATACTCGTATTGAGCATCAACCAGCTCTAGATATGCGTTTGCTTCTTGTTCACAAACCTTCAGAAATTCCAAAAGAGAGAGCAATCCCATGGCATATTGTTCTTCAGCGATCTCTTTCTGACGGAAGGCCAAGTCCCGGGTTGTGATGGCTGTTTTGAGATTACTTTTTACTGCGTGCAGTTGTACTTGTCGATATATATGTTCGCATTCAATCTCTGATTTTGCCCGTTCCACTTCGAACTCGGCTTCGGTTAGTTTTGCATTAGCAGCTGCAATCTGATTAGATCGATACACTTGATCGAACATGGGAACCCGAATTGAGCACTCCACCGACCAAGTGCGGTCCGAGTGTACGCCCAACTTTAGTTCACCCTGTACACCGAATGCAGCTTCAGCTGCTTGCATTTGTGTCATAGCCAGATCGTAGTTCAGCTCAGCTAAAGTAATAGTTGGTGCCTGCTGCCAGTCTAGCACAGCTTCCAATATACCGGGATCAAACAGTGTTGGATCATGAACAAATTCGGCCCCTGGCGGAATTCCAAATACCTTTACCGCCAGCATTTTCTCTGCCTCCAGTTGTCCTAGAAGCTTTTCCATGGCATTGATCTGCTGTTCATACTGCAGCTGAGCAAAGGCCAAATCAAGTTCATGAACTGCTCCTGCGCGATGGGCAGCTGCCATGATTCCCTGATGTGAACCGAGCCAATCAATCACAGCCTGGTAAATTTTGACAGCTTCCTGAAGCCGCCAGATATTCAGGAAACACTGTACAGCCGCTAGAACAACCTCTTCCTTGATCATCTGATGGACAATTTTTGCTCCTGCATATGAATGCTCGCAGCTCTTGATCTCTTGATAATGCGGTAACAAACTGGCGGGCTTGAACAAAGGAAGCGCCAACTGAAACTGGACAGTTTTTCCTTTCAAATCAGCATCCAAACGATAAGCAGCTCCAAAGCGGCTGCAGCCTTCTATGCCGATCCGGGCTGCCCTACTGTCTAGAACCGATTGCCAAGGCTGAACATGGTAATACCCAAGATCTATGTTTAGTTCCAGTTCAGGCCGGCTTTTGGCAGCAACCAGCCTCGCCTCTGCCTCTCTGACACTGAATTCGTGACTGATCACCTCAAGATGAGATGCCAATGCCGTTTCCAGAAATTGAACCAGAGTAACGGGCTCTTTTGCTGTCGCCAGACCCGAAGCCATGAACATGGTTGCGATCACTCCACAGAGCCAAATTCTAAAAAACACTAGGATTCTCCCTCCAAGCCTAATCCTATCAAATTGGCGAACCTGGCTTTTGCTACGTTATAGGCAAACAAAGAACTGATTAGTTCCGTCTTCGTCCTGTTTTGTTCAATCTCTGCCTCCATCACCGCCAATGGTAATTCTAATCCTTCTTGATGTCGCAGTGTTACTGTCTCAAGATATGCTTTGGCAAGATCAGCCTGCTGCAACAGTTCGCGGTACTTGGCCTCCAGCTCTTCAATCTGGTGCTGTAATTCCAGTGCTTGTAGATACAATTGATCGATTCTTGTCCGGTAAATAAGGCTTTTTTTCTCATACTTCAACCGGTTCAACTCACAAATTATGTCTGGTGTGTAGTCAGGATGGGAAAGCTTGTGCTGCAAGTAAGCCAATTCCAATTCTGATGCCAGAAATCTTAACTCGGGATTATTCTCGACCAACAGCTCCATAAGGTCTGCTTCCAAATCTAACTCGGCAAACTCAAAATCATACTCAGCAATGGCAAAACTGTGATCGTAAGATAAATCCATCAATCTCAGCAGTTTCATCCTGGCCAGCTCTTTTTCCTTTTCAAGTTTCTGGAGCTGATGGTCGATTTCGGTGGCTGCAAGCAACATACGATCCAAATCCTGCTGGGTTGCCAGCCCTTCTTCATACTGGGCAGCTGTTAGCTCCAGCTGTGTTTGGATGTAGTCCTTAGTCTGCACTGCCAGCTGCGTTTGCTGTTCGTTCTTGATCAGAAGATAATATGCCTCTTCTGCCTGCAGCAGGAGTTCGTGTTTCAGAGTTTCCACTGCTTGCATGGCCACGGCTACTTCCATCTCTGCAAACTTGACCGCTACTGGATCAGCGTGGCGCAGCTGGTCTGCTTTAGCCATCCTGAGATTTAGCTTAGCGATTTCCACGTCCAGCATCGCTGCTGTGAGATCCCGATTGTGGTTTAAAACCCGGTTTTGGATAGACGCAAGGCTTGCATATTCCACCCCAGCCTGTACAACTGCCAGCCCAGCACTACCCAATAACAGTAGTAAACTTAAAACAATAATCTTGCCAGTTCTAATCTGGGACTCCCCCCTTTGTAGTTTAATTTAGTCAATCAATTGAGGAAACCTAGTCTCTGCAGCAGCCAGTAGATGATTTTCTCGCGCTTGATGGCTATCCGCGATTGGCAAACCATTCCCGGCTTGAGCTCTACCTCATTGCTATAGTGGTCCTTTAGAGTTGTCTGTTCCACACTGCCAAAAACACGGTAAACCAAACTCCCATCACTAGCCTGTAAAGCATCCCCGGCGATCCCTGTGATTCGACCCTTCACTGTTCCGAACTGATGGCGGGGTAATGCTTCGAAGCGGTAGACTATGGCTTGCCCTGCTTCAATCAAAGCGATATCTTGATTGCGGACGCTGATCTCCACACAAAACTGGTATTTCTGATCAGGAATGATTCTGGCCACTTCATATCCGGAAGGTAGATACTCCCCGGCATTGATCTGGCTGTAGACTTGAATTGTACCAGTGATGGGGGCACAGACCTGACTGAGCAGCTTAGTGTTTTTTAATTCTGTTAGCTGATCTTTGATGCTTTTGATGCGGTCCATTTTTGCGGCGACTTCTTGATCAACCGCAACGATTGATCCATGTAGATAGTTATTGACTTTCAATTCAGCAGCTGCCTGTTCCAGTTCAAGCCGTAATAACTCGTGTTCAGGCAGAGTATTAGTCCGCTTGTGTTTTGTAACGCTTGCTTCTGCCTGTTGATATGCTAAAACCAGCTGATCGTATTGGGTTTTGAAGGATAGAAAGCGATGGTAAATAGCTTTGTGGTAGTCTGGTCGATCCGGATGACATTGATTACATAGTTGGCTAAGCCAAGCTGGGTCATCGTATTCCGATCCACCCTGGTCCCACGCTTCAGCGATCCTGATCATCCAGCACCGCAACTGCTCCAATCCGGAGAGCTGTTCCTCAAGCTCCACCAATTCAGCGGCAAGGCTGTCAAGTTTGTAGTCGATCACCTCGGTATCAATCTCAAGCAGCAGATCACCTTGATTGACCGGATTGCCTTCCTTCATGTTTACTGTCTTGACCTTTCCACCAATCATGTTGCGAATTGTGCTCATATTGGACTGAGGCCTGAGTACCCCAGTTGCTTTGACTACAACGTCAATTTCGCCAAACCATGCCCAGAGAAAGGCCGTACAGATGATCAGCAGAAGCAGCCAGACCAAAACAGCCGTATACCAAGGTGGCTTTTTCTCTCTTCCATGAAAGCCCCGCTCACTGGAATCCCAATCAACGAATGCTGCACACCTCCCCATAACAGTTTTGTGCCTGCCATAAGCGATAGTATTGGCCGCGGCAGCCCAGCAATTGGGTATGAGACCCGATTTCGACAACCTGGCCATCAACCAGTACAACAATTCTATCGCAGTCGGTTACTGTGCTTAGACGGTGAGCAACTGTAATCATGGTCATGCTGCTGCTGATCCGGTAAACAGCTTCTTGAATCCTTTGCTCGATGATGGAGTCGAGATGGCTTGTAGCTTCATCCAAGATCAGGATATCCGGCTTCTTAATCAAGGCCCGCAGCAGTGCGATTTGCTGTTTCTGCCCTCCAGACAGGTTAGCACCCCGTTCCCCTATCCTGGTCATAAAGCGTTCAGGCAGTTGATTCACCATGGCCGCAATACCTAGCTCCTCTGCCAATACCATGATCTGCTCCATCTCAAACTCATCCAAGCCCAGAGTGATGTTATCCAGCAGCGTGCCGCTGACAATAGGACAGTCTTGGGCGACATAGCCGATTCGGGAGCGAAGAACGTGTAAGTTAATGTCCTCGATCCGAAACCGATCGAACCAAATCTGGCCTTGGCTCGGTTGGTAAAACCCAAGAATCAGCTTGGCAATGGTTGTCTTGCCGGATCCACTGGGACCGACAATAGCCACTTTTTCCCCAGGGGCAATGGAAAAGCATACATCCTGTAGCACAAGCTGACGCGTTCCATAACGAAAACTGACATTCTCAAATCGAATCTCCCCTGTTAGCCGCGGTAGTGAAACCTTATGCACACTGTACAGTACTTCCGGTTCCAGTTCCAAAGTCTCCCACAACCGTTCGGCTGCAACCTGAGCTTCCTTCAGCACAGGCTGCAGGCCCGCCAGGTTAGTTATCGGCGTCAGGAAATAGCTTAACAGAGCGTGAAAGGTCAAAAGCTGGCCAACAGTGATGGAACCTCTGAGAATTTCAACCCCGCCAATCCAAAGAATCAGCAATTGTGCAACCAAAGTGAGCCCAGTATGCACTGAACTTTGCACATTCCGCAAGTGGGCGTTTTTGAATGCAGTTGTCAACGTTTTTAAAAACTTCGATTCAGTCTGCTGCCGGATTTCGGCCTCTGCAGTATAGGCCTTAATCAAGCCGATCCCGCTAATAGACTCCACTAAAGCAGCTTCCAGCTTTGCAGCCTGCTCCATGTGCTGACGCTGTAAACTCTGATAAGGCCTGTTGAATAGGCCAACAAGCAGTAACAGCAAAGGGATCAACAACACAGTAACCATGAACAGCGTTTTGTTCTGCAGAAACAAAACAATACCGACAACCAGAACCATGACTGTATCAAGCATGACCGATACAGCAGCATGGGATAAGGCATTGCGAAGCTTACTAGTATCAGAAACCCGAGCCAGGATCTCACCGACTTGATAGCTGTCGAAAAAGGAAACTGGCAGCTCCAAAACATGCTGGTAAAACTTAAGCATCAGTTTTGTTTCCAGCTGAGTGCTGACATAGATTAAAAGCTGGTTGCGAAGTCCTCCCAAAACGACTCGCAAGACCGACAACAGTCCAAAACCAATGGACAATACATGCAAAGTCCGCTCCATCCCATCCACCAGCACATTGTCAACCAATGCTTTCAAGTAAAACGCGCCTAAAATGCCAAAAAGGGTATGTAACAGGGATGCAATGAAAATTTGCACCCAAACACTTTGGTATGGCTTAAGTAGAGGATACAAACGGCTGAATAAGCTGTCGGTCTCATCATGGCGCTTAAACTGTTCAGCTGGTATAAGTAGAATCAGCACTCCTGACCAGATCTTGACAAACTGCTCTATGGAGTAGTAGGCAATCCCATCAGCAGGATCAGCGATGAGCAGTCTACCTCGATCTATGTTATGGATTACCAGATAATGATGGAGTTGATCCTTGATTACATGAGCAATACACGGCAGAATCAGCTCATTGGTCAGATGCTGCTTTGACGCCTTGACCCCTTTGGCTTTGAAACCAAGTTTCTCAGCTGCGGTTACGATCCCAAAAGCACTGGTTCCCCATTGATCCGTCCCGGTCAGCTGCCTGATTCGTGCCAACGGTAACTTCAGTCCGTAATGTTTTGCCACAGTGGCAAGGCAAGCAGCACCGCAATCTGTGGGGCTTTGTTGTTTGATACAGGCAAACCGCTTCATGACTTGACTACATACCCCCTAATTTCTCCCGTTTCCCAATATTCTGATATTTAAGCTGAAACAGAAGCCTTTCACCCAAGAAAGGCTTCCAGACTAGTCAACTATTCCAGAAATTCGTAGACATGAAACCTTAAACGTTCACCACTGCCGGCCCAGTAAGCGAGGACGCGATGGGGAGCAGTTTTCTCCAATACCACGTGAAACCGGGTTGGGAAGAAAAACCTTAGAATGCCATCATAGCCAATGGAAAAGACTGTAATCTGCTCCGGATTCTCCAGCATACTCTTAACCTGTGGTGCCATGTTTTTCTGCTCAGCCAGGGCCTGTACCTGCTTCTCAGTCAGAACCCTCGCATCAAGCTTGTATCTCCCTGGAGCATTTAAATCAAGCATCAGTCCATGAAAATCGGTCCTGCCCTGATTCAACAATGCTTGGAGATGCAGCCCCAAAACCTCGATCTCAGTAGCCTGTTCCTGCAAATATACTTCCCGCGTATCCTGCAGTTTTCCCTCCAGGTAGAAGACAAGCACATACTTCCCTTCTACTGTGTCATAAGCCGCGACGCGGTGATCAAACCCTACCCTGGCTGCATCTTCACTGTTAAGAACCACCATCTCACTGTTGAGCAGGCGCAGATTTCCATCATACCTCGACTCCATAGTGTACCCGGGTCCATCGGTACTTGCCCGCAGCTGCCTTGTATCGGCGTCAATGCGGAACTCGGCCTGATAAACGTATTCTTCTACACCGCCCGGTGTAACAATCGCCACCCGGTATAACTGTCTCTGCGGCAAAAACCCAATTACTGCATCTGTTAATTGATCTGCCCCTTGCACCGGCTGCCAGCTTACCAGCAGCACTGCGAGCAGCAAAAACACAACTGTGAATCTCTTGTTAATCAGGATCATCCCCCACTCTGAAATCTGGTGTCAATTGAATGATACGCAATAACCAACCGGACAGCCTGGTCTACATTATACCATATTTTTATTTTTCTGTAAATTGCCATTTTATCCCCATGGTCGAGCCTTGCTTGATCCAGTTACAAGGCACGCCCTGGGGAGTTGCTCTATTTTCGCTCAAGCAGCTCTACTTCATAGTTGTCCGGGTCAGTGATAAATGCCATCTTCTTCGCTTCCGGAATCACCTGGCGCCAATTCTCCGGCCAAATCTCGATACCTTTCTGTTCCAGCTGATCACAAAAGGCATAAAGATCGGGAACGCCAATGGCAAAATGAAGTAAATCTTCCGGCACACTCAGCTTGTAGTCCGGTGAATAGGTTAGTTCCAGCGTATGCTCGTTGCCGGGTAACTCTAAATGACAGATCTGATTACCTGCAGGTGATCGGTCTGTGCGGCTTTTAATCCTAAACCCTAAGTTTTCGCAATACCATTTGATCGACCGTTCCAAATCACTGACCCTAACTCGTGTATGCAAAAAATATATACATAATATCTCCTCCCATCCACTTGTCGTACAAATACTTTTTCTATCCCTAACCACCATTTCCTCTTTCCAGAAGACCATCTGACCTATCCTGGCGCCAATTACCAGGCAGAATCACACACCTGCCTCAATGCCTTCCCTTGTCCCGGCCTGATCCACTCTTGCTTTCGCACCATGATTTTGATACAATGCAAGCAATAAAGTGGTAGAGTAGATGGCATGCGTTTTAGTGCTTAGGGATGGGACGTTGCCCTAAGACGAAATGCTCTTGCAGCTGCGGTATGTCCATCGCGTCCGCTGTCACCAAAGAGCCGCTTCTCTTTGGTACAGTCTACCAAAGAGAAAGGAGTTTTTCAGTGTTGAGACAGACACGCACCTTGGTATATTTGGCTATTCTGGTTGCTTTGAGTATCGTGTTAAGCAGGGTTTTCAGCGTTCGAATCAGTCTTGCAGGGATTGAGGGCATTCGAATTGGCCTTGGCGGCTTACCAATCATTCTGGCCGGGCTTGCCTTGGGGCCGTGGCACGGCGGTGTTGTGGGAGCCCTTGCCGACGTTGTCGGCTACATGATTAATCCTATGGGTGGTTTTGCTCCCCATTTCACCCTCTCAGCGTACCTGACCGGGTTTATTCCCGGAGCGGTAATCTGGTATGTTTTTCAAAATAAAAACCGATATTGGAAGCTGGTTTTGGCTATTCTCTTAGGAGAGCTTGTAACAAACGTGATATTGGTCCCATACTTCCTCTACAGCTTGTACGGACTGCCAATCAAGCCGATGTTGATTCCGCGCCTGTGTTCAGTTCTGATTCAAGCTCCGTTCTATGCTTACTGTATCAAGGTTATCCTGGATTTCAACCTCTTAAGGTTGACCAACGTATCCAGTCAGCCGAAAAGCTGACGGAAGGTTGTTTTTTAACTAAATAACAAGGCCGGGGCATTTAGAGGTGGATGACACTTCTTTACCCCGGCCTGTTGTTTATATTCAGGACTCGATTAGAATCGGGATAATGTCAGGGTGATCATTCCCCTTAATTCATCCCGCGGCTGCAGATAAACGGTTCCGGTTTCGGGCACGCCTTGATTGGCCAAGTTAAAGCCGTTATTGCAATTGGTCACAGGCTCTATGGCAAAATAGCGCTGGTCATCCTTGGGACAAAACATGATCAAGTGCTCATAAACGGGATCCCATGCCATTGACAAACGTACTCTGGCTTGGAGCCATTCAATTATGGCAGGTTTGTGCTCAACTCGGAAGCATTTATCGACAAATGCTGTAGTCAGCTCTTTAGCTTGCGAAAAATCCAATTCCGGTGGCACCGCCTCCCACCCTCCTGTTGGAATCGGGGTCTCACCAGGATAGACACCGACCATCGGCAGTTCGACGATCACTTGATCATCCTTCTCTGTCAAGTTCCTTACGAAGTAAGGATGGATACCCATTCCTGCAGGCATTTCTTGATCACCAAGGTTTTGAACTGTGGTGCTGATCAAGCACTGATTTGCCTCCAATTGGTAACAAATGCCTGCTTTAAACGGGAAAGGCCAGGATATACCCTGATATTCGGTGCTGACAAATTCCAACTCCAGCCTGGTTTTCGATTGAAACAGGATCTTCCAGGGGCGGCTCCGCACCTCCCCGTGAATAGCATGCCCATCGGTGGAAGTGATGGCCAATTGGTATGTATGGGCTTTGTGAACCAAAATTCCATCTTTGATTCGGTTTGAATATGGAATCATGTTAAACGAACTGAATCTCCCAGGCTCAATTTTTTCAATAGCACTCTCAGGTGTAGGCCGCATCACATCAACCCAACGATCATCCAATATGTACTTGAAACAAAAGATCGATGCTCCTACTGATGGTGTGATTCCAACCTGCAGCTGTTCATTTTCCAGCAAGACAACATCACTGCGAGCCTGCATCAACCAAACCTCCTCTCAAACACTGCTTTACAGATATTGTTACATTATATTAGTTCCATCAGCCTGCCGATTTTCCTTTCCCCAGCAGAACGCAAAAAAGTAGTGATCAGCCTTCAGGCTGTCACTACTTGTGGGCAACACTATTTTTACACACTACTCGCGACGATCAATGAAATAGCCTTCTGTTTGGACTGTTTCAGGGTTATATGCCTTCGTAGTACGTTGACTCTGCTTGACCTGGTTCAATCTGCGGATAAACAGATTCTTAAAATTAGCCATGAGCTTAGTGCTTTGTTCATCCAGGGCAATGATTTCCTCAACAATCTGCTTTTCCCGGGAAGACAAGGGCTCTTGATCCAAGACACTGATTTGCTCGATCAAATCTTGTCGCTGCTCAATCAATTCCGACAGCTTGTTCTGTACTTCTTCCTGCTCCCAATCAGCATTCTGGCAGTAATCCAGCTGTCGTTTGGCAGCAGCCAGCAGTTTTTGAAACAAATCCAGTCGTTCGGGAATACGTTCGTTAATAGCCATCACCTATCCATTCGTCATAACTGCCAATTGCTGGTACAACCAGTCTGACTGGGCATACATTTGCTGCAAGGCTCTCTCCATGGCGACAAACTTCTTCCAATACCGGGCTTCCAGCTGGATCATCCGCTCTTCCATGACCGCTATCTGTTCTTCATACGAGCGAATCTTCTCAGACAGCGTACTGGTATCATACAGAGATGTTGTTTTACCGGCTGTGTCAGCCAAGCGGTTCATCCCTGTTGTCAGCACACTATTTAACCTTCTGACAACCCCTTGGCTCCGCTCTGTAGCTCCATTGTTGGTGAACAAAGCTATTACTTCGTCAGGATTATTCTGAACTGCTTTGCGAAGCTGAGTTTCATTGATATGCAGTTTTCCGTACTCATACCAACCGCCTGTAGTAATTCCTATTTTGCTCAAGGAACTTGACCCATCAATACCTTCGACAATGGAGCCTATAGCCCGGCGCATTTCGGAGACTAGATTCGTTAGAATTCTGTCTGAGCGCAGCAGCCCACTCTTGGCCCTTTCTTCCCACAGTTCAATATCTTTCTCGTCCATTTCCTTTTTCTGGGCTTCTGTCAAAGGCGGGTAGTCCCGGTAGAAAGGCTCGTTAATTTTACCTTGAATCTCAGCCAACAACTCGTTATATTTTTCCACCATTGTCTTGATGCTGTCCACAATGCGATCCGTATCCTGAACAACTTCCAATTTGACTGTCTCGTCGGAAACTGAGCGCAAGTTGATGTTCAAACCAGCAAAGGTAAAGCTGTTGCTCTCCCTCTGGGTTCTTAACCCATTTATCACAAACTCGGCATCCTCGCCAATCTCATCTTTCCCCCAAACCTCTCCATCAAGCAAAACCTGATTGACGAAATTCTGGGTGTCGAAGTCATCATCAAACTGGACAACTGCATTTGAACCTGTTGCGTTGCTTCTAAATACTAGTGCATCAGTCACTTCATCGTAGAGAACCGTAATCCCCAGTTCTTTATTTTGATTGATTTTTTGGACAAAGCTATTAATGGTTTCACCAGGCCCAATAGCTACTTCAACATATTCAGCATCCTCACGTGAGCGTAAACGAATCGTTGTTCCCGTGAAGCTCTCGTCATTGACCAAGGCCTCAAGCTGCTGGCTTACTTTCGCTTCATTGGCGCTGATCTTGACCGCGGAGGTGGCTAACTTGTCGACCTTAATCTCATAGATCCCATACTGGGCTTGGCCAGCTACCTGTGCTTTTACCACAGACTCATCTGAAGACGAAACCAGACGAGCCATATAATTGGACTGCAGCTGCATGTTAAACACAAGGTCGCGAAAACTGGTGATTTTAGTCATCAATGCTCGATATTGATCTCGCTGCCATTCTGTCCTGATTTTTTGCTGGTAAATCCGGTCCAACGGCAGTCGTTCGACTTGCATCAACTGGTCAACAATCTGTTCGGTATCAAAACCGGATGCTAAACCTCCAATACGCATCGCAACCGACCTCCTTCCGAAACTGTCTACAGTATTTTTATCG
>DUVS01000028.1 GCA_012840925.1 Bacillota bacterium
TAAGTCTAGCGCGTCTGCCAATTCCGCCACGCCTGCATAAAAGGAAAATGGTGAGCCATCCGCGATTCGAACGCGGGACACCCGGATTAAAAGTCCGGTGCTCTACCTGCTGAGCTAATGGCTCATGAACACTTCGTCGCACTGAATAATTATAGCAGAGCGTGTTTTGTTGGTCAAGGTCTTTTTTGACACCGGCTTTGAGAGCTAAAGCCCGGGGCTATATGACAAAACAGGTTTTCCTTCATCCAAATCTCGTGTATAATATAATCAGCATACCAAAGGAGCGGTAGGCGTGAAAGAGATTCCTCGCCGGTACTGGCGCAATCTAGATATTCCACTTATTCTTGCTGTTTTTGGCTTATTCCTGCTGGGGCTGTTTGTGATCTATTCTGCATCAGCCACACGCCTGATCAACCTCAACACTGATCCCTTCTACTATGTGAAAAGGCAGGTCATTGCAGCTACTGTTGGCCTGGTAGGGCTGATTGTAATCCTGTCAGTCGACTACCGGGTTTGGCGCCGGTGGACAAAAATCGGTTATCTCCTTTCTGTACTGCTGCTCGGAGCCACGCTGATCATGGGCAAGGTTGCCCAAGGTTCGCAGCGTTGGTTTCGGCTCGGTGGTTTTAACCTTCAACCGTCGGAACTGGCCAAGCTGATTACGATTGTTATTTTGGCTCATTACCTGGAAAACCCGGGTAATGTCAAGGGTAAGAAGATCCTCAATCCCTTTTTGCTTATCGCCGTTCCGATGGCGTTGATTATCCCACAGCCAGATCTGGGTACATCCATAGTTTTTATTGGCATTGTTTTCGCTATGACCTACATAGCCGGGGGCAATATCCGCCACCTGGGGCTGATCGCCTTGGTGGGGATCGTTTTCGCCACTACCGCCATTGTCCTATCGTACTATGAAGTTATCAAACTGATCCAGCCATATCAATTGAGGCGTCTACTGGTCTTTATCAATCCCTATATTGATCCCACCGACTCTGGTTGGAATGTGATCCAGTCGATGATCGCCATTGGCTCCGGCGGGTTTTTGGGCAAAGGCTATCTAAATGGAACCCAAAGCCAGCTGCATTTCTTGCCGGCAAATCACACCGATTTCATTTTCTCAGTAGCTGCCGAAGAATTTGGGTTTGTAGGCGCCAGTGCCATATTGTTAGTCTATGCGTTTCTGATTTGGCGCGGAATCAAAATCGCCGTATTAGCGAAAGATCGTTTCGGCACACTGCTGGCTGTCGGCTGTGTCAGCTATTTTGTCTGCCACCTGATCATCAATATCGGCATGACCATAGGCATCATGCCAGTTACCGGCCTGCCGCTGCCCTTCCTGACTTACGGAGGCAGCACGCTGATGACCAGCCTAATGGTAATTGGCGTCCTGCTCAATGTAGGATTGCGGCGGCAGAAGATTATGTTTTAGCGACAAAGCTACGGCTAACATAGTGGTAGCCGCATATAAGCTGCAAGTGGCTGCCGCCACCACCCCGGAATCGTTAAAGATCAAAGCCCCAACAGTTCCTGCAAGCGTCCCGGCTATACCAATAACGATGTTGATGTGATACTGCATCAACCACTGCAAATAGCGGCTGGGCCAAAAGAGACTTGCACCCATGGCGGCAATTCCCATGATTAAAACCCTGCTCCAAATACTGTAGCGCAGTAACCTAAGGTTGGTGCTCAGCTTGCGCACGATGATGTCCTTTACCGCCGCCAAACCTTCCCGATTAATCAACGATTTAGTTTGGCCGATATGCGACTGGAGGTCGGCGGGGCGACCGGAATCGAGCAGCATTAACACCGCCAATGCTGAGCCAATCAAAACCACAGTCAGGATCACCCCCAACCAGGACAGCCGTCTGTGGGTCAACTGCCACGCCGCACCAAATCCACAGATGGCTGCTATGGTCCCTCCCACATTGGTACCCCATTGGGGAGCAGCAATGACGATAGTGAAACCGAGAAACAAAAGCAAATCCCCGAGGGCATACTTGGTTTGGGCTTTCATAAAGTCTTTCAGGATGGCCCAACCCATGATTAATGAACCGATCAGGATTCCCATATACTCGTTTCCCAACCCGTAGTAACGGGCACCTCCCACCGGGTCATAACCAAGCACCGAAAATTTCATCCACCACGAGCCCCTTAAGATATCTACTGCCACCAAAGCTGCTGTGGCAAGAGCAATCACCATGATCTTCACCAGTATATGGCTCACATAACGGTCTAGCAAAAACAGGCCAACAGCTAATACTGCAGGCCACAACCATCCCTGAGGCAGAACCAACAGCATCAGCGGCAGCGCCATACACACCAAAAGACCGAGCTGCACTGTACGTACAAGTCTGCCATCAAGCACCCGGGGGATGACCAATAACACCAGTGTTATAAGATATAAGACAATTTGAATGCCAATCAACCATCGCAGTACCTGATTCCGGTAACGATGGACCTGAAAGATTCTCTCTTCCGACTGTTTGATGTAGCTTACAGCGTCCCCTACCTCCATGGGCTTTACGAACACGGCTCTGCCCAGCATTGATCCTTTGTCTAGTCCAAACGCTTTTAAAATGGTGGGTGCCACATCAATGTTGCTCACAAGGCCGGGCCATTTTGTGGTTCCTGAAGTCAAGAGCCCTGCTTCTCTTCCGATCAGGAGCAGCGGCGCCAACCATTGGCCTTGGCTGGCGCGAAAAGGATCGGGATGCGGTGCTGCAATCAACACCTCCGTTTCCGGAAGAGCCTGATGCAAACTAACAATCAAGTCCCAGGCCTCCGCTGCTATTCGCTCTTTAAGTTCTTGGTACTGCCCAGGTAACAAATACGGTGCCATGTCATTCAAACGGAACGGATCACCAAGATCTACAATGGCCAAATCAACTGCTGCGTTGACTATCTGTGCGAACAACAGCTGATAATCAGTACGTTTTCCATGAGGATATGCTGCATCAGTGATCAGAAGTTCTGACGATACAACCCCCTCAGCGACCTTACCTTCGGAATCCATGCCTACCAGCCCAGCCCAACGTACCCTTTGATCATTGAGATCACTGTTGCCAAACACTCCTACCGTAAATCCAGATTGACTAAGGCACTCCGACAATGCCCCAACTGGCAATGGATAACTAGCTTGAGCGGCAGCATTAATAATTAAAGCAATCTGGGGATTGACAATCTCTTGGGTGAAAACATTCCTGCCTGTACGCATCGTGTAGACATCACCGGCGGGAAGCCCGTTGAGCAGTTCGTCAGTATGGAGCATCAAGGCAGCGTTTTCCACACCAAAAGCCCTGGAACCGCTGGCAATAGTCAAGTATGCGGCTGATATTTGATTACCTCCGCCAAAACGAGTGTTCATAGCCGCCACAGCCATGTTTGCTTCGGTATAGAAAGGACTGGCTTCTACATTTTCCCACGCCAGCCCATGCCACAAAATCAGGAGCATTCTTGGTTGTGCCGCCGCACAAGGCGCCAAGATAATCACACACACCAGCATCAGCATTAAGCAGGAGTACCGTCTGAGCACTCTCACTATTTAGCCCCTTCCTCTAACAAAGACTGATACTGCCTTTTGGTCGCCTCAATCATTTGGTCGATCCCGAATGACTTAAGGATCCGCTGATAGTTATAATCACCCATCAGCCGGGCTTTAACCGGATCCTTGACGATCTGGATGATTGCCGCAGCCAGCCCTGAGATATCATGAGGTTGAAAGAAAAGACCGCTTTTACCCTGGACAGCCACTTCCCGCATACTTGGCAAATCACTTACCACAAGGGGGAGTTTGGCAGCCATTGCTTCCAAGACACTTACACTGAGCCCCTCACTCCAACTTGGCAGCACAAAAAGATCCCAGCCTGTCATCAAGGCCGGAACGTCATTGCGGTAACCTAGGAACTGAACATGTGATTCAAGGCCCAGCGCTTTACTGTACTGCTCCAAGCGGGCTCGCATCGGCCCGTCACCAACAACCATGAACCGGGCTTGAGGCAGAATGTTCTTCAAAAGTGCTGCCGCTCGAAGCAAGTCTCCAACTCCTTTTTCCGGGATCAACCTGGCTACTGCGCCAATAACAAAATGCTCACAGTCCAGCCCCATGCTTTTTCGGGCTTCGGTTCTGGAAAGGCCATCAAAGCGTCGGTAATCAACACCGTTTCGAATCGTTACCACTCGTTCTCCGGGAACAAATTCCATAAGCTCGCAGCCTACCGCATCAGAGACTGCTATGATGCGAGTGAGGGAGCGCAGCAGGTGGCGGTTTACCGCTCCATGGGTAATTCGATACCACGGAGATTGGGGCTTTGGCAAGCAGTTGTGGGCGGTAAACAGCAAGTTATCCACTCTGCTTAGTCTTGCAGCTGGAACTGTGATTTGCACTGATTTTAGGCCGTGAATGTGCACCAGCCTTGGTTTGATTGTGTGCAACGCTCTGCTTAACTGCCAAATCGCTTTCAGATCTCGGTTTATCTCAAAACCATCAACGATAGGGATCGGGTAAAAGGGGTTACTTCCTGCCCAGTCTCTGAGTTCCTCAGGGCCGCATATGCTGATTTCATACTGACTCCCCAGCCCTGTCAACAAATAATTCAAGTGTTGTTTGATGCCACCTGCAGCAGGACGTATAACCCACGCCACTTTCAATGGTTTATCCCTTCCTTCGCTGATAGACAAGCTTATTTATTACCCGTTTCTGGGCAACCTATTCTCAAGGAGGTCAAACCATGCGCAAGCCATTCTTCGTTATCGGAATGTTGATCGTTGCTGTGATCTTGTTCACCACCTATCAAGGGTTTGTCCAAAACCGGGCCACAAAGCCTCAGTCGGGACCAGACATCCGCAATACCAGCCCCAATTTCCAGGACTTCACCGACAAGCTTGCTCAAGCCGCCTTGAACAACGACTGGAACCTGTGCCAGTATTACACTAACCAACTGCAGATGGCCTGGGATCGCGCCAAACCAAGTTCTCCACATCGGTTGGATTCTGTTCTGGAAGTCGATCAGATCCTTGACGAACTCCATGCATTAGTACTTAAACAAGATCAAACAGCTACCATAAACTCAGCAACCTACCTGACCAGATTTTTCTCCCAACTGGTCATTGACTAATCCCCGTCCGCTTTTGTCGAAAGTCCACTCAAATGCAGGAAGATCTGTGGTTTTGCAGAAACTTGTAGGTAGCATAAACATGGAAGCGAGTGTTACTATCTATGAGTGTAGCTATCATTGCTAATCCATCTGCAGGACGAGGACGAGCTCAACGAGTAATCGAAAAGATTGCCGGCGTCATCCGTGAACGCCGGCTTGATTGCGAGCTGATAACTACTACCGGGCCTAAACATGCCATTGAACTAGCGTCTAAAGCAAGTCAGAACCATGAAATCATAGCCGCTCTCGGTGGCGATGGCACGATCAATGAAGTGATAACCGGGATGTGGGACACCAAATCAAAACTGGCCATTATCCCTGGTGGTACAGGTAACGACTACGCCCGGGGGCTGGGGCTTCCCCGCGAACCGGTAGCAGCCCTTGATGTCATCCTGACCGGAAAAACAACAAAGATGGACATCGTTAGAGAAACGGACCGCATCTTCGGGGTAGTATCCACCATCGGGTTTCCTTCCACAGTGCTGATAAACGTCAACGCCCATCGCGATTCCTGGATCAAAGGGTCGCCAGTGTTCTTGGCAGCTGTGGTTCAGACTATCAGGGATCTGCAGAGCTACCGGGCTCAAATTACTATTGATGAAATGGAGATTGACACTGATGTGGTTGGTGTGGTCTTAATGAACATGCCGTGGGGAGGCGGCGGTCTCAAATTTGCACCGGCGGCGCGCTATGATGACAGCATGATATCAGTAGTGATCATCAAATCTATCGGTAGATGGGGTCTAATGCGGGCATTGCCTTCGGTCTATTTCGGCAAACATGTCAACCATCCAAGAGTAGAAATTCTGCAGGGGAAAAAGGTCCGTATTGAAACAGAAGTACCGCTGGCCAAGTCGTTTGACGGCGACCTTGAGGGTGTAACCCCATATGAAGCTGAGATCCATCCCCAGGCAACGTCAGTCATTGTTAGTAGTTCATAGTGAATGGCAAAAAAAAATGGGGTGAGTAACCGGATTCGAACCGGCGACCTCCAGGGCCACAACCTGGCGCTCTAACCAACTGAGCTATACCCACCACATTATAATTAACTTATTATTTAACTCGTATATGGCGCGCCTGGCAGGATTCGAACCTGCGGCACTCGGATTAGAAGTCCGATGCTCTATCCCCTGAGCTACAGGCGCACATTTTTATTCAATACTGGAGCGGGTGAAGGGAATCGAACCCTCACTGCTGGCTTGGAAGGCCAGTGCTCTACCATTGAGCTACACCCGCTTTTCTTAAGAAATCTATGGTCGGGGCGAGAGGATTTGAACCTCCGACCTCCTGCTCCCAAGGCAGGCGCGCTAGCCAAACTGCGCTACGCCCCGTAGACTTAACAGCCATTGGACTGACAAATGATATAATACCATACAGGCAGAGCTGTGTCAATATGCGTTCGGTCCACTTCAGCCAAATTTTTCACTCAGGCCCTGCCGCAGCTGGGCTAATGCCTTCGCCCGATGACTGATCCGGTTCTTGGTCTCAGGATCAAGTTCAGCAAAGGTCTGAGACAACTCCGGAACCACAAACAGTGGATCATATCCAAAACCATGATCTCCCCTTGGCTCAAAGCCGATTTTACCGGAACAAGTCCCTGTATATGTAGTTACCTCTCCATCGGGAGCAGCAAGGGCAATCACACAGTGAAAGTGAGCATCCCGCCTCTCCCAAGGAACATCTTTCATTTTGGACAACAGCCTGGCGTTGTTAAGCTGATCATTGCCTGGGCTCCCGGCATAGCGTGCAGAATGCACCCCAGGCTCGCCATTGAGGCAGTCCACCATCAATCCGGAATCGTCAGCAAGAGCCATACAGCCAAGAGCTTTTGCTGTTTGCAGAGCTTTCTTAACTGCATTGGCCTCAAAAGTGGCGCCATCCTCGACTACCTCTGGCAAGTCAGCTACCTCACTGACCCCTTTTACCACTAAAGGCAGATCAGCCAAAATCTCCTGGATCTCTCTAACCTTATGCTTGTTCTTCGAGGCGATCACCAAATCCGGTTTAGACATTGGAACCTCCACCCCATATGCTGGCCAAGGTGGCAGTCAATTCCTGCCTTTCGATTCTAATCAGCTCATCGATCCCTTTTCCAGCCAAATCGAGCATGTCAAGCAACTGCTCTCGGGAAAATGGCTGCTGCTCAGCAGTACCTTGTAATTCAACCAGCTTCCCGGATCCGGTCATGACCACATTAAAGTCTACCTCAGCATTGGAGTCCTCCTGGTAACACAGATCCAGCACGGCTACTCCATCCACAATTCCTACACTAACTGCAGCCAGATAGTCGTTAACCGGCAGTGTTTCCCAGTTTTCCTGCTCCTTAAGCTTTGTCAGAGCATCCACCATGGCAATGTAGGATCCTGTGATGGAACTGGTGCGAGTACCTCCATCAGCCTGAATCACATCACAGTCAATCCAAATGGTCCGTTCGCCGATGGCCTTTAAATCGACCACAGCCCGCAATGCCCTGCCGATAAGACGTTGAATTTCAAGGGTGCGACCTCCCTGCCTTCCCCGGGATGCCTCCCGGATATTCCGTTCCTCTGTTGCCCGGGGCAGCATGCCGTATTCAGCCGTAATCCAGCCTTCACCCAAACCGCGCAGGAACTGGGGGACCTTGTCCTCTATGGTAGCTGTGCAGACGACTTTAGTATCACCAACTGTGATCAATACAGATCCTTCCGCATACTTGATAAAATTGCGCTCAATCTTTACCGGACGCAATTGATCCGCTCTTCGACCATCAGGCCTATCCACTGATCATACCTCCATTTATCTGATTTACGTCATCCTCACACGGCCAAATTCTGCACAAGCCGGCGAAAGTGCTCACCGCGGGCTTCAAAGCCGGGGTACATATCGAAACTGGCACATGCAGGCGACAACAACACGACATCTCCACCAACCGCCAACTGGGAAGCGACAGCAACCGCTTCATCAAGATCACGGGCACGGTAAATCTGATCATAAGCTGGAGATGTTCCCCTGACTGCTGCTTCAATCTGATCGGCCGTTTGCCCAAGTAAAACCAATGCCTTCACCTTTTCTGCAACAACTGCCGCAAACTCGGCAAAACTCAATTTTTTGTCATATCCGCCGGCAATCAGTATCAGCGGCCGGTCTGCAAAGCTGTTGATGCCGGCAATTGCCCGGGCCGGGCTGGTGGCAATGGAGTCGTTGTAATAGTCTACCTGGTTGATGACTGCAATATGCTCCAAACGATGGGCTACTCCTTTAAATTCTGCCGCTGTTTGACAAATCGCAGGCCAGCTGGCACCGGCACAGTAAGCCAGTAACGCTGCAGCCATCACATTCTCCACATTGTGTTCTCCAATCAGGCCAATTTCCTGCTTCGCTATTAATGGCACTATTCCTGCTCCAATCTGAAAAACAAGCTGCTCCCCGTCAAGGAAGATCCCCCGATTAACCTTTGATGCTCTGCTGAAGAAATACACCTGTCCCCTTGCTTCCCGGGCCATCTGGCGTGTGACAGGGTCATCGTAGTTGAACACAGCCACGTCCTGAGGCCTTTGATGGAGGTAGATCTGTTTTTTAGCTTGGATGTAGGTTTCCATGGTTAAGTGAATATCGAGGTGATTCTCACTGATGTTGGTTACCAAAGCTCCATGGGGGCTCTGATTCAGAAGCTCCAGCTGGAAACTGGAAAGTTCAAGGATGATCGGCTCATGCGCCGGAATCTGATCTACTTTTCCAATCAGAGGAACGCCGATGTTGCCTCCCACATGACAGTTTACACCACTAGCTTTGAGCATTTCACCAACTAATGTGGTGGTCGTTGTTTTGCCGCTGCTGCCGGTGATACCATATATCGGCGCCTCAGCCAGTGAAAACACCAAGGCAATTTCACTCAAAATCGGAACCTTGCCGATTAGCGCTTGAATCTCTGGAAGTTGCTTGGGAATTCCGGGCGTCAGAAAGACGGCATCATATTGGCCCAAATCGCTTAAATAATCCGGGCCAAGGCGGCATTCCACACCAAGCTGATTCAATATCTGTGCCCTGTCGCCCAGTTCCGGTTCGCTTTTGCGATCCCGGCCGGATATGGACGCACCCTGTTTAAGCAGATACTCAATGAGCGGCATGTTGCTGATGCCCAAACCTACCACAGCCACCTGTTTTCCAGCCCATTTGTTCATTAATCATTCTCTCCTCGCCAGGTCGGAGCCAGCTCCAATAAAAACGACTGGATGGCTCCTGGCTTATCTTCAACCGGTTTGTGATGATTGACCGGGCCGATATGCCTGCCCATGAAAAAACTAGCCTTAGTTTGAAAATCCCGCGGATTGCCACTAGTCCAGAAAATGTCCCGTGGATTGGGTTGTTCGGCATAGTTGTTTTCCTTAATCCATTTCCAGACATCTTGCGCAGTCTGGTGCGCAGGATCAACAATTGTGACCTCAGGTCCGGTAATCCTCCGAATTGGTTCCAGCAAGAACGGATAATGTGTGCAGCCTAAAATCAAGGTGTCGATAGCGGCTTCCAGGAGCGGATCCAGGTACTGCTGCAGCGCCTGGTACACTTCCGGGCCATCAGTTTTTCCAGCCTCAACCAGAGGAACCAATTTGGGGCACCTTTGTGCAAACAGCTGAATATCCGGCCCGTACCTGTGAAACAGTTTCTGATAGCTGCCGCTGTTGACTGTGCCCACTGTTGCCATCAAACCAACACGCTTGTTTTTGGTCGCCGCAATCCCCTCTCTAACTGCCGGGGCTATTACCCCAAACAAGGGGATGCCTGCTGTTAACTGTAGTGTGGGCAGTGCCAGAGCAGATGATGTATTGCATGCTGCAACAACAGCCCGGACTTGGTGCTGTTTCAGGAAATCGATAATTGTGTGGGAATAGAACAGAATCTGTTCTTTCGTCTTCTCTCCATAAGGCACATGAGCCGTATCAGCGTAATAGATCAAATCCTGCTTAATCAGTTTCTTAAAGGCAAGCCATACGGTCAATCCGCCCACACCCGAATCATAAATGCCAATCGGTGCATGTGACAGCTCCATCTCTAATCCTCCAGTAATAATTATTAGCGTGCTCCAATTATTGATTCATCTCGTTTTCAACCAATGCCCTGTTGAAGTTGACCCAGATCAGACTACCCTCGATTTGGTTACTGATCACCCTGGTGCCAGGTGGAAAAACAAGATTGAGCCGTTCCAGGCGGGGCCCCCTCACCTGTGCCTGCAGACAATGATCGATGGTAGGTATTCTACCCATTGTTTATGTTTAATCATTACAATTTAACACCCGTCAGCTAGCGGTAGTTGGTAAAGAACGCTAAGACACCATTGAGCAAGCCTTCCGCAATTTTCTGTTGATACTCTGAATCCATTAATAACGCTTCTTCTTCCGGATGGCTGACAAACCCTACTTCAACCAGTACAGCAGGCATATTGGCATTATTCAAGACATGCAAATCGGTCCGGGGCCGCACACCGCGGTTATGGGCACCGATATAGCCCACCAACTCGCTTTGGATTGTCTGGGCAAAGCGGAAGTTCTCAAGGTATAAGGGATTGTACAAAGTCTCCACACCTTTGGCAATTGTCCCTTCATAGGAATTGGCGTGGATGGAGATCAACAACTCGGCATTGACCATGTTGGCTATTGGTGCGCGGTCAAAATGGGATACATATTGATCTTCGGTGCGAGTATAAACTACGATCGCCCCATTTTCTTCCAAAAGCCTGCCCAGCTCGAGACTGATTGGCAGCACAATATCCTTCTCGAAAACACCCAACACGGTTCCGATGGTGCCAGGATCTGAACCACCGTGGCCGGGATCGACGACAATGATTCTATGGGCCAAAGGCAGACTATCATCGATTTCCCGATCAGTTGGGAGCACAAGCTCCGGTTCAACCGCCTTGGGTGCTTCCAAGGCCAGCTTGGCCTGATACTCCTCTTCTGTTCCTTCGAACAAAATGATCTCATAGCGGCCATCAACGTCCTCAACTTCCACGGGAATCATTGGGCCATCCAAATCCAACACAACTCTGGTAACCGATGGGCTGTTCTGGCTCACCCTTATACTCCTCAGCGGCGGATCACCAATCTGGATCTCCCTGGCCCCGTCCAGCAGGGTTGTATACTGGAAATCCAACACCAACCGCATCGGCGAAGGTAAGAGCTGCACTCTGAACATAGGCTGTTCATTGGCTTCAAACCAAACTCTTGGGTTTTGATCCTCGTCTCTATAATAGCCAATATTGCCCATTTGATAATTAAACTCTACTTCCAAACCCCCATCGGGCCAGCGGTTGATTTGGTAATCAGTAGCCCGGTTCAGGTCAAAGACAATCCTAATGGTACGCTCATCAAAGCGATCCGAGCGAATGCGCTTGACAATCGAATCATTTACTTCCTGCGTGGGAATGGGGTCCTTCCATTCAACACCGGTCAAATCAATCACCATGCGATCGGGGTTTGTCAACAGGAAACTTTGGTAGGCTGGAAAACCTTGGACATCAATGAACACCCGCGACCGGGGCCCGCCCATAAAAACGATCTCATTCAGCACCGGTGTCCCGGGAGTTTCACTGAAGTCTGGATCGAGGAAATCGGGCAACTGCAGACTGACCGTTCCAGACTCGTCGCGGGAGGCAATCCAGTCCGCCATCTCCTCAGTCAAAACCACATACAGGATTGCCTGCTTGGCGTCAAAACTAAGGCGCAAACCCAGCAGGTCAACAATAAAACGCAGTGGGACCATGATCTCACCATGGCTTAACTGCGGTGCCACATCCATGATTTGTTCTTCCCCGTTCACGAACACTCTGCTGGCACCGATCTGCCCTGTGAGTGTGAACATGGGAAAGATAATCGTCAGCTCGCCTGAATCGAGGTTGGTTTCCACATCCGCCCCCATGTACTGCTCGAGAACGGAAACCGGGATTAGGATATTGCCGTTAACGACCAAAGATGCTGTTAAATCCACCTCACGATTGCCTACATAAAAACGGAAGGCAGCTTCACATCCTACACTGGTGGACAGCAGAGCAGTTGCTGCGACTGATAATATAAAAAATAATATAAGTCCATTTTTTCCCATGCCAAACCTCCTAGAAGCGCTTTCACCCGAAATTTCGCTTTTTTTCTGGGAAATCCTGCCTGTGGGCAGTATAAACGCAACTACTCCGCTTTGCTTGCGGGACTTATTGGTGTTTGTTATACTATAAATACCGATCACGTTATCAAGAACTAGGGGGTAACCCGGTGGATAACAAGCCAAAGATGATTGTTGACAACCGCAAAGCACGACATGATTACCATATTATCGAAACAATCGAGGCAGGGATTGCCCTGAAAGGAACTGAAGTCAAGTCCTTGCGCCTGGGAAAGGTCAATATCCGGGACAGTTTCGCCAAAATCAAAGACGGGGAGGTTTTTCTCCACGGGATGCATATCAGCCCGTACGAGCAGGGCAACCGCTTCAACCATGATCCTTTGCGCATCCGTAAACTGCTTTTGCATAAACGGGAGATTAATAAGCTGGTTGGTAAGATCCAGGAAAAAGGATATACTCTGGTACCGCTGAATATGTACTGGAAAAATGGTAAATGCAAAGTGAACCTGGCTGTTGCCAAGGGCAAACGCCTTCATGACAAACGGGAAACCATTGCCCGGAAAGATGCAGAACGCCGCATCCAGAGGGCTATCCGGGAAACAAATCTCCGTTGATTTTAGGTTGATTGTGTGGTAAACTATATGTACGTCAATGGGGGTGAATTAGGTTCGACATAGGTAGGAATGGCATCAGTAGCGAGCCGAGGTCCCCAATACCTCGTTAAACCTTGGGACATACAAATAAGTGCAAACAACAATTATTCTTTAGCTGCAGCGTAGCAAGCTAACGCCTCTTTGTTCTTTGCCTGTGAGAACAATGTAGGTGTCAAATCTACAGGCTACCTGAAAAGCTTAACCCGGGGCTGTTCAGGGAAATTTGACGGGTTAGCCGTTTGCTAATCTGGCTGCAGAGAGGGGCAAATGGCGAAACTTGAAACTGCAGCTGCGCTCGGAGACACTGGTGTGGTTTCACTTATGGACAGCGGTGCAACTCCGCTCACCTCCACCATAACAACGGAACTAAAAAACCTAGCAGCATGCCACCGTCGGGTGAGCAAACTGCTAGGTTTATTTTTTCATTCTCTTAAATCAGACTCAAAATCACCGCCATCACCATAAAGGCAACAGCTAAGTACTGAGTCGATTTTTCCAGCACAATTTCTTTACGGGACGCTTTGCTAAAAAACATCTTGCCACCGCCGCCAATCGAGCCCAGGCCTTCGCCTTTGCTCTCTTGGAGCACTACGGTAACAATCAGCCCGATACAAATCAAGAACTGAACGACCATCAAAAAGGTCACCATATCTAAGCAGACACCTCCCTGCCCTACAATTCCATATCTTAGTCTAACACAGATTTTGCCTGAGTGCAAGAAAGAACTCTCGTTTGATCACTCCAGGCTGAGTACGACAACTGACATCGGCGGCAGTTTCACAATCATAGTTTGCCCCCGGATCAGCGCCTGATCAAATGTTTGAGGCCTGACCAAATCGGGCTGGGCAAACGTGTTGTGGGCGTTCATGACACTGGCAGTGAGGACTGTCCCTTCCACACGCCCGGCCACCATGCCTCTTAACTCACAGTTCACTTCAGCTTCATGCTCAGGATGCAAATTGCAGAGAGAAATATGGATCCGTCCAGCACGATCCTGAGAAGCGGAGGCAGTTACCTGCGGAATTGATTCTTCGCCATACTGGTACTGATCGCTTTCACAGATCAGCTCAACAGCTTCGGCATCCTGATGGACCTTGTACATGTCAAAGACATGATAAGTAGGTGTTTTGACCAGCTTGTCCCCTTCGGTGAGCAATATTGACTGAAGGACATTCACAGTCTGGGCGATATTCGCCATGTGGACCCGGCTGCAGTGTTTGTGGAAAATATTGAAAGTTATTCCAGCAACTAATGCGTCTCTGATTGTATTCTGCTGATAGAGAAACCCAGGGTTGGTGCCAGGCTCAACATCATACCAGGTACCCCACTCATCAATGATCATGCCAACCCTTCTGTCGGGATCATAGTGGTCCATGATCGTGCTGTGGCGAGTGATGATATCGTTCATCGCCAATGCCTTTTTCAACGTGACGAACCATTCTCTGTGGTCAAATTCAGTTGCTGAGCCCTTCTTGCTCCAGGTACCGGGCACAGTATAATAATGCAGGCTTAACCCATTCATCATTCTCCCGGCCTCACGCATCAGGACCTCGGTCCAGCGCAAATCACCGCCGCTGGAACCACATGCAATCTTATAAATTCTGTTCCCGCCAAAGTTTCGCACATAGGTGGCATACCGCCGATACAGATCTGCATAGTATTCCGGGCGCATATGACCACCGCAGCCCCAGTTCTCGTTACCAACACCAAAGTAGGTCAGCTTCCAAGGCTCGTCGCGGCCGTTTGCCCGGCGCAGATCTGCCATTGGCGATTCACCGTCAAAGGTGATGTACTCGATCCACTGCTGCATCTCAGAGACCGTACCGCTGCCCACATTGCCGCAGATATATGGTTCAGCACCGGTTAACTCACACAGCAGCATGAACTCGTGGGTGCCGAAATGATTGTTCTCCACCACCCCACCCCAATGGGTGTTGATCATCCGCGGCCGTTGTTCCCGTGGGCCAATTCCATCCTGCCAGTGGTACTCATCGGCAAAGCAGCCTCCCGGCCAGCGCAATACCGGTATTTGGATTTGTCTCAAAGCATCAATCACATCATTCCGAATTCCACCCGTGTTTGGTATCTCAGAGTCCTCACCCACCCAAATACCACCATAGATACAGCGCCCCAAGTGTTCTGCAAAATGTCCATAGATGTGTTTGCTAATTTTGCCCAATTTTACATCTGCATTAAGAATCATCTTTGCCATCTGTAACCATCTCCTTTCTATTCTACCAAACCTGTTCTTTCAATACTCTCTGTAAACCACCGTTGGGCGATGAAATACAGAATCAGAATCGGCGCTATGACCAGGAACGCTCCAGCCATCCGCACCGGCTCAGTCATGGTACTCAACCCATAAGGGTTGACATCATATATTTCGTCCAAAGTCTGTTGAAGTCCTTGCAGCCTGCGGACTAGCGACCACTTATCCTGGTGTGAAATGAACATCGATGGCAAATAGTAATCATTCCAGTGCCAGACGAAGGAAAAAAGGCTCACAACCAGTACGGCGGGCTTGGCCAGCGGCAGCATAATCCTAGCAAATATAGTGAGGGAATTTGCGCCGTCAAGCCGAGCTGCCTCCTCAAGCGACTGGGGCTGGCCGAGAAAAAACTGCCGATAGATGATGATGAACAGACTTCCTTTCAACCCCAAACCCAGCATTTCCGGGACTATCAGCGGAAAATACGTGTTCAACCATCCAAACTCCCGGTAAAGCAGGTATAAGGGGATCACAATCGTCTGCGGCGGCACGATGAATGTTAGAAACACCAACATGAACAACAGATTTTTGCCAGGAAAATTGTAACGGGCAAATCCATATCCGGCAACAGCACAAGACAGGGTCTGGGCAGCTGTGGCAATCAAGGCAACAAACACTGTCTGCCCTAGCCCCCGCCAGTACTCAAGGCCTTCAAATGCTTTGACAAGATTGTCCCAGTATAACTCGGTAGGGATCCAGCGAATTGTGGGGTCAACCAGATCCAACGTGCTCATCATCATGGTTGACAGCATGTATAAAATCGGGTGGACATAAATCAAAGCCACATCGATCAACAAGATCAACACGATCGCTTTGGCAACGAGGCCGGAACGCATGCCTCTGCCCATAAGGATGCTCCGCAACCACAACCATTTTGGCCTCAACCACTGCCAAAGCGCATCTGCACTTTTACTTACGCCAGGCCTGGTGTTCACTGCGATCCCTCCTTAATACCGATAGACCTTCCGCATTCCCACAGTGTAGACAACAACCAGCGCCACTAGAATCAGGGCAAAGTAGATCCAACCTAAAGCAGCAGCATAACCCATGCCGGTCCTGACGCTGAACATATTGTTGTTGATTACCGTCAACATTCGGTTGAAAGGCGAGACTGAAAGTTCCACGATCGTATACACCGTGGTCAAGACAATAAACGGCCGCAATGCCGGCAGCGTAATTTTCCAAAATGCTTCCCAACGGCCAGCCCCATCGATTGCTGCTGCCTCATAAACGGTATTGCTGATAGTTTTCAAGGCTGCCAGGATCAGCAGGATCTGCACCCCTGAGCTCCACAGCACTAATGTAAACCGTGACAACACCACTGAAACCGGAGAGTTCAGAGACTCCGGCAGAGCATTGATCAACATGTTGAACACATTGAACCGCTGAATAAAGCTGCCGCCTCCAGCTCCAAGATCAAAGAGGGTGGTGATCACCTGGCTGGTTGAGAAGATCACAGGCAGAAAGAATATTGCCCGGAAAATGCTCCGGCCCCAAACGTCCTCGTTAATCAGCAGGCCAACCAACAAAGAGAAGATGACAATGATGGGCACACTGATCAGTGACTCCTGGATAAAAGCCATCAGCTCTATTGGAAACACGTTGTCACCTAGAAAGGCATGAACGTAATTAGCCCAGCCAACATAGGTGAAGTTGATTGACGTGGCCGTTACCTGAACCTCGGTGAAACTCATATAAAGTGAATAGGCTAACGGGAAGGCCATGAACACAAAAAACCCGATTAACCACGGCATGATAAAGCCAAAACCTTCCAATGAACGCCGGGCAGCCAAAGACAGTTTCAGTTTCATTGGACTAGTCCCTCCTTATCAAATACGGCAAACGAATTGCCAGCCACCGTCACCCCTTGGTATGCATAAGCATCGGTACCGTAATTAACCACAAATTGAATTCCGTTTTCATATTCCGTTAAATAGACATGTGCCGCCAACTGCTTGTGGCTGACAATAAACTGATCGCTGACCAGCTGCATTTTCAGATTAATCGCCCGGTACTGTTCCAATATCTGATCAAGCCAATCTGGGTAATGTGTGCTGTACATATCACTGGACAGTGTGTACCGCAAATTCCAGGACGGCTCTGCTGTCAGGACAAAACTGGGCAATGCACCATACTCCACAGCCCGTAGAAGATCCCGAGTCGGATTAATACTTAAGTTGAACGGTTCAGCATAGTAGGCTGCCAAGCCATGGATCGCTATTTGGTAAAACGGTATGGATTGATCGATAAACGAATCAAGCGTTGCCTGCATGGGCACACCTGTGATCAAATCCACCAAACCTAACAGGTAGGCGTTGCCCGTTGTAATACCGACTATATCAAATTGCTCCCGGGTAAAATCAAGGAGTTGACTGTAGATCTCTTTGGCATCGCGGCGTTGAGTTTGCTCTGGCAAATTTGGATTGTGATCACTGTTCAGATTGGCCCCAATGGACAGATGGAGCAGCCCATCCACACCCAAACCGGCGATTTGGGGCATGTCGCGGCGGGCGTAATCCAAACTGATTTTCGGCGCAATAAGATAGGTGGTCACGTTTGGGACCCCCACCGAGAAGACCCCCGTCGGCATTCTGATCAAGTCATTAAATGTAGTCCGGCTGGCCTGCGTCGATGGTTGAAAGCCGTTATTTGTACCACGGGCGAGAGTATAGTCATCTTGAAGCATAAGCTTGACCCCGTGTTGGTGCAGATAGTCCGCCAATGCCCTAAGGCCTTCACTGCCGCCAAGGGCAGGCTCAGGCGGTAACCGGCGGGGTAGGTTGCCATGGATACCCATCCGGTTCCACCCTTTATAACTGATGATCAGCTGATCAACACCATGTGCCAGCAACTCATCGACAATTTGCTGTGCCTGTTCGAAAGTGGTAACAGGTTTGATTACAGGGCCGAAAATATTAGTTTCATAATCCGCCCCTAACAATTCAATCATCAGGGGGGCGGTGCTTAATTGCCTGGATGTTCTTCGGACCCCCTGCCTTTCCATCAGATAGTCGCGGTAGGCCTTGGCCATGCCTACATAATCAGCGTTAGCATCCGCCAGAAAATAGAACCTTACGGACCGATCACCAGGAATCGGATTCTCGTCAAAGATCCGAATTCCGCTGCCCTGCCGCGATGTACGCATGATAATGGACTGGCTGTACCAAAACTCAGCCGTGATCCAATTGAGGCTGGTGATTACCCCTGCCGGGGTGGCCAGGATTTTAGCTGCCTCCTGTCCCTGTTCCACTATTCCCAACAGAGCCTGGCTGCCGGCCTTGATTCCATAAATCGGCATGATTACCTGCTCGCGGTAGGGATCATAAACAGGCTCCGCTGAAGCAGGATCCAAACCGTAGATCCATTGATTGAACCCAGTTTGCGATAGAGATACCTGTTCTTTAAACCGCACCAACCCACCTGAACCATCAGGCACGATCATGTAGCCTTGGAGATCAGCTTCACTTGGTGCAGCCCCCAAAAACGGCAGAATCCGCAGTGACAAAAGCTGTAAGGTGCCATTGCCAATCTTGACAGAATTCCAGGGCACCACAGCCAACAAACTGTTTCGATCCAGCGTGTATTCCACTGTAAAACCAATTCCTGTTGATTCAAAATAATAACTGGCAGCAAAACCGTCGGCAATCAAGCTGAAGTCAATCTCGGGGCTGCCGAAATAGGCATTAGCCGCTCTGACATTGCGCCGTTTGTCAAAATAGTCCACATAAACCGGGGACTGAAGGTTTCCCTGCCAAACATCGGAAAGCATCATAAAACCACTGATCTTGGTCACATCGGGATTGGAATACCATAACCGATCATTAACCAGATCATGGACTATCAGCTGCCCGTCGCTGGGCCTGGCGAACAACTCCAGCCACTGGTTTTTGGCGACAGACTGAAAATCATCTGGTATTGTCTGGGCAACGGCTTGACTGGGAAGGAAAAACACCAGGCATATAAACAGCATGATCATAATCTGGCCCTTGTTAGAACACACGGAAGATCACCTCTTTATACAGCCCCAGAGCAAAATCAGTGACATTGAATGTCATCCCGATTACCAGGCCGCCTATTGCTCCGATCACGACCATCATGATGATCGACAGTACGCAATTGGGGATCGCTTCCAGGATTTCATAGTTGTGCACAGTGTAGACCATGACAAAGAACAACAACCCGCACCAGATTAAAGCTGCATTCTTGAAAAAGTAATAGACAGTCGCTTCATAGTTGGTCATCACATTAGAGAAAATAGTCAGCGGAATCATGATCAAAATATACGGTACCAATGCATAAGAACTGGCAATAAACACGTCTTTAAACCGGCCTTCACCTTCTTTGAGGGCACTGACCAGGTAATTGGCGATAACCCAAATCAACCAAGGTAGGACAAACGTCATCGCTTCATAAGCTAAATTAATCCGGTTCCGATCCACACTCAAGAAGATCAGGTTGGTATAGTAAAGGGAGAAAAGCTTGGCAGCAAAAGCCAGTAAGACTATGATCAATGCTGATGACCATGACCCCCGGTTAGACCAGCGGACATCGTAAAAACCAGCAGACGGGTTGAGAATGACCATTTTTGCATGCATCAGATCTCCCAAAAGCCGGTTGACCTGATACCAATCCCGCTTAGGCTTACGCCAATGGCCGAAAAACAAACGCTTGATTGCCTGGTAGCCGAGCCATAGCCCGGCAAGAACGATCAAAACAGTATCGAAGTGCTCCAGCAACCATGCTCGCCTGGCCCACCAAAAGGCATCAGAGTAACCATCACCGAATTGGGCCAGATAGAAATGATCCATAGCTTCCTGGAACCGTTCATTCTGATAGGCCGCCATACCTAAACCGCGATGGGCAAAATCAAAATTGGAATTGCGCCTGAGCACCTCTTGCCAATACTGAGCACTTTGATCGTATTTACCCTCTTCGAACAAGAACACTGCCTCATGCACCAACTGTGCAAACTCGGTTGGCTGAAAGACATGCAGTGTATTACTACGGGAATCGGATACGACCAGCAGCCCGTCTGAACGCATGGCTATTCCAGCGGCTTGGTGAATCACACCCATCCGTTCAATAGCGGCAATGCTGCGTCCGCCAAAAACAAACAACAGGTCACCACTGGGAGTGTATTGGAATACCTGCCCCGAATTGGCATCCACAGCAGTGATCAAGCCTTTTTCATTTACTACCACACCGGTAAACATAGATACACCAGTGCGGAAGAACCGATCACCATAATCCCTTTCCGGCAAAGTATTTACTCCACCTATGTTAAAGCGCTTGATCTGGGCATGGTTTGTGGAGATGGTTGTGGTATAGATCAAGCCCTGGTGATCAATCGTAACCGAACTTGGTGAACGGGGCAGGCGCCTGGCCTCGCGGCTGAGCTGTTCTTCAGTAAAGAGCAGCTGTTTCAGCACCCACAAGAAATCAAAACCGGCTTGATTACCACCGATAAACCCCAAGAATTCTCCTGATGCGGTCAACTGCACTAAACCACGGTATCCACCTTCGGTGACGACAAACAGTGTACCCCTATGGTCAACAGCAAGTGCCACCGGTGCAAAACGGTAATCTACACCAAAGATCTGGCTTGCAGGTTTGCCATATGCTTGGATGAAGTTGCCTTCCGAGCTGAAAACAGCGATCCTGCTGTTGCCGGTATCCGCCACAAAGATCCGCCCATCATCATGGACAAACACTCCTTGTGGGCGAGAAAGCCTGCCCGGGCCGGAACTGTCACCGATGGAACGCACATAGTTGAACTGGGTATCGTATACCACAACTCGGTTATTGCCCATATCCGCAATATAGAGACGATCCTTTGCATCAACTGCCAAACCCTGCGGCTGGCTTAAGGGGACAACTGAATAACCCGTCAGTGACCACCGGTCTTCCTGCAGAATATCAAAGCCGTCAATCATCATGATTGGTTCATAGGGGGCCGGGCAGACAACCCGCTGGCCCCAGGCATCAAAACTGAAGCTGGGATAGGGTACTGCAGCAAACAAAGGCCCTTCCGCAAGGATTACAATTCCACAGACGATCATTAGACTGACTGGCAGCTTTAGCAATCGCCGCATCTGATCCACCTCACTTCAGACCCGAATATGCCATGGTTTGAATTACCCGGTTCTGCATCACCAGAAAAAAGATTAGGTTAGGCAGGAACATCAAAAGGCCGGCTGCTGCCGCTGCGCCCTGGCCGGCAACATTATTGGCCAGCCCCGAAGTCAAAGTGCCGAGGAAAAACGGCAGCGTCCGCATGGCTTCATTTTCAATGTAGTAGATCGAAGGCTCCATGGTATTCCATGCTGCCTGAAACGTGAGTAAAGCAATGGTACTCACTGCCGGACGGCAGATGGGGAAAATCATCCGGAACAGAATGTGCCATTCAGACGCCCCATCAATTCGAGCCGCCGCCAGCAGATCATCCGGGACTTGATCCACGAACTGCTTAAACAGAAACACACTTACCGGCGCAGCCACCAACGGCAGGATATGGGCAAAATAGGTATCAATGATCCCTAATCTCTGCACAATGATGTAACGGGGAATAATCACCGCTTGCGGCGCAAACATCAGAGCCATGATGGTCATATTGAGAATAGCATTTTTACCGATGAAATTGTGTTTGGACAAAGCATAAGCTACCATGGTGCTGACCACGACCACCACAACCACAGTCACCACCGAGGTGAACACACTGTTGAACAAATAACGGACAACAGGCACCACTGCCGCGTCAACAGACATCAGCAGCTGGGAGAAGTTATCCAAAGTCGGGTTCATCACATAGAACCGGGGAGGGTACAAAAACAGTTCACTCAAGGGTTTAAAGGCTTGCATGAAGATGAATACGATTGGCAGCAGCATGAATACAGCCAGCATACTCAAGAACAAAGTAAGGATCAACTGCGTCAAATCCATCCTCAAAAGACGAAATCTCATTATTCACCCTCCTTTGGCCCGAAAAATGCCCATGCCAGCTTACTGGATAGATAAACAATAATCAGCAGCACTACCGAAACGGCCGCTGCATAACCCATTTCAAAACGCTGAAAAGCGAAATCATCAATATGATTGAGAATCAACTGTCCAGCGTAGTTCGGTGTCGGGTTCTGTCCCGACAAGGTCACACCGATCGCTCCAGCCTGCAAAGTGTTGACGATGGCCATGACCGCCCCAAACAGCATCTGTGGTTTGACGGAGGGAATTGTAATGTAGTAGATCTCCTGCAGGCGGTTCTTGACACCGTCAATCCTCCCTGCTTCATAGAGCTGTGGATCCACATTCAAAATGCCTGCCAGCATAGCCAAAAATCCTACACCCATGCTGCTCCACAGAGTGACAATGATCATGACCGGCATCAACCACTGGACACTGTGAAGCCAGTTGATGGGTTCAGTGATAATTCCCAGCCCAAGCAGAAAACTGTTCAGATAGCCAACCCGATCACCGCTGAAGAGCACCAACCAGATGGCAGACATGGCTACGGCTGCTGCCATGGACGGTGTGTACAGTGCCAGGCTGAAAACTGTGCGCACACGATGCGGCAGCTGAGCGATTAGCCACGCCAGTAAAAATGCAAGCAGATAACCGCCAGGACCAACAATCACCGCAAAAGTGAAAGTGTTCGGAAGCACATGGGTCATGAATACATCGTCTTCAGTAAACAAGTAGATGTAGTTTAATAATCCAACATAACGAGGGGTTTCAATCATGTTGTAAAAAGTAAACGAAAGCCCAATCGCTCCCAGTACAGGCAGGAGGATGAAAGTTACAAAGGCGATCACATATGGTGCCACCATCAGATAGGACACCCGGTCCTGCCAGATCCGTTTAGCTAATAATCTTAACCTGAGCCGTGAAGCACCTGGTTTCCAACGGGCGGTCCCCCATATCCGCTGAACTGTTGGACTCTCCGATTTCATCTAGTCTCGAACCCCCTTTTCCCAATCCCAAGGCCGATTAACCACAGGAAGAATGAAATCAACCAAGCGATTGGCTTCCTCATCGATCAGGCCCAGCTCAAGCTGCTTGCGGAGCAATTCCCGCCTTGTATTGCGATCGGCTTCCTGTAATGCCAGTCTTGGGTTCTGGGTTCCTGATGCAGTACCAATTACAACACGGTTCCAGGCAAAGGACAATTCTCTTTCCAGAATATAGCCGCCTGGAACTTGGGGTATGTCTTTAAGCCACCGCCACTGTTCTTTGATCGTGTTCAATTCTTCCAGCGTCCACGGAATCTGGGAGATAGCTTCCAGACTGGCCGTATTCCAACGGTAAGCCACACTGAACAAGGCCTCCACCTCATTGCCGAACCTGGCTTGGATTTCAGCTGAAGTCCACCATTTCACCCACTGCCATGCCTCTTCTTTCTTGTCACTTAACTCAAACATGATAATCGACTGCATGGCACCAGGCGCCCAACGGGCAATCTCTCCGTCAGCTGCTCGCACCCCCGGCATCGGCACGATCCCCCACAACTCTCGCAATTCTGGGGCAGCAGATTTAAGCTGCACATAGGTGTTGTAATCTGATACACCCAAGGGGATGTCGCCGGATCGGAAGTTCTGGAAAAACCAGGCTACGAAGTTATCCAGCGCATAGACTGTGTATAAATCAGTCAGACGTCTAAATCCAACCAGGGCTTCAGGGGTCAAGAGACTGGTCCTTAACCCGTCGGATAAATAAAGTTCAGCACCAGCCTGGTAGAAAAAAGGAGCCATTACCGTCAAGGCTTTGATGCCGGTTCCGGCTGAAACTGGTATGTAGAAATTCATTCCCCTTTGCTGCAGCACGGGCAACAACTCCACAACGTCATCCCAGGTGTTGGGCAGCTCAATGCCGAGTTCAGCGATGATATCCTTGCGATAAAACAGTACCCAGAAGTTCTGTGTCTCGGGAATAGCATAAATCCCATCAAGATAATGATACGACAGAAATGAACCGGGATGGAAACGGGATGCCACCTCCTCATAGTCGGGAAACTGGGCGAAATCAACTAAGGCACCGCGGCTGGCCAGGTTGAAGGGTGTTGTAAACCAGACACTGGTAGCCAAGTCAGGTGGAGTGCCGTTGGAATTGGCCAAAATCAACTGATCTTCCCTGGGCATTAAGCTAAAGGCTACTTTAATACCGGTTTCAGGTGAAAAAAACTGATCCGTCAGCTGCTGCATGATGGACACAAAATCGCGCCCCCGGCCGACCCAGATTTCGATGGCTTCATCACCGGCTTTGCCGACGGCATTGTAATTCTTGAAGAAAGACTGGACAAAATTCTTGATGGTAACCCAGATCCTGGCCATGAAGGATGATCGGCCTTGAGGAAGCGGGTGACCGGGAGATGTGATAAAAATCCGGTCAATTTGCAGTGGCTCATGCTGCAAAGACAGTATGACATTGCCGATTACCTCCGAAATCGAGCCTGAATCAATTGACAGCTGAGTATAGCGCAGGGGTAAAAGCTCTGGCTTTCTGACCAAATCCTCAAGCTGATCAGCACTTACCAATAAGTTAGCAGCTGCATCCGGTGCTTTGCCTGTCAAATCCTTTAATCTCTGATACTCTTGCCTTAATTTGACAGCACTTCCGGAAATCCGCTCCAGCGCATCTGGTATTTGCTTATCCAAGTCCCAGTCGCGAAAACGGTCCTGATTATTGCCGGTGGCCATTAAGATGCTGATCGACAGGTCCCTTAAGTCGGAAATCACATCCAAAATAGTATCAATTGTTGGCTGAACGACTGAGTTAATCGCTGTCAAACGCAGCCGGTGGGTCCCCTTCGTGAGGAAAAACAAGATCGGTTCCCTTGCTTCTGTCTGAAAATAGGTAGACTGCCACTGATGATCATAGGGAAATGGATAGAGTAAAAGTTCTTTGGCAACTATCTGCCCGTCGATTTCAATTCTCCGGTAAGTAGGCATGTTGTGCTTGAAGCTCTGCAAAAATCTAAGGCCGATCTGGTAATAGCCATCCTCTGGCACGGTGAACTCCCATTCAGCCCACTCGCCGCCAGCATGCCAGTAAAGCGTATTATAGATTGTAACCCCGTCTTCCCGGGGAGTTACACCTGGATCACCGCTGGCATTGACCATGACCGAGGAGTGGGATTTGGCAGCAGGATTTTCCGCCTCAATCTCCAGTCTCCAGCGGTCGAACCCAGTCAGATCGATATCTGGACGTTCATACCCGATAACACCCTGAGGGGCTGTTAGAGACAAGCTCTTGAGGATTACCTGGGAGCGGAGCCCGGCAATGGTGATTGTATGAGTGCCTTCAGAAAAGTACCATTGAAACGGCAGTTCGTACCTGCCGTCGATATCCGCCAGGGCCATTTCTTGAAGCGTGATAATCTGCTCTTGAAATGCACGCCGTTCATTATTAAAATCATCCCTTTCAAAGGGATAGGTATTATTGCGCCATTGACGGTCAAATGCCAGCCTCCTGGCTTCCCTGAACGGATATTCACCATCGATCATAATTCCCCGTTCAATATTGAACATCTGTGTTTCCAGGGGCATGTATTCAACCACAATATTGTATAAGCCGGGTTGTTCCACCACAACTTGATACTCAACCCAGCCATCATCAGCGTGCCAATATAAAAACTCATCCTTAACAGAAAACCGGTTTTGATCCGAGACGGCATGAAAATCCACAGCCAGGACAGATACTTTCACATCAGGTGCAGAAATCTGTCTGACACCTTGATCGAGTAAACTCTGGAGGTATTTTCCGTATGTTGGCTCTTGATAGATAGTCGCTCCAGTACGAGCTTGAGCGCAGACAACCGCGGTAACAATCAATACAGCCAGCACCCAGATGATCTGCCAAGATTTTCGCATCTCACAACCTCCTTACCAAAACAACAGCTGATAAGCGTCCGCTCCCCACAAGGGAGAGCGAACGCATTCAATGATGCATTATTTTCTTAGGACCGCATCCAATTTTTCGTCGGCACGTGCTCTGGCTTCCTGCAGATACTTGTTGGCCTGTTCAAGGGCAATAGGCATTGCATCCTCTAAGTTCGCTGCCCCAAGCCGTAACTGATCACGGGCTGGGGTGATGAAGTTATCCCAAACATACCCTAACTCTGGAACATAGCGGTTAGGATCTACAATTCCACCTTCAAGAGTCTCATAAACCAGACGCATGCCAGGGGGAACATTCTCATTGGTAAAATACAGTTCCCACGCTTCCGGTACGTCCACGGTAGGCATACTGTACGGGCATGGAACCTCCACTTGCATTCTGGCAATCCAGCCATCGGGATCATAACTCATCCAGCGCAGGAAGGTGAATGCCTCTTCAGGATGCTTCGTTGTAGGTGAGATACCCATGTGGTCCACGATCAACGGTGTTGCCTGACGGACAGGCCCGCTTGGGTAGGGAACGATATCCCATTGTGACTCGTAGTTCTGGGTCCACCAGGACAGCGACCAGCTCCAGCCAACGTGGAACGCGGCCTTGTTTTGCATCCAAGGGGAAGTATTGCCATAGACATCATTAAATGCCGGGTGAGTCCAGGGGTTAAGCAAAGTGCCGTCAGCCAATCCGATGCTAACTGCTGCGTTTTCCCTTTCCCAACGGATGGCTGTCTTCAAAGCCTCAATGACACCTGGGTCATCCATCATCAGCCGGGTGCCGTCATAAGTCAATCCATCCCAGGTAACGCCCGGATGATAAGCGGCAGGCATAAAGGCCCAGAACATCCAGGGATCTTCCATCCCGTAGTAGCCTTGGGCCGGCCTGTTCATCCGCTGACATAATGCCCAGAGATCATCGAAAGTCCAGGGTGGCTGCGGCATACGCAGGCCAAAATAGTTTAGCACATCCAAGTTCGCCACCAAGAAGCTGGCTTGCAGTTGGAACGGCAGACCGAAGAATCGCCCGCGTATCCTCATCGGATCGAGGGAGTTGCCCCAGAATTTGGACTCGTCAAATGTTGGATCATTTTCCAGAAACTCGGTAATATCTGCTACCCATTGGTTGTAGACATACATGTTGTTGTCCATCACCCACAGTACATCGGGAAGAGTTCCGGCGGCAGCCAACGCCGTTATCCTGTCGTTGAACTGGCCTGCATCAACATATTCGTAGGTAACGACAATATTGGGATATTTCTGCATGAACGCCTCTAGCCGTGGTTCCTGCGGTTGGTCATCAGCTGCCCAACCCATGTACCACAGCTCCACAATGTCGCTTTGAGCATTGGCGATACCGGTCAGAGCTAATACCAATACCAACACCAGCATCAGATGCCATAGAGCTCGTTTTGCCATAGGAATCTCCTTTCTGAAATCTGAAGTATGCAAAATTGTTTTCAGCCTAGGAACCTATTTGCCTCAGTGAATCACCTCCATCTATGTAGAGTTTCTCTTGACCAGCTTTGGCGACAGTATGATTTGTTCATGCTTCGCACCAGGTTCTTGCAGTTTCTTAAGGATGATTTCAGCGCTGCGGATTCCCATCTCATAGTTCTGGATATCAATTGTGGTCAAGGGAGGATCTGTAATCTCAGTAACATTGAGATTATCGACACCCATCACAGCAATGTCAGCAGGAACCTTCAAACCCCGCTCTTTTAGTCCAGATAGAATCTCCAGTGCCATGCAGTCACAGAAGCAGAATACCGCACTGGGTTCGAGCCCTTGATCTAACGCTTCAAACAGACTGTACTTGGCATTTTGGTTGGCAGGTACGGTTTTGATCCACTTGGGACTAATGTTTATGCCATGCTGCTGCATCGTGGTGAGAAACCCCTGCAAACGCTGCTCAGCACTGTAGTTGCGGGATGAGTTAATAAACAGTACCTTTTCATGGCCTTGCTCCAAAAGATGCTCTGCTGCCATTGCGCCCACTTTGAAATCGTCGCACACAACATAACTTGTATCAATACCGGGAATACTGCGGCCTACCAGGACAAAGGGAACGGAATTCTTCTGCAGCCGTTCCACTACTTCAGGTTTACTCTGGACAGGAGCCAGGATCAGCCCATCAACCCTTTGCTCCAACAATACAGTCAATGCAGCCCATTCTTGATCGACTTCTTCGTATGAACTGCACAGAAGAATGTTGTAGCTGTGATCTTTGAGCACCTTTTCGATACCCGACACCACATTGGCGTAAAAGGGATTCTCAATGGTGGTAATCAAAACACCGATCACTTTGGTCTCACCCGACCACAAACCTTTAGCGAGCGAGCTGGCAACATACCCAATTTCCTCAGCTGCTTTGAGCACTTTTGCCCGAGTGATGGGGCTAACTTCACTGCGGTTATTGAGGGCTCTGGAAGCTGTGGCCAAGGATACACCACATCTTTTGGCTACATCCTTTAGAGTAGCAGGTGCCATAACTTGATTCTCCTTTACATCTGCAAATGTTTTTGTTTACCTTGGTTTATACCTGAGTCTTACGCAGATAACCTAGGTTAAAATTTAACATGTAAACGTTTACGGTTAATTAAAGTTTTCTCCTTTCTTAACAAATTTCCTTCACAAAATATCCCTTTCCTGGAAAAAAAAGACTATCGCCACGATGGCGATAGTCTTTCTGCTAAAGAACAGTACAGTTTTATTTACGCAGATTATAGAAGGCCTTGATCCCGCGATACCGGGCTACTTGATCCAGATCCTCTTCGATCCGGAGTAGTTGGTTGTATTTGGCAACCCGGTCTGTGCGGCTCGGGGCACCGGTCTTGATCTGACCGGCATTGGTAGCCACGGCTAGATCGGCAATGGTGGTGTCCTCTGTTTCCCCTGAACGGTGGGAGACTACAGCAGTATAACCGGCCCTCTTAGCCATCTCAATAGCATTGAGAGTTTCGGTCAGTGTGCCGATTTGGTTTACTTTAATCAAAATAGAGTTGGCTACTCCAAGTTCAATACCCTTTGCCAACCGATTGGTGTTGGTGACAAATAAATCATCCCCTACCAGCTGCACTTTATCGCCTATAGCCTTGGTCAGCTGCAACCATCCATCCCATTCATCCTCGCTTAAAGGATCTTCAATGGAGATGATAGGATATTTGGCTATCAAGTTTTCGTAAAAGGCAATCATTTCATCGGTAGTCAGCGACTTGCCTTCACCAGCCAACTCATAGCGGCCGTCTTTAAACAACTCAGTGGCAGCCACATCCATGGCCAGGCAAATGTCTTCGCCGGGCTTGTATCCAGCATTGGCTATGGCTTCAATAATCACTTGAATTGCCTCTTCATTGGACCTCAGATTCGGTGCAAAACCACCCTCATCGCCAACAGCTGTATTCAAACCTCTCTTGGCCAGGACCTTCTTGAGATTATGGAATACTTCAGCACCCATTCGGAGCGCTTCTTTGAAGGATTTGGCACCAACCGGCATAATCATGAACTCTTGAATGTCAACATTATTGTCAGCATGGGCGCCGCCATTAAGGATATTCATCATTGGCACTGGCAATTCTTGGGCATTGGTGCCGCCAACATACTGATAGAGCGGCAACCCTACTGACTCCGCCGCTGCGTGAGCCACAGCCAGGGATACACCCAAAATGGCATTGGCACCTAGTTTACCTTTGTTTGGAGTACCATCAAGCTGAATCAGCATTTCGTCAATTTCAATCTGCCTGGTTGCATCCATGCCAATCAACTCAGGAGCAATTACTTCATTAACGTTATTGACAGCTTTTTGCACGCCTTTGCCTAGATAACGCCCTTGATCTCCATCCCGCAGTTCTACCGCTTCGAATTGGCCTGTCGAAGCGCCTGAAGGCACAATCGCCCGGCCAACACTGCCGTCTGCCAAACTAACTTCCACTTCTACAGTGGGATTTCCCCGTGAGTCCAGCACTTCCCGTGCCTGCACATCATCAATAATCATGGGTAGTCCTCCTTTGCTTTGGTTACTATTTAACAATCAGGCTTGTTCCGGTCATCTCCGACGGTTGAGCAATGCCCATCAGCTCCAGCAATGTGGGGGCAATATCCGCCAGGATTCCTGCCTTGAGTTTCAAGCCAGGATCAGCATTGAACAGCCAAATCGGTACCAGATTGGTTGTATGGGCTGTATGGGGCTCTCTTGTGACGGGATCAACCATTTGCTCAGCATTGCCGTGATCGGCTGTGATGATGGCTTGACCGTTTTTCTCCTTGATCGCCGCCAGTACCTTGCCCAGACCAGTGTCAACCGCCTCCACAGCTTTGACAGCAGCCTCCATCACACCGGTATGGCCTACCATGTCGCCGTTGGCGTAGTTTAGGACAATCAAGTCATATAGATCCTCATTGATCAGGTCCACAACCGCCTCGGTAACTTCTGGTGCACTCATTTCCGGTTTCAGATCATAGGTAGCCACTTTCGGTGAAGGAATCAATTTGCGATCTTCACCAGAATAGGGCTTTTCAATGCCGCCGTTAAAGAAATATGTTACATGGGCATACTTCTCCGTTTCTGCGATGCGCAGCTGTTTCAAGCCCAATTTCGAGAGATATTCCCCTAATGTATTGTCCAGATTCTGCGGTGGATAAGCAAATGGTGCCTGTACATTGGCGTCATATTGAGCCATAGTGACAAAACAGAGATCCAATTTCCCGCCGGGCCGCTCAAATCCGGTGAACTCGTCATTGGTGAATGCCCATGTCAGTTCCCGGGCCCTGTCGGCACGGAAATTAAAGAAGATCACGGCATCGTTGCGGCCGATCTTGGCCTTAGGCTGCTGCTGCTGATCGACAATCACGGTTGGAATCACAAATTCATCCGTTTCTCCATGCTCATAGGCATAGGTGATGGCAGCGCTGCTCGATGTGGCAATCCTGCCTTTTCCCTCAGTCAAAGCAGCATATGCTTTCTCCACCCGATCCCAGCGATTGTCGCGATCCATGGCATAGTAGCGGCCGGAAATGGTGGCAACCTCACCAACACCGATCTGATCCATTTCGGCTTCCAACTCTGCCAGGTACTCTTTGGCGCTGGACGGTGGTACATCTCTCCCATCAAGGAAAGCATGGACATAAACCTGCTCCAGGCTATGATCCTTGGCGAGCTTAAGCAATGCATAAAGATGGGTGGAATGACTATGAACCCCGCCTGGTGAAACCAAGCCCATTAAATGAAGCTTGGTGCCATGTGTTTTGGCATGGTTGACAGCCAACAAAAGCGGTTCGTTTCTGAAAAACTCCCCTTCCCTGATTGATTTGGAAATCAGAGCGACATATTGGTAGACAATCCTGCCGGCGCCTAAGTTCAAATGGCCAACGTTTGAATCACCCATCTGTCCTTCCATCAACCCCACCGCTTCACCGCTGGCTGTCAGCGTCGCATGGGGACAGTTTTCCCACAGCCAGTCAATCGTGGGCGTATTGGCTGTCCTTGTAGCATCACCTTCTGGAAATTCACTTAGGCCAAATCCATCGAGAATGATTAGGGCAACTGGACGTTTGTTTTTCATGAAAAAGCCTCCTATCCTCTCTACTACTGCGTCTGGTAATGGACAATGGCAGTAAAGCCCTTCAGATCTAAGCTCGCACCACCAACTAGGGCGCCGTCAATCTCGGGTTGTGCCATCAGTTCCTGGATATTGTCCGGCTTTACACTACCTCCATATTGAATTCGGATTTGGTCAGCAACTTCCTGATCGAATATTTGGGCAATAGTCTTTCTGATAGTGCCAATCACCTGATTGGCGTCCTCTGCACTGGCTGTTTCCCCAGTCCCTATGGCCCAAATGGGTTCGTATGCAATCACAACTTCCGGTACCTGCTCCCTGGCAACACCAGCAAAAGCTGCTTTGGTCTGGCTGACAACCACCGTCTCTGTTTCTCCGGCCTTGCGCTGAGCTAAGCTTTCGCCAACGCAGACAATGGGATGCAGCCCGTGTTTCAAAGCCAGATGCACCTTTTGATTGACCATGGCATCTGTTTCTCCAAAATGCTGCCGCCGCTCAGAATGGCCGATGATCACATACGAACAACAGACATCAACCAACATCAATGGTGATATTTCCCCTGTGTAAGCCCCTCCTTCGGCAATACTGACATTCTGGGCGCCTATTTTCACTTTACTCATACCCAGGGCGCATACTGCTGACAGAGCGGTGAACGGCGGACAAACAACGACGTCAATCTCTAGATCCTGTACAGCCCGGTCAAGTGATTCACAAAGCTCAATGGCTTCAGAGACTGTCTTATGCATTTTCCAATTACCGGCAATAATAGGTTTACGCACTCTACTTCCTCCTACTTGTCGTTAAGGGCAGCCACACCCGGTAGTTCCTTTCCTTCCAGGAACTCCAGTGATGCGCCTCCGCCGGTGGAAACATGGGTCATACGTTCAGCCACCCCGAATTGCTCAACTGCTGATGCAGAATCTCCACCGCCGATGATTGTAATTGCGCTACTGTCAGCTAAGGCTTGGGCAATCTTCTTGGTACCGTTGGCGAAGGCTTCCCATTCAAAGACACCCATTGGCCCGTTCCATACTACTGTAGCTGCCGACTTGATGGCGTCGCTGAACAGTTCAATCGTCCTGGGGCCAATATCCAAACCTTCCCAATCTGCCGGTATCTGGTCCGCTGGAACCACTTTGTTTTCAGCCTCGGCAGCAAATTCTCTGGCTACCACTATATCCATAGGCAGCAGCAGCTTAACCTTCTTGGCCTCCGCCTGTTTCATCACATCGCGGCAGAAATCAATCCGCTCCGAATCTAAGAGCGATTTGCCAACTTCATATCCTTTCGCCTTCAGGAAGGTATATGCCATACCGCCGCCGATGATTAATGTATCTACTTTATTCAGCAACGACTCGATCACAGCGATCTTGTCTTTTACCTTTGCTCCACCCAGGATAGCTGCAAATGGCCGTTTCGGGTTGTTGACCGCACTGCCGAGGAATTTCAATTCCTTCTCCATCAAAAATCCGGCTACAGCAGGCAGATGCCGGGCTACCCCTTCGGTAGATGCATGGGCCCGGTGAGCAGTTCCAAAAGCATCATTGACATATAGGTCTCCCAATGATGCCAGCTTTTTGGCAAATTCGGGATCGTTGGCTTCCTCTTCTGCATAAAAGCGGACATTCTCCAAAAGCATGACGTCACCATCTTGCATCTTCTCAACCACAGCCGCCACTTCCGGCCCAACGCAATCATTGACCTTGATTACGGGCTGATTGAGCAGTTCACCAAGGCGGCGGGCAACAGGATCCATCCGCATTGATTCAACAACCTGGCCCTTGGGGCGCCCCAGATGAGACATGAGGATCACTTTGGCGCCTTGTTCCAGTAAATAGCGAATGCTGGGTAATGCCGCTGTAATGCGCGTATCATCGCTAATCTCGCCTTGTTCATTCATTGGCACGTTAAAATCCACCCTCATCAAGACGCGCTTACCCTTAACATCCACATCCTGGATCATTTTTTTGTTCATAACCACTACCTCCCTTGTACAATGGTGATGCAGACATACCATGTTAATCAAAGTCATTGACCTTTGACAACCACATAGGAATTCCACTTCAGACAGTCTAATCTTCTCGTAA
>DUVS01000003.1 GCA_012840925.1 Bacillota bacterium
AGGCGAAGGATTTGGAACGCTTGTCGCAACCGCCGGAGCCGCAACGGCCATCGGAGGACCAGGTACCCTGCTAATGGGTGTAGGTGCTGCATTATCCTGTGGTCCAATTGGATGGGCTATCGTGGGGACAGTCGTTCTTGGCAGTTTCGCCGCTGGTTATCTAATCGGCGAGGCTTTTAAGTAAGCCAACAGCTGACAAATTTAAAACTGCCAGCCCGGACTGGCAGTTTTATTTTCAGAATTTTGGATTTTAATTATATGGTTAGCACTATATTTACAACATAATCGATACTTGATCCCGATCCATCCGGGCAATGCACTCTTTAATCTTATTGCCCAGGTAGGTATCTTCCACTGTAGCATTGCGAACTTGCCTTAGAAGATCTATGCCGCGCCTGAACGCAAATACCAGGTCCCCTTCATCAATTACCGCTGCCTCCATTAACTTGGAGAAGCCCTCCCCTTGCGACCAGCGATATGCCAGTAATGCAATGTGGTCGTTGAAAGTGACGGTAGAATAACCCAAGAACCGTTCTTCCATCTTTGCTAGTTGGAAGACAAACTTGTAGGCAGGAGCGAAGTTTAGCTTGTGCCGGATTTTCACCTCATTGCGGCGTGGTTCATAACTGATGGCCACTGCCAAGGCATTCAACTCTTGAACACTGTATTTATGGAACCAGCCGTCCATGAACAACTCCGTGATCAAAAGTTCGTGCCCGTGGATCTGGCTTGCAAATTCACCAGCAATAGTCAGCTTGCCGTCCTGAAGGTAGCCTAAAGCTTCCAGCAGTCCCTTTTTAGCTTGAAACTCCTGGTAATACCGGCCCTGAGGATCAATTTGCTGTTCTCGCTTGTGCAATGCCTGGTAGCGGCTTTTCAGCTTGCGGTATTTTTTCTGTTCCAGTTTGCACTGGCGCTGTTCTTCCCTGGAACAGTTCTTAAGGCTCATGTGATTGAGCCGTTCTTGAATCGCTGCTATTTCCTGCCTTAGTTTCCGCTTGGAACGGGGGTTCTTGGTTTTGCGCAGAATACCCTGCAGCCGCTTTTTGTTGCGTATCAACCGTTCATACTCTACAGGGCACGATTCCCCATCAAAGCCCTCACAATATCTATCGAGCTCTGCCTTAAGATCCCTGATTTGCTGACGGAGATAATTGCGGTCGTCGAGAGCCTGATAAGTGGCGAAATTCTGCCCTAATATGCGGTAAATCTGTTGATCATCATAGTTTTTGATCAGGTTCAAAACCGAATTATAGGTCAGGTTAAACTGGCTTTGCAGAGGCTCAATCTGAGACTCCTTCATGCTCGGTAATTCCTGTGGATCGAAATACTGGAGATCCACAACCGTAAACACAAAGCCTTCCGTATCTATGCCCCGCCTGCCTGCCCGTCCCGCCATTTGGAAATACTCACGGTTCGAGATTGTCCGAAATGACTGCCCATCCCATTTGGTGCTGGAATCGAAACAAACGGTACGACAGGGGAAGTTCAGCCCGACTGCAAATGTTTCGGTACAGTACAACACCTTGATCAAGCGGTGTGTAAACAGCTCTTCAACCACATCTTTCAAAGCCGGCAGCATCCCGGCATGATGGTATCCGATTCCTTTCAACAGCAGGCTCCGCAGTGAGCTCCAGCGGTCACTCAAGATTGGTGGATAACGCCGGGTTACTTCCTCAATCAGCGCTTCCGCTTGCCGGCGCTCCCCGGGTGTCAGGAAATTATGCTCCCAACCAAGCTCCACAGCATTGATCTCTGCCTTTTTGCGGCTGAATGTGAAAAAGAGGCAGGGCAGGTAACCATCTTTGATCTCATTGATCAAATCGACATGAGTAGTCTTAGGAATGGCATGGGGTTCTAGCCCTTTAATCTTGCCGCTGATCTTCTTGTGCTGTTTTCTAAACTGATTGGCTGGCACCCTCCCCATGCTTTGTTCGTAGATATAGTGGCGGAGAGGTACTGTTCGTTCAAAGTGAGTGACTATCTTAATCTCTTGGTCTTGAATATCGCTAATCCAAGCAGCTAGCTGTTCCACATTGGGAATAGTGGCACTCAAGCCCAAAAACCGCATTGACTCCGGCATGAAAATCAGGCTTTCTTCCCAGACACTTCCCCGCTCAGGATCGTCGATGTAATGGATCTCATCGAAGATCACATAACGAACATCGACGACCCGTTCCGGTGACTGCTGCAGAAGGTTGCGAAAAATCTCCGTCGTCATGATCAAGATGGAAGCATCAGGGTTAACTACCACGTCGCCAGTCAAGATCCCGACTGCTTCTTCACCCAGATGGCCCTTAAACTCTTTGAACTTCTGATTGCTCAAGGCTTTGATCGGAGCTGTATAAATCACACGTCCGTTTTCACCATGGATTTTCTCGATCAGGTAATCGGCAATCAAAGTCTTGCCAACGCCCGTAGGTGCTGACACAAGTACGGAAAACCCTTGGTCGATGTATGCGATCGCTTCTTGTTGAAACGGATCTAGAACCAAACCCCGATATGTCTTGGCTGTGCCTTCAATAATCAACTAGATCCTCCTTATGATCCGGATTAGCAGCTCAGATTAGCAGTTACATGATTTTACCGCATTCAGCGAAACCTCTGCGGCATAGGCACTGGAGGATACGGTATCACCCATTCCCACTGTGCTCACTGGGTTGGGTATCACGTGAGCAGGAACAACCAATACCCAATGATCATCCATCTCTAGGATGCCCGTATCAAGCATCTCATCTGTAACGTGTAGTCCCATGCTCTTTGCCTCGCTGACAAATGCCCGTAGTTGCTCAAGCCCGATCTCACTTAGCGGATAATCTGCCATTTGGGCAACATCCTCTAATGGGATTGCTCCGCCTTGGAGCGCTTTAACGCCGTTGACTGCCGAAGCGAACAAGCAGGCTTGCCTTACCACCGCAGGATCAACCTCATACGGTTTCATTAACACAACTACATAATAACCAAGGTTGTGCAGTTGAATACGGGACACTTTCAATTCCCGGGCGATCTGCAGTACTCCTTGATACAGACTGAATGCCCGTTCTCCCTTTACGATATCCGCCACCAGGTCTGGATGGCCTAATTCATCCAAGAGACGGCGGATTTCATTCTCATTGATGCCAAAACTGGTAAACAAAGGTGCGATCTCTTTAAGCAAAATGACTTCGTCTGCGGCATTGGGCATGGGTACATATTCCAAGTGCAGTTTTAGCTTAGGATTAGCGGATCTTAACCGCCGCAGGTCGTTTACGCTCAGTTCGATGTACTCCTTTAGTGTTTCCGCCCGGCCTTCAATTCTCCCATGGTGGTACCCGGCCATAAAGGCCAAATCGACACTCTGCCCGACCTCGGCCAGATGGGGCTCAATCACCGGATCAAAGCCCATGGCGGCTTTGGGATTGCGGGTCCCTAGAATGACCCGGTTGGCTCTTGGGGAGACGATTTCCTGATCGCCAAATTTGAATTTGATTCCTTTTGCATATTCAAAAATATAATTGAGTTTGGTCCACTGATCATTGACGGCCCTCCGAATGGAAATCCAAGCGAATTTGCCGTTGACCTTGGGATACAACACCCTCTCATCGAAGTGCGATGCTTGCTTCGGCGACAATACCGGACAGTATACACAGCTGGTAGCGCCCAACGCCGCCATTTGATTGGCGATGATGCCTGCTTGGCCGCCCATAGCCTCGGTCCGTTCGGCGAAGACCTGGTTGAACCAGTCGGCAAGGCTGGAATCCATCACACCGTAGTATGATTTTCCAACTTTGATACACTCTTGCAGCAAGGCCATAAACTCCATATTGGTCTTGATTGGCCAAACAGTTGTCGGCTCTGCGGGAGCATTCTCAAGGACTTGCGGTTCCCGCTCGATGATGTCTGAAATCATATCTGCATTGAGCTTGATCACTACATCCACATTCGCATTAAAGCCAGCCAGCACCCGGCAGTTGAGCTTTGTTTTGACTGCTTGTTTCAGCAAATCTTTCCACATTGAATGCCTCTCCTCCATCGAACATGATCTACATTCATATATTACCGATTATACACAATTATCCTGCCGATGGGCGCAACAATTGGGGCTGGCGTTTTTGCCAAATTCTAAACGCCACACCTCTCGACTGCTATGCTTAAATGGAAATTCTTCCCATCGCAGCGTGGAATCGCTTCATCGCGATCAACCCTGACTACCGTCCTGGAAGGTAACACCATCAATTGCTCCCGGGTGTTGTAAAATATGGCGAAAAGGTGTATACTTATCAATATAGTTATAAATTGCAGAGGGGGGGTGCCTTTCTTGAGTTCGGTTCAAGAGAGAGTACAAAAGGTGCTAGACTTAATCCGTCCGCAGATTCAAGGCGACGGTGGAGATGTAGAGTTGGTTGGCATTGATGAGAATAACGTGGTTACAGTACGCCTCAAGGGTGCGTGTGTCGGCTGCCCGATGTCTCAGCTAACTTTGAAAAACGGCATTGAGCGGATCCTCAAACAGCAAGTTCCTGAAGTTACCGCTGTTGAAGCAGCCAACTAACCGATGCTCAAGGGTAGGCTATCCACGCCTGCCCTTTGTTTTTCCAGCAAGGGAGAGATTGCGGTGGAACAACTATTTGCGCAGGCATATAGCTTAGGGTTGGATGCAATCGCTGTCACCCATCCTGCTCCGTTTAACGAAGCACTGCCGGTGCTCACCAAACTTCAGGAAAAACAGCATTATCCCGATTTTGTGGAACAGGACCTGCATTTGCGTATCAATCCACAAGCCCTGCTGCCAAGTGTTAAATCGATTATCAGTACCGCTGTTGCGTATAAATCCGTACATCCCCGGGTGCAGCCCAGATCCGGGCTGTTGTCCCGTTATGCCTGGGGTGAAGACTACCACCGGGTACTTCCAGAGCGCCTTAACGAACTCGCCCGTTGGATGCAAGACCATCTTGGGGTTAACGAATATTTGGTCTGTGTGGATACCAAACCCACCATTGACCGGGCAATTTTCCTCCGGGCCGGACTTGGGTGGCGTGGGAACAACTGCTGTGTGTATCTACCTGATTATGGATCCTGGGTTTTTCTTGGCAATATCTTGGTGGACGTAGAACTGCCGATCACTAATCCTGCGCCAATGGAGTCCCGCTGCGGTGATTGTGAACTTTGTGTGAAAGCCTGTCCGACCAATGCACTATATGCACCGGGTAAAATCAATCCGTACCTATGCATTTCCTATTTGACACAAATGAAAGGCATTATTCCGCGGCAGCTGCGGGAAAAAATAGGCATCCGGTTGTGGGGCTGCGATATTTGCCAGGAAGTGTGCCCTTACAACAAGAATGCCAAATCCTCTTCCCGCTCTTGTTTTGCACCCAAAGAAGCAACAAGCATCCCAGTAATACCCCTGCTGAACATCACCAATGGCGAGTTTAAGCGCCGTTTTGGGCAAACACCCATGGGATGGCGGGGCAAAGCTATGCTGCAGCGTAATGCCGCCATTGTCTGCGGGAATCTGCGCTTGAATGAAGCCATACCCGAACTGGCAATCAGCCTCAAAGATCCGAAACCGGTAGTGCGGGGCACCGCAGCCTGGGCCCTGGCAAAAGTCAGTACAAGCAAAGCCAGGCAGATCCTGGTTGAGGCTTATAAGTCGGAAACAGATCCCCAGGTTTTAGAAGAAATCAAACACGGGCTGGATCATCAGCAAATTTAGGGATTGCGAGTCCAAGCCGCAAAGCCATGGCTCTTCAGAATCTGAACAGCCCTGGCTGCAGATCCTGTTTGGGCAAAACCCAGCCTCAGCGTTCCTCCTTCGCCTTCCCGTACCCTCAGAATCTCAATATCATCAATGTTTATATTCTGCCTGCCTAAAATGGCAGCCACTTCGCCAATCATACCAGGCCGATCAGGAATGGTAACAATCACCTCATCCAGAAATGGCCAATACCCTTTCAGTTTTGCCGGAATCTGATCCCGCACGGTTTTGGCCCTGGTAAGCTGAGCGGCAAACTCCTCCTCTTGATTTGCAGCTAAAACCTGCCGCATGGCCGAGAGGTGATCCACAAGTTGATCAATCATTTTGAGAATCTGCTCTTTGTTGCTAAAACAGATTTCCTTCCATAAGCCAGGATTGCCCGAGGCAATTCTGGTCGTATCTTTGAATCCACCCGCCGCCAGTGCCAAAGTTACGGGATGTTGTGCATCAATTGCAGCTGCTGTTTGCACCAGGGCTGCTGCCGCCAAATGAGGCACGTGACTGATCGCCGCTACAATCAAATCATGAGTCTTGGGATCAAGTATCATCGGTTTGGCCCCAATCCCCTTTACCAACTTTTCAAGATTTGCCAAAGCCAGAGGGATTGTCTGCTCCGTGGGAGTAAGGATATAAAACGCATTTTCGAACAGATACGGATCAGCCCTCCCCACTCCGCTAGTTTCCGCACCTGCCATGGGATGACCGCCAATAAATGGACTCTTTCGTGCTAAAATCTGTTCAGCCTTTGCCACAAATTCACTCTTGGTGCTGCCTACATCGGTGACTATCGTTTGTGGCAACAGCAGCGGATTAATCTGTTCCAGAATCGTTAGATTGGTAGCAATGGGGGCTGCCAGGACCACAAGATCCCCATCCTGGACCGGAGTATAGCCTGTATCCCAAGCATCTATCGCACCCAAATCCTTGGCCAAAGCCAGGCTTTGGGCATCGAGGTCAATGCCTATAACCTGTTTAGCCAAATGATGTTTGCGAATAGCCATTCCCAGTGATCCACCGATTAGCCCTACACCTATGATCACAACCTGTTCAAAAAGTGCACCCATCGGAACGTGCCTCCCTCACATCCGCGCTATGTATCACAGCCTAATATTTGACCAGATCATTGCCCTTTCCTGCCTGAACCACTGGGGCTGTTTAAGATGAGAGGCTCTCTATCTTGGCATTCATGCTTAAATATGTTATCTTTAGAATGGATGAAGCCATGGAATTTTTGGGAGGTGAACAAATGGAAGAAAAACTGGAAGTTCTTGACGCCCAGTCTCGCCACGTTGGCAAGACGTGTCCGCGCTGCGAGAAGGAGCTCGCAGTTGATGACCAAATCGTAGAGTGCCCCCGCTGCCACATGGTCCATCATGCCGATTGCTGGAAAGAAAACGGCGGATGCGCCCGGAGAGGGTGCCCCCAAGTGGCAAAAGTGGTTGTAGGTGAGCGCCGCACTGGTGATGGCCCGCCTCCGCCAATCTCACCTCAGCATTTAATGATCGCTGTAGGAGTAATCATTGTTCTTATTCTTGCTTCTATTCTGTGGCCAAAACCATCTGATCCGGCTGCCGGGCGAATCAAAATCACTGTTTTACTGGAAGCCTCGTTCGAAGAACAAAACCAGCTCAACCGGATTATCAATGATTTCAATTCAACAAACGAGGAAATCTATATTGAACTGCAAACATCGACGCACAGCATGATCGAGAACCAACTGTTTGTACGCATGGCAGCGGGAGAAGCCCCAGATATTTTCTCCCTGCCTTATGATCGCTTTGAAACGATCCAAACAGAGCTGGGTGCCATGTATCCTCTCGGGGATGCCACCGACCGGGCTTATGGTGTCCAACATCCTACCCAGCTGCGGGTAATCAGCATTTTTGTCCATACAAAGCATCCAGATGCAGCTATAACCGTGCTCCGTTATTTGCTGACAGAAATGCCCCGCCGAGACCTGGCAGCATTTAAAGAGGAAGCCCATATCCTTGACCCGGAACTGATGCTGGATATTGATACTTTCTTAAACCTTCCTTATTAGCCGAGGTTAATTAACCGATTCTCCACTGGGATCATAGACTATAGTGTCAGCCTTAGCAGTGGAGTGAACAACTGTGATTAAACCAAGAACCAAAAATCCGCATCAGATTTACGATTATCAATATGAATTCTACGGTTACAATTACGACTTTGACCGCTATCGCCCAAACAACAAAACGCGGTTGAGGAACTTAAGAATGCCAAAACCTCTCGAAACAAAACAAGGGCTGGGATGATCCCAGCTCTTTTTTGTCTTCAGTCTTATACACAGCAAAAACTACAGCTTCTTGTCTGCCAGGCCTTCCCTGATTGCTTCCCGTGCCAGTTGATCGCAGCGGTTATTCCAATAATTGTCGGTATGGCCCTGCACTTTGATCCACTGGATATCGTGTTTCTTGGCCAACTCCAACAACTGCTCCCACAGATCACGGTTGCTCACCGGCTGATTGCGGGCATTTTTCCAGTCCCGCTGTGCCCAGCCGGCAAACCAATTCCGTACAAAGGCATTAACCAGGTATGCGCTGTCAGAATACAGCTTGACCCGGCAACTGGTTTTCAACCGCTTCAGCCCTTCAATAGCTGCTGTCAGTTCCATGCGCTGGTTTGTGGTGTGTTCTGCGTATCCGCTGTATTCTTTCACATGTTGGCGAACACGGCCGTTATAGATCAAGACCGCTGCCCAACCTCCCGGCCCCGGGTTGTGGGAGCAAGCACCATCGGTATAAATTTCCACCAGTTGACGCATTACCAACACTCCCGTTTGTTCTTGGCAGAGCAGTCATGGCCAGCATTCTAAGAAGAGCCGGGTCAACCCAGCTCTTGCTGCCTAGAACTCGATTTTCGGCGGCTCATCAGCGCCCGGCCTGGCCTCAAAGAACAGCCGCGGCTCTTTGCCAAACATGTTGGCAATAATTACAGTGGGGAACTGTTTGATCTTCACGTTCCATGCCCCCACAGCCGTATTATACCGGCGTCTTTCTTGAGCGATCTTATTCTCAGTGGCAGACAATTCGTCCATAAGCATAACGAACTGGGTGTCAGACTTCAATTCAGGATAGGCCTCGCTCACAGCCAACAACTGCATTAAAGCCTGCTCAACACCTAGGCTGGCTTCAACCTGTTCCGATTGAGTATTGGCCGACAACAGCCGCGACCGGGCCTCGGCGATTTCCGTAAAGACCCTCTCTTCATGACTGATATATCCTTTGGCGACAGCCACCAGACTCGGAATCAGATCCATCCGGCGCTGCAGCACATTCTCTACTTCCGCCCAACTGGCATCTACCGCTGTTTCCATGCTTACAAGCCCATTGTAGCTGGAGACGATCCCGACGGCCAATGCTGCCAGGATAATCACGATAATACCGAGAATTAGCATTCCTTTTTTCATTGGTTTCCCTCCCTATTAGAATCTGCGGCTGGCACCGCCACCACCGCTGCGCCCGCCGCCAAAACCACCGAACCCGCCGCCTGACCTGCCTCCTCCTCCGGAACGAGGCGGTCTGGTGGGATGGATTATAGTCCGCGGCAGCCGTCCATGGCTTCCAGTTCCTGTTGTGGACGTTGGCGGATGCTTGCGGGTCATAATTGATATTATGATGGCAATTGCCACAAAGATCAAAAATGATCTCAAGTTACTGGAGTCATCTTGATCCCTGTCTAAGGCAAATGATGCTCCCGTCAGTGCGTCTTGGTAAGCTTTGGCAGCTTCAACCAACGCAGTATTATAATCATTATTGCGCAAGTGAGGTATGACAAATTGATCAAGAATGCGGCCCACTTTACCGGCTGGCAGGACAGTTTCAATACCGTAGCCGGTTTCAACTCTAATTTCGCGCGTTTCTATAACCAGCAAGATCAGTATCCCGCTGTCTTCAGGCCCACCAATGCCCCACTCGGCAAATAAGTCGACAGCATAGTCCTCTAGATGCTGATCGTTAATATTCGAAAGCGTTACAACTGCCAGTTCGATCCCTTGATTCTCAGCCAAAGACTCTGCGATAGCTGTGATCTTAGCTTCACTGCTGCTGTTCAACACATTGGCAAAATCGTTGACGTAGCCGGCCGGCTGAGGAAACGCAGCTGTAACAGCTGGTGATATTGCCAAGATCAGGATCAACACAAATAGCTGCTTGGATTTGCCGATAACAAATCACTCCTTTCTTGAGTGCATTTCGAGTCTATTATACTATGAACCTAAAACAACTGCTATATAAATTTTCACACAGGCAGCTGCCGGTAGACGTCTGAGATCAACTCCCATTCGAACTGATCTGCGGTCAGATCCTGCACCATCCGGTATACCTGTTCTGCCTGTTCAGGCTGGATATCCACAACAAAGGTGACTTCCGCCGCATATAGAGTATCGTGAATAATCACACCGATATTGACCAATTCATTTTGCACTTTCCCCATCAGTGTATAATCAACCATGAGTTTTATGCGCTGGTGCGGCACACAGCGCACAATTCCCGCCGCTTTTAACGCCTCTGTGGCAGCACTTCCATAAGCGCGAATCAGACCGCCCCTTCCCAGCAGGACACCGCCAAAATAGCGTGTGACCACAACCACCACATTGGTCAGATTCAATGCTTTGATCGCTTCCAGGGAAGGTAATCCGGAAGTCCCGCTTGGCTCTCCGTCATCATAGCATTTTTGCTGCTCGGCGTTGATTCCAATGGAATAGGCATATACATTATGGGTGGCATCCCAGTGTTTTTTGCTGATCTTTTTGATGAACTCCTCCGCCTCCGCCACAGAACTGGCAGGATGGGCGCGCCCGATAAACCTGGACTTGCGCTCAATCAAGACTATTTCACTGGCCTTCGCCACTGTTAAGTATTCACTTAACAAATTGATTCACCTCATTGCTCAAATAAAGAGACCTCGTTGCCATATCCACACCGGGCAGGGAGCGAGGCCTTTTGGTCTGCCTGATCATACTTATGCACGCTGTTGGGAGCGTATCTGCTCAAATCCATTTGGATAGCGTTTGCGCAATTTGGCAATATTCTGCTCAGCTATTTCCCCAAGGGAAAGGCCTGCTGCATCTGCCACATTTGCCAAATACCAGAGGACATCACCTAGCTCTTCACTGACTCTGGCTGGATCAAGCTGGTGGCCGTGAAAAACAACCTTTTTGAGATAGTCACACACCTCACCGGCTTCTCCCGCCAAGCCCATGCCAAGATTGGCCAAAAGATACTGGGCTTCAACCTCTGTGTTTAAAGTCCGTCTTGCTTCCTCTTGATACTGGTTGAACTGATTCAATCTGATCACTCCTGTTTTGCTACTCCTGCCAGTGCTTCCGGTATTCTGAATATGCCAATGCGGTCCAATGGCCAATAGGACCAGACAGCTCTGCCAATTATATTTTCCCTCGGAACAAAACCGACACGGGGGTCCCTGCTGTCCAGGCTGTCGTTGCGATTATCCCCCAGTACAAAATAGTGGCCTTCCGGGACAATATGAGGGCTGAATCCCCGGATTGTAGGCTCCAGTATATAATCTTCGGCAATCACATTGCCGTTGACATATACTTTTCCGTTGGCAATGGCAATCGAATCTCCGGGTACAGCTATGATCCGCTTGATAAATTCTTCTTTAGGATTGGCCGGGTATCTAAAAACGATAATATCGCCATGCCCGGGTTCACGGAACCGGTAGGTAAGCTTATCCACTAACAACCGCTGATTATTATCAAGCGTGGGCAACATTGAGGTGCCTTCCACAACAAAGGATTGGGCAATAAAGACAATAATGAAAGCAGTAAGGATTACAGCTCCGACAATTGATTCAACCCATTCCCGCAACGGTGATTTTGTTTTCTTGACTTTCATTTTCCCTCACCTCTATCCAGAGTTTCCACAACCAATAAACGAATTCCTGCCAACCTCAGCTGAGGTAAAAGCAGGAACCAGCGGGACAGACTAAAATTCCCATAAACATCTTTCGCAAATCTGTTTGTATTGTTGTACTTTGATTTGAAATAATTGTTGATCGCCTTGCTGCAGCGCTCGATCAATTTCATTTTTCAAGATAATCCCGGAAAGCAGCAACTCTACTTGCTCCCGGATCAACTGTGTAACCTCTGACTCCATTACACACTCAGCCTTAAATTCGGCAACTATTTGCCGGTACCAATCAGGGATCTCACCGGCAAACCGAAACTCCACATAGAGGATTCCAGTGAACTTGCGCAGCACCTCAACTGCCTGCACCGGATCATTAATCCAGATTGCCCTGTTTTTCCGTTTCTGTTTCACCAGACGGCCGTTAACCATCGAAACTTCATCACGCTCAACTGCCCCCAACTCCAGTTCAAAAGGCGGCCCCTCCACTCCGGCCTGCGCGATCATCATCGTATCAGGCAAATATGCCCGTGTATTGACTATGCGGATTTTATGCAAAAGCTCTGTGTTTTCTAGCAGATACTCCAGCAGGTACTTGCTCATACGATGTTTGAGTGGGGTTTTGCTAAACCTGCGAATTGCATCAGCAACATCCACCAATCATCACCCCTACTCTGAAAGCAGATAGACACTATAAATATATGGCTAACTGCAAGTACCGATGCCTGTTAGATTGTAATAATCAATCCATCGTAGGCAAGTGACACTGATTGCGGCATTTTGCTGTTCACTTCCTCGTGATCCAAAAGATGCGTAATATGGGTGAAATACGTCTGTTCCGGTTTAAGCCTGGCCACCAGCTCCAATGCAGCATCTACATGCATATGGCTGGGATGGGGTTCGTAACGAATGACCCCCAAGATCAATACCTTTAAGCCCGTCAGCAGTCTCAGGGAAGATTGGGGCAGCCGGCTGCAATCAGTAATATAAGCCAGATCACCGATGCGGTATCCATAGATCGGAAGGTTGCCGTGGTAAACCGGAATTGGAGTAATGGTCACACCTCCCACGTGAAATGTCCCATCAACAATTATGGGCTCAACCAATGGTTTGCCGCCACCAACTTGGGTTCTGCGAAAAACATAGCTGAATACCTGCAGCATTTCGGCAATGGTATCATAGTTGCCGTAAAACGGCACTGCTTGGCCTGTACGTTGACTGAAAATGCGCAGATCATCAAAACCAAACACATGATCAGCATGGCAGTGGGTATATAACACCGCATCTATTTTCGTGATCCCAGCTCGCAGAGCTTGAAGGCGAAACTCGGTAGCTGTGTCAATCAACAAGTGCAGATTGCTGACTTCAATCAAAATTGATGATCTTGTGCGATGATTGCGAGGGTCCTTGCTTTGACAGACTTCACAATCACAGCCGATAACCGGCACTCCATGAGATGTCCCAGTTCCTAGAAAAGTTACTTTCACATCCATCCTCCTGCCATTTCCAGATCTGGTAAAATTAACCGCTTGACGCAAACGTATGTTCTGTATTAAAATAAATACACGATCATATGTTCGCAAGGAGTGGTTCTGATGATCGTCTATTGTTCCATTGAACATGCAGGCGGCAAGGAAAAGATCTGCGAACGGCTGCTGCAGTTCTGCTACGGCTGGACCGGGCAAATTGAAATTGAAACAGCTTATGCCTGGTACTGCCGCTTGCCAGATCACTTCATTCCCGCCGAATTTGGCACCCAGTTTCTGTCTCAATTGAAGGCTCGTCAGCTGTCAGGCAGATGGGGAGCCGGTGCCACCAAACTAATTGCTAAGCTTGCCGCCTTGACACGGCCAAGCACTTCCGTTTCCGAATCCGACAGTCAAGCTTTTTTGGGAGAACTACCCGTTACCCTGCTTGATGCCTTGTTTGAGCTGCCTGAAGTGTCTCAGTTACAGCGCCTGGGGATCAACACGTTCAAAGCTTTGTCCCTAGTCCCCTTTAAAGCACTGCAGCTCCAGTTTGGCGATGCCGCGGAAAATATTGCGAAGTTGGCCCGCGGCCAGGACTTGCAGCCTTTCACGCCGGAAAAACCAATTGTTATCTGCTGGGAAATCGATTTTTTAACGGACCCGGAAATTGCCATGCCCGTCGCTCGCCCCCAATTAGACTTATTTTTGAAAAAAGGCTTGTCCGAAATTGAACATCAACTGCGTTCTGCCCAGCTGCTCGCGGCCAAGATCCGCCTGGAATGGCAGCACGAGCATACTGATTTTGGCCTGATTCGCAAGTTTGACCCGCCAACCGCAGCCAAGGATGTGTTTTATCGTTCCGTACTGACGATCTTGCCGGAATATCCCATTGAGCTGCTGCGGATTACCGGCTTGGACTTTTCACCACAGTTACCTAAACAATTAGACATCTTTGGCCAAAACCCTACCCGCAGAAAGATCGAGTCATTAAAGTCCCAGCTGAGTGCTGGTTTGGTGCAGTTAAAACTGTCCCGCCGCGAAAAAATTCTAGCAATGTGGGAGCAATCCCATCTCTAAAATAATCAACAGCGATATTACCGTCAAAACCACCAGACATCTGCCCCACACTTTTGTCTATCACAGACAATACAAGATTGAGTTCATCAAGGATCGCTGGCGGGAATCGGGGCAGTGGTGGTTGGGAGAACAGGAACTCCATGTTTATCAGGTAATCGCTGCCGGTACCCTATTTGAGCTTCACCATTATCCAGCGCAATCCCGCTGGATCCTCCACAAAATTTATGACTAGCACAATGAAAATACAGGTGGTTTTATGTTTGCCCATTTGCATGTCCATTCTGTTTATTCTTTCCTTAACAGCGCCACTTCCGTAACCGCATATTTACAAAAAGCCGCCGAATTTGGTATGACGGCAATGGCCCTTACTGATCACAACTGTCTCAGTGGTGCGGTGGAATTTCATAAAACCGCCCTCGAACTCGGCATCAAGCCGATTCAAGGGGTGGAAATCACTATTGAAGGCGGATATCACCTCACTTTGCTGGCCCAAAACAATGTAGGTTATCAAAATATCTGTCAATTGCTCACCGCCGCCTTTCAAATTGATCGCAAACAGCCAATAGTTTCATGGGAAAAATTGGCTGCTTATCATCAAGGTTTGCTGGTTCTCACAGGCTGCAGGCGATCCGCCATCTGGCAGGCTCTGCTTTGCAATCAACATCAATTGGCCTTAAAACATCTGAAAAGGCTGATTGCCATCTTTGGCAAGGAAAACATCTATCTGGAGATGATCAACACTTTTCTTCCCAAAACCGGACCGGTTCTCAAAGCGATTGCTCAGCTAAGCGAATATACCAAAGTGCCAATGGTCGCCACTAACAATGTCCATTACCTGGAAAAAGCGGATTTCGGCCTTTACGATCTGCTGGTATGCACCCGCACCCAGACTCAACTGGCCGATATTCATCCTGAACGGCCTTTGAATGCTGAAAATTACTTTGCCTCACCCCGGGAAATGGAACACAGATTCCAACAATACCCTCAAGCAATTGCCGCCACCGAGGAAATCTGTGAGCGCTGTGAAGCAGCACTGCCTTTGGGCCGCAATCTCTTTCCCCGGTTCAAAATTCCATCGGGATTCAGCTCAGCAAAACAGCTTTTGCACCACCTGGTATGGCAGGGGGCCCGCGAACGGTATGGAAAGATTACACCAGAAATCCATGAGCGCTTAACCCATGAGCTGAACATCATCGGCCAACTAGACGTGATCGATTATTTTCTGGTAGTCTGGGACATTGTGGCCTACGCCCACCGGAACAAGATCCGCTGCGCCGGCCGCGGCTCAGCCGCCGATTCAGCCGTTGCCTATTGCTTAGGCATTACCAATGTCGATTCCATCGGGCGCAACCTTCTCTTTGAACGGTTCTTAAGCCTTGAACAAGCCCGCAAGCCCGATATTGACGTAGACTTCGACGCTGCCAAACGTGATCAAATCGCCGACTATGTTTATCAAAAATACGGCCAAGGCCATGTGGCTTCTGTTTGCACCTTTGTGACATATCATGCCCGCTCTGCATTGCGTGATTTGGGAAAGGCATTCGGATTCAGTGAACAGGAAATCAAGCAGTTAAACCGCCATGTCCCCCACTATGTTCCGGCTGACGGGATCCGGAAAGTGCTGTCTGTATTGCCGGAACTTAAGAGCCATCCCCTTAAACAAGAACAGTATGCCACCTTATTGGACTTGTGCGAACGCTTAACCGATGTACCCCGGCATATGGGGACTCATTTGGGAGGAATGGTGGTCAGCGGGCCATTATTGACCACCGTATCGCCGCTGCAGCCCTCGGCTAAAGGAGTATTGATTACCCAGTTTGATAAGGACACCATTGAAGATTTGGGTTTGATTAAACTTGATCTATTATCCCTGCGCACATTGTCAGCTGTCCATGATGTAGACATGGCACTGCAGACACAACAAAACTTCAGTTATGACCAAATTCCCTTGGACGATCAGGCGACCTATCAGATGCTCAACGACGGCGACACTGTCGGTGTTTTCCAATTGGAAAGCCCGGCGCAGCGCAGCCTGCAATCGCGGCTTTTGGCCGACAATATAGAGGATCTTGTAGCCAGCGTCGCTTTGATCCGCCCCGGTCCCATCAAGGGTGATATGGTTGAACCGTTCATCGCCCGCCGGCACGGCTTGGCCCCGGTCAGCTACATTCACCCGAAACTGGAACCGATCTTGAAGGATACTTATGGGGTGGTTCTCTACCAGGAACAAGTCATTGAAATTGCCACGGAAATCGCCGGCTTTACTCCGGGAGAATCGGATCACCTGCGGAGGGTCATGTCTAAATATCGATCGCAAAAAGAAATGGACCAGCTCGGAGAGCTGTTCATTGCCAAAGCGACAGCCAATGGAGTCAGTAAAGAAATCGCCGAAACAATCTTCTCTTATATTGTCGGGTATGCCGGCTACGGATTTTGTGAAGCCCATGCAGCCGCATTTGCCGATACAGCCTATAAAACTGCATATCTGCTCAAGCACTATCCGGCTCAGTTTTATGCCGCCATTTTAAATAATCAACCGATGGGGTTTTATCCGCCAAATACCATTTGTGTGGAAGCCCGCCGCCGGGGGATCACTATTTTGCCGCTGGATATTAACCTTAGTGAAGCCGGCTTTACAGCCGATGGCACAACCATCCGGATTGGTTTGAAGCAGGTAAGAGGTATGGAGGCAAAATTCATTGATGAAATCTTGAGTCAACGCCACAAGCCCTTCATTTCCCTTGCTGATTTTGTCTTCCGTACCAGCTTAAATAAGGATATAATCGAAAACCTGATTCTGGCCGGTGCCTTTGATCAATTGAATCCCAATCGCCGGGCGCTGATGTGGCAGCTGCCAAATTACCTTGGCAGCCGTCAAGGCAGCCTGTTCTTCTTGGAAGCAGAGCCGGAAAATCCTGTCCCCGATTTTACCCCTTGGCAGCGGTGGCTCAATGAGTTTCGAGTGTTAGGCTTATCCGCCACCACCCATGTAATGGACTTTTTCCGATTGCGTCTGCAGAAGCAAAAATTTCTTACCAGCCGCGAGATCAGCAGTTTGGCTGAGGGTGCTAAAATTAAGATTGCCGGGCAGGTAATTCGGCCCCACCGTCCGCCAACCCGGAGTGGTAAGATAGTCGTTTTTCTCACCCTTGAAGACGAATACGGCCTGATCGATGTAACTGTTTTTGAAAATACCTACTACCGCTATGGAGAAAAAATGTTTAAGCATCCTTTACTGGTTGTTGAAGGTGCCGTCGCCCGCCGCGGAGGTAATGAAGTCAGTATTGTTGCCAACCGGATTCAACCCCTCACCCAGGCTCAACCCTGGTAATTTTCTCTTCCGCGCCGCTGTCAGCATTGATATAGATCAAAAATTGATCTGTCCCGTTCTTCACCCGAAACTGATAGGTAAGTATTTGGTCAAAGTTCGGATCCAGAATTACTGCCAGGCGCTGTTCCAAAATTTCTGCGGTTTCGATGATAAATTCTTGTGCCTGTTCCGGACTTAATACCGGTGTGGTTTTCCTGATGTAAGCAAAACTTTGATAGGCTAAACCTTGGTATCCCACGATTTCACCATTGTCAGCGGCAACCTGTACCTTCAGCTGTTGTGGATAGATCAATACATCGTCATCAGTTACGACAAAACTGCACATCAGCCGGTTCAGGTTCAAATCAGTGTCAATCAGCTCCACTTCAGGAAAACCACGCTCGTTGAGAAAGCTCTGGGCAGATTTGATCATTTCTGCCTGGGAAAGCTGCTGATCACCGACAACTCTCGGGTTGGTCATCCACAGAACATGGCCGCCTTTTTTGCCAATTTCAATGGTAATGGGGTTTTGATCCACAGTGTTTGCTGTCACAGTATATGTTGGCAGTTCTCCCTCAGTCTGATTAGTGACAACCAAATCGGTAATAGCATCAGTTTGGGGCAAAAAAGCTTTGGCAATTGCTACTGCCTCTGATGCTGAAACTGGTTCGCCTGACGGTACCGGGCCTTCAAAGCGTTTTAACTCGCTGGGAAAATCCGAATCATAAAAGCGCTCCATCCCGTCCTCAATCATCAGCAGCGCCTGCATCAGAGGATAGCGATCTCCGGGAGTAATCTCAGCCGCTTGAGAGATAGAGGTTTGCATAAAATCGCGCCAGTCAACCCAACTGGTCCTTCGCTCCCCGAGAACCAATTGAGATTGCAGCTCGACGTTGACATATTGAACCTGCTCGTAAAGCCGGGCCAATCGTGCCCGCATTGATGCTGATTCCCTGCCAGCCGTATCACTTAGCGGCCGAGCACTGTGGATACCTTGGGCTGTATTTACCGCAGTTGTTTGCACTTGGGCCAGCAGATTCTCAATTCGAGCCAGGTTTACCCCATGAACCGGAAGCTGCCCGAGGTTAGCCTGGGCAGCATAGACAAGACGCAGCACATTAGCCAGCCCTCCGAATTGTTGGGTGGCTGAATTGGCCACCAGCAGCTTGCTTAATTCTGTCTCCAACCCATCGATATGCACCGCCAGCTCCCGAAAGGCGCGCTTGTACCCGGCTTCCAACTGCAGCCGATAGGCTCGGTTGGCATAGTATTGGCTGCCGCCAAAGACGGCCAGCCCGACTAGTATCATGAAGATCCCTATCTTTTTAGCTTTTTGCACTGCCTTAACCCCTAACCTGCGAAGATATGTTTGCCTATTGTTTTCAGTACTGGCCTGGATCGAATCCATCGATTTTGAGTCTTAGCCGGATTGTAAAAATACAAAGCCCCATTGGTGGGATCCAAGCCGTGGAGAGCGTCATAAGCCGCTTGCCGCGAGACTTGATCTGGTTCTTGGTTAATCGTACCGTTAGCCACTACTTGAAACGCTAACGGTTCATAGATTACACCGGCAATCGTATTAGGAAATTCCGGATGCTCAACCCGATTAAGAATAACCGCAGCCACGGCCACTTTACCTTCATAAGGTTCCCCTTTTGCCTCGGCGTGTACAGCCCGGGCCAGCAGATCCATTTCATTATCCTTCACCGTCAGCCGCGGCTTCTTTTGCTGTTCGGGAACCTCATCCACCTTCTTTTGGCCTTGATTGATCCAATAGATAGTCACTAATGAAATTAAAAGTACACCCACTGCTGCATACTTAAGGTACTGTTTTTGCCATCGCATCGACTGACTTCGGCCTCCTCTGATTCTTTCCAATCATAGCTTAACCAGAACAGCAGGCTTGTATCGATCGCAGCTATCCGATCAAGTTCTGACTTAAAAAAATTCTGCCGCAAATACTAGATCAGAGGTGGTGGCAGATGCTTGTATGGTTGAAACGTTACCGGTACACGATTCTCGCTCTGTTCTTACTAATGCTGCTTCCCTTGGCAGTGGTTTTCATCAAGGGGTTTTTCACCATCCGGGCTTTTGACATTGGCCGGCCGATGCAGGCCGCCATGATCTTCGATCGGGAAGGCAGATTCATTGGCTCCCTGGGAGAAACGGGACGTTATGTGACAATCGATGCAATACCTCAAGATCTGGTCAATGCCGTGGTGGCTGTTGAAGATTTTCGTTTCTACAAGCACTCAGGAGTCGATATCATCGGTATTGCGCGGGCACTGTTCGTAAATCTCCGGGCTGGTGAAACAGTGCAGGGAGGCAGCACTATTACCCAGCAGGTGGCTAAGAACCTGTTTCTCCATCCGCGGCGTACTTTAAAACGCAAATTTGAAGAACTGGCGCTGGCTGTCTTGTTGGAAGCCCGATTCTCCAAGGAGCAAATCCTGGAACTCTATCTAAATTCTTCCTACTTCGGGGAAGGGGCATATGGGGTGGAAAGTGCTGCCCGGACCTATTTCGGTAAGTCCGTATCAGAACTAACTTTGGACGAAAGTACGCTGTTGGCCGGCCTTCTCCAGGCTCCATCTGCCTATTCGCCATACAAACATCCAGATCGGGCACTAAACCGGCGCCGCATTGTTTTGGATCGAATGGTTGACCTGGGGTACCTTGATCAAGAACAGGCAGAGCGGGCTAATTCCATAAGCCTGGCCCTGGCCAAACTTACAGGTGGGCCGGCTCGTTATTTTCTGGATTGGGTAAGCCAGATTCTCATGGAAGATTTTGGCGAGACAGCCGTATTCAGTGAAGGGCTTCGCGTCCACACTTCCCTGGATCTGCAAATGCAAGAAATTGCCGAAGATATTTTTGGCAGTCAGGAGCATCAAGGAGCACTGGTAGCCCTTGACCCTAGAGACGGAACAGTGTTGGCTTTGATCGGCGGGCGTAATTATATTGAAAGCCAGTTCAACCGGGCTGTCGATGCTAAACGTCAGCCAGGTTCGGTCTTTAAACCGATTATCTATGCAGCGGCCATCAAGCAAGGCTGGCAGGTAAATTCCATTGTGGACGACATACCTCGGGAATACAGCGGTTATCAGCCGGAAAACTATGGTGAAGCCTACTGGGGGCCCGTGACCATGAAACACGCCATTGCTTTGTCTCTGAACAATGCAGCGGTGTGGACGCTAAATGAAATTGGCATCTCAAGTGCCTTCAGTTTTGCCAGAGAAGTAGGCATCGAGTTATCGCAGCAAGATCGGAATCTGGCATTGGCGCTGGGCGGATTGACCGATGGGGTGAGCCCTATGCAGATGACTGCTGCCTTTGTCCCCTTTGCTAACGGCGGAGCCTATTTCACACCCAATCCTGTTCTACGGGTGATCAACCAGGATGGAGATGTGCTTTTTAACTATGAACCGGAAAAAAATCAGGTCTTGTCCCCTCAACAGGCTTATCTCATGTGCGATATGCTCCAGGCAGTGATGGAATATGGTACCGGCAAATCTGTACCCGTTGAACGGCCAAGTGCTGGAAAATCCGGTACCACCAACAACCAACGAGATTTGTGGTTTGTCGGTTTTACTCCTGATCTTGTGGTGGGAGTCTTTATCGGCAACGATGATAATTCGCCCATCGCCGGTTACGGCGGCTCCATTGCCGGGCCGATCTGGGCGGAGTTGATCAATCAGAGCCTGGCTGACAAGCCTCCCCGTCCCTTCCCTTTGCCATCACTGATTGTGGACGATGTACAGATAGACATTTTTACCGGATTACTGGCCAACGACCAATGTGAATACACTGAGCTTGACGCCTTTATCAAGGGAACAGAACCAACCAGGCAGGCTCCTTGTGCCATAACGTTCACACCACAGCCACGCCTGAGTATTCCCATACCTGAATTGCCCCCAGTTCAGGAACAGCCGCCAATAACCGAACCAGAACCTGAACAGGAAGAAAAGGAGGAAGACAAACCGGAAAAACCCGAGCCGGAAAAGCCTCAGGAACCTAAACAGCCGGAGCTACCGGAACCTATTGAGCCTGAACCAGAAGAGCCTGCGCCGCCGCAACAACCAATCCAGCCGATGGAGCCGCAGCCACCACCCAGCCAACCTCCTCCGGTTCAGCCACCGCCGATCCAGCCGCAGCCGCCACCGAGGGGCAACAATCAGGCTGTGCCCAGGCCTGAACCAATCGAGCCAGAACAGCCAGTGCCCTGAACGGATTGCCCGCTAACCGACTTGTGCGCCTCAAGTACATCCACTCGACTGGGATCAAATGAAAAAACCCCGTACCATAATGGTTCGGGGAATTTCACATTCAGCATGATTAGCGTTTGGAGAATTGAGGCGCTTTCCGTGCCTTTTTCAGACCATATTTCTTTCTTTCTTTCATCCGTGGATCACGAGTGAGGAATCCAGCTTTCTTTAGTTGGGTCCGTAGTTCCGGATCAATATCCAGTAATGCCCTGGCAATGCCGTGCCGGATTGCACCAGCTTGGCCGCTGGAACCGCCGCCGTGGACTTTGGCGATCACATCATACTTACCTTCGGTATCTGTCAGCACTAACGGCTGCAGGACGATAGTGCGCAATACTGCCCTGCCAAAATAATCCTCTATATCACGCCCGTTAATGATTACCTTACCATTTCCTGGCAAGAGCCGTACCCGGGCAACAGATGTCTTTCTGCGACCAGTGCCGTAAAAAGTTTCCGTCTTTGCCACTGCACTCATTGTTAGCCCCCTCTCTTAAATGTCTAATGTCTCAGGCTGTTGAGCACTGTGCGGATGCTCATTGCCAGCATACACTTTCAATTTCTTAAACATCTTTCTGCCTAAACGGTTATGTGGTAACATACCCCACACAGCCAACTTCAATACTCTTTCCGGTCTGCCGCTGTTGAGTAAATCAGCAGCAGTGCGTACTTTCAACCCACCGGGATAACCACTGTGATGATAGTACTTCTTATCTTGAAGTTTATTTCCAGTCAGGCGAATCTTCTCAGCGTTGATTACAATTACATGATCACCAGTATCCACATGTGGAGTGTAGATTGGTTTATGTTTTCCGCGTAAAATCGAAGCGATCTGCGATGCCAAACGGCCCAAAGTTTTGTCCGTAGCATCGATCAAATACCATTTCCTCTGGACACTTTCTTTTGTTGCCATATACGTTTTCACGATCTTCCCCCCTTGCATGCTTACTGCATAGACGTGTATATTCACCTGATTGGAGTAGTTGTACGGGGCTGGGACAACATTCCAATTAGGAGATTACCCAAAACAACACATATAATTTTACTTAAAAACAAGCTCCCTGTCAAGCATGATCGCTGTCCATCCTGGCTTGCTCATACCATACCTGCTCCAAAAACAAACCAGATGCCGGGGCTGTAACTCCAGCACAATTCCGATTTTTCGATGCAATAATGGCTGGAATCTCTGCAGCGTCCCTTTTGCCCAGGCCAACTTCCACCAGAGTTCCCACCAAGTTGCGAACCATACGATACAAGAACCCATCGGCGGTAAAGCGCAGATCTATTCCGTTATCGGTATCGATCTGGCCGTAACTGATCAGTGTCCGCACCGTCGATTTTACACTACTGCCGCTGGCAGCAAAGGCAGCGAAATCATGGGGTCCCTCCAGCAGCTTGCCCGCCTTGCGCATCAAGCTCCGATCCAACGGACGCTTGATCCACCAGCAATAATGGCGCTCAAAGGCGGACTCAATCGCACCTTGGCGAATCCGGTACAAGTAGGTCTTCGCCACCGCAGCAAACCGGGCGTGAAAATCATCAGCCACTATTTGACAGGATTTTACCCGGATATCCCGGGGCAAAAGACTATTGACTGCTATTGGTATTCTTTCCACCGGAACCGATAACTTACTATGAAAATTGGCTACCTGATTTAGGGCGTGCACGCCTGCATCAGTACGCCCGGCTGCAATAACTCTTACCGGTTCTCTGGCAATCCTGGCAAGTGCTGTTTCCAGCAATTCCTGAATCGTGATTCCATTACTCTGAATCTGAAAACCGTTGTACGCGGTACCGTCATATTCTAAGATCAACCTATAATTGGCCATGTCCAATCACCTTAGAAAAAGATCCCAACCAGGATCACAAAGGTAGTGACCAAAACCAGGGTCAAAGCATCCTGATATGTAAATTTCAATACCCGGAACCTTGTTCTCCCTTCTCCACCGCGATAACCGCGGGCTTCCATGGCTATCGCCAACTCATCAGCTCTGCGAAAAGCACTAACAAACAAAGGAATCAGGATGGGAATCAGGCTCTTGGCCCGCTGAAAGATGTTTCCAGACTCAAAATCAGCTCCCCTGGCCATCTGGGCTTTCATGATTTTCTCAGTCTCTTCAACTAAAGTGGGAATAAAACGCAGAGCAATAGTCATCATCATCGCCAACTCATGGGCAGGAACACCAATTACCTTGAATGGCTTCAGCAGGCTTTCGATCCCATCGGTCAACAGAATTGGCGATGTTGTCAGTGTCAACAGGGACGATCCAATGATCAGCAGGATCAAACGGGACACCATCATTAAACCGCGAATCAAGCCTTCATGAGTGAGCTTAAGAAACCAGATCTGGAAGATCACTCGGCCATCAGTCATGAAAAAGTGCAAACACAGTGTGAGAATAATGATGAACATCAGCGGCCTGATCCCGCGGAGTACATACTTGACCGGAATCTGGGATAAGACTACCATCAACAGCAGCAACAGCGCACTCAAGCCGTACCCGATGAAGCTGTCCACCAAGAACAACAGCGCAATAAACAAAAAAGTGGTCAGAATCTTGGTTCTGGGATCAAGGCGGTGCACAATGGATTCGCCAGGAATATATTGTCCGATCGTAATGTTCTTCATCATCGCCATTTTATCTCGTCTCCAATAACCTTACTATCTCGCCTTCAACAGATTCAATCGTGTAATGATCCGGATCCACATCGAAACCCCGCTTTTGCAATACCTGCAAAAGCCGCGTCACCTGAGGAACACCAAGCCCTATTGCCTCCAGGTAATCCGCCTGCCTGAAGATAACCTCAGGGGGGCCCTCCAGCGCGATTTCACCATGAGCCATTACCACCAGCCGCTGAGCCAGCCGTGCCACATCCTCCATACTGTGGCTGACCAGGACAATGGTTTTGTTTTCTTTTTGGTGTAAATGCGCCACCAATGACAGCACTTCATCCCGGCCCTTGGGATCAAGCCCGGCAGTGGGTTCATCAAGAATCAGAATTTGAGGCTGCATGGCCAAAACTCCGGCTATGGCCACTTTCCGCTTTTGCCCGCCCGACAGCTCGAATGGGGACCGCTCTTTAAGGCTGAGATCCAATCCCACCAAAGTCAAGGCCTGATCTACCCGGTCTTGCAGCTCAGAATCGGACACACCCATATTCTTGGGCCCAAAAGCAACATCTTCAAACACCGTCTCTCCGAAAAGCTGGTATTCCGGATACTGAAACACCATGCCTACCTTTTGCCTGATGCTTCTCAAGCTGACATCCTTGCTGAAAATGTCAACATCGTCAACATAAACCTTACCCGCTGTCGGTTTCAGAAGACCATTGAAATGCTGCACCAGAGTAGACTTACCTGATCCTGTGTGACCGATCAAGCCCACAAACTCGCCATCTTCGATCGCCAAAGAAACGTTTCTCAACGCTTCATGTTCCATGGGCTGACCTGCATTATAAACGTATGATAATTGCTCTACTCTAATTGACATATTACATTCACCATCTCTTCAATGGTCAGGATATTGTTTGGGATTCTGTCAAACCCTCTCTGACGCAGCCGGTTGGCCAACGAGGTGATTTCTGGCACATCAAGACGCAGCCTGGTCAAGGTTTCTACCTGTGAAAAGACCTCACGGGGAGTTCCCGTCAGCACAATCCTACCCTCTTCCATCACAATCACCCGGTCAGCCAGTATCGCCTCTTCCATGGCATGGGTGATCAGTACAATGGTAATCTTTTCTTCACGGTTCAGCTTAATCACGGTCTGCATTACTTCCCGTCTGCCAACCGGATCCAACATGGCTGTTGGCTCATCAAGGACAATGCAGCGGGGACGCATGGCAATCATGCCGGCAATAGCTACCCGCTGCTTTTGCCCGCCAGAGAGCTGGTGCGGCGAATGCAGGCGAAACTCACTCATACCAACAACCTTGAGGGCTTCATCAACCCGGCGGTGAATCTCCGGTGTCGGAATGCCTATGTTTTCTGGCCCAAAAGCCACATCTTCTTCAACCGTAGTCGCCACCAACTGATTGTCAGGATTCTGAAATACCATGCCCACATTCTGCCTGATCTCCCACAACCGATCAGCATCCTGTGTATCAATCCCGGCAACAAATACCGTCCCACTGGTGGGCACAAGCAGTGCATTAATATGTTTGGCAAGGGTAGACTTGCCTGATCCATTGTGGCCAAGCACAGCAACAAATTCACCGTCATCAATTTCGAGATTGATGCCGGTTAGTGCCTCTAATCCATGCTCTGAATCTGAACTGTAGGAAAAACTCACATCGACAAATTTGATCAATGCTTCTGCCACAGTAATCACTCCACATCAAATGCCAAAAAATAACAGAGAACGCAGAGGTAACTACCTCTGCGACCTGCAACTAGCCTGAATGCTCCGCTCAAAAGTACCAGTCACTAAACCCACTCAATAATAGCCATTGGAGCTGCATCACCGCGACGGGGACCAGTCTTGAGAATCCGAGTGTATCCACCATTGCGTTCTGCGTACTTAGGAGCTATATCATCAAACAATTTCTTTACAGCCTCTGGTTGCATAAGGAAAGCAGCTGCCTGTCGCCGAGCATGTAAATCACCCCGTTTACCCAAGGTAATCATTTTATCAGCTAAGGGCTTGACAGCTTTTGCCTTTGTTTCTGTTGTCTCAATCCGCCCATGCAACACTAGTGAAGTCACTAAGCTGCGCAACAATGCTCGTCTGTGGCTGGAAGTGCGGCCTAGTTTTCTCAGTCTCACATTCGTTCACCTACCTTATTCATCTGATTCCCGTAACGAGAGTCCTAAAGCCCCGAGCTTGTCCTTGACTTCTTGGAGGGATTTTTTGCCTAAATTGCGGACTTTCATCATATCCTCTTCAGTTTTCCGCGTTAACTCGCCGATCGTATTGATGCCAGCCCGTTTCAGGCAATTATACGAACGAACCGAAAGATCCAACTCTTCAATAGTCATTTCCATCAGCCGATCGATGGCTTCTTCTTCCTTCTCGACCATGATCTCCATGGAGCTGCCTGCATCAGTCAGATCGTTAAAGAGCTTCAGATGCTCGATCAAAATCTTGGAAGCCAGGCTTAGTGCCTCATCCGGTGCAATTGTCTTATCGGTCCAAATATCCAAGGTCAATTTGTCGTAGTCTGTAACCTGGCCAACCCGTGTATGATCGACCTGGAAATTGACTTTGGTTACAGGGGTAAAAATAGAATCGACCGGAATAATTCCTATGGGATGGTCAGGTTGTTTGTTGCGTTCAGCCGGAACATAACCTCTTCCTTTTGCTACTGTGATTTCCATATTCAAAGAACCGTCTTTTTCCAAGGTTGCGATATATAGATCAGGATTTAGAATTTCCACACTTGCATCAGCGATGATGTCCCGGGCATAAACAGGGCCTGCCCCTTTGGCTTCGATTCGAACCACTACCGGCTCATCAGAATAGAGTTTGACGAGCAGCTTCTTTAAATTGAGAACAATATCGACCGTATCTTCAACTACACCAGGCATCGTCGAGAACTCATGCAGCACACCATCAATCCGCACCGAAGTTACTGCTGTACCGGGCAATGAAGACAACAAAACCCGGCGCAGACTGTTGCCTAAAGTAATACCGTAACCTCTTTCCAGAGGCTCGACTACAAAATGGCCATAGTCCTCCGTTAATTCAACCTGTTCAATTCTTGGTTTTTCAATCTCGATCATTTCCTAACGCACCCTCCTTCTCGAATGCACGTTGATCAAGCCACAGATTTCCATCCATTGATAATCCATAGCCAAGGACTCGAACCTTTTGAGGGTAAAGGGGAGGTTACTATCTCGAATAATACTCTACGACCAAGTGCTCCTCAACAGGAACATCAATTTGTTCCCTGGTAGGAACAGCCAAGACCCGCCCCTCTATTTTCTCAATATCAAATTCCAACCATTCTGGCAGTGCCCGTTCAGATGCCGCTTCAACATTGATCTTCACTAAATCCAGATTCCGTGAAGATTCTCTTACGGCAATGACGTCACCAGCTTTAACCTCATAAGATGGAATGTCAACTTTGTGGCCATTCACACTGATATGCCCGTGCATTACCAGTTGCCGTGCTTGAGGCCTGGATGCGCCGATTCCGAGGCGAAAAACAATATTGTCCAAACGCATTTCCAAAGTTTGAAGCAAGATCTCGCCAGTAATTCCCCGTTTGCGGGCTGCACTGCGGTAGTAATTCTCCATCTGCCGTTCAGAAACTCCATAGACTCGGCGCAGTCTCTGTTTCATTCTCAACTGCAATCCATATTCAGACAGCTTTTTCCGTGATTGTCCATGCTGCCCCGGTGCATATCCCCGACGCTGAACAGGACATTTATCTGTATAACATTTGTCACCCTTAAGGTAAAGCTTCTCACCTTCACGTCTGCACAGGCGACAAACTGGACCTGTATACCTCATTCAATTTCACCTCCTGAACCTGATCAGACTCTTCTCCGCTTCGGTGGCCGACATCCGTTGTGCGGGATCGGAGTAACGTCCTTAATTACATTAACATCTATACCTGCACTCTGCAGCGAACGGATCGCAGCCTCTCTACCGGCGCCAGGGCCTTTGACATACACCCTGACTTCGCGCATTCCGTGCTCCATGGCAGCCTTTGCTGCTGCTTCCGCAGCCATACCCGCTGCAAAAGGAGTGCCTTTTCGCGAACCTTTAAAGCCCATGTTCCCTGCGCTAGCCCAGGAAATCACGTTGCCTTGATTATCAGTAATGCTGACGATTGTATTGTTAAATGTGGAACGGATGTGAGCTATCCCACTTTGAATATTCTTCCGTTCACGCCTCTTGGGACGCTGTCCCCTGCGGGGCCTTGCCATTCACTAATTCCTCCCTTCTCTACTTCTTCTTACCAGCTACGCGTCTTGGGCCTTTCCGGGTCCGGGCATTGGTTTTTGTCCGCTGACCGCGGACTGGCAAACCCCTCCTGTGACGCAGGCCGCGATAGCAGCCGATATCGCGCAGCCTCTTGATATTCATGTTTATGTCACGCCGTAAGTCACCTTCGACCACAAACTGGTTCTCAATGACTTCGCGCAGCCTGTTAGCTTCATCCTCCGTTAGGTCACCGACACGTGTATTCGGGTCGATACCACAGATAGCCAATATTTTCTGCGAGGTGGAACGCCCAATGCCGAAAATATAGGTTAATCCGATTTCTACTCGCTTCTCACGAGGTAAATCCACTCCTGCAATCCGTGCCACTAGCTAAACACCCCCCTTTAGTCTATCCTTGTTTCTGTTTATGCCTTGGGTCTTGACAAATGACCATAACCTTACCTTTACGGCGGATCACTTTACACTTTTCACACATCGGCTTAACCGAAGGTCTAACCTTCATCATAATCCCCCTTTGGTCGCCCTATTTTTTACGATAGATAATTCTGCCACGAGTCAGATCATAAGGCGACAACTCTACTGTTACTTTATCACCAGGCAGAATTCGGATGAAGTTCATTCGCATCTTCCCGGAAATGTGAGCCAGTACCTTATGACCGTTCTCCAATTCTACACGAAACATTGCGTTAGGCAATGGTTCAACAACAGTACCTTCAACTTCAATCACATCATCTTTTGCCATTACCAGACGAAACCTCCTCTCGCTCCTCCGGTATATCAGTAAACGATTGGATTGCTAACCTCAACTGTTCATTGGTGAGCTTCTGTTTCTGCTGTAACGCCTGGGTGATTTCAGTGGCTATGTGACGATGTGCCACCAAATGGCGAATGTTTTTCTTCTTCGGTTGGAACAGTTTCCTGGTTACCCCATCAGCAACCAACACGTGTTTGTCGTCTACCGCACCAATGACAATATACTTTTTTCCCGCATCACGTCCTGCCCTCGAAGAAACCAACTGGCCAATCTCCAGACCCACATTATCCCCCCTACAACACTGCGGTCAGAATATCAGGCCCATCATTTGTTACAACGATCGTGTGTTCAAAATGGGCTGCCCAACTTCCATCAACGGTTACAGTCGTCCAGTTGTCAGGCAAAATCTCCACATAATAATTCCCAGCAGTAACCATCGGCTCAATTGCCAGTGTCATACCTGATTTCAATCGTGGGCCGCGCCCCGGCAAACCGAAATTGGGAATCTGCGGCGCTTCATGCATTCTACGCCCGATTCCGTGTCCGACAAAATCACGGACAACTGAAAACCCGTTACTTTCCACGAATGTTTGCACTTGATGAGAGATATCGGATATTCGATTGCCAACCAGCGCCTTTTCGATACCAAGGAACAGCGATTTTTCCGTTACGTCAAGAAGCCTTTGAGCCTCTTGATCTATCCTTCCAACTGGATAGGTCCAGGCTGAATCTCCACAAAAACCGTCTACAAACGCACCGATATCCACGCTGAGAATCCAGCCTTCCTCCAGTGGAACATCGTTTGGGATTCCGTGTACCACAACCTCATTGATTGACGCACAAATTGTGGCAGGGTATCCATTGTACCCTTTGAACGCAGGGATTGCGTTTTGCGACCGAAAAAAGTCCTCCACCAACTGATCAAGCTGCTTTGTTGTCACCCCTGGGCGAACATGTCCGGCCACGATTTCATGAGCCTGAGCCACCACGCGCCCGGCTCTGCGCATGGCTGCGATCTCAGGATCAGATTTGATGACAATCACAGTTCTTCACCAGCCTTTTTGGCATACAGCTCTGCTACTGCAACCTGCAGGTCAGCAAAAACGCCATCAATACCCTGTTCACCATTAATGCTGGTCAACCTCCCTGTTTGAGCGTAATAATGCACAACAGGATGGGTTTGTTCCATATATACCTGGATGCGGTGGGTAGCTACCTCAACGTTATCATCAGGGCGCTGATACAAAGGCCCATTACATTTGTCGCAAATTCCCTTCACTTTCTCAGGACTGTGCTCAATGCTGTAGATCTGCCCACAGCTGCGACAAACCCGCCGGTTAGTAATCCGCGAAACCGCTTCTTCAGCGGATATTCGAATGTCAAAAGCTCGATCCAGCACTGTTGAATCCCGCTTTAACATTTCATCCAGGTGCTTTGCCTGCTGTACTGTCCGAGGAAAACCATCCAGAATCCAACCGTTTCGGCAATCGTCTGCTAAAACCCTCTGCCGCAGTATTTCCATCATATACTCATCCGGTATTAAATTACCCTTCGCAATGTAAGCATTAACGATCTCGCCAAGCTTCAAGCCCGAGTTAATCACTGAGCGAATCAAGCTGCCTGTTGAAATATGGGGAATGCTATATTTCTCGGCTAATCGTTCACCCTGAGTTCCTTTGCCCGCTCCAGGTAAACCGAGTAACACTAGACGCAATGCCCCAGCCCCCTAACTAACTGAGAAAACCTTCATAATGTCTTAGCAGCAGATGTGACTCGATTTGCTTCATAGTGTCTAAAGCCACACCTACCATAATGATCATGCCGGTTCCCCCAAGACTCAAGATATTTTGCGGAATACGAGTTACTGCCGAAATAACGAAAGGCATTACCGCAATGATTGCCAAGAAAATCGCACCGGGCAGCGTAATCCGAGCTAATACCCGTTCCATATACTCAGACGTTGGCCTGCCTGGGCGCAAGCCAGGTACAAATCCACCGTTCTTCTTCATGTTGTCAGCTATTTCTTGCGGGTTGAAAGTCACCGCTGTGTAGAAATAGGTAAAAAAGATAATCATTCCTACGTAGAGGATGTTGTACCCCACAGTCCCATACCCGATCCAGCGCTGTACTGCACTGACTGCAGGAATGAACTGGGCCAGTGTCAACGGGAAAGTCAAGATCGACGATGCGAAAATGACCGGAATGACACCTGCCTGATTTACCCGCAGCGGAATATGGGTCGATTGTCCACCATACATCTTCCGGCCAATAACTCTCTTGGCGTATTGAACCGGAATCCGGCGCTGCCCTTCTTGTACCAGAACGATACCGGCAATCAGCGCCACGGTAACAATCAGGTATACAAGAACACCGATGATACTAATTGCTCCAGCCTGCAAGGCCATGACTACATTGCGCACATTCGAGGGGATCTCAGCAACAATACCGATGAAAATCAACATCGAAATGCCATTGCCGATACCCTTCTCTGAAATCTTCTCACCCAACCACATCAAGAAACTGGTTCCTGCCACCAAACTGACAATAATCAGGATCAAGCTGAACGGGCTGTCATTGGTAACTACGCCCCAGTTCCTGGCCATCATTGTGGTGGCAAACGCTTGAATCAGCGCCAAAACCACTGTTCCATAGCGTGTAAGCTTGGCTGAGACTTTTTGATCTTCCTTAATCATCTGCTCCAGCTTGGGAATCACCAGTGCCAGCAGCTGGATAATAATGGACGCCGTAATATACGGGCCAACACCCATGGAAAAGAGGGTAAACCTGCTCAAGGCCCCACCGGTAAACAAGTCCATCAGACCAAAGATGTTACCACTGTCCAGACCTAATTGTGCAGCCAACCCTGCTGCATCAACACCGGGCACCGGTACATACGCCCCGATGCGTGCTACCCCCATGAGGATAGCAGTATAGATAATCTTCCGTCTTAAATCAGGAATACGCAGTGCGTTTCTTAGAGCTTCCAGCACTTAGATCACCTCAACCTTACCGCCAGCCTTTTCAATCTTGGCAGCAGCCGATTTTGAAAAACCATGTGCCCGTACTGTCAAAGCATGCTTTAACTCTCCGTTGCCAAGGATCTTGACTCCATCATACATCTTCTTAACCAATCCAGATTCCCTCATAAGCTCGGGAGTGACCACACTATCAGGAGCAAAGCGGTTAAGGTCCTCAATATTTACTTCTGCATAGACTTTTTGGAACACATTTGTAAAACCGCGTTTTGGTAAACGCCTTTGTAAAGGTGTTTGCCCACCTTCGAAATGAGGCCCCTTGCCTCCACCTGAGCGTGCTTTTTGTCCTTTTTCACCTTTGCCGGCAGTCTTGCCTAAACCTGAACCAATACCTCTGCCAACACGCTTCGGGCTAATTTTACTGCCGGGCGCTGGTTTAATTTCGTGGATCCGCACACCTACACCTCCTTGCCCTAATTGACTTCCTCAACATCGACTAAATGCTTCACCTTAAAGATCATCCCGCGAATACAAGGATTATCTTCTTTGATTACTGTTTGATTCAACTTACGCAGACCCAGGGCTTTGATCGTATCCTTTTGATCTTGTGCGTAACCGATTGCGCTTTTCTTCCATGTGATCTTCAATTTCGCCACAACAACCGCCCCCTAACCTAAGATTTCTGATGGATCAAGTCCGCGGAGACGGGCAACCTGCTCGGTAGTTTTTAAGGACTGCAAGCCTTTGACAGTTGCACGGACAACATTGATCGGATTTGACGAACCTAGTGATTTTGTCAAAATATCTCTGACACCGGCTAACTCCAATACTGCACGTACCGGGCCACCGGCAATCACACCTGTACCTTCCGAGGCGGGTTTTAGTAATACTCGAGCTCCGGCGAACCGTTCATTTACTTCATGAGGGATTGTCGTACCTACTAATGGTACTTCAATCAGATTCTTCTTGGCATCATCTACCGCTTTCCGAATAGCGTCTGCGACTTCTTTGGCCTTTCCAAGGCCAGCTCCGACCTTGCCGTTGCCATCTCCTACCACAACAAGTGCGCTGAATGAAATATTACGGCCACCTTTAACAGTCTTCGACACTCTATTGATGGCTACTAATCGTTCTTCGAGTTCTAATCCTGTGGGATCAATTCGATTAGCCAAACTAATTTCCCCCCTTGCCGACTAAAATTCTAATCCACCTTCGCGGGCACCATCTGCCAAAGCTGCAATTCTGCCATGATAGATATTGCCGCCGCGATCATATACTACTTTGGTAATGCCTTTTGCCAATGCTCTTTTAGCGATCAGCAAGCCTACTTCTTTAGCAGCCTCTTTATCTTTAGTACTTGATAATCTGTTTCTCAGCTCCGGCTCAATGCTGGAAGCTGCAACCAGAGTCTTACCTACAGTATCATCAACAATCTGAGCATACATGTGATTTAAGCTGCGATATACACTCAACCTCGGTTTTTCCGGTGTTCCGACGATCTTCTTTCTCATCCTGAGATGACGCCGTTTGCGGGCTTCATGCCGAGTTAATTTGGCCACAGAACTCACCACCTCTAAAACTATTTGCCAGATATTTTGCCAGTCTACTTGCCAGCTTTGCCGGCCTTGCCAGCTTTGCGAATGATCCGCTCGCCTTGATAACGGATACCTTTGCCCAAATATGGTTCAGGCGGCCGTACTTTGCGAATATTAGCAGCCAGCTGACCCACCAGCTCTTTGTCAATCCCTCTCACTGTGATCCTGGTTGGAGTTGGTACATCTATTTCCATACCTGCTTCCGGTACAAATTCCACTGGATGAGAATATCCGACTGACAGAACCAGTTTATTGCCTTGTTTTTGTGCCCGATATCCAACACCATGGATCTCCAGATTGCGTTCAAATCCTTTGGTGACACCTTCGATCATATTGGCGATCAGAGTACGTGTAAGGCCATGCAGGGAACGATGCTCTTTGTTGTCTGAGGGCCTGGTGACTTTAATTACTCCATCGTCAATCGAGACATTCATGTCTGGATGAAGATCTCTGACCAGTGTACCTTTAGGGCCTTTGACAGTCAGCTGATTGCCTGATTGAACTACTTCGACGCCTGCTGGAATCTCCACGGGCAGCTTACCGATTCGTGACATCATTTTCCCCCCTTACCATACGTAACAGATAACTTCTCCGCCAATATTGCTCTTACGGGCCAATTTATCTGTCATAATCCCTTGAGAAGTCGATAAAATCGCAATCCCTAAACCACCAAGGACGCGAGGTATTTCATCTTTAGTGGCATAAACACGTAAACCGGGCTTGCTAATCCGTTTAATGCCGGTAATAATCTGTTCCTTATTCGGACCATACTTTAGATAAATCCGCAGTGTTTTCTTGCTGCCATCTTCAATGATCTTATAATCCCGAATATACCCCTCTTCTTTGAGAATCCTGGCCAGCTCACTTTTTACTCTTGATGCCGGGATATCCACCGATTCATGCTTAACCGAATTTGCATTTCTAATCCGAGTGAGCATATCCGCAATTGGGTCAGTCAAAACCATACGGGAACCTCCTTTCAACCTCAGGTGAACGCCAATTACCAACTAGCTTTGGTAACACCGGGAATTTGGCCTTCATTTGCTAATTTCCGGAAACAAACACGACACAGATCAAAACGCCGTATATAACCCCGTGGACGTCCGCATACCCGACAGCGGTTCACCCTGCGAGTAGAAAATTTAGGACTTCTCTGGGCTCTTATAATCATGGATTTCTTCGCCACCGTATCTCTCCTTTCATTCTCTAAACGGGACACCCATCAGTTTTAGCAATTCATACGCCTCTTCATCAGTTTTGGCAGTAGTCGCAATAGTGATTTCCAGACCACGGATCTTGTCGACTTTATCATAGTCAATTTCTGGGAAAATCAATTGTTCTCTAATCCCCAGGCTATAATTCCCCCGACCGTCAAAAGATCTGGGAGATACACCCCGAAAATCGCGAACCCGCGGCAATGCTACGTTCACCAGGCGATCAAAGAACTCATACATCCGATCGCCGCGCAAAGTAACCTTGCAACCAATTGCCATGCCTGCACGAAGCTTAAAGGCAGCGATTGATTTCTTAGCTTTGGTTATGACAGCTTTTTGTCCAGTAATTGCCTCCAAATCACGAACGGCAAAATCCAAAGTCTTTGGATCGGCAACTCCTTCGCCAACGCCGATATTAACAACGATTTTTTCAAGTTTGGGAACCTGCATCACGTTAGCGTAGTTAAAACGCTCTCTGAGGGCAGGCACCACTTCATTTTGGTACTTTTCCTTCAATCGTGGCATCCACTACTCCCCCTTTCCCTGGATCTCAACCTAATCTATTGCCTTGCTGCAATGCCGACACTTGCGCGTCAGTTTTCCGTTTTGATCCCGATCTCTGACCGGGCGTGTTGCTTTGCGGCAGCTTGGGCAGACCAATTGGACGTTGGAAACGTCAACTGGGCCTGGGCGCTCAATAATTCCACCCTGAGGATTAGATTGAGTAGGACGAGTGTGTTTCTTCTGGATATTTATGCCTTCAACGATAACTTTGCCGGTCTTAGGGTAAACATGCAGCACTCTGCCGCGTTTGCCCCGGTCATCGCCGGTAAGGATTTCTACCTGATCACCACTTTTGACATGAACTTTGGCCATCTCTCATCCTCCTTTCTGACTATAACACCTCAGGGGCCAGAGATACGATTTTCATAAAGTTCTTTTCCCGCAATTCTCTAGCTACCGGACCAAAGATCCGGGTACCTCTCGGATTATTCTGATCGCTCAAAATTACTGCTGCGTTTTCATCAAACCTAATCAGCGAACCATCGCGGCGCTGAATCTCCTTCTTTGTCCGGACAACTACGGCTCTGACGACATCGCCTTTCTTAACCATTCCGCCGGGACTCGCCTGTTTCACAGTGGCAACTATGATATCGCCCACTCTGGCGTAACGAGTCCTTGTGCCGCCGAGAACACTGATGCACAGTAATTCTTTGGCACCTGTATTATCTGCAACTTTTAATCGCGATTCTTTTTGGATCATGACAGCCCCTCCTTCCCTCTCTAAATTCTAGGGCACTCAGCGAGCCTTTTCTATGATTTCCGTTACCCGCCACCGCTTGTCTCTGCTCAAAGGGCGAGTTTCCATAATCCGTACTCGGTCGCCAACATTACATTCATTGTTTTCATCATGGGCTTTGAACTTGACAGTCTGTCTCACAGTCCGGCCATACAATGGATGGCGCACGTCTCTTCTAACGGCCACAACTACTGTCTTATCCATTTTATCGCTGACAACAACTCCGACACGAGTCTTTCTCGACTTTCTCACTGTCTCCATGCGTGTTCCTCCATTCCTTATCGCCACAGGGGCTTAAGCCCGTTGCTCTTGGCGAATTCTTTCTGTCATCACAGTTTTCACGCGCGCAATATCTTTCCTTACTGCCCGCACACGCATTGGGTTTTCCAACTGACCGGTAGCCAGCTGAAACCGAAGGTTAAAGAGCTCTTCCTTAAGTTCCGCAAGCTTCTTATCCAACTCTTCCGAAGACAAATTGCGTAATTCTTTAGCCTTCACGTGCATCACCACCCGCTACATTCCTACTCACAAACTTGCACTTAATCGGCAGCTTGTGAGCTGCTAATCTCATAGCTTCACGTGCAACCTCTTCAGACACTCCTGCAATCTCAAACATGATCCTACCTGGCTTTACTACTGCAACCCACAGCTCAGGCGAACCTTTTCCAGAACCCATCCGGGTTTCAGCAGGTTTCTTGGTAACAGGTTTATCAGGGAAAATTCTAATCCAAACTTTTCCTCCGCGTCTGATAGAACGAGTCATTGCTACACGAGCCGCTTCAATTTGTGTATTTGTAATCCAACCGGGCTCCATTGCCTGCAGCCCAAATTCACCAAAGTCAACTTGCGAGCCGCGTATGGCCTTACCAGTCATCCGCCCCCGGTGGACACGACGATGCTTTACACGCTTTGGTATTAGCATCCTATTCGCTCCCTTCAGCCTATTTCTTCACTTTTCTATCAGGCAAAACTTCACCCTTGTAAATCCAGACTTTTACTCCCAGCTGACCGAAGGTAGTCTTTGCCTCGGCAAAACCGTAATCAATATCCGCTCTCAGAGTGTGCAGCGGTACATTGCCTTCCGGATTCCATTCAGTCCGGGCAATTTCCGCTCCACCAAGCCGGCCTGAAACCATAACTTTGATTCCTTTTGCGCCGAGCCTTAATGCCCGCTGCTGTGCCTGACGCATTGCCCTGCGGAATGAAACCCGCCTTTCCAGTTGAAAAGCGATATTCTCAGCAACTAGCTGGGCATCCACTTCCGGATGTTTTATTTCAACAATGTTTATCTGATATTGTTTGCCGTATTTCTGCTCCAGGTCTTTACGGAGTTTGTCAACTTCTGCTCCGCCTTTTCCGATAATCATTCCGGGCCGTCCAGTGTGAATGCTGATCTTGCAGCGGTTTGCCGCCCGCTCAATCTCGATTCTGGAAACACCGGCAGTATAGAAACGCTGCTTGATCAATTTGCGAACTTCCAGGTCCTCGTGGAGCAGTTCCGCATAATTGCGCTTATTGGCGTACCACTTGCTGTTCCAGTCTTTGATGACCCCTAGCCTAAAACCCAACGGGTGTACCTTTTGACCCACGCATCTACTCCTCCTTTTCCTTTACTACCACAGTGACATGGCAAGTACGTTTCAGGATTCGATCAGCCATTCCCCGTGCTCTTGGCCTAATCCGTTTCAGTGTGGGACCTTGATCGACGTAGCACTCAGCTACATACAACAGATCCGGATCCATATCATAGTTGTTCTCAGCATTGGCAACTGCACTTCTGACCACCTTTTCGACCACAGAGGACGCTGCCCTTGGTGTCAGCTGCAGAATGGCCAAGGCCTCACCGATATCTTTATTGCGAATCAAGTCCACAACTTGCCGCGCTTTCCGGGGCGACATGCGAATATAACGTGCACTTGCTCTTGCGCTCGGTCTTGTATCCATTTTCTATCCCCCCATCTATCCTATCTGCCCGATGACCTCTCGCTGCCGGCATGCCCACGGAAGGTCCGGGTGGGAGCAAATTCACCTAATTTGTGACCCACCATTTCCTCGGTAATATATATTGGTATGTGCTTTCTGCCATCATGAACTGCAATGGTATGACCTACCATATCAGGAAATATTGTCGAACGGCGAGACCAGGTTTTGACAACTTTTTTCTCGCCGGCCTCGTTCATTTTGCGAATCTTTGCCAGCAAATGCTCATCCGCAAAGGGTCCCTTTTTTAACGATCTGCTCATCATTACACCCCCTCATGGAGAATGACATTATTTTGTCCGGCGTCTTACGATTAACCGATCACTAGGCTTCTTTTTCCTTGTCTTGGTTCCCAATGTTGGTTTACCCCACGGAGTCACTGGAGACGGCCTGCCGATTGGAGCTTTACCTTCTCCACCACCATGCGGGTGATCCACCGGATTCATTACTACACCGCGCACATGCGGCCGCCTGTTCAGATAGCGGCTTCTGCCGGCTTTACCGATAACGATGTTCTCATGTTCCACATTACCGACCTGACCAATAGTGGCACGACAATTCTGGTGCACCATGCGGAACTCACCTGAAGGCAAGCGCAGAGTAACATAATCTCCGTCTTTAGCCATGATCTGTGCTGAAGCTCCCGCAGAACGGGCTAACTGCCCGCCCCTGCCTGGCTGCAGTTCAATGTTGTGCACAACCGTACCTGCAGGAATATTGGCCAATGGCAACGCATTTCCCACCTTGATGTCTGCATCGGGGCCTGATTCAACCACCTGACCGACTGCCAAACCGTTTGGTGCTATGATATAGCGCTTTTCACCATCGAGATAATGCAGAAGTGCAATTCTCGCTGAACGATTGGGGTCGTACTCGATCGCTGCAACCTTGGCGGGTACTCCGTCTTTATTGCGCTTAAAGTCAATGATGCGGTATCTGCGTTTATGCCCGCCGCCCCGATGTCTCATGGTGATTCGCCCGTACATGTTGCGTCCACCGGTTTTGGTCAAGGATACTGTCAACGACTTTTCAGGTTTGGTTTTAGTAATCTCTTCGAACGTGGATACTGTCATCCCACGGCGGCCCGGAGTGGTCGGTTTGTATTTTTTAACTGCCATGATTCCGTCCCTCCCTATAGTCCTTCAAAAACATCAATACTATGGCCGTCGGCTAAAGTTACGACTGCTTTCTTATAATCAGAAGTCCTGCCTACACTTCGGCCTTGTCGCCGTAATTTGCCCCGTACACGCACAGTATTAACTTTGTCAACTTTGACCTTGAAAATCTCTTCTACCGCTTGCTTAATCTGCGTCTTATTCGCTCTGAAATCCACAATAAACGTGTATTTGTTCTGTGAGATCGAATCGGTGCTTTTTTCTGTAATCACTGGCCGAATCAAGACATCACGCGCATCCATTATGCAAGCACCTCCTCCAGCTTTGTCAGGGCATCTTTGGTAAAGATTACCTGATCATGATTGAGCACGTCATAAACATTCAAACCACTGCTCTTGAGTAACAGTGCCTTGGGAATGTTGCGAGTCGCAAGCTCAATATTGGCATCCCAGTCTGAGATCACAATTAAAGGTTTCTTGTCAGCATTAAGTGCTTTTAATACTTTGACCATCAGTTTGGTCTTCGGTTCGTCAATCTTCAACTCATCAAGTACAATCAGTTCTCCGTCGCGAACTTTGGCCGATAATGCCGACTTCAAAGCCATTCGCCGAGCTTTCTTCGGCAGACTGAATGAATGATCCCTAGGTGTAGGCCCGAATATCACACCACCGCCTACCCACAAAGGAGAACGGATACTTCCTACACGAGCTCTGCCGGTTCCTTTTTGACGCCAGGGCTTGCGGCCGCCACCTCTGACCATACCACGACTCTTAGTGGCAGCTGTACCTTGCCGGCGATTGGCTAAGTGACTGACCACTGCCTGATGCATCAGAGCTTCATTAATCTTGACTCCAAAAATAGCATCATTCAGCTCAATATCGCCTATTTGAACGCCTTCCATGTTGTATACGGCCACTTTCGGCATGATTGCAGCCTCCTCTCTTGCAATACTATAAATTACTGTTTCACGCTACTGTGAATTGTAAGCAAACTGCCCTTTACACCGGGTACTGACCCATGAACCAACAACAGATTCCGCTCTGGATCGACCTTAACAACATCCAGGCATTGCACAGTGCGTTGAACTCCGCCCATTCTACCTGCCATTTTGCGTCCTTTGAAAACTCTTGCCGGATCAACAGAGCCTAACGACCCAATACCACGATGATATTTTGAACCATGAGCCATAGGCCCTCTGGCAAATCCGTGACGCTTAATCGGGCCTTGGTAACCTTTTCCTTTGGTTACGCCCGTTACATCCACTTTTTCACCTTCACTGAATATGTCAACCTTCACCTGATCACCAACATTGAGAGATGCCAGTTCATCAGCTTTATCTAAACGAAACTCCTTTAGATATCTCAGTGGTTTAACATTAGCTTTAGCAAAATGTCCTTTCAGCGGTTTGTTGAACAAGCGCTCCCGTTTTTCACCAAATCCAAGCTGAACTGCTTCATAACCATCAGTTTCAGCCGTCTTTTTCTGGACCACGGTGCAGGGACCAGCTTCGATTACAGTGACGGGAATGAGCTCGCCTTTTTCATTAAATATTTGAGTCATACCCAATTTCTTACCTAAAATTCCTTTGGCCATTCTGACACCCCCTAAAATCGTAGAATAATGACTCCGCCAGGCTTAATTTTGCAGTTTAATCTCAATATCGACTCCAGCAGGTAAATCTAAGCGCATCAATGCATCAACCGTTTTGGGGTTTGGTTCCAGAATATCAATCAAACGCTTGTGAGTGCGCATCTCGAACTGCTCCCGTGAATCTTTGTGAATATGAACCGAACGCAAAACGGTGAATACACTCTTGTCGGTTGGTAAGGGGATTGGCCCGGAAACAGTTGCCCCAGTCCGTCTTGCAGTTTCCACGATCTTTTCAGCAGAACTATCAAGAATCTTATGATCGAATGCTTTCAAACGAATCCTTACTCTTTGCTTAGCCATTATTTTTCCTCCCTTTCGTCTGATTAGCAGACATGCTCCGTAGAAATTCCCCAAATTGCGGGCTGACTCCCGAAATCTGGCAACCTCCTACATCATCGCCCAATCTTAACTGTGGATATTAACAGTGAAAGAGTGACCCGGCGACCGGGTCACCTCTTCAAGCTACTTCAAAATCTTGGTAACAACTCCGGCACCTACTGTGCGGCCGCCTTCGCGAATAGCAAAACGCAAGCCTTCTTCCATGGCGATCGGTGTGATCAGTTCAACAGTAAGCCTTACGTTGTCTCCGGGCATGACCATCTCAGTGCCTTCCGGAAGCTTCACAACACCGGTAACGTCGGTTGTCCTGAAATAGAACTGTGGACGATAGTTGGTGAAGAATGGTGTGTGCCGGCCGCCCTCTTCCTTGGACAGAACGTACACTTCACACTCGAAGTTGGTGTGGGGTGTAATTGAACCAGGCTTAGCCAACACTTGGCCTCTTTCAATGCTATCACGGTCCACACCGCGCAGCAGTACACCAATATTGTCTCCAGCTTCTGCTTGATCAAGCAGCTTGCGGAACATCTCAACACCGGTTGCTACGGTTTCAATGGTTTCATTAGTCAAACCTACGATTTCTACCTTGTCGTTAACCCTGATGGTACCCCGCTCTACTCTGCCAGTGGCAACTGTACCCCGGCCGGTAATTGTAAATACGTCTTCAACCGGCATCAGGAAAGGTTTGTCCACATCCCGTTGAGGAGTCGGGATATACTCATCAACAGATTTGAGCAGTTCATCAATCTTGGCACACCATTCGCCCGGTTCGCCTTTTTCCAGCTCTTCAAGGGCCTTCAGTGCGCTTCCAGAAATGACAGGAATCTCGTCGCCGGGGAAATCATACTCATTCAAGAGATCCCGGACTTCCATCTCAACCAGTTCCATCAGTTCCGGGTCATCAACCATGTCAGCCTTGTTCAGCCATACAACGATTGACGGTACGCCTACCTGACGGGCCAGCAGAATGTGCTCCCGAGTTTGGGGCATGGGGCCGTCTGCAGCGGATACGACCAGAATTGCGCCGTCCATCTGAGCTGCACCGGTAATCATGTTCTTGACATAGTCGGCGTGGCCGGGGCAGTCTACGTGAGCATAGTGGCGATTGTCGGTTTCATACTCAACGTGTGAAGTATTAATGGTAATACCCCGTTCCCTTTCTTCCGGAGCATTGTCAATTTCTTCGAATTTCTTGGCTGTTGCTTTGTTTTGACCTGCAAGGTAATAGGTAATTGCTGCTGTGGTAGTAGTCTTGCCGTGGTCAACGTGACCAATGGTTCCCACGTTTACGTGTGGTTTAGTTCTTTCAAACTTTTGCTTTGCCATCATTTTTCCTCCTTGCTCACAGATTTACTCAGTCTGATTGCATTTGTTTGCAATGGCTATCAGGATTATTCGTGGTTGAGCCCGATTTTCCTGCTTTGGTCAGATCAAACTGCCATTTTTTCTCTAATAGAGTACCCCTGCAAAGCCTTTTAATACCCAGCAGTAAACCGGAATCGCGGCACCAATTATGACCCAAAACCCGATACTTTCCTCAGACTCATGGTCCAAATCGTTTTTCAGCCAGTAGATCTGCACAATGATGCCCGCCGCGGCAACCAAGATCCCGGCTATCAATACTGGAACTATGATCATCAGCAGCACTACCAGAAGACAGCCGATTGTCAATCCTCCAACAGCAATGCGCATGGCGATCTCCTCCCGGATCACCATATGCATACAGCCGGTTTCCTGCAACATATGTATTGACAGCTCATATACAACAAAAAAACCCGATGTCGCTCCATCGGAACAGAAAAAACTGGTTGCGGGGGCCGGATTTGAACCGACAACCTTCGGGTTATGAGCCCGACGAGCTACCAGACTGCTCCACCCCGCGTCAAGTTGATGGTGGAGGGGACAGGATTCGAACCTGTGAAGGCACAGCCAGCAGATTTACAGTCTGCCCCCTTTGGCCAGCTCGGGAACCCCTCCACATTGTATACTGGAGCCGGCGATGGGACTCGAACCCGCAACCTGCTGATTACAAGTCAGCTGCTCTACCAATTGAGCTACACCGGCATGACACATCAATAAATATAACACAGATAAAATCCTTTGTCAACAGCTATTCTATTCCTGTTCCCGCTTTTCCAGATAACGTTCCAGTTTCCTTTTTACGCGCTGCAGTGCATTATCGATAGATTTTACATGCCGCGACAGGTCATTGGCTATTTCTTGATAGCTCTTGCCTTCTAAATAAAACATCAGGACTTTCCACTCAAGATCGCTGAGAAACTCACTCATCTTGTTTTCAATGTCGTTGAACTCTTCCTTACTGATTACCAGTTCTTCCGGATCAGTCACTTTCGATCCGGAAATAATGTCCAGCAAAGTGCGATCTGATTCTTCATCGTAGATAGGCCGGTTCAAAGAAACATAGGAATTCAACGGGATATGCTTTTGCCTGGTTGCGGTCTTGATGGCAGTAATAATCTGACGTGTGATGCATAGTTCAGCAAAAGCTCGAAAGGATGCCAGTTTGTCAGGGCGAAAATCGCGAATAGCCTTGTATAATCCGATCATTCCTTCCTGGATAATGTCCTCGCGATCAGCTCCGATCAGAAAATAGGAACGAGCTTTGGCTCTGACGAAATTACGATACTTGTTGATCAGGTATTCGAGCGCAACATCATTGCTGTTACGGGCGTGTTCTACAACCTCTTCGTCGTTCATGGTGTCATAGTCATATATATAATCCTTTTGTGCATTAGCACTCAACTATATCGCCTCCATCTGGATTCCCATCTTCCAGAGGGTTCCAAGCTTGAGAGATGCCCGAGAGCCCCACTGTCACGCCATCTTACCAACTTGTCCACTAACATGTGTTCATTATACACTATTGCTACTATAGCGTCAAGCAATTGAGAGCGGCGTTTAGCTCGACATTTTGTAGGGCTTTCTACTGTTGGTGCCTCTGTTTGGCAATTTCGTAAAGCAAAATCCCCCCTGCGACTGCAGCATTAAGGGATGATATAGAGCCATACAGAGGAATCCGCACCAGAAAATCGCATGTTTCCTTGACCAGCCGCGGCAGACCACTGCCCTCACCACCAATGACAAGGGCAATGGGCAGATTCAGATTCTGCTGATAACAGACTTCGCCATCCATATCAGCGCCGACAATCCAGCATCCGGCACGTTTCAACTCTTCGAGGGCAGAAGTTACATTGGTGACACGCGCTATGGGCATATGGGCCACAGCCCCCGCTGATACCTTCGCCACCACCGGGGTGATCGATGCCGCCCGGTGCTTAGGAATGATCACTCCACTGACACCGCAGACCTCGGCACTGCGAATTAGTGAACCAAGATTGTGGGGATCCTGAATTCCAGCCAGGACCAGGAAGAACTTAGACTTGTCCATTGCTAACAAGTCATACAGTTCTAGATAGCTGACAGGAGCGACCCGGGCAGCTATTCCCTGGTGATTCCCGGTTGGGCTGATTGAATCAAGGAAACTAGGCCGCACCGTTTTTACCGGGATATTGCTGTCTTTCGCAAGCTGTAGGATTTTCCGGACTGATCCATGCCTGCTGCCGGAAGCAACAAAAAGCTGATTAATGGCTTGTCCAGAACGAAACAACTCCATTACCGGCTGACGGCCTACTACAATATCGGTGTAATCTTGTTTTTCCATCGCAAACACCCTTTACTCAACGGGTTCGATTAAAGCCAGCAGTTCCTGAAGGCGCTGAATTTCGCCAGCCAGGTATAAATATCCAAGCAATGCTTCAAAGCCTGTGCTGCGCCGATAAGCCGCCAAATCTACATGCCGGGGCACCTTGCCTTTGGCATTGCGCCCGCGGCGCATGATCTGAGCTTCTTTTTCAGTCAAATGAGGCTGCAGCACTGCCAGGAACTCTGACTGACTGGCTGCAGCCACATAACGGACTGCACGTTCGTGAAGCTGATGGACAGTATGAAACTGAGCGCTCAGCCGCAGTCGGACATACAGTTCGAACACTGCATCACCAATATAGGCCAAAACCAAGGGCGGCAGCAATTCAGGATTGGGTAACTGCTCTTGTTTATAGACGGTCATGATCTAATTTTCCACCTCGGACCCTGGGGTGTATCCTCAATAACAACATTCAACTCAGCTAAACGGTCCCGAATGCGATCGGCCAATTGATAATGCTTCTGACTGCGCAGTTCGGTCCGAAGTTCCAAAAGCAGATCCAGCAAAGGTTCACTTAAGCCGGACAGCTTGTGTTCGTCCGTTTTGATTATACCAAAAATACCGCCGGCAAGTGTGGCGAAGAGCTGATACGCCTGGTATAAAGCATAATCGGCCGATGCCTTGTGGTCCAGCTTGGCAATATAAGCGTTGACCTGGTGCAGCAGATCAAACAAAACTCCAATCGCCAAAGCTGTGTTAAAATCATCATCCATGGCAGCGGTAAATCTGGCTTCTCCCTGCCGGATCGCCTCGGCCAAAGCGGCTGCATCTCCAGACAGCGGTTCCGGCTCAATCTTAGCTTTATCAACCATTTTAGCCAGGACATTGACACAATCATTCAAGCGCTGCCAGCCGCGGCTGACTTCATCAAGTTTCTGATCGTGAAACTCTAGCTCAGAGCGGTAATGGTTTGACAGGATGAAAAAGCGGATCAGTTCTTTCGGGTATGCCTTCAAAATTTCCTTTACAGTAACGATGTTGCCGAGTGATTTGGACATTTTCTCCTGCTTGAGATTGATCATCCCATTGTGCAGCCAGTACTTGGCCAGCGGTTTGCCGGTAGCCCCTTCTGATTGGGCAATCTCATTTTCATGATGGGGGAAAATCAAATCACAACCGCCCCCGTGAAAGTCAAACTCGGGACCGAGATACTTGTAGGACAGTGCCGAGCACTCAATATGCCAGCCAGGTCTGCCTTTGCCCCAGGGACTGTCCCAGGCTGGTTCATTAGGCTTGGCTTTCTTCCACAGTGCAAAGTCGAGGGGGTGTTTCTTATCGGGATCCACCTCGAAGCGAGTCCCAGCCTGGAGCTGTTCTATTTTTTGATTTGACAGCTTACCGTATTCCGGGAAACTCAAAACGCTGTAAAATACATTGCCATTGACGACATAAGCATGGCCCCGCTCAATCAAACGTTCAATCAGGGTTATGATATCTGGAATGTGCTCAGTCACTTTCGGATACAGATCTGCCCGTGCCACACCAAGGGCATCCATGCTCTCAAGGTATTCATTACTGTAGTGAGCCGCCAATTGGACCGGATCCACCTCTAGCTCTTGAGCACGGTTAATAATCTTGTCGTCAATATCTGTGAAGTTTTGAACGTGAAAAGTCTGATAACCCCGGTAATGCAAATACTTCTTGATTACATCCCATACCACACTGGGCCGGGCATGGCCCAAATGGGTATCGCTATAGGGAGTGACACCGCAGACATAGATCCCGATTGCTTCCCCGCTGCCTGTCAGCTTTTCTTTCTTTCCTGTCAATGTATTGTAAATGTAGATGGGCATCGCTTCACCTTCTCCATGTTCATTTGCTATGATACATTAGTCTGCTGCAGTTCAACCAGTGATTGCAGCTTGGCAATTCTCTCCTCGAGCATTCCAATCCGTTCCATCATGGCAGTCACTTGCTGTCTGCACGGGTCAGGTACGTTGGCATGATCCAGTTTATCTACCCTCTGGCCATCACGAACCACAACCTTGGCCGGGACTCCCACCACCGTTGAATTTGGCGGGACACTGTTGAGTACCACAGCACCGGCTCCAACCCGGGCGTTCTCTCCAACTGTAAATGAACCCAAAACCATGGCACCGCATGCTATCACGGCACCTTGCTCAATGGTGGGGTGGCGTTTACCTTTTTCCTTGCCAGTTCCACCCAGGACTACCCCTTGATACAAGGTCACATTGTCTTTTATCACTGTAGTTTCGCCAATAACGACCCCCATACCATGGTCAATAAACACACCACGGCCAATCTGGGCACCGGGATGGATCTCAATGCCGGTGAAAAACCGGTTGAGATGGCTGATGATCCGGCCCAGAAGCTTGAGGTTGTGGCGATGAAGCCAATGGGCAATACGATGAACTTCAAGGGCATGCAATCCGGGATAGGTAAGGATGATCTCCAGGGTATTGCGTGCCGCCGGGTCTCTCTCTCTGATAGCTTGAATGTCTTTGCGGATGGTATCGATGATGTTTCTAAACATTGTATACCTCCTTCCTCAAGACAACATTGAACAAAAAACCCTCAACTCTTGGACAGAGACGAGGGTTCGCGGTTCCACTCTGTTTCCTGATTGCATAGAGTTCTTACAAAAGCAGATCTGTATGCAATCAGGCACTTGGTGTGTAGTAACGAACACAACCCGGCCAGGCCTACTTCAGGTTCAGCCTGGCAGATCAAGGGCGCATTTCGACTTACCTGCCCATAAGGTGCTTCCAGCCAGCGGCACCTACTCTCTGGATGGGCGCTGATAAACCTACTTCATCCCTATCATCTCTTTTAGTATCTGCTTTTCTTGGTTATGCTAACATATATTATAGCGGGTAACCTGAGTGCTGTCAATCAATGGACAATCCGCTGTTTTAACCAGGAGGCGGGGCATGAATAAGCAGATTATCAACAGGTTGATTTGGGTATTGCTGATCGTTGTCATTGCCGTAAGCAGCATATTATGGGGAATCAGGCATCAAAAACGAAGCTCAACTCCTGAAGCCGTCGTTCAGCAGGTCAAAAGCATTAAAAACCCTCTGCCAAATCTGGAGATTCTGGATGCGGTCTGGGCCGGCAGCCGCATTGTAACCCAAGTCCAGTATACCGGCCCGGATGCACAAGCACCCCAAGCCCCCTTTGAGTGGCATCAGCTGGCTCAGAGCTGCGCAGAGCAAATCCACCTGGAATTGAACCAAAAGCATACCATCGAGGTCCAGCTGTTTCACAACTTCGAGTTTCGTGCTGTATCAGTCGCTGGCTTATGAGCGTTTGCTGAATACAGCAGCCGTAGCTAAGGCTGCAATTCCCTCTCCGCGGCCGCAGAAGCCCAACCCTTCCGTGGTTGTGGCTTTGACGTTAACCCGCTCCACACCGATCTGCATCGTTTGAGCCAGGTTGCGCTCCATCTGTTCAATGTATCCTGCCAGTTTGGGGCGCTGGGCCACAATCACCAGATCAATATTGCCAATCAAATAGTCAAGCTCATCCAGCTTCGCCCTTACCTGCCTAAGCAGTTCCAAACTGGAAATACCTTTGTAACGTGGATCCGTATCAGGAAAATGCCTGCCGATATCTCCCAACCGCGCTGCCCCCAAAAGAGCATCCATCAGGGCATGGGCCGCCACATCCGCATCAGAGTGGCCATCGAGGCCTAGGGGATAGTCGATTTGGACACCTGCCAGAACTAAAGGCCGATTGCTGACTAAGCGATGCACATCATAGCCAATTCCGGTTCGAACCGTCTGGCTGCCTGAATCCCTGCTTGTATCCATTGCATCAACCTCGCTCTGCTTGTTTAGAACTGCAGCGGCAATGACCAGATCTTCCGCCGTAGTAATCTTGATGTTGCTGTAACTGCCAGGAATCAGCTTTACTTTAACACCCAGCAGTTCCACCAAACTGCAATCATCTGTAACCTCCCAGTTCTCGCTCTCTGCCCGGGAGTATGCATCTTTAATCAGCTGATAGCTAAACACCTGGGGAGTCTGGATCGCCCACAGGTTTGAGCGAGGTGGTGTGTCCACCACAAACCGGTGGTCATCAACAAGCTTGATCGTATCCTTGACAGGAACAGCAACACCTACCGCCTGATACTGCTGCACCGCATTGTAGGCGGCGGCAATGGTCTGATGATCAATCAAGGGCCTGGCTGCATCGTGAACAAAAACCCAGCCCACACCTGACGACAAAGCGGCAAGCCCGGCAGCAACTGAATCCTGCCGCCTCTGGCCTCCGATTGCCAGTTTAACATCTTTGATCTGCCACAGTTCAAGCATAGCCCGAATCTCTTCCCAGTCCTCCGCCCTAGCAGCGATGATAATCTCCTTGATCCAGGGATGTACTGTAAATGCCTTTATGCTGCGAATCAAGATCGGAATCCCCTCTAAAGGCAGCAGGACTTTGTTTTTGCCAAGGCCCATCCGTTCACCACTGCCGGCAGCTGCAATGATTACCCCTGCTCCCACCGTTTCACCCCTTTATAAAATGAGCCCGGCGGATTCACCGGGCTATCGAATTCATAATGCCTTTTCCATTGCCTTTGGTTTTGCAAAAATCATTCGCCCCGCTGCAGTCTGCAGCACACTGGTTACCATGACTCCAATCGTCTCGCCGATATAACGCCGCCCTCCGTCGACCACAATCATTGTTCCGTCATCCAGGTAGGCTACTCCCTGTCCTTGTTCTTTGCCGTCTTTGATTACATGAACCCGCAGTTCTTCTCCAGGGAGTACCACCGGCTTGACAGCATTGGCCAACTCATTGATGTTCAATACCGGAACTCCATGCAGCTCGCAAACTTTGTTGAGGTTAAAATCGTTGGTGATAACTTTTGCACCTAATTCTTTAGCCAGCTTGACCAGTTTTGAATCAACCTCGGTAATATCATCAAAATCGCGATCTAAAATCTGAACTGTAACATAGGGCTCTTTTTGGATTTTATTGAGAATATCCAACCCGCGGCGTCCCCGGTTGCGTTTAAGTACATCGGATGAATCCGCAATGTGCTGTAACTCATCCAATACAAAACTCGGGACGATTAAAGTCCCTTCTATGAAACCAGTTTTGGTTATATCACTGATCCGTCCATCAATAATCACACTTGTATCGAGAATCTTGGCACAGATACCATTTCTGTTTACCAAATATGGTGCGTTCTGTTTGTGAAACAAGGTCACGATCTCTTCCCGTTTCTTTACCCCGATGGACCAGCCTAACACAGCCAGTATTGCTGTTAGAATCAAAGGCAAATAACCATTGGCGATTTCAACATTCTGCAAAGGAATAGACACCAAAATTGCAATTAAGATACCACAGACCAATCCAATTAATCCGCTTAAGATATCGCGCAAGTGGAGTTTCAACAAACAGAGGAACATACGATCAAAAAATGGACTGATTGCTAATCCCAGTAATGCGCCCAATGAGACTGCGATGACAGTTAGGTAGGTAGGAGTGAAAGGAAAACTAATCTCTAGACCAAGGAGATAATTTGCTGTCTGATATCCAAAAACTCCACCTAAGAATGTAAGAATAATGCGCAGGAATCCCTCCAATCTTATCCTCACCTCCTTTTACCCTCTTAGTTACTACTTATTATTAGCCAATTAGAAAAAAGTATTCCAGATAAATCCGAATATTTCCCGGACAATGGAGCTTTAAAAACGGCTCAACCTCCTTTCAATCTAAATGACTGGAGATTAATGCGTCGATCTCGTTCTCTGTCGCGCCTGTAACCAAGACCAATTCACTGATTAAAATCTGGCGAGCTATGTCCAGCATTTTCCGCTCACCAGCAGACAAGCCTTTCTCATGGTCCCGAATGGTTAGGTTGCGCACCACCTCAGCAACCAAATATACATCACCACTTTTGATCTTCTCCATGTTGGCGCGATACCGGCGGTTCCAATTGGAGGACATCTTCGTTTTCTGTCCTTTCAATACTTCGATCACATCGCCGGCTTCCTCTTTGCCAATTACTTGCCGGAGGCCTATCTCATCCACGGCATCCAATGGAATCATCACTCGCATATCGCCAATGGGCATAGCCATAATGTAATAGCGCCTTTTTTCGCCTAGGACTTCCCGTTCTTCAATGGCTTCGATAATTCCAGCACCATGCATGGGGTAAACTACTTTGTCCCCAACATTATACAAAGCCAGAACCTCCTATCTGCCCTTTTGCTTTCAACAGATCCTAACGGGCTTCATTTAGGTATCATTTTCAATTTATCACTTTTAAAGCAAAAAGTCAATTACATTCCTATATCCGCATCGCACACCTAATTATTTTGCGGATTCCGTATTGGAGATTCTCTCTACTGGCAGATGCTACAGGTGCCGGTCCAGTAAAACCTGTTCCCGAATCCGCCGCAGTCCCTCCTGGATCGCTTTAGCACGGACTTCACCGATTCCCTCAACATCATCAAGTTCTTCAATGGACGCGTCGCAGATATCGGGGAAAAAATGGAACTTGTCAACCAAGTTCTCAATAACGGGCATGGGTAGGCGGGGGATCTTGTTCAGAATCCGAAATCCTTTAGGGGTAACTGCTTGTTCCAGACTGCTGGAACCACTGTAGCCCAGAGCGCGGCCGATCAATGGCAAGTTCAACAAATCTTCCGAATCCCAGCTTACGATCTCGTTCCAGATCTCTTCCGGGGATTTTTCCGTATCCCCACAATAGTCTTTGGCCACCAACAGCCCTTCGTCAGCAATGTCTGTCATTGACTCTTCCAGCTGCATCTTCACCAAGCGGCCTTCTGAGCCTAGTTGGACAATGTACCGTTCAATCTCATGTGCAATCCTGACCACCATTTGACTTCTCTGGATAACGGTGGCCACATCGAAGACAGTTACAAAATTCTCGAATTCCAAAGCACTTAAGTTAATCAATGACTGCTGCATGACGCTCTTGTATTTGTCCAGTGTCGAGAGAGCCTGGTTGGCTTTGGCCAGGATCACACTGACATCACGGACCACATATTTGTTGTTTCCCCAATACATGGTAATCACATTGCGCCTTTGGGAAATGGCTATTACCAGCTGATTTGTCTGCTTGGCCACCCGTTCGGCCGTACGATGCCTGGTGCCGGTCTCAAAACTGGGAATCATGTGATCAGGTGTCAGCTGCACATTCGCATACAATATCCGCTTGGCATCACTGGACAAGACAATAGCTCCATCCATCTTGGCCAGCTCATACAGTGCTGACGGGTGCATCTCAGCATCAATCTTGAAACCACCATTGACCATGCCCATGATATCCGGACTATCGCCGACCACAATCAAACCACCAGTCCGGGCCCTCAGCACATTTTCCAACGCTTCATACAAATGCGTTCCTGGTGCTACAAGACTAAGGTTTTTCAAGAATAACTGTTCTTGATCAGCCGCTTCTTTCATCCATTAACCCCCTCTCGCTGATTCGCTAAAAACTGACTGTAAAGCTTCGGACACAGTCTTTACTTTCGTCACTTTAAGATCTGAATTCATCGGCTCGCTACCGGCGGGAATCACTACTCGGGTAAACCCTAGTTTGCTTAGTTCCTTCATGCGCAGATCAAGATGACTGACTGCCCGAATCTCGCCTGACAATCCCACTTCACCGATTACAGCCAGGTCAGGGGGTATAATCAAATTGCGATAGCTGCTGGCTATGGCACAGGCAATGCCTAAGTCCACTCCGGGTTCGGTCAGCCTGAAACCGCCGGCGACATTGACAAACACATCTTGAGTCTGCAGATGATATCCCTGCCTTTTCTCCAACACGGCCAGAATAATTGAAAACCGTTGATAATCAACACCGGTGGCCTGGCGCCTTGGTGTCCCGCTGAAAGGGGTTTGAGCAACTAACGACTGAATTTCTACCAGAAACGGCCGTGTTCCTTCCAGGCAGGGCACTACCACTGATCCTGAGCTGTCAACCGGCCGCTCCGCCAAAAACAGCCCAGAAGGATTGTCAACCTGGTTCAGTCCCTGGCTGGTCATGGCAAAGACGCCAACTTCGTTCGTGGAACCAAAGCGATTCTTGACTCCCCTGATAATTCGAACCGATTGATCATGGCCACCTTCAAAATACAAGACATAGTCGACAGCATGTTCCAGGACTTTAGGGCCAGCCAGCGCCCCTCCCTTGGTCACATGCCCAACCAGAATAATCGAAATTCCCAAGCCTTTGGCCAGCCTTAAAAAGAATGCAGCTGCCTCCCGTACTTGTCCTACACTACCTGGAGCCGAACCCAGCTCTGACAGATACATTGTCTGGATCGAGTCAATGATCACCAGCTTTGGCTTGAGCGACTCCAAGTGCTCGCCAATAGTCTGAACATCAGATTCAGCAAGCACAACCAACCGTTCTGTCAGCAAATGCAGACGCTGAGCCCTGAGCTTTAGCTGGCTCAAAGATTCTTCGCCGGAGACATACAAAACTGTGCCATGAGTCATGGCTGTATTGGCTGCCACTTGCATCAAAAGCGTCGATTTGCCGACTCCAGGCTCGCCGCCAAGCAATCCTAACGATCCCGGTACAATCCCGCCGCCTAACACCCGATCCAACTCGGCAATACCTGTAGTGAAACGTTCTTCAGCAGTTGACGCCACATCGGTGATCGGAATTGGCATTCTGCCTGCAGGCGCAGCCGTCCAGGATGTATGCTTCGCAGTGCCACGGTTGATCTTTTCCTCAACCAGCGTGTTCCACTCGCCGCACCCGGAACATCTCCCCATCCATTTTGGGTAATCAGCACCACAGTTTTGACAGACAAACCGGACGATAGACTTGGACATTGCACCGCTCCTAAGTGATAATTTCCAAAATTATTATATCACTTCGTGATCGTAGATACAATAAAGTAAAGCTAGGACAATAGCCCTAGCTTAATCTATTGTAACTTACAGTTACCTAGGAAAATACCAGTTCCCCGTCTTTGCTGTCGATGTGAACTGTTTCTCCATCGCTGTATTTTCCCTGCAAGATTAACTCTGCCAGCGGGTTTTCGATCATCTTCTGAATTGCCCTCCGCAGCGGCCGTGCGCCAAAATCAGGGTCATACCCGCTGTCAGCCACCAGTTCTTTTGCTGCGTCGCTAACCTCAAGCGTAATCCGCTTTTCCTGCAATTGCTGTTTCAATTCCTTGAGCATGATGTCGATGATTCGAGAGATATGCTGACGATTTAAGGCATGGAAGACAATAATCTCATCGATCCGGTTGAGAAATTCCGGCCGGAAAGTGCGCTTTAGTTCTTCCATCACTTTCTCTTTCATAGCCTGGTAGTTGTCCAGTTCACTCTCGGTAATCCTGAACCCGATGGAACTCTCCCGTTGGATTTGCTGGGCGCCCACGTTCGAGGTCATAATCACCACTGTGTTGCGGAAATCTACAGTCCTTCCCTTGGAGTCTGTCAACCGCCCGTCCTCTAAGACTTGAAGCAAGACGTTGAAGACTTCCGGATGTGCTTTTTCAATTTCATCAAACAGCACTACGGAGTAGGGCTTGCGCCGCACCCTTTCCGTCAATTGGCCGGCTTCTTCATAGCCAACGTATCCCGGAGGCGCCCCCACCAACCTTGACACACTGTGGCGTTCCATATACTCGGACATGTCAATGCGGATCATGGCGTCTTCATCACCAAACAAAGCTTCCGCCAAGGCCTTGGCCAACTCGCTTTTCCCCACTCCTGTGGGGCCCAGAAAAATGAACGATCCTACAGGGCGTTTCGGATCCTTCAATCCGGCAAAAGCGCGGCGAATTGCTTTGGATAGAGCCTCGATTGCCTCATCCTGTGACACAACCCGCTCGTGCAGAATCTCCTCCAAATTCAACAACCGCTCTGATTCCTCCTGGGCAACCTGCTTGACGGGAATTCCTGTCCAGCTCGCCACCACATCAGCAATATCATGCTCGTCAACGATCGCTTCCTGACGGCCTTGATTGCTCTTCCATTCGGAACGGATCTCTTCCAGCTGATCACGGAGTTTCTGCTCCTGATCCCGCAGGGAGGCGGCCTTTTCAAATTCTTCGTTCTTGATTGCTGCTTCCTTTTCGATCTTAAGCTCTTCCACTTTTGCTTCCAGTTCTTTCAGATCCTGCGGCACAACCAGCCCCCTCAGCCTCACCTTGGAAGCGGCTTCATCCAACAAATCGATAGCTTTGTCCGGCAAAAAGCGATCAGAAATATATCTGCTCGATAAAATGGCAGCAGCTTCGATTGCCTTGTCGCTAATCTGGACGCGATGGTGCGCTTCATAGCGATCCCTCAACCCTTGGAGGATGGCAATGGTCTCTTCCACCGTTGGTTCATCCACCTGAACCGGCTGGAACCTGCGCTCCAAAGCTGCATCCTTCTCCACATGCTTGCGGTATTCATCCAGAGTTGTGGCGCCAATGGCTTGAATTTCTCCCCTGGCCAGGGCCGGTTTAAGAATATTGGAAGCATCTATAGCTCCTTCAGCGGCACCGGCGCCAATAATGGTATGCATCTCGTCGATAAACAGAATCACATCTTGAGCCTGGCGAATCTCGTCCATCACCTTTTTCAGCCGTTCTTCGAATTCACCGCGGAATTTCGAACCGGCCACCAGCGATCCCATGTCCAGGGCAACGACCCGTTTGTTAAACAGGTTTTCCGGTACATCGCTGTTGACAATTTTCAATGCCAAACCTTCGGCAATAGCTGTTTTTCCCACTCCCGGCTCACCAATCAGGACCGGATTGTTCTTTGTACGGCGGCTGAGAATTTGGATTACCCGTTCAATTTCCTTGTCCCGGCCGATCACCGGATCCAGTTTCCCTTGCCGTGCCATTTCTGTCAAATCCCGCCCGAACTGATCCAAAGTCGGAGTTTTTGTCCGCCTTGCCCCACCGGCAGCCCCAGGATGGACATGGCCTCCGAGAAGTTCAATGACTTGCTTACGCATACTTTCCAGATCAATATCCAGGTTCCGCAGGATTTGAGCGGCAACACCTTCCCCTTCCCGGACTAGTCCCAGTAAAATGTGCTCTGTGCCGATATAAGTGTGGCCTAATTGGCGTGCTTCATCAATGGCCAGCTCGAAGACACGCTTGGTCCGGGGCGTGAATCCGATAGCCCCTTGGAAGGCAGCCTCGCCTCTGCCGATCACATTCTCGATTTCCTGCCTTACTTTATCAAGACTGACCCCCATGGCCGTCAGCGCCTTGGCACCGACACCTTCTCCCTCGGCAATCAAACCAAGCAGAATATGCTCGGTACCAACAACGTTATGGCCTAACCGGCGTGCTTCTTCTTGAGCAAGGACGATAACTTTCTGGGCTCGATCAGTAAATCTGCCGAACATAAACACCATCCTCTCTAAATTAGCGGTTGAGTCGTTCCCTAATCAAACTGGCACGCAGGCGATCCCGCTCTTGTGCCGGTAAACTCTGGCCCATCATTTTTTGTAAATGAGCCGAACGGATTTCCACCATTAGCTTTTTCACCAGGCCCCGATCTAAATCATGAATGAGTCCCAGGTCGATGCCTAGCAGAACAGTGGACAGCAAGTCCAAGGCCTCTTTGGTGGAGATGATTCTGGCATGGGCCAACAAGCCGTAAGCCCGATAGATCTGATCTTCGCTCTCAGGAAGGTTATGCTCCTGAAGGTATTTCCGGGCTTGTCGTTCGCTGGCAGTGATCTGTTCTGCCACCCTGGCCAAATGCTCCAGCATATCTGATTCTGAATGGCCCAGCGAAACTTGGTTGGAGATTTGGTAAATGCTGCCGTAAGACTCACTGCCTTCCCCGTATAAACCCCGCACCACCAGGCCAAATTGGGAAACTGATTTCAGCACATTCCCTAATTGATTGATTCTGGCCAAGCCAGGTAAATGCAGCATTAATGATCCTCGCATCCCAGTACCTACATTGGTGGGACAGGCCGTCAAGTAACCGATATCCGGATCAAAAGCATAATCGACATTGGCTTCAATCAAATCATCCACACGGTTAGCCAATTCCCATGCCTCATTAAGCTGCAGGCCTGGCATTAACACCTGAATTCTGAAGTGATCTTCTTCATTGACCATGATGCTGATATCTTCATTTTCAGAGAGGATCAGCCCCTTGTTGCTGGTTTTCTTAGTATGTTCAGGGCTGATCAAATGTTTCTCCATCAGAATTTGCCTTTCCAGTTCATCAACTTCTGCCAAATCGAGAAACCGGAAACTGGCCAGCTGGTCTAAGCCGCCTGAAAGTTCTTTTGCCGTTTTCATCACTTGCTTGGCCTGATCACGGTTTGCTGTAGCTGGAAAGGGGAGCTTAGCCAGATTGCGCGCCAATCTGATCCGTGTACCCAGACAAATGTCCCCCTGCGGGCCGTCTTTTTTTGTCCATGATTTACTCATTTTACTTCCCCTCCCCGTGGGATTGGCGCTCCAAAGCCCGAATCTGGTCGCGAATTCTAGCTGCTTCTTCATAGTTTTCCATACTGATCACCTGCTGCAGCCTCTCCCGCAACGTTCTAATCTGCCGCTCGACACTCAAGGTGGCGTAGCCTTGGGCAGGAACCTTTCCTTCATGATGATTGCTTCCGTGCAGTCTGCGTAATAACGGTTCAATCTCATCCCTGAACGTTTCATAACAATCACTGCATCCAAACTGATTCAGTTCCCGAAAATCTTCCATTGTAAGCCGGCAGGTAGGGCACTGTTTAGGACGGACCAGTTTGCCGCTGAAAGGTGCATAATCAAACAGGCTAGCAAAAAGATTGGGCAGATCAATGTTTAGTCCAAACTCGCCCAACTCTTTGGCACAATTCTGGCACAGATGGGCTTCCGTCTTCTCTCCGTTAACTATTTTCGTCACATGGACACTGGCAGTTTCCTTCTGACACTTTTCGCACAACATGGTTCACACCTCGTTCTGTTTGTCGCACTGCATGGTCAGGATCACCAAACCCCGCAGTAAACTGGCACGTAAGGTTGCCTTACCCTGAGCAATCTGGGCTGTCTCTCGTTGGAGGATAGCCCGGATTACTCGCACCTGCTGCCTGGTCAAGACCCCTAAATCATGGAAGCTGGCCAGAAACTGCTCCGCTTCACTCTCACTGATCTGAAGGCCAATCTCCAATACCAGCTGCTCAGCCATGTTAAGGCGATCGGCTTTGGTCACCCGGGCAATGCGGATGTACCCGCCACCGCCACGGCGGCTCTCAATCAAATAGCCTCGTTCCAGGGTAAAGCGAGTAGCCAGAACATAATTTATTTGTGAAGGCACGCAGCTGAAAAGCTCTGCCAATTCAGCTCGGCTTAATGCTATCGCCTCATTTTCACTCCTATGGAGCTGCTGCTTAATATAACTCTCGATCAAATCTGCCAGACTCATCTTGCGCCTCCTTTTCTGACCATATTTGACCTTCGCTATTATTATAGCATTATTGAACAAACTTATAGCAAACATGATTGTTTTTAGTCAGGTAACGTCAGGACCCGTTTTCCTCGTTTTTGGCTGGTTTGCTTTTAGTATCACAGGTTTTAGCAATAATCCTATCTTTGCGGCATATCAATTAGCAACGGGGGGTGGCTGTATGATCAACATCATCTGGTTTGCCATGCTGGCTTGTGGCGTACTTGCTGCCGCAGTGAACGGTGATATCCAAACAGTGACCCGGGCCACCATCAGCGGTGCAGAAGACGCTGTGAAAACAGCTTTCAACCTAATCGGAGTGATTGCTTTATGGTCCGGGCTGATCAAGATAGCTGAAGATGCAGGGCTCATGCAGCTGTTGGCCAAATTGATCCAACCCCTGGCCAGGGCATTGTTCCCTGAGGTCCCTCGAGATCACCCGGCTATAGGCGCCATCATCCTGAGTATGAGCGCAAATCTTCTGGGATTGGGCAATGCCTGTACACCGTTGGGAATCAAGGCCATGGAAGAACTGCAAAAGTTGAATGCCAGCAAAGAAACTGCAAGTAATAGTATGTGCACTTTCGTGGCAATCACCGCATCAAGCCTGACTCTAATCCCTACAACCGTGATTGCCTTGAGAGCTGCAGCAAAGTCTGTCAACCCTACAGCCATTGTGGGAACTACAATTGTGGCCACTGCCGCGTCAACAATGGCTGCCATCGTTGCCGATTACCTATTCAGAAAAACTGACAGAGGAGGAATGAAGCTGTGATTTCGGTGATTAATTTCATTTCTGCCTGGGCTGTTCCTGCATTGTTGATTATCATTCCTTTGATTGGTATAGCCCGCAAGGTGCCTGTCTATGAAAGCTTTGTCCAAGGTGCTAAAGAAGGGTTTACAACTGCAGTGCGAATCATCCCTTTTTTAGTAGCGATGTTCGTAGCCATCAGGATTTTTCAACAAACGGGCATGATGCAGTATCTGGTTGACCTCCTTTCACCCGTTACTTCCCGGATCGGGATCCCCGATGAGTTGATCCCCTTAGCTCTGATTAGGCCTCTTTCCGGATCCGGCGCTTTGGGCATGCTGGCGGCAATTATCAAAGCTCATGGACCTGATTCATTGACCGGATTGATCGCTTCTACAATGCAAGGCAGTACGGAAACAACGTTCTATGTCCTCACTGTCTATTTTGGCGCTGTTGGTGTCCGCAAGATTCGTCACAGCTTGCCTGCTGCCCTTGTATCGGACTTAGCTGGATTCTTGGTGTCCACTTATATCGTCTACCTGGTTTTTGGCCAGTAGCAGCTTGATACCGGCCTTGCCATTTTTTGGCATAAAAATGGACTTGCCTGCACATACTGGTAGTAGATGGGAATCAAAAGTCAACCGGAGGTATGGCCATGAACAGGCAGGAAAAACTCAAAATGATCAAAAATGCCATGATTACCCTCGCCCAAGACAAAAAACTCAATCCTGAAGCTAAAAAACGGGGATTAATTTCTTTAAGCAAAGCATACCGCAGACAACTTCAGGAGCTGGACTAAGAAAAATCAAACATACTGCTGATAGATTAATTAACAGTTCCTTTGCAACGAGTTTGCAGATGCATATTAAGATTTTGCAGGAATTGAAATTATATTACCGAATCTATGATGTGGACTTTTTAAGGAAGCGAGGTAGATTCATGAGTCTAGAAATCGGATTTGGATTGATTGGAGGCCTTGGCCTTTTTCTTTTTGGCATGGCCAAGATGTCTGAAGGTCTTCAAAATGCTGCAGGAGATAAACTGAAACGGATTCTGGAATTATTCACTTCCCGTCCCATCATTGCCATCCTCACCGGAGCATTGGCCACCATGCTTATTCAATCCAGCAGTTCCACTACGGTGATGGTAGTCGGTTTTGTCAATGCAGGGTTGATGAATCTGACGCAGGCAGTGGGCACGATCATGGGCGCAGCCATCGGAACCACCGTTACAGCCCAAATCGTTGCCTTTGATATCAGAGACTTTGCTCTGCCCCTAATCGGAATCGGGGCGATCATGAATTTTATGAGCCGCAGAAAAGCAGTGCAGTATATTGGCCTGGCAATTCTCGGTTTCGGCATGTTGTTTTTTGGCATGTTCATTATGAGTCAAAGTATCAGCCCTCTCAAGGAATATGAACCCTTTGTGAACATGCTGGTCAGTTTTGGCCGCAACCCGGTTTTAGGTGTTATTGCCGGAACCATATTTACAGTAATTATCCAAAGCAGCAGTGCCACAACCAGCCTGATCATAGCCTTAAGCCTTCAAGGGCTGATCGATATCCCTTCAGGCATCGCACTCATTCTGGGTGCAAATATCGGCACCTGTATTACCGCACTTTTAGCTTCCATTGGCACTAACGTCACCGCCAAACGTGCTGCCATATCCCACGTGGTATTTAAAATTGCCGGCGTGATAGTTTTCCTGCTGCTGCTCAAGCCTTTCATATCTGTGGTTACACATACAGGTGTTTCTGTAGCCAGGCAGCTGGCAAATGCCCATACTCTGTTTAACGTAGCTAACACAATCATCTTCTTTCCACTGATCAATCATTTCGTCCGCTTCATTGAGTGGCTTATTCCCGGAGAGGAACACGGCCCTGGTATCAAGCCACAGTATTTGGACCGAAATATCCTGCATACCCCAGCTGCCTTGATCGCCGCGACTAAGGAAGCTCTGCGGATGTGTGACATATCCATGGAGATGCTGCGAGAATCGTTCCAGGCTTTTATCAAAGGTGATCCGAAACTGATTGAAAAGGTGATGGTCAAAGAAGAAACACTCAATCTCCTTGAAAAAGAGATTATTGTCTATCTAACCCAAGCGGCTGACAATCCCTGGACCCATAGGCAACATCGCAAGATCACCAACTTGCTCCACTCGGTGCATGATGTGGAACGGGTTGGCGACTTGTCCACGAACATTGCTGAATTAGCTGATGAACGGATTCAACATCATATCAGCTTCAGCGAAACAGCGATTGACGAACTGAATACAATGTACTCCAAAGTCGAATCCGTTTATGCCCGGGCTATTGAGGTGCTCCGCACCGAACGTGTTGAAGATGCGGAAAGCTTGATCCTGGAAGACGATGAAATTGACGAACTGGAAAAACTCTATCGCGAAACTCATATTCAGCGCCTCAATGAAGGCAAATGCCATCCTGAAGCCGGAGTGCTCTTCTTGGACGTAATCAGCACCTTGGAGCGGATCGCTGACCACGGCAACAATTTGGCGGAAGCGGTCACCGGTGCCTTAATGGCAACAGAAGAAGTCATCCAATAGGCATACTAAACAGCCTGTGCCTAAAATATTAAGAGCCCAGTGGATGTCCATAATCCATTTGGGCTCTTCATCTAACTAGATTCGGATCTAGACTTGCTCTTTAGAAAAACCGTCAGCAGGCAATTAGCGCGGGCGTACGATTTCCACCTCCAGATAGTCAACATATCCGCCTACTGGTACCTGGCTCTTGCGCACTCTGACTACTACTTTCTCCACATCATACGCCGACAGGATTTGATCGGCAATCGCCTCTGCCAATGTTTCCACCAGATTGTACTCCTGCTCTTCTACAATTTCCTTGACGATGGTATAAGCATCGACATAATTGAAAGATAGCTCGGTGTCGTCATGGAGGTTCTGCAAGTCTGTATAGACTTCCAGATCAACGGCGAATTTCTGACCCAATTCCTTTTCCACGGCAAATGCACCATGATATCCGTAAAAGACCATGTTCTTCAATACTATTCTATCCGACACAGCACTACCTCCTTGATTATCCCTTCGTGACATCATATGTAAGTTCCCAGTCTCTGTGACACTAGACCGGGAACTACTAACCAGGATATTTACTCGACACCTACTACTGGTTCGCGTTTGGCCTTGATAATCGGCTCGCGCTGTTTTTGTTCTTCTTCCTTGATAGCTGCCACCTGCTCAGGAAATTCCTCAACGCTTATTTCCGGCAGTTCTCTGCCTTCCATAATGGCCTCGAATTCTTCCCTATTGATGGTTTCCTTCTCCTTGAGCACCTCAACCAAGGCATCCAGACGTTCCCGGTTATCAGTAAGGATATCTAGTGCTTTCTGGTAACAGCTTTCGATGATATTGCGCACTTCACTGTCGATCGCCGCTGCGATCTGCTCGCTGAAATTGCGATCCCGGGAAATATCCCTGCCCAAGAACACCAGTTCTTCCCCGCCGGGATTGCCGAAAGTCAAAGGGCCCAGCTTCTCACTCATGCCCCATTCCATAACCATCTTACGTGCAATCTTTGTACTACGTTCCAAATCATTTTGGGCGCCGGTGCTGGATTCATTGAAAGCCAGAATCTCTGCAGCCCGCCCGCCTAACATGGAAGTTAGCTCGGTAAGGAGTTTGGACTTGGTCATCACATACCGCTCTGTTTCCGGGAGATACATGGTATAACCTGCAGCCTGGCCCCTCCCGATGATGCTGACTTTATGCACCGGATCGGAATCGGGGAGAAAATAGGATACCACCGCATGCCCAGCTTCGTGGTAAGCAAAGACCGCTACATCCTCTTCTGTAAGGACACGTTTTTTCTTCTCCGGTCCCATGATTACCCGATCAATTGCTTCTTCACATTCAAGCATTGTGACCTTTTTCATACCTTTACGTGCTGCTAGGATCGCAGCTTCGTTCAGCAAATTCTCCAGGTCCGCCCCGGAAAACCCAGGTGTTCTCTTGGCCAATACCTTAAGGTCAACACCTTGTAATGGTTTATTGCGGGCATGTATCTTTAAGATCTCTTCCCGTCCAATCAAATCTGGCCGTTCTACAACCACCTTGCGATCAAATCTGCCTGGGCGCAGCAATGCCGGATCCAAAACATCAGGACGGTTAGTAGCAGCCATAACAATAATGCCTGAGTTGGTCTCAAACCCGTCCATTTCAACCAGCAGTTGGTTCAGGGTTTGTTCCCGCTCATCATGACCGCCGCCAAGCCCGGCTCCTCTCTGCCTGCCCACCGCATCCAACTCATCGATGAACACTAGGCAGGGTGAGTTTTTCTTGGCTGTGTCAAATAAATCCCGCACCCGGGAAGCACCGACACCTACAAACATCTCCACAAATTCAGAACCGCTGATGCTGAAAAACGGCACGCCGGCTTCACCGGCAACAGCCCTGGCCAACAAGGTTTTACCTGTTCCAGGAGGCCCCACCAGCAAAACACCTTTGGGAATCTTGGCTCCCAAATCGGCAAACTTCTTAGGTTGTTTCAGAAACTCCACAATTTCTACCAACTCTTGTTTGGCCTCATCTACCCCAGCAACATCGTTGAAAGTGATCCGCCCTTTATCATCTGTATGCAGGCGGGCACGGCTTTTACCAAAGGAGATAGCCTTGTTGTTGCTGCCTTGCATTTGATTGAGGACAAACAACCAAATACCGATGAAGATCACCAAGGTAATGATATTCGGGAGCAAGGCAACCCACCATGAGGTACCTTGCGGCACCTGCGCCTCTACGATGACATTCTGTTCAATGAGCAAGTCGCTGATATCAGCCATCTTGCCTGCCGGAACCATTGACTGGAACTTGGTCCCGTCAGCCAAGGTACCTTCAATACCTTGTTCGCCTATCAACACTGCAGTTTTTACCTGTTTATTCATGATCAACTCATTTAACTGAGTGTAAGTTAACTGCCTCACCGGGTCCACAGACTGGTACATACCTTGAATAACCATCACAAGGATGATCGTAATCAGCAAATAAAGACTAATCTGTCGCAGTAATCTATGCAAAATACAACCTCCTTCCAAAGACACAGTTCACTACAGCATATCCAGGATAACATCACACAAAAACACCATATGATTAGCATTATAGCAGGAATCCACCCATGTTTATTTATTATAGCACAGGCTGATCATGATGGCAATCCTCTTACATCCTCCAATATTATACGTATAACTTCTTTAGAATCAGGGGTAACCCGTCCTTTTTCACTTCTTCTGACACCGCACACCCAGATGATTTCCTCCTGATCGCAGATGATGGGAATATGATCCCGTAAATAACGAGGGATTTTGGCTTCAATCAAGAGGTCCTTGATCTTTTTTTTGCCAGTCTGGCCAAAAACCTGCATCGCATCACCCGGTTTGCGCCTGCGGTAGACCAAGGGCAAACAGAGCTGGTCGAGGGCAAAGTCCTCGCCCGGTCCTTCAAGGCAGTAGCCTGGGCCTTTGGTCAAAACCTCGGTGCGGATCTGGCAGTTGCCCATTGAAACGGTGCCTGGAACCGGCAAGATCCCCGGTTCCCATTGGGGGAGTTCTGGTTTGCCGAATACTATATTATTCGGTTCACCAATGACTGTTAATAGGGGCAATTCATAAGTAAAATAGTCATTATTTAAAATCAACTCCCGCAAGCTTTCAACTTGCTCGAATGCTGCCCAATGCACACTTTGCCGGGCTTTGGCAATCAGACTCTGCAAAACCCGCCGCTGAAAGGCAAGGGACAATTGACGAAACTTCCCGCGCTGCAGATGAAGCACACCATAATTGGTGCAGGTCAGTTCTGGAAGTAGCTGCTCTACTTTACCGGTAAGCTCCTCGTCATCAGCACGGACTATTTCTGCCAGTTGAGCCAAATGATGGCTGAATTTTGGATTATACTCCCGTTCAATCAGGGGGATCAATTCCAACCGCAGCTTGTTCCGTTCAAACTCGGGGCTGAAATTGGTACGGTCATGATAGAACTTGATCGCAAAGGCGCGGCAATAGGCGATCAGCTGAGCTTTGGTAAAAGGCAGCAGTGGGCGGATGTAACAATCCCGCTTCGGTTTCATTCCTGCCAACCCCGACAAGCCACTGCCGCGAATCAAGTGCAGTAAGACGGTTTCAGCCTGATCATCCTGATGATGCCCTAGGGCAATCTTAGTATAACCATGTTTTTCCATACATTCTTCCAGTAAGCGGTAACGCACTTCCCGGGCGGCGGTTTCTACGGAAACTCGGTTTTCGGCTGCGTAACGGTTGACATCATAGTGATACTTGTGAACAGGTAGGTCAAGCTGTTGGGTATAGGCTGCAACAAAATCTGCTTCTTCTTCAGCCTCGGGGCGCAGGCGGTGATTCAGATGAAAGACTCCTAGTGGTGCAAGCTGTGCCCGCCACAGCAAATGCAATAAGGCCATAGAATCAGGCCCGCTGCTAACTGCCACCAATAGATGGTCTTTGGGATCAAGCAGTTGGCGGGCCTTGACATTGGCAACAAATTCGTTCAGTAAATCAACAGTCACGCACTCTAACTCCTTTGGTAAGGATGAATTTCTGGATCATTCCTCACTAATCTGGCTACCAGAACCATCATGTCATCAACCACCCCGCCGCCGGCTGCGTCTATACTCTGCAGCAGCACCTGGTTGGCCAGTTCCTGGCAGCCCAGCTTATCATCAATGCGCCTTAAGATATTGCACAACCACTGTTCTTTGTTAACCACCTGGCCTTGAAATTCCAGTACACCATCAGTGACCATTACCAAATAATCACCCTCGTAAAGCAGCCGCCGCTGTGGCTCGACTTCCACATGATTGAGGATTCCCACCGGCAAAGCGTGGTTCTGGATTACTTCAATCTCCCGGCCTCGTTTGATGAAGCTAGAGGCTGCCCCAATTTTCAAAAACTCCAGCTGGCCTGATTCCAGATCAACGATCACAAAATCAATTGTAGCAAAGCTGTCGTTCATGCTGCGGGCAAGCAGCACCTGATTGATCACTCTAGCTGCCAAACCAGGGTCATAGCCAATCCGAATCATCTTCTCCAACAGCTTGATGGTTGCCAGGCTGTAGCTGGCTGCCCTCTCGCCTGTACCCATTCCGTCGCTGATCAAAAGACCGATCCGGTTTGCCGACAAGGCGAAGATGGCATTGCTGTCCCCTGATACCTTGCCCTGGGCAATTTTGGCAGTCTTTACATCTACAACATACCTTGCTTTGGTCGAAATGTCAAATCCACACTGTCCCGACACCATACACCTGCGCCTTGTTACAGCAAAGCTACCTCCTAAGAGTTCGCTGCATTCTTTGGCAACCTGCTCGCACCAAACTGTTCCACAGTGGCTGTAACATTTGCCGGATACCAAGTAGCTTCCATTGTGGTGCAAAACCGTCAGCTCTTTCAATTCCGCTGAGTCCAGATTCTGCCATAGTTTTTCTTCGATTGCTTCAGCAAATTCAACCTGCGTACTCAGTTCAGTCCGCAGCTGAGATATAATTTGCGCTAAATTTTCCAATTGCTGAGCGACAAAAGTGCTTTCTTCCAGAACCGCCGCCAGTTCCTGAAAAACCTGCGAAAACTGTTCCACCCGTGTCTCCAGGATTTCCTGAGCTCTGGCTGTATGAGAAGCCTGCCGCAGAGCATGCTTTTTGGTTCCAGGAAGCAGCCGCTCCAGCTGACGCAGCCTGCTGGCAGGGGTTAAATACACAGCAACCGCAGCTGCTGCCAGCATTAGCGCATATCTGACTGTCTCCGGCGCAACAGGTAGGCCATAGGTTAAGAAATACCCTGCCATCCCTGCAATGAACAAGCCAAAGGGTAAATGGGCCAAAAAACCGGCGATCACCGCAACCACAACCACCAACACCGACAATTCCACCGGAAGCTTGACTAAAAGGCTGATCAAGGTGAAGATAGGCCCAATCATCAGGGCAAGTCCAGCTTGACCAATCCGGGCTGCTGCCAAAACAAGATAGAACATGATCAGTATGCGCAATGGGAACTGGTAGATAACCAGATCTGCACCTAAAAAAATGGCTGTCAACAAGAGTCCGATTTGAAACTCCTTAACATCCAAAACATAGGTTCGTTTTTTGTGGACAAGAGTTGAGAACATGCTGAAAACAGCAACTGAGATTACTGCCTCGCTTAAGGCTGCAAACCAGATCATGGGATAACTGCTGCCCAGCCATCTAATCGTCAAAGGTGCTTTGACAGCCAGAAAACCGGTAAAAAGCCAGAAAACCCAGTAGCTGTTCTTCTGGCGCATCTTCCGATTGCCGCCGACCAGCCACACCAGCAAAGTTGCGGCATAATATGGGTAGATCACAAGTACAGACTCTGTTGTACCGGCAGCTGCAGCACTCGTCACTAGAGAAGCATACCCTGCCAGAACTCCCAGCAAGGCCCATCCCGGCCGGGGCCTTGAGCTGCGGCAAACAGCTGCTAAAAAGGCTAAGCCAAAAGGCAGAAGCTCGTCCAACAACACGGCGCGAGCCAGAAAAAAACCTATCAAAACAGTCATTACCGGTATGTGCAGTGACAACGATGCCGGTTTAATGCGGGTTCTAGTCCTCCTTACTTCCAGGGGCACTACTCGATACTCATGGGCACTTGATTCGAGATGTTTCAACCCGACCATCTCCTGTATGGATATCTTGTGGTTAATATACCATACCTGGGGACAGTTCTCTGTCGAACAAGCTAAGAGAAAAAAAACAAAACCCTGTACATTTCCAGGGTTTATCGCAAAATATGGTAGCGGCGGCTGGATTTGAACCAGCGACACTGCGGGTATGAACCGCATGCTCTGACCAACTGAGCTACGCCGCCATGACAAATTTTATTATACCCAGCTTGAACACTTTCGTCAAGTGCTTTTTACTTGCGCGCCAATTGTTTTTATTGTAGGATTAAACTAGCAATTTCAGGAGGTTAGATCATGTCCGGCTCCATCTTCGGCAAAAGATTTAGGGTAACAACCTGGGGTGAATCCCATGGCCCGGCAATTGGTGCCGTGATCGACGGCTGCCCTGCTGGCATCAGGCTTGATCCGGAACTGATCCAGCGCGATCTGGACCGCCGCAAGCCCGGCCAATCCCGTTTTGCTTCTCCTCGCAGGGAAGCGGATCGGGCTCAAATTCTATCAGGCGTATTCCAAGGGTATACCACCGGAACACCGATTTCGATCCTGATTGCCAATCAAGACCCGAAATCCGGTGATTATGATCACTTGTCCAATGTGTACCGGCCTGGACATGCAGATTACACTTATCAACAGAAGTACGGGATCCGTGATTACCGTGGCGGCGGCCGTGCTTCCGGGCGTGAAACTGCCGCCAGGGTGGCGGCAGGGGCTGTTGCCAAACAGCTGTTGGCTGAATTTCAGATTGAAATAATGGCTTATACCTATGCAATCGGGTCCATCAAAATTGATCCTGCCCGCTTTGATTCAACCCTTATCCTGAAAAATCCATTTGCCATGCCTGATGCAGAGGCTGCCAGTCAAGCATCACAGTTACTGGACCAGTTGGCTGCTGAAAGGGATTCGGTCGGGGGAACCATCGAATGCATTGTCACCGGGCTGCCCCTGGGGCTGGGCGAACCGGTTTTTGAAAAACTAGATGCTATGCTGGCCAAAGCTGTCTTTTCGATCGGAGCTGTCAAGGCTGTGGAAATTGGCAGCGGCACCCAAGCTGCCCAAATGCGCGGCAGCGAGCACAATGATCGCTATCGCTATGCTGATGGCTGTCTGGTCAAACCGTCCAATCATGCCGGCGGCATCCTTGGTGGAATCAGTGATGGTTCGCCACTTAGACTGCGAACTTATTTCAAGCCGACGCCCAGTATCGGGCAAGTGCAGCAAACCGTCACTGCGGCACAAAAAAACGTAGACCTCACGATCACTGGCCGCCACGATCCAGTCATTGTCCCCAGAGCAGTGGTGGTGGTTGAAGCGATGGTTGCCTTAACCCTTGCTGATTACCTGTTGATTGGGGCAGTTTCCCGGATCGACAACCTGAAACGATTGTTTCAATAATCAACTACTGCGATTGACATGCGGTGCTAACAATTCTCGGCTGGCCGATCTTCTCATCGACTAAACGGGCGACTGGCCGGGCCAAAATTCCGCACACAATTAAACCGCCGAGCGCTGTCAAAGCGGAGGTGGTTTCACTGCCAGTGAAATAACTGGTCAAGAAATAACCTAGAAACAAACCGAGAAAAGGTAGGCCGTACAAAACCAGCATAGTCTGGACAATCCCTTTTTCCGGATATTCAACCATGATTGTATCCCCAACCTCAGCCTTGATATTCAAAGCCAATTTAAAGACCCTTTCATCCTCCTGCTCTTGCATAGTCAAGCGGATACAACCTTTGCAGCTCCCACAGGCTTCACTGGGATTGGCAAATTTTACCCAGGCCTGATTCCCTTCAATTTTCACGATCTCACCCAGCCGGCGCATCTCCATCATCCTTTCTAACTGCACCAGATGACAAAAAGCGGCACTACACCGCTTTTTATGTTTGATCCAGACTTGTCAATTGTTCGACAAAGATATCTAGTTCACATAAAGCTTGTTCATCAACCCAATGGATGCAAGATCCACAGCTGCGTTCTTGATCCTCCGCTTCCCGTTCATATTCGCTGCACGTCTGGCCGACTAACCTCATTTGTTCTTTGCTCGGCACGGTGTCCCTCCTAGATTATGTTTTAGGATAGTTTACCCATACCGTGCTCAGGATAGTCAGAACCCTGTATTCAGCAGCAAAAGCCAGCTTAAAACTATTTGTTTTCAGTCAGTACTTGTCTGACTGCATCTTTGATTGCAGTGCTAGTCATTGTAGCCCCGCCAACAACATCCACATCAGCGCTTTGAGCCTCAATAATTGCCGGGATAATCGTGGCAATCGCACCTGATGCCACAAACGGTGTATCATTATGCTCGACAATCTCAATTTCGACAATCTTCCCATCTGCAATGGTCACAGCCAGTGTCAACGGGCCGCCATAACTTTCAGCCGTGGCATTGTATACTCCATCCGGTATGGCTCCTGGTATTGATCGCCAGAAGTAAACTGACAGTAATATCAGCACAACCAACAAGCCTACACTAATCACTCTGCGTTTAGCTGTTTCGAGCACTTGTCCAATCTCCTTCCTCAGTATATCCATGTACTGTTTCACTAATCAAAAGGAACTTTCCTGCCTTACTAAGAAAGCACTTTTTGGTTCTTGATCATTTCATAAACCTGCAGGGCATCTTTGTCTCCTCGCCCCGAAAGATTGACCACGATAATTTGATCCGATGGCAGTGTTGGGGCGAGCTTGATAGCATAAGCAACAGCATGGGAGCTTTCCAGGGCAGGAATAATACCTTCAGTCTCGGACAACATCCGAAAAGCATCTAAGGCTTCCTGGTCGGACACCGTGACATACTCTGCCCGCTTGGTCGCATGGTAGAAACTGTGCTCCGGGCCCACACCGGGATAGTCCAAACCAGCCGCTATTGAACTGGTAGTTCCAGGCTCACCGTCTTGATCAAGGATGGCATAACAGCGAAAGCCATGAATCACCGTGGGACGGCCATAGGTAATCGCCGCTGCATTTTCACCAATTCTGGTTCCTTTACCGCCTGGTTCCACTCCAATGAACTTCACTTCTCTGTCATGGTAAAATGGGGCGAACAGGCCAATAGCGTTGCTACCCCCTCCTACACAGGCAATCAAATAGTCGGGGTAACGTCCTAACTGCTCCACAGCTTGCAGCTTCGTTTCCTCACCGATAACGGATTGAAAATCGCGGACGATATCCGGATATGGATAGGGGCCAACTGCAGAACCCAGCATATAGTAGGTGTCGCGGTAGTTCTCCGCATAATCCACCAAAGCCGCATCAACAGCTTCCTTCAAGGTGCGGTTGCCTGCCGTTACCGGAACAACTTTTGCCCCCAACAACTGCATCCGAAACACATTAAGGGCCTGGCGCCGGGTATCTTCTTCCCCCATGTAAACAACACAATCCATGCCAAACAACGCACACACCGTGGCGGTGGCAACACCGTGCTGCCCAGCTCCGGTTTCAGCGATCACCCTTTTGATACCCATGCGTTTGGCCAGTAAAGCTTGACCAATGACATTGTTTATTTTATGGGCGCCGGTATGATTAAGATCCTCGCGCTTTAGATAAATCCGGGCGCCACCAAGATTCTCACTTAAGCGGCGGGCATAGTACAGAGGGCTTGGACGGCCTACATAGTGCTTGAGGTAATAGTCAACCTCCTCCTTAAACCCGGGGTCCGCTTTTGCTTTGGCATAGGCTTCTGCCAGATAGTCCAACGCTTGTTTCAAGGTATCTGGAACAAACTGCCCGCCAAACTCGCCGAAATATCCTGGCTCTTTCCGCTCTTCAGCCCCATTTGCGTCATGCTCAGCTCTGCTCAACTCTACTTTGTTCAACTTAACTTTACTCATCTCATCTCTCCTCTGCATATTCTTGTTCTAGAAACTTCTGCCGATATTACTTTGCCACAAAACCACAAACTCCTGCAAGTCTTTGAAACTTGGGCTGTGCCCATGCCGGACATAATACCCGGAACTTGCTGATGCCAGGGCCAGCGTTTCCCCTAAAGATAAATCTAACAACAAACCTAAGCAGAAACCGGCGTTGAAATTATCCCCGGCCCCGGTTGTCAGTTGCGGCCTTTCACAATAAGGTGCGGTAACTTGTGCAAAAACCTGGTTGCATACAGCAGCGCACGCTTTAACCGAATGCACGACAAGGCCAAACAGCTGCAGATGCTGGCTCAAGATTTTGGTAATCTCCGCCAGCAATCCTTCCTCTACAGGCTTGGACAGCTCAATCCCTATGGCTTTGGCCACTTCAGCGGCTTCTTTAAGGTTAAGCCCTAAAATAACATGGTAGTATCTGGAAAACCTCTCCAAAGACTCCATTGCTTCCCTGATGTCTTCGGTACTGCGTTTTTCCGGATCGGCCAAGTCGACAAATAAGAACGGGCGCCTGTTAATTTCGATGGTCCCCAGGAACTGGTACAGTTTATCCCACAGATCATTCATATACGGCGTCATCGTCCAGTTGACCGTAGCCACCAAATCAGCTTCAGCAAACAGCGCTTTCAGCATCTGCTGGTTTAAGTGTGATACCAGGTGCTCCCAGGTTACCTCGTTTAATGAGGTTAGTTTGCCAAGCATGATTTTCCCATCAAAAAACTCCATAGCATCAGTCCTGCCGGGGTTGGCAAACGATACAGCAACCCTGCAGCACTTGACAAATTCATGAAAAGTAGGGTCAATTTCCGGTGTCCCCAAAGCCCCCAAATAGGAAATCTGCTGCCCGGCTGCAACCAGGGCGTTAGCCATAATCGGCCCGTTACCGCCAATTTTGACCAGTTTTGGCACCAGCTCAATATTGGTGCTCAGCCCGGCGCTGCGGAGAATTCTCTTTCCAAATTGGGTGATGGTTTCAATCCGATCATAGCTGGTGGCGGAATAGCGTTTATCCACTACCTCAATGATTTGATCTACAAATCCGTCAAACCCAACCGTAACAGCAAAACTGGGAAAGCCTGTTCTAATTTGAAAATAATGATTCAAGGCCGCTACTGCTCGTACAGTATCCACAGCCGCATCCCTCCCCCTGATGCTGTTTTACAGCTGCTCAGGAATCACAAACTCCACTAGGTCTGCTTGTGAATCAACTGTTGAGCAGCAAGTTTTGCCATTGACCATTATCCTTCTGGCGTTCGCACCTAAATTGAGTCGAGCTGTATAACCAACGTGGCCTTTAATGCTCACTTCTGCCTGCTCATCCAATGTAAACGAACAGGTAGCCTTGGCCAAACAGTCAAAAACAACTTCCCCATTAAACCGCACAAAGCTGCCAGCGGATACTAATATCTGCTTGATCTTCGCATAATCCTGTGGATCGGCACCCTTAACGCGGCTGACCGCCAGAATATAGGCATCTGTTTCCCAGTTATCCAGCCGATTGCAGCTGTTGCGATGCATTTTCCGGCCATCTGCCTGCAGATTAAAGTATATTTCTGTTTCCACAGCCGAATCTCCTATCGTAACCCGTAAAAAGGTTTCGCCTTCCTTCAGCCTCACTTCTGTTCCAGCATCTTCATCTATTAAGACTGCTGTGATGAACTTCTGCTCCCGCTTCTGCTCCCTGGGGCTGAAGACAAGATACTTCCTGAGCTGATCTGGTTTATGATCGTCCAATCCGTCGGCTTCTCTCACCTCTTGATTCTCAGGATATAAGCGCACCATGGTAGCAGAACTGGATCCGTTTGCAATCCGGAGTGACTCTCCTGACCCGGAGATTTCTTCAGAATAATGCAGCAGCCACTCTATGGTTCCCGGCTCATAGGTTAAAAGATCATCGTAGATGAGGATCACATTCCCAATCCATAAGAGGTGACGGTAATTCCGGAGAAAATGCCGCAGTGTAGGCCCTGTTGCATCGGCATATACATATTTACAATCACCTAACTGCATGAAATCATGAATTTTTCCGGGGGCTTTAACGCCGTAATAGATGTCTTCACCGTGTTGACCCTGCCCGTTAAATAAAACAACATTATGAGCATGGCTTTGACAGAAGTATGATTGATATTCCTCGCGGGCATATGAACAGTTTCTCGAATCACTAATCAACCGTTTCCCCTTGTGAAAGAGAACAAAAGAACCGGCATCAGCATGGGCATGATTCCATGTAAAACCAGATTTGATAGCAACAAGGGTGGCATCGTCATCCCAGGATGACCGGAAAACAGCCCATCCCACATCAGGAAACTCCCCAGCATTTGGCCTTATGGCGGGGCGGTAAGCTGGGCCATCAAAAATCTGGCTGTAGTGGATGAAATCCAGCGGTGTCATCTTATGGCTGGATTTTGCAGCGTACCAGCGCAGACAGGGATCATCAAATCCAGCTGCTAAGAGAGCCTTTACACAGCGGCCCGCATCGCTGTGGCCATCATTAAACTCAATAATGGCTAATCCGTTGCTGGTTGGATAACAAGTATTAACCAATGCGTCACCAACCTTACGCAGCAATGGGATCTCGGGAGCTTGTTCTTTACCAAATACATTTTGAAATGCAATTCTGAAAATCAGATACTCGCTGACACCGTAATTAGCATAGTTAATCCCTTCGTAAAAAAGCCCGTTCCGATCAAAGTTAATGCTCTTATTCTGAAGTACATTACCCTGGTAATTGAACCACTCCGGAAAGACCTCCGAAATCGCTACTGCCCACTTTCCTGCCTCACTATGGTCATGAATAATAGCTAAAGCTGCGAGGCCAGCCTGACTCAGGCATACGCTCCACCAATTATGCCCCATTGAATCGAGGGCATGAATCCGTGTTTCCGGGAAGAGCCAATCCTCCAACGTAGGCAGAATCCCAAGTCTGACGACTGCATCAACGATCTGCCTTCGTTCAGATTCTGTAAGGAGCTCATAAATATAATCATACCCCACAGCAAAGCCATACAAAAACCGTGCTGTATTCAACTCGGAATGCCACGGTGGATCATAATCAAGGCAGCCTTTACCGAACCACTTTTTGTACTGGCTGTAGTATAACAGAGCTTCTTTTAGTTTTTCTCCATACTTCTTGTCTCCCGTAATGGCATATGCCAGGCCAAGATAGTCAGCCATTTTGTAAATCTGATTGCTGGGGGCTCCATAGTTTCCATGCTGGCTGTTTGAGGCGTCAGCATAATCCTCAGATATGCATTCTTCTTTCAAAAGCTGATCAGCCTGATCAACCATTTCGAACCAATGCTGGCTCAAATTTTGATTTGTCTGCAGTTCCCTGCGCAGGCCGTCAATTCCGCTGCTGTTCAGAAACAAATACGGATGGGTCTGTGTCACATTGTTCACCTCATATTCTTATACGTAATATTCATAAATACTACTCGTAAACTCTAGCCAAGATGATCTTTTGTCTGTCGCAAGCAGCATCTCCCTCTTTGGCAAAGGGCATCTGCAGCAATTTTTGTTCCTCGTCTGAACCAAAAGTTAAAGCAAGTTTACTGTAACTGTTAAGAATGCTGACATAACCATCTCCAGTCGGTTTCACAGTCCATTCCTGACTTATATGAGACTTGTGTTCATCAAGAACAATTTCTGAGTGCGGCTCATTACTGAGGTTCCTGGGCGTTAAATACTTGCCGCTGAGATAATGCCTAATTCGAAAACTATTGCTGTTTGAATACTCCAGATCCCATAACTGGTTTTCATTGGCATAGTTTAAGCGAGAAAATGAAACCGGCGCTACTCCCTCGAAATTATCAACAGCAAGGTACTGCAAATTCGCCCGCATCCGGTAAAGATTGCTTTGGTTTACTGTTGTCTCCACAACACCTAATTCTAGATCAACAGCCAGCTCAGAAGCCCACTGCAGATCTAAAGCCGTATCAGAAGCAAATTCAAAGGGCAAGAAGACATACCTGGAATTATGGTAATTGCTGGGGTCCCATCGATCTGCGACGTATAGATAGGTCGTCTGTTGTACTCCCACGATGGGCAGTACATACGTAGGCTGCGTATCATATCCTGTTGGAGTGCCGATATTAATTAAAGGAGACCACTCGCCTGTAATGCTCTCTGCATATGCGTATTTTACTTGATTCGGATGCCACCCGGTACATCCAGAAGTAACCATAAAGTAATACTGTCCCCTCTTAAAAACAGCAGGCGCTTCTCTGCTTTCGCCAGGCCACAAAACCATTTCTAAGGCAGCGATCTCCCGATAATCCTCTGATAACCGGTAAATATGGAGGTCGGCATTATGATTGGCAGCTGAAATGAAATAGGCGGCACCATCATCATCCTTGAAAAGAGTGCAATCCCGGGACATATGCCCTAAAGGACGAAAGCTGTATAAATACTCATAGCTGCCGTCAATGCGATCCGAGATCAATACCCCACAGCGAGCTGCGGAATAATCAACTCCATTCTCCCAGTGAAGCCACATGACATAGGTTTGCGTTTTTTCGTTATAAAGCACTTTTGGCCGCTCACAATTTGCTGAACGCAGTTCAGGGTGTGTGGCTGATGTGACCACATCATTACAGAACTCCCAACTTACCAAATCCAGAGATCGATAGCAGGAAACCAGCCTGCCCTGCTCCCGGTTTTCTCCAAACCAGTAAAAAAAATCTCCTTGTTTGAGAAAGCCACCACCATGGCAGTGTATGACATTGCCTTTGGTATCTCTCCAGATCTTCCCGTTACGAATCTTGAGCATGCTTTCTCCACTCCTTTAAGAATTGATTGGTTTTACCAAATACCACAACGTTCCCGGCCTTGAACCTTTAAATACCAGCTGCCAAGACTTCCCGCACGAGCTTTCCGTTCTTGTACTCCTCCAGCCTCAAGCCAGGACTGCTGGTCTCAACATTTTCCAATGTGATCACTTGTCTGCGGCCATCTGTTAAATAAACAATGACTTGGTCAGGGCTTACGCCGTGTACTGATTGCACCACCGGTTCTGCTTCATACGGCTCAACCACAGTTACGAAACGGCCTTCTCTGCCTTCAGTCCTGACAGCATAGGTTTTGCGGCGCTGCAACTCATCCCCGGGAAAAGCATCTGCGCCAATTAAACCAACAAACTTCTCTGCATCAAGGCGGGTCAAATCAACGGTAATCACACCTTCTTCGTCATGATTGACCGGGCTGGTGGGAATGGCTTTCGGATATTCATTGCCAACAATTGTGACTCGGCCTCCCTCGTAGTCCTTCCCAATCCCATGGCCTCGATCAATGTTTTCATAGTGCAAGGGCAAGTCGCTTAAGCTGATCTTTTCACCTCCTTTAGTAACGATGTACGCTTCACCCCAAAACAAGCCCTGCTTAGTCCGGCGGGGGTACATTTGTTCAGTGTAAACAGGTCCATTTTTAACTCGCAGCTTCAGCATCTTACCACCGACAACATCAATCTCACAACGGCCTTCACCTAATATCCAGGCACCGAAACGGTCCTTGTGTTTCACAACTCCATCAACTTCAACCTTGTATTCCAACGGAATTTTGTAACCATGGTCCTCTGCCACCCGGCCAATAATCGCGGTTGTATGTTGGGGCCATGCAGTATAAACATCTAGTTTCAACAAACCGGGACAATTATGCTCGCTGCGGGTTCCCCGCATATCCCCGTCCTCACCAAAAACCGTTTCAAACCGGGCAACACTGTTACCGGAAACTTCATACCAGTGACAATCCGTGATGAACTGACCGTCAGAAAGGGGATTATTGTTGAACTGGCTGGTATGCTGTCTGTATTTGACCTGTCCATCCGATTCTAAACCAATAAACCCTTTAATCTGGAATAACCGGTCAAATTGATGCTCCTGTTCTCCCTTGAGATAATCAAACAAGACGATATAATCATCGGTCACTCCCATGATCCGTTTCTGCACAATCGGTTCTGTAAAAGAAGACAGGTCTCCATAGGGAGGTGCATCCTTTACTTCCGGCAGGGAACAGGCAACATACTCACAGCGTTCAGCCAAGGTTTCATTATCATCGTATACCATTCCTCCATAGGGTGGATAAGCCCATTGAGATTTGGTCTCAACTGCCGCCGCCTGGAGCGCTTCACTGCCATAGAACAAGGTGCGCTTCGAATCAGACGGAATTTGCATTTTTCCATCCACTACAACTATGTTTTTGGTGATGGAGTTTTGGACATAGAATTTATACATGAAATGCCCATACCCCCACCAAACATGTTCTGGGTTGTAAAAACTGCGTCCATAGCGCATTAATGAAAGTAGATTAGTCCGGTCAAAGTGTCCGTGGGCAAAGCCGTGGGAACCATACCTTAACACAGCCTGAATCTGTTCCCGCTGCTCTCTACCTTTGGTTTGGCTTCTCAGCATGACAACGCCAACGTTGTCAGCATAAGCATTGTTTTTGACGTACTGTGATTCGTATTCTGGAAGTTCCGACTGTGGATGGCCAAATACAGGGTCGCGATACTGCTGGTTGCGAATTACCGGGATATACTCACGATCCCGATAGTGGGTATAGGCCAGGTCGTAAGTGGAACTAAAATGAATTGCCTCCAGTTTTCTTTCTGTCGAATCATTAATCCCAAATAAGACTCCGCGGTAATCCAAAAACTTTAGGGGAGCATCGAAAAGGTCCTTGATACAGACGTAGTTTTTGACATTGCCGCCCCATTTTTTGTTGTACATTGCATGCCGCACCTGAGGTGCACGGCCCTGATAAGTACTGCAGACTTCATCATTACAGGTAATTGGGAAATAGGTGTGGAGAATATTATACCCGAAAGGCAACAGCGCATGGGCTGTATGGAGCATCATTGAAGCGACCCAGGTGTTATAGCTTACAGAGCATTCATACCACCAGCCATCGGTGAACAAACCATATCGCAGCTGTTCAATCGTGCCTCCCGGGCCAAAGACAAACCGCAAAGCCCGTTCCAGATCACCTATTGCCAAAGCACAATAAACAGCCCCCGTAATCTCAGATACCAACCAATTTGATATGTGCCCGCTTTGGAGGTGAACATCGAGAATGTCCATATAAATTCTAAAAGTCTCTTCAATCCGCTGATGATCCTCACCGGTAAGGACACCAGAGTCAAAGATCAGATCATATGGAATGGCCAGGTGTTGAAAAAAGTGACCTTCCTGTACGTAACTTTGGCTGCAGCCCTTCTTCTTGACCGGATACCCAATATCAGGATCAGTGAAATACCTAAAGAACTGAGCCACTTTTTCCGCATATTTCCTTTCTCTAGTGAAAGCGTAGGCATAAGCTGCGGACATCACATAATGCTCTTCCTGGGTCGGATAGCAGTAATCTCGCTCTTCTAGCGGGACCGGTGGTTTGACTTCCCACTTGTCAGCATCAGCAATAATTTTCTGGTATTCAGTTTGAAACTCAGCATGTTTTTCAACAAGCTTGCGCCGCTGTTCCCAGCCATGTTGGTTATGATAAATATACGGATGCTCGAGCTCCCGGAGGGTAATCAATTCTACGTCCACAGCACTACTGCTATCGCCGTTGGAAACAAACCGGATCATAGTCTGTTCATGGGCCCCAGGCGCCATATTCTCATGACACTTGACAGTTACTTCAACCGGCTGCTGCCCGCCCCTTCGCAAAACGAAGCTTGCTGGTTCGCACTTAGCGATCAATGATTCCCAGCCATGAAATACCTGTTTGACTGTGATGCTTTGATCCGAGTCAGTACAATTATATACTGTCATTTTATAGGAGACTTCTTCACCTATGCGGCCCCACTTGCCCCTGATTCCAGCTTCCACATGGATTCTTTTTCCTCTTTGAAAAACAGCTGAGAGAACTTCCACACCGCCTTCAATTTCGAAGGCCTGCAGAAATCGCCAGATATTGGCTTTAGCCCTTTCAATTGCATAGTCGCAGGGCTTGATGGTAAATTCATGCTGCCCCTTACCAGCCAAGTTCACCTCGCTGGTCAGATACTGCTTGTCTGCAAAATGAGCCTTTACCAGCAGCTGCGTTTGCTCTTGCTCAGTAAGCACAATTAAATTTAACCCATACCAGCCCATTGCATCTAAAGCCTGATCATTACCTCTTTCAAAACCAATGGGATACCAACCGGCAGAACTTTCGGGAGCAGGGTATTCCATCCTGATTAAATCTTCATCCTGGTGGATTTGCCATTCTGTTAACAGATCGATCCTGACTTGCATCTGCTGCACCTCCATTGATTGGCACCAAAGCTACCTTTATTCTAGCTTAAACACCATCCGAATTCAGTCTTGGAACTGGTATATTTGGTGGTGAAATTTGTCCTTAAGCTGGCATTGGCTTAAAACAAGCCAAAAAAGCTGCAGGTAAGCGCAAACCGGCCCCGGGAAGATTAATGTTTGGCACAAAAATATGGAGATAAGCTTTAATATCGCTCATCTCCACTGATCAGTACCATTCGCTATCAACCTGTCTCTGCACCGGTTTTTTCCCAGCTGACAATCTTATAGGCCTGGCCTGCATACTTGCCGTTTCTTTCCACACGATGCCCACCCTTTGGATCCCAGACTAAGGTAATCCAATTATAGCACCCTTCCTGGTAATCAAAGGTAAAACCGTCATCCTCGTAAAGCATAAAAGGTGAACACTGATCACCATAAGCCTTCACCACTACCTCAAGGCAGGTATCCCGTTTCACAGCTTGAACAGGCTTAGCGTAAGGAATCAAACTGTTGGCTTTGACAAAGACAGGAATCCTGTCTATCGGGGATTTGATCGTGTATGCCTTTCCTCCTTGATAGGCTGCATTGGTCCAAAAATCGCACCAGACTCCTTGCGGCAGATACACTTCTCGCTCTTCCCCATCTTCAAGTGTCATGGGCGCAACAAGGATGGAATCACCCATCATGTACTGATTGTCAATCAAATAGGTGTTGGGATCGGCAGGATAATCCGTAACTAAGGCCCTAAACGGAGGGATCCCCTCAAAGTGATACCTGGCAAATGCCGAGTACAGATAGGGAAGGAAGCTCATTCTAAGTTCAAAGAACTTGCGGCAAATTGCTTCGATTTCCAGCCAGTTGTCCATGAATTCACCGGCCAGGTTTTTTTCGAGATTGACCTGTTTCCAAGGTGGATGAGGAATGCGCCAGCAGTTCAACAAAGCATGAGGTGAAAAGACAACCGTCTGCACTCGCCGGATAAGATCCTCGGCAGAACTTGCCTGGCGAACTTCAGGTGACCAAAGCAAGCCTGAAAAGCCACTGGTTACCACACCGCGAATAAATGCTTGATGTGAATAGAGATCACTATAAAGGACAAAGGGTAAACTGGCAGCCAATGCCCAGGAAGATCGCACCTGCGAAAGTGTACGCTGATTCCGTTCAACAAAACAGGTGGCAATAGTATCTTGATACAACCGGCCGATCAAACTGTGCATCTGCTCGCCATCCAAGCCTGATGGGAACTGAGTTGTATCGGGAAACGACCAGTTAGAGCGGTTGTAGTCCGAGTTATCGCATTCGTCAAGCTTGAATCCGGCAACACCCTTGTCGATCAGCTCCCGGCCATGATGTTCGATGAAGACCTTCCGGGCTTCCGGTGTATTAAAGTCGGGGACAAGCCCGCCCCAGACTTCATAGTCACCGGAGTAGTCTTCCAGTTCCTGATAAATGTCGGCAGTGGGATGCACAAACAAGTGCTCCCACAGATTAACCTTGTAATTTTTCTCGTTTAAGTAATCCAGCATTTTAACCGGATTCGGAAACCGAACCAAGTCCCATTTAAAAGAACATGAATAGGAATGGGTTTGCCATCCAGGTTCCAACCCGAAGACATCAACAGGCATTCTACTCTCCCGGAATTCATCAGCTAATCGATAGACATCTTGCTCAGTGGCACCGCCATAAATACGATACCACATACCTAAACCCCACAGAGGTGGTAAACACCCTCCACCGGAAAAGAGATTGTACCTTTGGATAGCTGTCTTGAGATCCGGACCGGCAAACAGATACAGATCCACGCCCTGGGCAGTTGGGAGATCAATGATTACGCTTCGATCTTCTTTTGCACTTTTTAGTGCATAGATGGCGTTTTCACTGAACTCTTCGTATTCTTTTCGTGCCTCAGCTTTAGTACGGGAACTGCCTTTTTTGGCACTAGTACCGCAATAAACCGACACATAACGAGCGGTATCGATATAGATTCCATAACCGGCCGTAGAAACATAAAACGGCACCGGCGCATGGCTCTCGCCAGTATCAGCCGGCGGATCGCTGTTAACTTTAAGCCGCCGCTTTCTCCCAGCCTGATTTACCGAGTACAGCTGCAGCCCAAAGCCATAGATACTCTCTTCCCGCTTCATGGGAATTTCAACGACACATCCTCTTGCTGTCTGCCGAAAACTGATGCTGCGTTCGTCAAAAGGCAGTGCCGCCGTTTGCAAGTTGGCGAGAAAATCATGCTTGATTTCGAAATCTAACAGCTTCGTTGGAGTTTTCTCTTCCGGATTCCCTAATGTCAGCTTCCAGATACCATTAGCAACCTGTTTCACTTCAATCACCCCTGATTGTTTCATTATCGCAGTGAAATATTGTTATCATAGAAACCGTTGGCAGCCGAGTGAATGCTATAGTTTACACCATTCAGCGAAGCATAGTTGTTGAAAATCATGTAATCAGTTACACCTCCATCTTCAGACCTGGTACCCATGCCGAAATCCTTATTCTGGCTGGCCACATTGCGGCAGATGACCAGATTGCGGCTGTTGGCAGCCCTGACCCCTCTGAATACATTGTTGATAAACAGATTGTTGTAAACAACTACACTGTCCTGAAGAGTAAGGTTAAGGCCATTACCAGTATGGGAGTCAGCGAACAAGCTGTTTGTAATCAGCACCCTTTCGTTGCGCCGCAGATATGCATTGTGGAAATAACTGTAGACACCGCCATTGTCATAAGCCTTGACATCGGTGATGATCAGGTCATTAGTACCTTTTGAATGCAGCCCCATGGCTGTCCTGGTAATAGCCACATTGGAGATGAGAATCCGTTCGTTCTGCCTGCCATTGTCGTCAAGAATAAATAACCCGTTCGGTTGGGCAGTATGGGAGTCAACCTGCCACGTCCACTGCCGTTCTTGACGGTTTTTCCCTCCATCAAGCATGAGGTCTTCAATGATCACATCAATCAAACCACCTGCGCCATAGACCAGGAACTGGACCTCTGCACCACTGCCGGGGATAATTACAGTATCCAAACCGGATCCACTCAATCTGATTTTGCTCCGCAGCAGAATCGGGCTGGCTATTTCATAGACTCCCGGGGCAAGCTGTACAGTCCCCCCGCCCTGACTGGCAAGTTGGTCAATAGCAGCTTGAATGTCTTCTCCAGGTTTTACTGTTACCAGGTTGGCAGGAATGTTTCTGGGCAGCGCTGCCAATTGCAGATCGGGCAGATGCTGGTGAATCAGTTCAAGATCGAGACCATCAAAGATCGCTCCCATTTCAGCAAGCACTGCCGGATTGGCTGCTGCAAATTCAAATCCATAATTAAACAGAATCCGAGCTGTTTCCCATTTAATCGCCCGGTCATGATCATAAAGAAGACCAGATATTACTGTCAGCAAATCTGGATCTGGAACTGCAAAAACACCAAGGCTTTCCAGTGAATTTAAGGCGGCACGCTTTACAATTGAGCTCTCGTCCTCCAGGCAGCCGATCAATTCCGGTAAAGCTTCCAGGCTGTGACTGCCCAGACTCTCCAGCGCAACAACAGCTGCGTACCGAATCTCCGTGCTCTCGCTATTGATCATATCAAGGGCTATTGGCACAAACTGCTGCCCGTATCCACCCAAACGCCCCAGTGCATTCACAATTTCAACCCGCCGGTCAGACTCTGCCAAGGACTCAACCAGTACAGTCATGGTCTCTGTCAATACACCCATGTTCTGCAGAGCAGTGCGGGCATTTAAGGCTACTGCAAGTTCACGATCGCCGATTAATATCCCAAGGTTAACCAGGGTGTTCTCATCCTGTAAATTCACCTTTTCAACTGCTTTCACTGCCGCTTGCCTCACACCGGCGTCTTCATCTTGTAAACCCTTATTTAAAACAGTTTTCACTGCACTGTTCACAACTCCCAGGTTACCCAGAGAGTTAATTGCCGTTTGGCGTACCAGGGGATGAAGATCTTCACAAGCAGCAATCAACCCGGGCAAGCCCGCTTCCCCAATTAACCCCAATGTGCGGGCAACTTCTATCCGTACATGAGCAGCTTCGTCGGACAGCAACCCCATTAAATCCGGAAGCACTTCCGCCGTCTCAACGCCATATTTCCCCAGTTCAATTACGGCATCCCTCCGGACAATAGGATCAGGATCTTGAAGCTGATCCTGCAGTTCAAAAACTGGGTTAGCAGCAGCATGAGTACCTGTATAAAGTACCAATGTTGTCTGGGGAGGAATTGAGTACTCCTTTGTCAAGTCAAGTACGTCACCAGTGACCAAATCCAAAGCCTGCGTGAATTGTTCTGAGACCGTTAAGGGGTACGTTTCCGTTTGTGAACAGTTCATTCGAATTAAGTACTCCCCATAGTCCAATTCGTACAACTGCATAAACCCGTACGGTGAGTTCATTTGGACATTAGCGATTCTTTCTACAGCATCTGTCGTATAGTGAATGCGGGCGATGTTGTTGGGCCGGGCGTTCCCGTATGCCCTTTCATTACCTCTAAATCCATGGCGCCAATTGAGGGAGACATACATCCTGACATCGTTATGCTTCAAAGCAATGGCTCCCGCCATCTCGTCCGTAAAGACCACGTCTCCATCCCGTTCCATAGGCAGGCGGTAATCAGTCAGCGGCAGGGCCCGCAGTGCATCAAGGTCTTGGAGCAAATCGATTGCCCTGGTTACATAGCTCAAATAGTGCACATTTTGCCAGTTAAGATCCACTTCATAAATGCGGTTATGCTCCAGGTACAGCTGGATGAGGCGAATTGCCGCCGGCACTTCCAGTTCCAGGGCCATATATGGGCTGATTTCATATCCGTTGGCCCCAGGCAGTTTATTGTTTCGCCAGGTAATGACTCCTTCGGTTCTGAATGTATGAAAGCCCCTGGCATCGACGGCTGGGTATTGGAAGTACTGAAATGATTCCACAACATCCCTTGCCCGGCCGGCAATAATCTCATCCCCGGTTACCCTGGCGAGATTGGCTAAAAGCTCAATGGCATGGGGCCCGTAGTTGCCACAATAACCGCCGCGGCTGGAACCATTTGGTTCCAGTGATAATCCTTTAGGTGAGATCCAGCTGCCACCATAGCGATCCGTCCGCAGACCTACTGCGATATACAAGTGTTCCAGCATTCTGTCCTGAGGCCAAGCCTGGCCAGGATCCAGAAGCTTAATCGCTTCATTTGCCAGATAGGCTGCATAGGCATTAACTCCAAATTGATTCGGAGCGTGTCCCCGGGGAATCAGATAATCGCGGCTTTTCACATACATTGAAAGATAGGCTTCTCCCCTGGTTACCTTTGATGTTGAGGGATTACCATCATGATCGATTAACTGCTCCAGGTAACCCAGCTGCTCAATTTGGTCAGCTAACAAG
>DUVS01000029.1 GCA_012840925.1 Bacillota bacterium
AAAAACGATAAAGAAGTGCTGGTTAAAGAGATAATGATCGAGGGAATTCTTTCCATCCGGGCTGGCGAAAATCCGCGCATTGTCGAAGAGAAATTGAATGCATTCTTACCTCGCTATCGAAAGGTTAGCCAGGGACAAGCAATGGATCATGCGACTGAGGAAGTGAGCACCGGTGCGCAGGCGTAGTAAGCAATCCAGTCAATCGAAGAAGGCCGGCTCACCTCTATGGATGACAACCTATTCTGATATGGTTACTTTGTTGTTGTCCTTGTTTGTTCTACTCTATGGTATTTCCAATGTGGACGAGGGCAAATTTCAGGGATTGATGCAATCTATTCGAGGCGGGTTTGGTGTGTTGGAGGGCGGCTTGGTTGTCGACGTTGACCCTGGCTTGGCATCGACAGCTTCAGAAACAGCCTTGGAACAGTTGGCTCAACTGCAAGAAACTCTAGCGGAGTTCATTGATCTGGAAGGATTAGAGGCTTCAGTAATGGTGGAACATCAAGAAAGAGGTTTGGTTGTGCGCTTTGCTGATCAAGTGTTTTTCGATTTGGGTAAAGCTGACCTGAAGCCGGAAGCACTTGCCATTCTCAACAAGCTTGGCCCTATTCTCAAAGATATTCCCAATCCCATTCGAATTGAAGGCCATACTGACAACTTGCCAATTAGGACTGCTCAATTTCCTTCCAATTGGGAATTGTCGACCCACAGGGCAACCAGGGTGATTCGATATATGGTTGAGGAGCTAGGTTTCAGTCCAGACAGGCTTTCAGCGGCTGGCTACGGTGAGTACCGTCCGGTTGTTCCAAACGATACTCCGGAAAACCGAGCCCTGAATCGTCGGGTAGATATTGTAATCATGCGGATGGATCTTTGGGCTGAAGAACCACAATCAGAGATGGAGTGATAGGCTTTGAGTAGAAAGGTCGAAGTTGATTTCAAATTTGTAGTCATCGCGCTGGCTTTCATGATCATCGCGTCGGTGGGAAGTGCATTTACTGCATACTTGATGCTTTCCCGCAACAATCCTGCAGCCGGTGCCGAGAAGGTCAACGGTGGAGCCCGGGACATCGGCCCCACCTACAAAATCGGTGAGTTCACTGTCAATTTGTCCGGAACCAATTCAATCAGGTTTATCCGCACCGGCATGGTACTGGAACTTGCCAAGGAGAGCGATGTACGGGAGGCTGAGAGGCGGGAACCGCAAATCCGGGATCGGATCATTACCGTACTGCGGACATGCACTCTAGCCGATTTAAGTGCTCCTGATGGACTGGAACAGTTGAAGGCGAAATTGATTACAGCTGTCAATGATCTGTTCGGCACTGAGAAAATTTCTGACATTTTCTTTGTTGATCTTGTTTTCCAATAAGGAGTTAGTCATATGAATGAATTTCAATTTACGCAGGCAGAAATGAATGCATTATCGGATCAAAGCCGTCAGCTTGATTCTCTGTTTGATCAAGAATTGACAGAGATACTGCAGGGGGCCAATTATCTTCTGGCGAAACATTTGATTAAATTTTTCGCTACCTCCATCAGCATTGACGGTTTCTATGCCGAGCGCACACAAGGCCATTTGGGCCGCCATTATATAGAAGCTGACGACGTATACATTTACCCTGTCAATTTCCAATTCGGCAACACCTTTGTCATGATCCACGCCAAGGACGCTGAGCGAATGGCCGATTTCCTCAATACTGCTTTGGCAAGGTCAATCGAACTTTTGGTGGAGGAATTTGTGAACACATTGTCTGACTTTCTGACCGAACAGACTGGCTATTGGCATCATGGAAACATATTGCCGGTCAAGAAACTGTCCGCGGCACAGATTGGATCATTAACTCAGATTCCCAGTCACATCGTCCATTATAACATCTGCTTCAACTCATCCAGTGTTGAATTGTTCTGGCTCTTGCCTGGGGACAAGCTTCGGGAGAAACTGCAGATTAAGATTGAAGCTCCAGCCGTGGAAAAACAAGTTAGGAGTCATCGGGTCATGAACACCAAAACGCCCAAGCTAGTAAAAATTGAGTCTTTTCAATTCGATAGCCTTACTGTTGACCGGCCGGAAACTGTGAAACACTCTCTAGAAATTGTCTCTGATGTTACTATTCCTATTTTCGCTGAGTTGGGGAGTACCACCATGCGTTTGGAAGATATCATGAAACTAAAAACAGGAGATGTCATCACCCTTCAGAAGGCTGCCGGGGATCCTGCCGATGTTTATGTTTTTGATAAGAATGTGGCCAGAGCAGAAATTATGGTTGTTGATGATCATCTTGGTTTGAGGATTCTCGAGATCGAGAGCGACATTGAACGGATAAAATCGTAAATTATGCAGGAAAAACCTGACAAAAATCGAATTTCACAGAATAGGTATGAAGTGGGAATAGGCGAGGTGGCACTGGTGGACTTGTTTGGTTCGGAAATGGTATTAGGGTTTGCCAAGGTAGTCATTGTGTTAACCTGCCTGGTCCCGATCATCTACTTCGTTACCAAGTGGTACGCGAAAGTTCATAGGGCGAACACCACAGTGAACGTCAAAGAACGGGTTCCGCTTGGAAACAATCGATTCTTATATGTTATTGAATGGGCAGGGAATCACTATCTGCTTGCCATCACAAATCAACAAATCGAAATGATTGACAAGCAGATAAAGAGTTTACAGGCAGATGAAGAAGTACCAACTCCAGCCTTAGGGGAAGGTGGTGAGTAACCATCAGTTCTGAGTTTGGCTTAAGTATCCTAGAGAATCCAGGGGAACTAACAGCGGCACTACAGATCCTGATCGCTTTGACAGTTTTGACACTAGCCCCGGCGATTCTCATTTTAATGACTTCGTTTACCCGGATTGTTGTTTCGCTATCATTTATCCGCAATGCAATTGCTACCAACCAGATGCCCCCAAATCAAGTCATAATCGGGCTATCGCTCTTTTTAACTTTTTTTATTATGGCTCCGGTCTTCAACGATGCCTATTCGATGGGAATTGCTCCTTATCTGGCAGGAGAAATCGATCTTGACAGTGCATTTAACCTCACCTTGGAACCAATCCGCGAGTTCATGTTCGAGCATACACGGGAAAAGGACTTGGCAATTTTTTTGGAGGCGAGAGGAGAAGCACAGCCTGAAACCAGGGCCGATGTCAGCTTTTTTGCCTTAGTTCCTGCGTTTGTAATTTCAGAATTGAAGACGGCGTTTCAAATTGGCTTCATGATTTTTATACCGTTCTTGGTTATTGATATGATTGTTGCGAGTATTTTGATGGCCATGGGAATGATGATGCTGCCACCGGTGATGATCTCTCTGCCCTTTAAAATTCTGCTGTTTGTGTTGGTGGATGGCTGGAATTTGGTGGTCCGTTCGCTGCTGGTTAGCTTCTATTAGGAGATGAACTGAATGAGCGAAGTTGAGATAGTTTCCATTGCCAAAGAGGCACTCAAGACTGTATTGCTGGTTGCAGGGCCTTCATTGGGTTTAGGTTTGCTGGTGGGATTACTGGTAAGTATTTTCCAAGCCACCACCCAGATCCAAGAACAGACGCTCACCTTTATTCCAAAGATTATCACTGTATTGGTTTCGATTGTGCTTTTTGGCCCGTGGATGCTGAGAATACTGGTCAACTTTGGGAGACAGATTCTGGAGAATCTGCATAAGTTCATTGGCTGAATGAGGTTGTGATCATGTTGGGCCTAGAGGGGTATCTGTTAGCTTTCATCCGTTTTTCAACATTTATCTTTGCCATGCCGCTGTTGACGAGAAGGGGTATTCCACCCCAAATCAAGATTGGCCTGGCGGGGTTTATGGCTGTACTGGTTGCACCACCTCTGACTTACACAGGGGACTTTAGCCGGTATTGGATAATAATGGTGATTCAAGAAATCGGAGTAGGGCTGCTTCTGGCATTTGCTGTCACCCTGATCTTTGCCAGCATTCAGTTTTCCGGGCAGTTAGTGGACTTTCCTATCGGGTTCGGGATGGCCACTGTTTTTGATCCCCAATCAGGGCTACAAATGCCGGTTTTTTCTCAGTTCTATACCTTACTGGCAACCGTAATCTTTTTTGCGGTTGATGCCCATTTGTGGATTTTGCGAGCGCTGTGTCAGAGTTATCAGTACTTGCCCATCAACGGGATTTTTGCCTTGGATTTTACACTTGAGGCTTTCGCCCAACTTGGCAAGAATTTGTTTGTAATTGGGTTTCAGATTGCAGCGCCAATTATTGGAACCATCCTGCTCGTGGATGTGGCATTAGGTGTGGTCACAAGGGCAGTTCCACAGCTTAATGTGTTTGTACTTGGATTTCCGATTAAGAACCTGCTAGGGTTGTTTGTTATCATACTGGCCATACCGGTCTTTGTCGCTCTAGTAGCCAAGCTGTTTGCTTATGACGGAATATTGATGGAAATCATCTATGGACTGATCCAATCAGGTACTTAGGAGACCCCATCATGGAAAACCACTATGATTTTCCCAAATTCAGAATGGATTTACAGCTCTTTGCTGAGGAGAAAACCGAAAGGGCTACTCCTCACAAAAGAGAAGAAGTGCGCAAAAAAGGTCAAGTTGCCAGGAGTGGAGAGATTGGAACAGCACTTCTAATCCTGGTTGGCTTCTATGCAGTCAAGATTGCCCTTGGTTCTGGCCTGGAGCGCCTCTATGCACTAGTTAACCAATTCCTGGCCAATGCTGCTAATTGGAATGGAAATGCGGATATGGCATACGGCTTTTTCTTAGTAGCACTCAAAGAAGTAGCCATTATGCTGCTGCCGATTTTTGGCGCATTTCTGCTGGTTGGTTTTGCGGCTCAAGCCTTTCAAGTCGGTTTCATGTTTAATCTGTCTTTAATCCAGCCACAGCTGCACCGCATTAATCCTTTTGAAGGATTGAAACGCCTCTTTTCCAAACGGGCAATTGTTGAGTTGCTGAAATCGGTCCTTAAAATTGTGATCGTAGGCTGGATGGCGTATACGCAAGTGAGGAAACATTTGCCGTGGTTGACCAATCTGGCAGCTGTTGATATTTCCAACAGCTTTTTGCTGATTGGCAATTCTGTTTTTTCACTAGTTCAGGGAATTGGGCTCACATTGCTGGTTTTGGCTGTGGCGGACTACTACTATCAGCGATGGGAGTTTGAACAAAACATCCGGATGACCAAGCACGAAGTGAAAGAAGAGTTTAAGCAGACTGAAGGCGATCCCCTCATAAGGTCCCGGATACGCCAGAGGCAGCGCGAGCTTGCAGCAAGGCGGATGATGCAGGCAGTTCCAACTGCAGATGTTGTAATTACAAACCCTACTCATATTGCGGTGGCCTTGTTATATCAGGCGGATAAGATGGCTGCACCTGAAGTTGTGGCTAAAGGTGCAGGTATTGTAGCTGAAAGAATCCGTGAGCTGGCAAATATGCATGGGGTGCCTCGAGTGGAAAATCCGCCTTTGGCCAGGGCTTTATACCGCTCAGTTGACATCGGGCAGCAAATACCTGCCGAGCTATATGCAGCAGTCGCGGAAGTACTGGCGTTTGTTTATCGTCTTAGGAACAGAGCGCTGTAATAAGTAGGTTGGAGGGTATGTCGTGATCAATGGTACCGCACCCCTACAGAAACTAGGACAATACAGAGATATTTACGTGATAGTTGCAGTGATCATGGTTGTAATCATGATGATACTGCCATTACCGCCGTTTATACTGGACATTCTGTTGGCGTGTAATATTAGTTTGTCATTGTTGGTACTGCTGCTGTCCATGAATATCAATGAACCGTTGGAGATTTCAGTTTTTCCCACTCTGCTCTTATTATTAACTTTATTTCGTCTGTCACTAAGTGTTTCATCTACTCGCCTGATTCTGCTTCATGCCAATGCCGGGAATATTATCAGGGCATTTGGCAACTTCGTGGTAGGCGGAAACTATGTGGTCGGATTTGTAATTTTCCTTATCCTGGTTGTGGTGCAGTTTATCGTGATCACCAAAGGTTCAGAACGGGTGGCAGAAGTTGCTGCAAGGTTTACCTTGGACGCCATGCCCGGAAAGCAAATGAGCATTGATGCTGATCTCAATGCTGGCTTGATCTCGGAAGCTGAAGCAAGGCAGAGGCGAAGGCAGATTCAGAGAGAAGCCGATTTCTATGGGGCAATGGATGGTGCTTCGAAATTTGTCAAAGGTGATGCCATTGCCGGAATCATTATCGTCCTGATTGACTTCGTCGGCGGGCTTCTCATCGGTATGCTCGGCAGAGGGCTTGACTTCCAGCAGTCGCTCAATCAATATACTCTGTTAACAGTAGGGGATGGGTTGGTATCCCAGATTCCAGCTCTGCTTGTCAGTACTGCCACTGGCATCATTGTGACCAGGGCTGCCAGTGAAAACAATCTTGGCCATGAACTTAATATCCAACTGCTGAGCAGCCCTAAGACGTTAATGGTCACCAGTGGTGTGCTGATGGTTTTTGCGGTTGTGCCCGGCTTGCCTTTTATTCCCTTTTTCATTCTCAGCGGCCTGTTCGGTCTATTGGGGTATGCTTTGTGGCGGGAACAGGCCAGCACTGAATCAACTGTTGCTGCAGATCAGGCCAGAAAAGAGTTGGAGGAAAGACGACAGCCTGAGAGTGTGTTGTCATTATTACAGGTTGACATGATTGAACTGGAAATCGGCTACAGCCTGATCCCACTTGTCGACAGCGAGCAGGGTGGAGATATGCTGGATCGGATTACCATGATTAGACGGCAGTGCGCCCTGGAATTGGGCATTGTTGTCCCGGTAATCAGAATCCGGGACAATCTCCAGCTGCCGCCTAACTCCTATGTGATCAAGATCAAAGGCATTGAACTAGGCAGAGGTCAGTTAATGCTCAATCATTATCTGGCAATGGATGCTGGAAGTGTGACTGAACATGTTCCTGGTGAACCTACAAAAGAACCAGCCTTTGGCCTTGATGCCCTGTGGATTTCTGAGGAGCATCGTGAACAGGCTGAGATCAATGGATATACAGTTGTTGATTCGCCTAGTGTCTTGGCTACTCATTTGACGGAAACGATCCGTAATCATGCTCATGAGCTGCTGGGCCGGCAAGAGGTGCAGACTCTACTTGACAGCCTGCGCAATGAGTACTCAGCTGTAATCAATGAACTGGTTCCCAACCTGATGACCATCGGTGAAGTCCAAAAAGTTCTTCAGAATCTCCTGCGAGAGCAGGTACCCATCCGCAACTTGGTCACTATTCTTGAGTCCTTGGCGGATGCAGCTCCCATCAGCAAAGATCTGGATTTTTTGACAGAATACGTACGGGAAGCTTTGGCACGTCAGCTGTGCCGTCAGTATGCAGAAAATGATGTATTGCTGGTTCTCACGCTGGATCCACAATGGGAAACAGTAATTGTAGAGGGTATCGAACCAACAGAACGTGGTAATCTCGTATCGATAGACCCACGCCTTTTACAACGGCTGTTTGCCGTACTCAAATCAACGTTGGAGTCAACTGCCCTTGTTCAACCGATCGTTTTAGTGTCTCCCCGGGTCAGACTGGCCCTTAAACGCTTGACTGAAAGGAATTTTCCCAGTCTGGTAGTGTTGTCTTATAATGAGATGGCTCCTGAAATTCAGGTGCAAACTGTAGGGATGGTGAAATGGCCGCATGAGGATTAAGAAGTTCCGGGCTCAGACATTACCAGAAGCTGTGAGCATGATGAAAGCCGAATTTGGAGATGACGCCATCATTCTTCACACGAAAATTGTGAAACGGAGTCGCTTTTTTGGGCTGTTCGGCAAGAAACAATATGAGGTGCTAGGCGCAGTTGATCCAAATGCTACAACCAGCAAAAAGACCGTAACTCAAGCCAATCAGCCTTCGGGGGTTGCTTCCCAGCAAGGTCAGGATTGGGGAGTTGAAGATGGCAGCACGGCAATTCAGTTCTTGTATCAGATGCTGTCCAAACAGGAATTGTCCCATGATCTTGCTGTTAAAATTGTAAAAGCGATTTTGCAGCAGGTGCCCAAACAGGAATGGAACGAGACGTCACTGCTGAAAATGAAGTTGAGAACAGAGATCAGTAACCTGATCCATGTAGACGAGCCCTGGGAATTTTCAGGGGGGCGTAAAGTGGTAGCCCTTGTGGGGCCGACAGGGGTTGGCAAGACCACAACCATTGCCAAACTGGCTGCAAATTATCATCTTATTGCCCGTAAAAAAGTAGGCTTGATTACTTTGGATACTTACCGCATTGCGGCAGTGGAACAGCTGAAGAAATATGCCGATATTATGAATGTACCGATAACAGTGGTGTATTCGAGCAGCGGGCTGGCCTCAGCGCTTGCTGCTTATGCAGATATGGATTTGGTTTTGATTGATACATATGGGTGCAGCCATCACAATCAGGAGCGAATGTCAGCATTGAAGGCAGCATTTGAGGAACTGATCATGGAAAAGTACTTGGTGATCAGTGCGACAACAAAGAGCAACGATCTTATGGCGATTATAGATGCATTTAAAGACTTAGGGATTGATAATCTGATTATTACCAAGCTTGACGAAACACAAACCTATGGCATTCTGGTTGAAGCGCCAAGTTATGCCCAAGTACCAATTGCTTTTGTAACCAATGGTCAGAGTGTACCTGATGATATAGAGATTGCAGAAAATGATCAACTGACAAGTATGGTTCTGGAGGGCTAGCAATGACCGATCAAGCGCAACTGCTGCGTAATCTGGTTAATCAAACTGCTTGCTACATCCCCCGCACAGTTGCAGTGACCAGCGGGAAAGGCGGTGTAGGTAAGACTAATATTGCTATAAATCTGGCTTTGGCACTAATCAATCTCAAGCAGAAGGTTGCTTTGTTGGATGGTGATCTTGGACTTGCCAATGCCGATCTGCTCTTGGGCGTCTACCCAAAATACACTTTGGTTGATATTGTCAACGGGAAACGAGAGCTCCGCGATATTATCATTGAAGGGCCGCAAGGGTTGAAGGTGATCGCTGGCAGCTCCGGTGTCTATGAGTTGGCCAATATGAACCAGATGGGACTTGACCGCCTGATATCAGCTGCGGTCCATTTAAATCAAGGCCTCGATTTTCTGATAGTTGATACAAGTGCCGGCCTTGCCCGGAGTGTCATTCGCGTAATTGAGGCTGTCAATGAGGTTTTAGTAGTGGCAACTTCCGAACCAAGCAGTATTGCTGATGCCTACGGATTGATTAAAACCATAATACAACGGGAGCCTGAAAAAGAGATTGTCATTATTGCCAATATGGTTCGTTCGCCCAATGAGGGTTTATTGGTCTGGCAGAAGATTAATCTGATGACAACGCGGTTCTTAAGACGCGAAGTCAAATACGGCGGCAGTGTGTTATATGATCACAAAGTAGTGGCGGCAGTAAGGTCACAACAGGCCTTTATTCTCGCATATCCCGGATCAATCGCCAGCCGATCAGTGAAAACTGCTGCTGAAAATTTGTTGACCAAGAACTACCTCAGTGCGGATCCAGTCACAGCAAACAGACAATTGTTCTTTGGGAGGGATACTTTTGCTAATTAGCCCTAACCAGAGAGTGGAACTTATCGTCGGAGAAGGCGCAGAGCAACGAGTCTTTCTTACACGGATCGAAGATCTGGATGAACTTGATGACTACCTGCTGTTGGCTGCTCCCATCGTGAACGGGGAGATTGTGCCCCTTAGACGGGAGACTGCTGTAACTGTTTCGTTTTACACCTATGATATGCCCCACCAGGGAAGATATCAAGCTATTGGAGTGGTAGAACGACGTTTCAAAGAAAACAGTGTTCCTGTCATATTAATCAAGCTAACCAGTGAATGGCAAAAAATCCAACTAAGGGATTTTGTCAGAGTCAGTGTTTTGATCGAGGGTATTTACAATGGCACCAACCCCTGTGTGATCAAGGATATCAGCGGTGGTGGATTGCTCTGCAGTATCCAGGAAGAACTGGAGTTGGGTTCACGAATTGACATCGACATTCCCATTGAGAAATCCCTTCTGCGCCTTCAGTGCAAGGTTTTAAGGGCAACCCGAACCGAACGGGGCTATGAGTACGGGTGCATTTTTGAAGACATTGATGAGCCTACCAGGCTACAGATTATTCAGTACGTTTATAAGCGACAGATCGAGCTTTATCGGAAAGAGATAAACCAATAATCTTAGGAAGTTGGTTGGCATGGATAGAGACAGCCTTGAGCTTACTGACTTGTGGCAGCAGTACAAATTCAATAATGATCTTACCGCAAGGGAGCAGATTATTGAAGAGTATCTGCCCTTGGTTCAGTACATAGCAGGCAGAATCGCCATTCATCTTCCCGACAATGTTGAGTTTCATGATCTAATCAGTTATGGTGTGTTTGGTTTGATCGATGCTATCGATAAATATGATCCTAACAGAGACATAAAATTTGAAACCTACGCCAGTGTCCGGATTCGTGGTGGAATTATCGATGGACTCCGCTCCACAGATTGGATCCCGAGAAGTGTCAGAAATAAAGCGAAAGAGATCGATCAAGCAATCATTAAACTGGAACACGAATTAAGCAGAACACCGACAGACCGGGAAGTTGCAGAGGAGCTCAAGATCCCCTTGGATAAATATTACGAAACACTTGACCAAGTCAGGAATATTTCACTTTTATCCCTTGATGACCACCTGTCTGGTGATCCTGATGCTGATTCGATTACCTTACTCGATACGATTAACGATCCAGAAGCCGTTGTCGACCAAGAGCTTGTTGACCAGGAAACCTTGCAGGAACTGGCTGCTGCCGTTGATGAGCTGGATGAAAAACAGCGCATGGTAGTGTCTTTGTATTACCATGAAGGATTGACCCTGAAGGAAATTGGCCACATCCTGGCTGTATCCGAATCACGAATCAGTCAGATTCACAGCCAGGCAATTAGGACGCTTCGTTCAAAACTAAAGTTTGTTTAGATAGATTTCTTTAAGGAGGAAACAGCCAATGTCAATCAAATTTCCCGATATGCAAGTGTTGATTGGCAGAACGGATCAGATTCCAAAAGTGCTGCGGGAAGGTGACCCAACAGGAGCCGGGAAACTGGCTAGTGCTGTGGCACAGCAATATGCCGAAGCGCCAAGAAAAGTCAACAGCAGCTCCCGTACGACACGGCTGCGCAACCAAAGGCGGAAGCGTTCTGAACGGGAAAGTGAAGAAGAGCGGCGGCCCAGGCCGATTGGCAACCGGTTGGACATTAAGATCTAGGTGGGAGGATAAGCTGTGAATCAATCCTTGATTTTTTTGTTGGGCCTGGTAGGTGGCTGGCTGATCTGTTTGATAGGCAACCATCATCTTCGGGAACGGGCTCAAAAAACAGACTTTGAGACTCAGCTCAAGGCGTATGATACCATCTTTGAGGGGTATATGGATCAGTTAACCATGAAACAGGAAGAAATCCAGCAGGAAATCCAGGAGTGGGAAAACAATATTCAGCGGCTATCACGCTCATCTGAAAGTAGTTTTCGGATTAATCAGGCTAAAGCAAATCAAGTGTTGGAATTAGTCAGTCAAGGATATAATACAGTTGAAATAGCGCAAAAGCTGGGGTTGGGCGTTGGAGAAGTTGAACTGATCAAACAACTCAAAAATAGTGAAATTACTCATTGATAAAGCTTGGCAACTATGCTATACTTGACAATGGTGTCAAAACACACGCAGTTGAATATGGTTCGAGGTGTGCCTTGATGGTCTTGGCCATAGATGCAAACTGCGGAGGACTAAACAAAAGGGAGGAGGTGGGCGACTTGGCTGTTATCACCATGAAAAGTCTGTTGGAGGCCGGCGTTCACTTTGGTCATCAAACCAGGCGTTGGAACCCCAAAATGGCTCCGTACATTTTCACAGAACGCAACGGGATCTATATCATCGATCTGCAGAAAACTGTGAAAAAGGTGGAAGAGGCCTATAATTTCATCCGCGATGTAGTAGCGGACGGGAAAACAGTGCTGTTCGTTGGCACCAAGAAACAAGCACAGGAAACGATCAAGGAAGAAGCGGAACGCTGCGGTATGTTTTATGTGAACCAGCGGTGGCTAGGTGGAATGCTGACTAACTTCAAAACCATCAATCGCAGTATATCAAGGTTACAGGAACTGGAAAGAATGAGAGAAGACGGTTCCTTCGAGGTACTGCCTAAGAAAGAAGTATTGAAGTTGGAAAAAGAGCTGGTGAAGCTATACCGGTTCCTGGGTGGAATTCGGGAGATGAGAAAGCTCCCCGGTGCACTCTTTGTGGTCGATCCGCGCAAAGAACGGATAGCAGTGGCTGAAGCACGCAAACTAGGTATTCCAATCGTGGCAATTGTGGATACTAACTGTGATCCCGATGAGATTGACTACGTGATCCCCGGCAATGACGATGCAATCCGGGCCGTGAAGCTGTTGACATCTACCATTGCCAACGCCGTCATTGAGGCAAAAGAAGGCAAGGTAGAAGCGGATCCTGTTGCTGACGGTGCGGAAGAAGCAGAGGCTCCAAATGAGGAACTGCTTTTGACCGATGACGACATTGACGATGCCGAGTATGATGAACAGTAGGTAAAACACGAGGGGGAGCAGTTTGAGGGTTTTGACTCTCGTGATGCTCCCTTTTTTTATGAATCTCAATCAAAAGGAGGGATTTTGATGGCAAACATAACTGCAGAGATGGTTAAAGAGCTGCGTCAAAGATCGGGTGCAGGAATGATGGATTGCAAAAAAGCATTGATTGAAACCAATGGTAATCTTGAAGCCGCTCTCGATTACTTAAAAGAAAAAGGTTTATCCAAGGCTGCCAAAAAAGCTGGGAGGATTGCAGCTGAAGGCCTGGTGGATGCCTATGTGCACATGGGCGGACGGATTGGCGTCTTGGTTGAGGTAAACTGTGAAACTGATTTCGTTGCCAAAACCGAGGAGTTTAAGCAGTTGGTGAAGGATATTGCTATGCAAATCGCTGCTTCCAGTCCCGAGTATGTATCCCGTGAGGATGTACCGGAGGATGTCGTTGCCCATGAAAGGAAAATCTTCGCAGCAGCAGCCCTCAATGAAGGGAAACCGGAACACATTATCGACAAGATTGTCGATGGCAGAATGGAAAAATTCTATGCAGACATGTGCCTGTTAGAGCAGCCATTTGTCAAGGATCCTGACATTACTGTGCAGCAGCTGCTGCATGAAAAGATCGCCAAGATCGGTGAGAACATAAACGTCCGTCGGTTTGTCAGATATGAACGCGGTGAGGGAATTGAGAAACGCCAGGAAGACTTCGCTGCTGAGGTAATGTCACAAATCAAGCAGTAAGGAGCACCTTTTGGTGTTCCTTTTTTATGAGGCAATTGGTAATTAAGAGGGAATTCAGAGCCTACGCAGAATATTTTAGGGAGAGAGTGGATCATGGATCAGTTGAAGTACAAGCGGATTGTTCTAAAGCTAAGTGGAGAAGCCCTGGGCGGGCCAGGCGGCTCCGGCATCGATCCCGATGTTGTTAACCTGATAGCGGCCAGCATCAAGAAAGCAGTGGCTCTTAAAGTGGAAATCGCTGTTGTAGTAGGCGGCGGCAATATTTGGAGAGGTGCCACTGGCAGTGCGAAAGGGATGGATCGGAGTACAGCTGATTACATGGGAATGCTGGCAACCTGCATCAATGCGTTAGCACTGCAGGATGCCTTGGAAAAGATCGGGATTCCCACCCGAGTACAGACTGCAATTGAAATGAGACAGATTGCTGAGCCTTACATCAGGCGCCGGGCTATCCGCCACTTAGAGAAAGAACGTGTCGTGATCTTTGCTTCAGGCACCGGAAACCCATTCTTTTCCACTGATACCACAGCAGCGTTAAGGGCGGCTGAGATTGAAGCGGAAGTAATTCTGATGGCCAAAAAGGGAGTTGACGGAGTATACGATTCAGATCCCCGAATCAACTCTGATGCTGTCAAGTTTGACACTCTGAATTACATTGAGGTACTAAACCGGAACCTTGGTGTAATGGATTCCACTGCAACCTCGCTGTGCATGGACAACGGAATCCCGATTATTGTATTTGATTTTAATGAACCGAACAGTATTGTCCGAATCGTTCGTGGTGAATTAATTGGAACATACATAGGGGGGAGAAACAATGGTTGATCAAGTTTTTCAAGACGGAGAAGCCAGAATGAAACAAGTGATTACCTCGACAACAAACACTTTTTCCACTATTCGTACTGGCAGAGCAAATCCAAGTCTGCTGGACCGCATTGTCGTCAATTACTACAATACTCCAACACCTTTAAATCAACTGGCAAGTATATCTGCTCCTGAACCACGGATGCTGTTGATCCAGCCTTGGGACAAGACAGTTATCAAAGAAATCGAGAAGGCAATAATGGCATCAGATTTGGGTTTAACACCTAACAGCGATGGTAATGTGATTAGGATTGGGATTCCTCAATTGACTGAAGAACGCCGGAAACAACTGGTCAAGGTCGTGAAAAAGGAGTCCGAAGACCATAGAATTGCCATTCGCAATATTCGCCGGGATATGAATGAAGAGATCAAGACCTTGGAGAAAAATGGTGAGATTACGGAGGATGAAAGTAGGCGTTACCTTGACGAAGTACAAAAACTGACCGACAAGTATATCGCTGAGATTGATCGGCTGGCAGAGGCTAAGGAAAAGGAGATTTTGGAGATTTGAGCAGTGTCGATTGGGCATTGATTATCGGATACCCTTTAGATGAGGCTGTCGAGTACTTGCGTGAAGAACAACAGCCATACCGCGTTGTGATCACTGCACCACCAAACAAGAGAGAAGTGGAGGCGGATGATGATTCGGAGCTGCGCATTATTGCAGTTCGTCCTGCTTCCGAATGCCTTGAACTAGTCTGTGCCACTTGCGACTGGTCCGTCAGTTAGTATTTCGGGGCCTTGGGAGGATGGAAATGGTTGTTCCAAATCATGTGGCAATAATTATGGACGGAAACGGACGCTGGGCCAGAGAAAGACTGATGCCCCGTTATTATGGACACAGGGAAGGCGTAAAATCACTGAAGCGGATTGTAAGCTACTCCAGCGATATTGGAATCAAAATCCTTACAGTCTATGCCTTCAGTACCGAGAATTGGAAGCGGCCGATCAGGGAAGTGCAAGCTTTAATGCAGCTGATGGAGCAGACTTTTGCACTTGAACTCGAAGAATTGATTGCCAATGGTGTGCGGGTGAAGGTTATCGGTGATATCGCTTCCCTATCTCCTAAACAGCAGCGCATATGGCAGATGGCCGAGGAGCGCACTAAACACAATCAGCGTTTATTGCTAAACGTTGCGTTTAACTATGGAGGGCGGATGGAGATTGTCCGGGCCGTGCGTTCCATAGCTGAAGCGGTTCAAGAGGGACGGCTGGCGGTTGATCAAATCACGGATGATGTTTTTGTACAGTATTTGTTTACAAATGACTTGGCCGATCCAGATCTGATTATCCGTACCGGTGGCGAGTTGCGGCTCAGTAACTTCCTGCTGTGGCAGGGAGCTTATGCTGAATGGTATTTTACCGACACGCTGTGGCCTGATTTTGACGTCGAGGAGTTTGAAAAGGCGCTTGCCAGTTTCAGACAACGGGAACGCAGATTTGGCAGCATAAAAGAAAAGTAGCTGGTAGGTGACAATATTGGCGACTAGGATTTGGACGGCTGTATTGACCATACCTATTTTTTTAACAGTGATTTACAGCGGAGGCATCTATCTCAAAATCGCCCTGGCTGTTCTGACTTTGATTGGCTTGTATGAATTCAGCAGACTCTATCAACAGCAAGCTTTTTGGGACTACCTGGCCCCGGCTGGGCTATCTCTGCTGTATCTGGCATATAATGGATTGTATAGCTCTTTTCTGTGGGTATGGTTTGTGCTTCAATTAATCTATTTACTGATTCGAGCAACCTTTACGACACATAGACCTTTAAGTCAGATGTGGCACATGGTTGCAGTTTTTTATATTGTTGGTTTGTTCAGCTTTCTGTGGTTGGTCAATGTGGAGTATGGGTTTTTGTGGACCCTCTTTGGCATTGCGATTACCTGGGCAACCGATACCGGCGCTTATTTTACCGGCTTGTCTTTGGGACGGAGCAAAATGGCTCCGAAGATCAGCCCCCACAAGACATGGGAGGGGGCGATCGGTGGGGCACTGGCAGCAGCGCTGGCAGCAAGCGGGTTTGCACGTTATCTTGAGCCGCCGCTGATTGCACTTCTACTCCTGGGAGTTTGCCTATCCATAGCCGGCCAAATGGGAGATCTGGTAGAATCAGCCATCAAACGGGAAAGAGCAGTGAAAGATTCTGGAAAAATCTTACCGGGCCATGGTGGAATACTTGATCGGTTTGACTCACTGTTGTTTGTGCTGCCTCTCTTGTATCTGTTCTTGAAATATCTTACTGACTGGTTCTAGACAATGGCCCCATTAGCTGGGAGGGCAACATGAGCATCAATTCCAGGATATTGCTGGTTGTTGGGTTGTTGCTGGGGTTATGCGCTGTAAAACTGCTGTTTGGTTATTTTGCCCCATTTTTACTTGGCATCATGATTGCAACCCTGATGGACCCAGCAGTTGATTTCTGTGAGCAAAAAGGTTGTCCACGCCAGGTTGCGTCATTGTTGGTTATGTTGATTGTCTTCGGTAGTCTTTTGTTTCTAATTGCAATCGCCATAGCCGGTTTGTGGTATGAATTTGATCAACTGGTCGATTTGGCCCAACTCTATTATTCAGGCCAAATTCAGAGCGTTGATAAAATAAACCAAATGATCAACAGGATGCCAGATCAAATTCAAACCCTCATTCCGGCTGTTCTCAACAGTGTTGGCCAGTTTGTCATCAGTATGCTTGGCGAGTTATTAAGCTTGATTAAGAAGGTTCCGGCCTTCTTGCTTTCCTGGATGATAGCTGGCATGACTGCCTTTTTTATCAGCAGGGATAAAAAAGCTATTGTCAGATTTATTGTTGATCAGCTTCCCAGCAGCTGGCACAAGAAGTTTTTCGGGCTCAAACATACTCTTTTGCAGAGTGTGTTTGCGTACATTAAGGCACAGCTAGTTTTAATGTGGGTATCCATGTGCATAGCAGTCAGCGGATTCTTACTTGTGGATCACCCGTATGCATGGGTGTTAGGCATCTTTGCAGGTTTTTTGGATTTGATTCCCATGGTTGGGCCTAGTGGTATCTTTATTCCCGTCATAGTATATAACCTAGCCGTGGGTCTGGTTAGGCGAAGCATTTTTATCGCAGCTGTGTGGTTGATTCTACTGCTAGTGCGGCAAATGAGTGAACCACCACTCGTAGGAGGCGAGATTGGCCTTCACCCATTGTCAACTATGGCAGGGATCTACATTGGTGCCAAGTTGATGGGGTTTACCGGAGTATTTTTAGGGCCCATGGCCGTAATTTTTTGTAAAGCCGTCTATCTGATTGTAAATGACACCAGTTAGACTTAAACTATAAAGCAGGAAGGAATAGATTAATGATCAATGTTGCTATACTAGGTTCAACGGGTTCGATTGGAACTCAAACACTGCAGGTTTTGCAGCACTTACCGGGGTATCGAATCTATGGTTTAAGCGCTTATAGTGATATTCAAAGCTTGAGCACACAGATTAAGAAGTTTCAGCCGCAGATGGTTGTTGTCAACGATTATGATGCTGCCCAACAGTTAAGAGGTAGATTCAACATTCGCACCGCTCATGGAGAAACAGGTTTGGTAGAATTGGCCAGCGATCCGGAAGTCGATCTTGTTGTAATGGCTGTTGTTGGATTTGCTGCATTGGCCCCTACACTTAAAGCGCTTGAAGCAGGGAAGAAGGTTGCTCTGGCCAGTAAAGAAGCTTTGGTTGTGGGGGGCCACTTGTTGTCGCCGTACCGTTCCCAGATCATGCCTATTGACTCGGAGCACTGTGCGATTTGTCAGATTTTAGAAGGCAAAAATCCCGAGGCTGTTGACTCAATTATACTCACAGCATCAGGCGGACCGTTCTTTTCACAGCCACAGGATCTAAGCACAGTGACGGCAGAGCAGGCACTGCAGCATCCGACCTGGAATATGGGTGGCAAAATTTCCATTGATTCCGCAACGCTCATGAACAAGGGGCTGGAGGTAATTGAGGCTCACTGGCTGTATTCCCTCAGTTATGACCAGATTGAAGTAGTCATTCATCCACAGAGTGTAGTCCACTCACTGGTCCGTTTCATTGACGGCTCAATTTTGGCACAGCTGGCTGATGCTGACATGCGGCTGCCGATTCAGTACGCGTTGACATATCCTAAACTAGAACCCTCGCTGGTTGCTAAACTGGATCTGACTTCACTGGCGGAGCTTACGTTTATTAAATATGACCCGAGCCGGTTTCCCTGCCTCGAGCTTGCAGTAAAGGCAGGAAGGGCTGGAGGAACGATGCCTGCTGCACTTAACGCAGCCAATGAAGTTGCTGTTACTTCATTTTTGGAAGGTAAGATTGTATTTCCGGAGATCGCAGAGCTTGTCAAGGCTGTGATCAGTGATCATCGATTGGTCTTTGAACCTGATTTACAGCAATTGATCGCAGCTGATGCCGATGCCAGGGCAAAAGCATATGATTTGGTGATGCAACGAGGAAGGAAGGGGTAAATATGCCAACTATAGTTGCGTTTATAATTGTGTTTGGGACAATAGTCTTTTTCCATGAACTAGGCCATTTTCTAGTGGCGAAGTTATCGGGTGTGCTGGTATATGAATTTGCCCTGGGATTTGGGCCACGGCTGATCCACAAAAAGATTGGAACCACAGTCTACTCCATCAGACTGTTACCCTTGGGCGGATTTGTGAAACTAGCAGGGATGGATGAGGCGGAAAGCGAACTAGATGAAGTTGACGAACACCATCCCGGCAATTTTAACAACAAGCCTTTGTTGGTAAGGATGGCAACTATTGCCTCAGGCCCATTGATGAACTTTATCCTTGCTGCGATCATTCTGGCATTATATTCAGCGTTGATTGTAATCCCGCCGACAATTGTTTCATTACAGCCTGGATATCCTGCGGAACAAGCCGGGTTGATGGTGGAGGACCAGGTTATCAAGGTTAATGATGTCAAAGTCCGGGATTTAGATCATCTAATAAGCGAGATTGAGTCGTCAGCAGGCCAGAACCTCATTCTGACCATCAGACGGGAAGGCGAGATCATTGAAGTAGATGTAATTCCCGTTAGTGAAGACGGCAGAGGGCTCCTCGGTGTGGGTTTGCATGCCAAAGCCCGGGCTCCCGTTTTGACTGCTGTTGGTGATGGCTTTACCCAGATGTGGATTTTCACCAGGGAAACAGTAGCGGCTATTATCGGAATGTTTACCGGAGCTGTCGAACCAGAAATTGCAGGCCCAATCGGGATCTATCGCATGGTTGGCGATTTTGCAGCACATGGCATAGCCAGTTTGATGTTTTTAGCGGCAGTACTCAATGTTAATCTAGGTTTGATCAATTTACTGCCGATTCCGATCCTTGATGGTGGTTGGTTGGTAATTTTCGTGGTGGAAGCACTAAGAGGTCGTCCGTTGAAAGATGAGCATCGCGGCTTTGCCCAGTTTGTAGGATTGGCATTATTGCTGATGTTAATGATCTTAGCCACCTACAGTGATCTTGCGAGACTGTTACAAGGGAAGTAATTCAATGCGTAGAAAAACTAAGCAGATTATGATCGGCAGCGTGGCGATAGGCAGCGACGCCCCTATTGCCGTGCAAAGCATGACCAATACCGACACCCGTGATGTCGATGCCACAGTGAACCAGATTCATCTGCTTGAAGAGGCAGGATGTGATTTGGTCCGGGTTGCGGTTGTAGACAGGGAAGCTGGTTTGGCACTTAGTAAAATCAAGGCTCAAATTAAGATCCCTCTGGTTGCAGATATCCATTTTGATTACCGGTTAGCCCTGTTGGCCATCGAACAAGGAGTCGATAAATTAAGGATTAATCCAGGTAACATCGGCTCTCGTGATCGAGTCAAGGCAATCGTCACTGAAGCCAAAAACTCTCGGATACCGATTCGGGTAGGCGCCAATGCAGGTTCATTGGCTGGCTGGGCACTGGAAAAATACGGGCATACACCCAAAGCTCTAGTGGAAAGTGCTTTGGAGCAAATCCGGATCCTGGAAGATCTGGATTTTGATGAGATTGTTGTTTCACTGAAGTCGAGCAGCATTCCATTTACTATCGAAGCGTACAAAATGATAGCGCAAGAAGTAGATTACCCTTTGCACGTAGGGATTACGGAAGCTGGAACGCCTTGGTTTGGCAGCATTAAATCAGCGGCAGGCATTGGTGCTTTATTGGTTTCAGGAATTGGCGATACAATTCGAGTTTCCCTAACAGGCGATCCGGTGGAAGAAATAAAGGTAGGGTGGGCAATCCTCAAATCACTGGAGCTTCGCAGCCGAGGCCCCGTATTCATATCATGCCCGACCTGCGGCAGGACAAAAATCGATTTGGAAAGGATCGCAACCGAAGTAGAAAAGCGTTTGAGCCATCTAACAAAACCACTCAAGATAGCCGTTATGGGTTGTGAGGTTAATGGCCCCGGGGAAGCCCGGGATGCAGATTTGGGTATCGCCGGAGGTAGTGGTGTTGGCCTTATCTTTCGTAAGGGCAAGATTATCCGGAAAGTAAGAGAAGAGGAACTTGTAGATGCCCTGGTAAATGAAGCGCTAGAGTTAGAACAGCGATTATAGGAGGGTGTGATCACAATGCGAGCCAGTCAACTTTATGCACCAACATTGAGAGAGGTCCCAGCAGAAGCGGAATTGGTCAGCCACCAATACATGCTCCGGGCTGGACTTATGCGCAAGTCTGCTTCTGGTGTTTATTCATATTTGCCTCTCGGCGTGCGTGTTTTGCACAAGATTATGGCGATCATCCGTGAAGAATTGGACCAGGCGGGAGCTCAGGAAATCATGCTGCCAATAGTACAGCCAGCTGAATTATGGCAGGAATCTGGACGCTGGAATGAATACGGTCCGGAGATGTTCAGATTGCTAGACCGGCATCAGCGCCAATTCTGCCTCGGCCCGACTCATGAGGAAATTATCACTGCGTTAGTCAGAACTGATGTCCGTTCTTACAAGCAATTACCGCTGCGGTTGTATCAGATCCAGAACAAGTACCGGGATGAGATTAGGCCGCGGTTCGGGGTGATCCGCAGTCGGGAGTTCATTATGAAGGATCTTTATTCTTTTGATCGCGACGAGTCCGGAGCCCAAGCCAGTTATCAAGCGATGTACGATGCATACACCCGCATATTTGCCCGGTGCGGCCTTAAAGCGCATCCTGTGGAAGCAGATACTGGTGCCATTGGTGGTGACCAGTCCCACGAATTTATGGTTCTTGGGGATGCTGGTGAAGACCTGATTGTATTCTGCCCGCATTGTGGTTATGCAGCTAATGTTGAACGGGCAGAGTGTGTACCATATGATCCTGATGAAGAGAGCGCTGCCCTGGCTAAGCTTGAAAAGATCGCCACACCTGGCATTACCACCGTTGAAGAATTAACTAAGCGGTTGCAGATCGAACCTGGCCAGGTAATCAAGACTATGATCTATATTGCTGATGGCAAGCCTGTGGCCGTACTGATCAGCGGGAACCATGATGTTAATGAAATCAAGCTAAAGCGTGCTCTTAACTGCGATCAGCTTGAATTGGCAGATGCTCAAACCATCGCCACAGTAACCAACGCGCCGGTGGGATTTGCAGGTCCCGTTGGCTTGACCATTCCAATTTTCGCCGATTATTCAGTGACAACAGTTGTCAATGGTGTTTCAGGTGCCAATAAAAAGGACTATCACCTCCGGAATGTAAATATCAATCGTGACTACACTCCGACACAAATACTCGATTTGCGGGAAGCAAGGGCGGGTGAAAGATGTGTTCGCTGCGGCCAGATTTTGGAGGAAGCGCGGGGAACAGAGGTTGGACAGGTTTTCTACTTGGGAACTAAGTATTCACAGCCGATGAAAGCGGTTTTTCTTGATCAAGAAGGGCAGGAACGACCCTTTGTAATGGGTTGTTATGGGATCGGTGTCAGCCGGACCATGGCAGCCATTATTGAACAACACCACGATGAGGATGGCATCCGCTGGCCAGTCAGTGTGGCACCATACAGTGTGATCGTTGTTCCAATCAGTTACAAGGACGAAGAGCAGCGATCTGTGGCTGAGCACATCTACAAAACATTGACAAGTGCTGGGATCGACGCGATTCTCGATGATCGTGACGAGCGGCCGGGAGTCAAGTTCAAAGATGCTGACTTAATCGGCTATCCGCTGCGGATTACCGTAGGGCCGAAACATTTGGTTGATGGTAATGTGGAGCTGCGGCTGCGTAGCTCCAAAGAACAGTTTGTGGTTCCCATTGCCGAGATTGACAACCAAGTAAGTACATTCTTAAACCGGATAGGAGAATGAAGATGAAGGTTGCCGCTATTGTACCGGCCTACAACGAGGAGCTTACTATTGGTGCAGTTATTTCGGCATTGCAGTCTTCACCGCTGGTAGACGAGATAATCGTCGTCAGCGATGGTTCCTGGGATCGCACTGCTGAAATAGCCCGCAACGCTGGAGCGGTTGTGGTTGAACTCAAGCAGAACATGGGCAAGGGTGGAGCTATGAATGCCGGTACCTGCCATACCGACGCAGATGTGTTTTTGTTCGTTGATGCTGACCTGGTGGGGTTAAACCGCCGTCATGTGGACAGTCTGCTGGAACCGATCATTGCCAATAGAGTGGAAATGACTGTCGGAGTCTTCGAAAAGGGCAGGCTTGTTACTGATTTGGCCCAGAGAATCACTCCATTCCTGTCCGGGCAGAGGGCTATGACGAGAGGATTGTTCGAACAGATTCCAGATCTGAAGACCAGCGGTTATGGCGTTGAGATGGCGCTTTCACTATATGTCAGCAAACACCACTGCAAAGTTGAGGTCGTTCATCTGCCAAATCTAAGCCAGGTAATGAAGGAAGAAAAGCGTGGCTTTTGGAAGGGGTTCAGGCAAAGATTACGGATGTTTTGGGAGATCTTGCGAGCTGTCAAGCTCTAGTTTTGACCGAGGAGGAGTAGGATTGGGTTCAGTTTATGTGATTAAGCCAGAACACGCTCATTTCTTGTCCCAGTTATCATCAGATCCGATCCTAGATTCTGTAAGAATTGTACAGATCGAAGTAGATTCAGACAATCAGAGCTGGGTAGTATTGCTTAGTGGAGAAAAACAAGGGAACGAGGAATTCTGGGAGCGTTTGGCTAAGCGAATATGTGCCTCCGTAGGCAGCATTAACAAAGTGACGTTCACTTGGGAAGGTGAGCAAAATCAGCCTGAAGATGAAATAAGCTATATGCATTCGGTGATCAAAAACTTCACTCCGCCAGTGAACAGGAGGGAGGACAAACCGAAGTCTGCAAGGGCAAGGCGAAGGAAAGGTAATCGGCAGCAGCCAATCAACCAAGAGCATATCTCAATCGAATCCATCGACGTGGAACAGAATGGTGTGGTTATTGCCGGTGAAGTCGTAGCCGCTGACAAACGCACACTACGCACTAACAGGGTCTTGGTCACCTTTGATCTATGGGATCACACTGATACCATGACCTGTAAGCTGTTTCTGGACCTTGACGATGAAATTCCTGCTATTACAGTCGGTGAATGGATAAAAGTCAAAGGCGATATCCAATTCCAGAGCTTTGAACAGGAATTAGCCTTGATTGTCCAGCAGTTCAACCGGATTGAACCGCCGCCCCCAATCGAAGACTGTGCTACACAAAAGAGGGTAGAGCTGCATCTGCACACAAAAATGAGTGGGCTTGATGGTGTGACAGATGTAGAAGAAGCTGTTAAACAGGCCGCTTTTTGGGGGCATCCAGCGGTTGCCATTACTGATCACGGGGTTGTTCAAGCTTTTCCTTCAGCATATGGGGCTGGCAAGAAGTATGGAATCAAGATAATTTACGGCCTTGAAGGTTATTTGATTGACAATGACACAGACCGTCCTTATCATATTGTGATCCTGGCAAAAAACAAGACTGGGTTGAAAAACCTGTACAAACTCGTTTCCTATTCTCATCTTGACCACTTTTACCGCCGGCCGCGCATTCCTCGCAGATTATTGATTGAACACAGAGAAGGATTGATTCTAGGTTCTGCCTGTGAGCAGGGTGAAGTGTACCAGGCATGCTTAAGGCAAGATCCGCGGTTGAAGGAGATAGCCAGTTTCTATGATTATCTTGAGATTCAACCATTAGGGAACAATGAGTTCTTGATCGGCACCAGCCTGGTCAGTTCCCTTGAGGATTTGCGGGCGATTAATCGGGCAATTTGCGAAACAGCTAAAGAGCTTGACCTTCCTGTAGTTGCAACAGGTGATGTCCACTTCTTACGTCCCGAAGACAGTGTTTACCGCACAATTTTACTGCAGGGCCAAGGATTTGAAGATGCTGAGCGTCCTGCACCGCTGTATTTTCGCACCACCGATGAAATGTTGAGTGAGTTTCAATACCTTGGTGAGGATTTAGCCCGAAAAGTAGTGATTACTGATCCCAACTACATAGCCAGCCAGATCGAAGAATTGACACCAATCCCCCAAGGTTTGCATGCTCCGAAAATTCCGGCAGCAGCAGAGCAGCTGCAGCAAGTGTGTTATCAAAGTGCACGTGCGATCTATGGAGATCCACTGCCTGAGCTCGTAGCACAACGGCTGGAAAAAGAGCTCAAGGCTATCATCGGTAATGGCTATGCCGCATTATATTGGACAGCCAGGCAGTTAGTTCAGAAATCCAATTCTGATGGGTATATGGTGGGTTCTCGCGGCTCAGTAGGCTCATCGTTCGTTGCCACTATGAGCGGCATCACAGAAGTAAACCCGCTGCCACCTCACTACATCTGCCTTGAATGCCACTACAACGAATTTTTTACCAACCAGGAAGTGGGAGCCGGGATCGACCTCCCGCGCCAAAACTGCCCCCGGTGCGGCAGTGTACTGCATCGGGACGGGTTCGATATTCCTTTTGAGGTTTTTTTGGGGTTTGACGGTGATAAGGTTCCCGATATTGACCTCAATTTCAGCGGGGAATACCAGGCAACGATCCAAAGATACACCGAAGATTTGTTTGGTGCTGATTATGTATTTCGGGCAGGCACTATCGGAACACTGGCTGAGAAATCTGCCTACGGCTTTGTCAAGAAATACTTGGAAGAAACAAACCAAGTTAAGCGGAGAGCGGAAATCAACCGCATGTTGAAAAAACTTGTGGGAGTGAAACGCACCACAGGGCAACATCCTGGAGGAATGATTGTCGTACCGAAAGATATGGAGATTTACGACTTCACGCCGGTACAGTACCCGGCCAATGACCCAAAGAGCGGAATTGTCACTACCCATTTTGAATTCAGCTACATCCACGACAGTCTGGTCAAGCTGGACAATCTTGGCCATAAAGGCCCGACTATGATGCGCCTGTTTGAGGAGTTTGGTGGAGTCAGGGTTGCTGACATTCCCATGGACGATCCGGCTACGATGGCCATTTTTTCAGGACTCGATTCCCTGAGCATCACTGAGGAACAAATCGGCACAACGATTGGCACCTTGGGAGTTCCAGAGTTCGGCACTGATTTTACCCGCCAGGTACTTGAGGATATCCGGCCTACCACATTTGCAGAGCTTGTAGCAATCATGGGATTAACCCATGGTACGGACGTTTGGCTTAATAACGCCCAGAATCTGATCCGGGACAAGGTTACGGATTTCAAGAATGTAATTGCGTGTCGTGACGATATCATGACCTACTTGATGCACCGCGGTTTGACGGCAAGCGACGCTTTTCGCATTATGGAAAAGGTCCGTAAAGGCCAAGGACTTTCCGAAGCCGATATTGCTTTGATGAAACAGCATCAAGTACCCGATTGGTATATTGAATCATGTTTTAAAATCAAGTACATGTTTCCAAAGGCCCATGCCGTCGCTTACGCTATTACTGCTTACCGGGCAGCGTACTTTAAGGTACATCATCCCGCCATTTTTTATGCTACTTTCTTAAGTGTAGAAATTGACCATGTCAATGCCGATATGATCATTCCCGGCATTGAGAGGGTCAAGGCAGAAATAGCCTCTATCGAGGCTAAAGGAAACGAAGCTACAGCTAAGGATGCTGAGGTGGTTACCGTACTTAGAACAGTACTGGAGGCCATGGCCCGGGGAATAGAGTTTCTGCCGGTTGATCTTTACCGCTCAGACACCACACGGGTGATTCCCTACGGCAATACTCTCCTGCTGCCGCTTATATCTTTGGAAGGTGTAGGGCTTAACGCCGCCAACGCCATCGTAGAAGCACGCCAATCCGGAGAGTTTCTATCAATTGAGGATTTGCGCCAGCGCACAAGAATCACCAAAACTGTAATTGAAGCGTTAGACAGGCATAATTGCTTGGAAGGCATGCCTGAGACCAATCAGCTAAGTTTGTTCGGCTGAGCTGATACTGGAAATCTGTTGTTGCTTCACTTCAGGAGTTGTGTTATAATGTAGTTGCTGTTCGAATATTGCCGTCACCGAGAGTGGGTTCACCCCACTCTTTTACATATTTCTGTTTCTAGCTTGGGATCTCCCGGTGATTGCCCGTATAAATGAGAAAATGCAGGTACAGATTAAGCATGATGGTATTACCTTTCAGGAGTGAGACAAAATGAAGAAAAGTGAGATCATATCGCTGGTAACAGCTTTGATGGATCAGATTACGGCTGGAACCGATATTGAGCTAGTCGATGTTGAATATGTAAAAGAATCAGGTCATTACTTCTTGCGCGTTTTTATAGATAAGCCCGGCGGGGTCACCGTTGAGGACTGCCAAAAGGTAAATGTCAGCCTGAGTGAACACCTGGATGCAGCAGATCCCATCGACCATGCATATATGCTTGAAGTATCTTCTCCAGGATTAGATCGCCCATTGAAGAAAAGCTCTGATTTTGCCAGAAACATCGGCAGACGGATAAGCATTAAGACATATCAACCGTTCTATGGTAAGAAACAGTTCGAAGGTGAACTGACTGCCATTGAGGATGGAACTATCAAGTTGGATCTTGGTGATGGCGAAATTGAGCTTCCTTATGAACAAATTGCCAAAGCGCGTCTAATTGTGGATTTTTAATATAGGAGGCAGGTTGAATATGAATCAGGAGTTAATTGGGGCACTCAATGAGTTAGAAAAGGAGAGGGGCATCTCCAAAGAAATTCTTGTTGAAGCGATTGAAACTGCGATTGTCTCCGCCTATAAGCGCAATTTCAGTATGAGTTCCGGCGCCAATGTTAGAGTCGATCTGGACCAGGACACCGGTGAGATTCATGTGTTTTCCCGCCGTAGAGTGGTAGAAGAAGTTAGTGATCCAAAGTTGGAGATCGCACTTGATGAAGCCCGGACGATTGATCCAAATTATGAAGTTGGCGATTTTGTTGAGGAAGAAGTTACTCCCCACGATTTTGGACGGATTGCTGCTCAAACGGCTAAACAAGTAGTCATTCAAAGAATTCGTGAAGCCGAGCGGTCTATCGTATACAATGAGTATGCCAACCGTGCTGGAGACGTTGTCAACGGTATTATTCAACGCACGGATCACCGCAATGTTATTGTGGATCTTGGTAAAGTTGAAGCGGTTCTACCTGTCGGAGAGCAGATTCCCACCGAAAGATATGAGCCAAATCAAAGAATGAAATTCTATATCAATGAAGTGAAACAAAGCAGTAGAGGGCCACAGATTTTCCTATCCCGCACTCATCCTGGACTACTGAAATATTTATTTGAGCTGGAAGTTCCAGAAATTCAATCTGGTGTTGTCGAAATAAAAGCTGTCGCCCGGGAAGCAGGATTCCGTTCAAAAATTGCTGTCTTCAGCCGTGATCAAAATGTGGATCCGGTGGGAGCATGTGTTGGTAATCGAGGGCTTAGAGTTCAAGCAGTAGTGTCCCAACTCAGCGGTGAGAAGATTGATATCATAGCGTGGGTTCCTGATCAGACAGCTTTCATTGCCAATGCATTAAGCCCTGCAGCTGTATCAAAAGTGTATCTTGACAACACGGGTAAGGCAGCCTATGTTGTTGTACCTGATGATCAACTGTCGCTGGCCATTGGCAAAGAAGGTCAGAACGCACGATTGGCGGCACGCTTAACCGGATGCAAGATTGATATCAAGAGTGAGTCTCAAGCTCTAACGGAACCATTTTTCGAGCCAGAGCCTACCATCGATCTTGAAAAGCAAGCTGCTGTAGACATCGAATCTGCACCTCAGGCCCAAATAGCGGTCGAAGATCAAAAACAAGATTCAGTTGAAGCTAGGCGGGTTCGGGTGGACACTGATCAACCCGAGCCGGACATGGAAGTGGGCCGCCGTTCAACACCCAGCATCGAGAAACCAGCAAAGGAAAGCGAGAATATGCCCATTGAGGATGTGGCTGCTCTGTTGGCGAAGTTAGGCAGTGCCAATAAACGCAAAAGCTGGGAGGAAAGATTTGGCTCTCTCAGTATCGCTGAAGACGACATGAACGAACAGGATCAAAAAGAAGCAGAGTCGGAACAGCAAGACAAAAAGTCTAAAAAGAAAAAGAAAAGCGAGAAGGTTATCAAAGATTTCTCGATGCTGACCCTGGAATATTTTCAGTTCGACGATCAAGAGTAAGGTGATGGTATGAAACGTAAACATATTCCCATCCGTACCTGTGTTGGTTGCCGGCAGACTAAGCCGAAAAAGGAACTGATCCGCGTGGTCAGAACACCTCAAGCGCAAATTGAAATCGATCTCACCGGCAAGAAATCTGGCCGCGGCGCATACCTTTGTCAATCGAAAGAATGCCTGTCCAAGGCCTTGCAGCGTAGACAGCTGCAAAGGGCTTTGGAAACAGATATCAGTGAAGAAATAAAGGTTTTACTGGAGCAGCAGCTTGATGGATAGAGTGTCTAGTTTCCTTGGTTTTGCACAGCGTTCTGGAAAACTCGCATCTGGTGCTCAAGGGGTATGTGCTGCACTGCAGAAGGGCAAAGTCAAGTGCTTGATTATCGCAACAGACTGCTCTCAAAACACTCTGGACCGATATACAGCAATGGCCGCCAAATTTCGTGTTCCTTGTTATCGGTATGGTTCAAAAGTCAGTTTAGGCCAGGCTATTGGTAAAGCGCCAAGATCCCTAATCGCTGTTTTGGATTCTGGCTTTGCTCGTGCGATAGCGGCAGAGGTAGACAGGTAGGAATTAATCTGGGAGAAAGATTAGGAGTGATGCGTGTGAAAAAAGTAAGGGTATACGAGCTGGCCAAGGAGCTCAATCTTGAGAGCAAGTCCTTGGTGGATTTCCTGCTTGAGCTTGGGGCAGATATCAAGAACCACATGAGCACAGTTGAACCGGATATTGCGGAAATGGTCAGAGAACATTTCGCCGGTGAGGCTCGCAGAGATATTGACACTATTGATCAAGTAGATGATGCAGAGGAAGCTGATCAAGTAGACGAAGTGGAAGAAGATGACGAATTTGCATCCAAAAACTGGGCCAAGAAACGCAAAAAACAATCGAAACACGGAGATGATCCAGAATTCGAAGACAAAAAGATTGAGAGAATTGTCAAGAATACTAAGGGCAAAGACAAAAGATCCAGAGCTGATGAACCGAAAATCCAAGCCAAAAGTCTAGAGCTGCCTGAGACCATTACTGTCAAGGATTTAGGACAAAAGCTTGGTGTTTCTCCTGCTGAATTAATTAAGAAACTGATGAAAATGGGAGTCATGGTTACGGTTAACCAGTATATAGATTTCAGTACTGCTGCTGACTTGTGCATTGAGTATGATGTGGAAACACACCAGGCGAAAGATTTGGCAGAAACCGTGTTTGAGGAAATCGAAGAAGAGAACCCTGAACTGTTAGAGCCCCGGCCTCCAATTGTAACCATCATGGGTCATGTCGATCATGGTAAGACTACGCTGTTGGATAGTATCCGTAAGTCGAAGGTTGCAGCCAGTGAAGCAGGCGGCATTACACAGCATATCGGTGCCTACCAGGTTGTATATCAAGGCAAGAAGATTACCTTTATTGATACCCCGGGGCATGAGGCCTTTACTGCAATTCGCTCCAGAGGTGCCCAGGTAACCGATATTGCCATTTTGGTTGTGGCTGCTGATGATGGCGTAATGCCCCAAACCATTGAAGCGATTAATCACGCAAAAGCTGCCAAGGTACCTATTATTGTCGCCATAAACAAAATCGATCTGGCTGATGCCAATCCTGACCGTGTAATGCAGGAGCTGTCAGAACATGGATTAATACCGGAAGCCTGGGGTGGAGACACCATCATGGTGGAATTATCTGCCCTTCAATATGAGGGTGTGGATGATCTTTTAGAAATGATCTTGCTCGTCAGTGAAATGGAAGAGTTGAAAGCCAATCCGCATCGAAGAGCCAGAGGTACAGTTATCGAAGCTAAACTTGACAAGGGGCGGGGCCCTGTGGCTACAGTGCTGATCAACACAGGCACTCTGCGCGTCGGTGAAAACTTTGCTGTCGGCCATCTCAGCGGCCGAGTCCGTGCTATTGTCAATGATCGCGGTGAGAACATCAAGGAAGCTGTCCCTTCGCAGCCGGTTGAGATTCTTGGCATCTCCGACGTACCTGAAGCTGGTGACATCTTGGTTGTCACGGAAGACGAGCAAACAGCCCGTCAAGTTGCTCACTTAAGGCAGCTCAAACTGAGGGAACAGGAGCTGAGAGGGCCGGTGAGAGCCAATTTGGAGGATCTGTTTGCTCAAATTCAACAAGGCAAGACAGCAGAACTCAATCTGGTTCTGAAGGCAGATGTGCAAGGTTCCCTCGAAGCATTGCGAACCTCTTTGGAAAAGCTCTCTACCGATGAGGTCAGAGTCAATGTCATCCATCAGGGAGTAGGTGGAGTTTCAGAGTCGGATGTACAGTTGGCTGCTGCGTCCAATGCAGTTATTATTGCCTTTAACGTCCGTCCGGACCCAAATGCCCTGCGTGCTGCCGAACGGGAACAGGTAGACATTCGCAGTTACCGAGTGATTTACAATGCCATTGATGAAGTCAAGGCTGCCATGAGCGGCTTGTTAGAGCCAGATTACAAAGAAGAGACACTAGGACGGGCTGAAGTGCGGCAGACCTTCAGGGTACCGGGTGTCGGGATTGTCGCTGGTTGTTATGTGCAGGATGGCAAGATTACCCGCAGTGCACAGGTGCGTGTGCTCCGTGACAATGTGATTGTACACGAGGGCAAAATCAGTTCACTGAAAAGATTCAAAGACGATGTCCGTGAAGTGCTGCACGGTTATGAATGCGGCATTGGCATCGAACAGTTTAACGATATCAAAGAGGGCGACTTCATTGAAGCGTTCATCATGAAAGAGGTTGCCCGTACACTGTAGTCATTGATGGGGTGACGAGATGAGCCAACGCATAAAGAGATTACAAGAGGAAATCAAGAAAGAAGCAAGCTACATTATTCAGCATAGAGTCAAGGACCCAAGGTTAGGGTTTGTGAGCATTACCGGAGTAGAACTGTCTCGAGACTACGCGTACTGTAAGATCTTTATCAGTGTCCTTGGTGACGAAGCTGCACAGGAACAGACCATGGAAGGCCTAGCCAAAGCCACTGGTTTTATTCGCTCAGAACTGGCCAAAAAAATCCGTTTCCGCACTGTACCGCAGTTGAGTTTTCATTATGATCCATCTCTGGAGTACGGTTCCAAGATTAATGCCATCCTCAAGGAACTCAATCTTGATGGAGGAAGTGACGGTGAATAATAAGGTACAGTTTCTCCAAGCACTATCGCGATATGACGACTATCTGATCTGTTCTCATACAAATCCTGATGCTGACAGTATCGGGTCCATGCTGGCCATGTATTGTTATCTCGAAGAGCTTGGCAAGAATGTCACGATGGTAGTTCCTGATCCGATTCCAGATTGGCCGCTGCCGAACATTGATAAAATGCGAGCTCTTTCAGATCAGGAGCATGACAATATTATTATTCTGGATTGCGAACCTAAGCGCACCGGCAGCCTGTTACCTTTAATCGAAAAGGCACAAATCACCTTTAACGTGGACCATCATAAAGGCAATCACGGCACTTGTACGTACAATCTCATCGATACTGAACAAGCTGCCACTTGCATGATCCTTTATCAGCTGTTCAAGACTGTCAACTTTGATATGGATTATGATCTGGCACAGCCTTTGTATGCCGGAATTGTAGGTGATACTGGTGGATTTCGCCATGCCAATACTACCACAGAGGTTTTTAAGGCTGCAGCGGATCTCACAGCCCACGGAGCGGTTCCACATCTCACTGCTGAGGCGATTTTTGCCACCAAGCCGTTAGAGTGGATTCGGTTTCTGGGAGATGCCCTGACCAAAATTGAAACCAAGTATGAAAATCGCTTGGTCTGGCTCGTCCTTTCGGACCAGGATTTTCAGAAACATGGTATTGATCCCAGCCAATGTGATCAATTTATTGACTATATCCGCATGACCGCAGGCAGCGAAATCAGTATTCTGTTTCGAGAGATCGCACCGGATGTAATCAGAATTGGCTTTCGTTCGCGGGGTATAAATATTCATCAGTTGGCACTGCGTTTTGGCGGTGGAGGCCACCTTTTGGCAGCAGGTGCCCAAGTTAACAATCGTTTAGCTGACACGGTGGAACAGGTCGTCGCTGCCGCATCTAAGCTGCTGGAAGGGGACAGGCCATGAATGGCATCATTAATGTACTTAAACCACCGGGTATGAGTTCATTTCAAGTTGTTAGCCACTTACGCAGGCTTCTTAAAACAAGGCGCATAGGGCATGCTGGTACTTTGGATCCGGGAGCTGCAGGCGTCTTGCTTATATGTGTGGGAAAGGCGTGTAAGTTAATTTCCTTCTTGACTGAATATGACAAAACTTACATTGCCGAATTGACATTGGGAATTAGTACGACAACCCAAGACGCTGACGGCGATACAGTTTCCATGGATCCTGAAGTTGTAATCTCACCAAATCAGCTTGGGACTGCATTTAGCACTTTCTTTGGGCGAATCGAACAGATTCCTCCCATGGCATCGGCTGTGAAAGTGAACGGTACACCGTTGTACAAACTACAACGCAAGGGTATCACCATCGAACCACAGGCTCGCAAGGTAACAATAAAAGAGCTGCATATCAACAAAGTTTGGACTCATGGACAGTCTTTGACTTTCGGCAGTCGTGTCCTGTTTTTTGTGCGCTGTTCCAAAGGTACATATATCCGAACGCTGTGTCACGATATCGGGCGTGCAATAGGAACACATGCCTATATGTCTTTTTTAGTCAGAACAGAAGTTGGGCCGTTTTCATCGGTGTCAGCCTATACACTTGAAGAGATTGAGGTTATGACTCAGGAAGCAAGATTTGATTTTGTCCAGCCAATGCAGGCGGCTTTTCCTGAATACCCTCGAGTGCGGGTCGCTCCTTTTGTTGAAAAACGGATCCTCAATGGAAACGCCGTTACACCTGATGATCTAGTAGATGTACCACAGGCCTTGACCGTTGGCGACAGGGTTCTATTAATGTCCATTGATGGGAATTTATTAGCCATTGGAGAGATCAAGTACAAAGGACAACTGGTTTGCCATCCGATACGGGTCTTAAGGGAGGGGAATTGACTGAAGTTCGATACACAGCTTAACAATGATCACCGCAAAGCAGTCGTTGCTCTCGGTACTTTTGACGGTGTACACCGGGGCCATCAACAACTTCTTAATGAAGCAGCCAGCTTGGCAGCGAGTCACGGTTCCACTAGTCTAGTCTTTACCTTTGACTATCCGCCAGAGCAATGGTTTAAACGAAGAATACAGTTATTGACCGATCAAGCCACCAAAAAACGCCTGATCTTGGCCCAAGGGATCGACGAGATTGTTTCGACCAGATTTAACCAGGAATTTGCTGAGATATCAGCCGAAAGATTTGTAGTCGATATCTTACTTGAGCAACTGCAGGCCCAGGTGGTTATCTGTGGCTTTGATTACCGCTTTGGCCACCGGGCTGACGGTGACACTTCACTCCTCCAGGAAATAGGGAACAGATATGGCTTCGCTGTCAGAGTTATTCCGCCTGTCATTCAAGACAACCAACCAATCAGCAGCAGCCGGATCCGGATGGCTATTCAGGAAGGTAAAGTAGAGATTGCATCGGAATTGTTAGGACGTCACCATGGGTATGTTGGCAAAGTTGTTGCTGGCAAGCAATTAGGCAGAAAGCTCGGTTTTCCCACCGCAAACATCACAGTTGACCAGGATTTGGTTTTACCAAAACCTGCTGCCTATCTTACCTGGTGTTTCCTCAATGATGGTGCCAATTATCCAGCAATGACATCGGTCAGCCCGAGCGGAAACATTGAATCTCACTTGTTTGAATATGACGGAAATTTATATCAACAAACCATGGAAGTGCTGTTTTTACAGAAAATGCGCGATTGGCTTAAGTTTACCACAAAAGAAGAACTTCAACATCAGTTGGGCAAGGATTATGAACATGCTCAGGCGCTATTGGCTAAATATCGTTTACAAGGACATGAAATTGTGTTAAAATAGCTAAGGACTAACCATTTTCTAGGCAGAGCGTATCTCCGGCGTTCTGCTTGGACCATGGTGGAAGCGAAAAATATGGAGGTGAGAATGATGATCTCAAAAGAGCGAAAGGAGATACTGATCCAGAAATTTCAAAGACATGAAAATGATACAGGATCTCCTGAAGTACAGATTGCGATCTTATCGAGTCGAATCAACGAGTTGACTGAACACTTGCGGGTTCACAAGAATGATCACCATTCACGGCGGGGTTTGTACAAGATGATCGGTCAACGGCGAGGACTGCTTAACTACTTAATGAAGAAAGACATCGAACGCTATCGTAAGCTTATCGAAGAATTAGGTTTACGGCGGTAGTAACGAGCGGGACGTCCCGCTCTTTTTTGAAGCCGTTACCGAATTCAAAAACAGGGAATACTAATAAAAAGGGGGTATGCCGATGCCTGAAATGTATAAGTTCGAACTAGGAAATCGAACCCTGTCTTTGGAAGTTGGCGAATTAGCAAAACAAGCGAATGGAGCGGTTTTAGTTCGTTATGGCGACACAGTTGTGTTGGTGACCGCTACCATGTCAAAGCAAGTTCGTGCCGATATTGACTTCTTCCCCTTAATTGTCGATTATGAAGAAAAGATGTATTCTGTGGGGAAAATTCCCGGTGGATGGGGGCGCAGAGAAGGCAAGCCCGGAGAGGAAGCCGTTTTGGCTGCACGAATGATCGATCGTCCATTGAGGCCCTTGTTTCCGGATGGATTCCGCAACGATGTCCAAATCGTAGCCCAAGTCTTGTCTGTTGATCAAAACCACTCACCGGCAATCAGCGCCCTGATAGGCGCCAGTGCAGCTCTTACCATTTCCGACATCCCCTTCGAGGGACCGATTGGCGGTGTGAAGGTTGGCCGCATTAATGGCGAATATGTGATCAATCCTACTCAGGCACAGGAAAACGAATCTGACATCGATTTAGTCGTTGCAGGAACCGCTGATGCCATTATGATGGTTGAAGCCGGGGCTAAGGAAGTCGATGAGGAAGCGATGCTTCAGGCTATCATGTTTGGCCATCAGGCAATAAAGCAAATTTGCGCAGCTATTGCCGAAATGGGTGCCAAAATCGGTAAGCCTAAGGTTGAAGTGGAGTTGTTCGAGCCGGATCCGGCAGTTGTCGAGTGGGTGACTGGGTTTGCTACTGACAAGTTGACTAACGCCCTCCAGACCGATGACAAAATGGAGCGTCAGCAGGACTTGGACGATGTTCATATTCTCATCCATGAAACATACCGCAGCGAATTTGGAGAAGAGCAATATCAGGAAGCAGTAAAATCCATTAACTTCGTGATTGATAGTCTGACCAAGACACTTGTCCGGAAAATGATAGTTGGCGGCATTAGGCCTGATGGGCGCAGGATGGATGAGATTCGCCCCGTAAGTGTCAAAGTAGGTTTGCTTCCCAGAGCTCATGGTTCTGGTTTGTTTACTCGAGGCCAGACACAAGTGTTGACAGTCTGTACTCTGGGTTTGAAATCAGATGAACAACTTTTGGATAATCTCACCGACGAGGATCGCAAGCGTTACATTCATCATTACAACTTCCCGCCGTTCTGCGTGGGTGAAGTAAGGCCAATCCGCAGCCCCGGAAGAAGGGAGATCGGCCACGGCGCACTGGCGGAAAGAGCACTGCTGCCGGTGATTCCAAACGAAGATGACTTTCCGTACACCATCAGACTTGTTTCGGAAGTGCTGGAATCCAATGGTTCATCTTCTCAGGCTAGTGTCTGTGGCAGTACCTTGGCACTAATGGATGCAGGCGTCCCAATTCAGCGTCCAGTTGCCGGTATCGCTATGGGACTCGTGAAATCTGAAGAGCAGGTTGCCATCTTGACCGATATCCAAGGACTGGAAGACGCTTTGGGCGATATGGACTTCAAGGTTGCTGGGACCGAGTTGGGGATAACAGCTCTGCAGATGGACATCAAGATCGGTGGTGTCAGCGAGGAAATTTTGAGAAAAGCTTTGGCGCAAGCCAGAGAAGGCCGACTGTTCATCTTGGAGAAAATGACTGCAGTGATTGACAAGCCGCGGGAGGAGTTATCTCCATATGCGCCCAGAATCATCACCATGGAAATACCTGTTGATCGCATCAGAGATGTGATTGGGCCCGGCGGTAAAACAATCCGCAAGATCATTGAAGAAACCAATGTAGCAATTGATATCGATGATGATGGCCGCGTCTATATAGCTTCCACGGCTGATGGGGATGGGGAAAAGGCATCCCGCTTGATCGAAAGTTACACAAAAGATGTTGAAGTTGGCGCTTCCTACTTGGGATTAGTCAAACGGATCATGAAATTCGGGGCATTTGTAGAGATCCTGCCTGGCAAGGAAGGATTGGTCCACATATCCCAGTTGTCTAACGAACGAGTAAACAGGGTGGAAGACGTAGTGAATATCGGAGACGAAATCCTCGTTAAAGTAACTGATATCGATCGACAAGGCAGGATCAATCTTTCGCGGAAAGCGGTTCTACCAAAACCCGAAAAAGTGTAAGTGTTTGTGAGCAGGTAATGTGCCTGCTTTTTTTTTATTCCCAAAATCTGACAAGGGTGGTCGACAATGGATTGTTGGGTTCAGCAAGGTGAGGTAATCGAGGTCGTTGCAGACATAAACTCTAAGCAGGAATTATTGGTGTTGATCGACAATAAACATCAACAAGCCATAAATTTTCCGCCCCTGACCGGCAGATGCGTCGAAGGTGATCAGGTAATCCTCAACACAACCGCAGTATCGCTCGGATTGGGAACAGGCGGTTTCCACTTTGTGATGGGGATTGTAGGGAGAACACATCAGCCACCGGATAAAACAGGCCACATCATCAAATTGCGCTACACACCAAGCCAGGGCCGGGTATTGAGTGTTGAGGAGCCAGACAGCCCATTCCACGAAATCTTGGCGTGCCAGTCGTCCATAGGGGGAATGCCGGTTCTGGTTGGCTCCTTACACAGCATGCTGGCGCCTGTATGCATTGGTTTTAAGTATTTGGCACCTCAGAGGAAGATTGCCTATATAATGAGCGACGGTGCAGCTTTGCCTCTGGCCTTGAGCGATACAGTGCAAATATTGCTGGGGCACGGTCTTCTTGATGACACGATTACTTTTAATCATGCATTTGGCGGTAACTATGAAGCTGTGAATGTATACAGTGCCCTGCTGACAGCCAGACATGTCTGTCATGCAGATGCGGCGGTTATCTTGATGGGGCCTGGTGTAGTGGGTACAGGCACAACATGGGGTACAACCGCATTAGAGCAGGGTATATACTTAAATGCAGCACATACCCTTGAAGGGTATCCTATTGGTATTGTGCGGCTTAGTATGGCTGAAAAGCGAACACGCCATCAAGGGATCAGTCATCACACTCTCACAGCCTTGACCAAAATCTGCGAACGTCCCTGTACTCTGGCGTTTCCTAGTGATCTGCAGGATTGGCAGCTGCTGCAGGCGCAGCTTAAGGCACTGCAGCATCATCATATTCTGTGGATCAATACTAAGGCGTATCGCCATTTGCTTGAGGATTGCCCTGTAAAACTGTCATCCATGGGACGTGATTACAGTTCGGATCCGTATTTCTTTGAATCAGCACTGGCAGCTGGTTTGCTCGCAGCTGACTACTGTAATGCTGACACCACTGTCCCAGAGTGCTGAATTGCTTTGACGCTTGCTCAATTTGTGTCATAACCCAGTCTCTCTTCCCGATCAATACAATCATTGGTTAAACCTCCTCTGCATCTGTCTGTGTAGTGTATGCGCTTTCTGGAATTTCATACCACTTACATGGCCAAGCTGAGGCCTTAGTATGTTGATCTGTCTGTAGGCAAGGAGGTCTGTTGTGGGAACACTGATTCTGATCCGGCATGGAGAATCGCTATGGAATCGGGCTGGCAAGTATCAAGGACAGCAAAACATCGGCTTGTCACCTGAGGGAATCCGCCAAGCCGAAGCGCTGGCCAGGTTTTTCAGTTCATGGCATTTAGATGCGATCTATGCCAGCGATCTTGTTCGGGCGCGAGACACTGCTGCTGCCATAGCTAAATACCACTCGCTTCCGGTAACCGTTGATACACGGCTCAGAGAATATGCATTCGGTGTCTGGGAAGGACTGACCCGCAAGGAGATCGAACTTACACATCCTGAGATTTTTGAAAAACGAAAGCACGATATCAACACACCGATACCCGGTGGTGAAACCGGCACTCAGGTACAAAGGCGGGTTATGGACTGGCTTCAGGAAATCGCCAGCGCCCATTCAGGATCAGTCCTGGCAGTGAGTCATGGCGGAGCCATCCGGACCTTGATTGCAGCAATCTTGGAGGTAGAGATTACCAAATGTCACCGGTTGAGGCTTGCCAACGGCGGTTATACCATCATCCGCTGGCAGGAGAATACCCCTGAGTTCCAGTTCGACATTGAGCGAATCAACTGTTCTCCATTGCTGCAGCAGTTGTGACATAACTCTGTCCTTCTTGTCATATGATTCGGTAGACAGGCAAGAAGGGGGTATTGGTGATGGTTTATTATTTCAGGCAGCGCCTGCCCATTTTGCTTACAGTAGCGTTCTTGTTCTTGCTGGGTGTGGCATTCGGATCGATTGCAGTGCGCACGCTGTCTCAGACACAGGCCTCGGACCTAAGGGCATATCTCGATCAGTTTTTTGCCAGTTTTCCTCAAGAATTGGCAACCACAAACCGTCAGGCAGTGGCGTGGCGGGGAGTAGTTGACAATATTATCAAAATCAGCGGTCTGGTCTGGGTTTTGGGTATGACTATAATCGGAGTTCCCCTAATTTTCGGCATTGTTTTTGTACGCGGTTTTGTACTGGGTTTTACGGTAGGTTTCATTATCTCAGAGATGAAGCTTGACGGTATTGTTGTGGCAACTGCATCACTGCTGCCGCACAATATATTGCTGGTTCCAGCTCTCATTCTTGCGTCCACAACAGCCATTTCCTTTGCGGTCGCAGCGGTGCAGACGCTGATGGGTACAGCGAAGAATAATATCATCAATCAATTTATGGCCACTACGATCATTATTGCTGCTGCAAGCGGACTTTTAGCATTGGCTTCCTTAGTGGAAATGTATATTACACCGGTGTTGATGCAGCTGTCAAGAAAGCTGATCTTGTAAACGAGGGTGATCAATTTTGGAACATGAACTTGATTATCTCAGAGAATACCTTAACCATCTTGTCGTGGAAAGAGGGTTGAGCAAGAACACCGTCGAGGCGTACCATAGTGATCTCAACCAATTTTTCGGTTTTCTTAAAGAACAACAGGTTTCGTGTCTGGAGGTAACTGTCCACAGCATTCTCGATTTTCTGGCTGTACTAGAATCGGACTCAGCAGGCAAAGCTACAACTCTTGCCCGCAAGACTTCGGCTATACGAGGATTTTATCAATATTTGTTGACAGAAGAATTGATTGTGGAAAATCCCTGCAGCCTGCTGGAGAACGCGAAAGCAGAATCGAGATTGCCTGAGGTTTTGACCATTGCAGAAGTGGACAAGCTGTTAAGCGCACCTGATCTGAGCACAAAAACAGGCTATCGTGACTTAGCGATGCTCGAAGTATTGTACGCCACAGGGCTTCGGGTCTCGGAACTTGTTGGGCTTAACATGGGGGATATTGATCCACTTGGATTTGTCCGCTGCTTAGGCAAGGGAGACAAAGAAAGGATTGTACCCATTGGCAGTAAGGCGCTGGCTGCAGTCCAGGTCTATATTGAACGCTGCCGCAGCAGGCTGGTGAAAGATCGGAGTCAAAGAGCTCTCTTTGTCAATGCCAGGGGGAAACGGATTACAAGGCAAGGTTTTTGGAAGATCCTGAACCAGTATAAAAACCAGTGCGGTATCAAGAAACCACTCAGCCCCCATACTCTGCGCCACTCATTTGCAACCCATCTGATTGCCAACGGTGCCGATTTACGATCAGTACAGCAGATGTTGGGCCATGCAGATATAGCTACAACGCAGATTTATACACATCTGACCCGTGAACATTTGCGTTCTGTTTATCAGGCGGCACATCCCCGTTCGGAGTTGAAATCGAAGCAGGAGGCCGATAATTATGGGTAGGTTCATTGTAATTGTGCTAGACAGTGTGGGCATTGGCGAGCTTCCCGATGCCTGGAAGTATCAGGATCAGGGGAGCAATACATTGGCGAATCTTGCCGAGTCTGTTGGTGGACTTGAATTGCCCCAGCTTGAACGGCTGGGGCTTGGCAACATTCATCCCATTGCTGGCATCTCGCCAAAAGCGCACCCTTTGGCCGCTTTCGGCAAAATGGCTGAAAAATCTCCAGGCAAAGATACCACCACCGGCCATTGGGAGATTGCAGGCGTTATCCTTGACAAGCCGTTTCCCACTTATCCCAACGGTTTTCCTGCTGAGATTATTATGGCCTTCTCACGGGAGATCGGCAGGCCGATCCTGGGCAACGTGGCTGCATCAGGCACTGAGATCATCCAGGACTTAGGCCGGGAACATTTGGAATCCGGATTTCCCATTGTTTACACTTCCGCCGATAGCGTTTTTCAAATTGCAGCCCATGAGCAAGTGGTTCCTTTAAATACTTTATATGATTGGTGTCAGACAGCCCGACGGATTCTCACCGGTGAACACGGTGTAGGCAGGGTCATTGCCCGGCCTTTCTTAGGTGAAGTCGGAAATTTTTGGCGCACACAGAACCGCAAGGATTTCAGCCTGCCCCCGATCAGGAATACCATTTTTGATTATTTGACTGACCATCAGATACCCACAACAGCAATCGGCAAAATCATGGATGTTTTTGCCGGGCGGGGAATACAGACTCACCTCGAAGCCCATGGCAATCAAGAAGTAATTGCAGCCGTTTTAGCAGCGCTAAAAAACATATCAGCCGGTTTGATCTTTGCCAATCTGGGTGATTTTGACACCCTATGGGGCCACCGTAATGACGTTCAAGGATATGCCAGGGGGTTAATGGAATTTGACCAGAAGCTACCTGATATCTTACAACAGCTAAGAGAAGATGACCTTCTCTGTATTACTGCTGATCATGGCTGTGATCCGACTACGCCAAGTACCGATCATTCACGGGAATACGTTCCACTTTTGGTTTACGGGAGCCAAGTCAAACAGTGTAACCTTGGTACGCGTTCTACTTTTTCCGACATCGCCCAAACGATCAGTGAGTTTTTCCAGCTTACTCCGGTTTTCCCGGGACAGAGCTTTCTCAGACAATTGAGATGATGGAGGCGAACAATATGCGAGCATATGATCTAATTCTTAAAAAACGCAATGGCATGGAATTAAGCTCAGCTGAAATAGAATTTATGATCTCAAAATACACCGAAGGTCTGGTTGCAGATTACCAAATGGCGGCCTTTTGCATGGCAGTATATTTTCAAGGTATGAATCCCCGGGAAACTGCGGATTTAACCTTAGCCATGGCTAATTCCGGAAAGAAATACGATCTGTCGGGCATCAGCGGCACCATTATCGATAAGCACTCTACTGGAGGTGTGGGAGACACGACAACCTTGATTGTTGCTCCACTGGTTGCCAGCTGCGGTGTTCCTGTTGCCAAAATGTCGGGACGGGGCTTGGGACATACTGGTGGTACCATTGATAAACTGGAAAGTATACCCGGGTTCACTTGCGAACTTGAACAAAACGCATTTATCGATCAAGTTAACGCAATCAAGATCAGTATCATCAGCCAGTCGGAGATCATTGCTCCCGCAGACAGACTCCTCTATGCGCTTAGAGACGTTACTGCCACCGTAGATTCCATACCGCTGATTGCATCCTCAATTATGAGTAAGAAAATTGCTGCTGGAGGCGATGGATTTGTTTTAGATGTCAAAACCGGCAGCGGTGCATTCATGCCGAAACGAGAGCAGGCCATCCGCCTAGCTAAAACGATGGTATCAATCGGTAGAGAGGCAGGCAAACCTACTGTAGCACTGATTACAGATATGGAACAGCCCCTTGGATATACGATTGGCAATGCCTTAGAGGTAAGAGAAGCAATTCAAACTTTAGCAGGGGAAGGAGCTTGGGACCTTACCGAGCTGTGTCTGCGGATTGGTGCTGAAATGCTTGTTTTGGCCGGGCATTCCCAGACCGATGCCGAAGCCTATCAGCTGCTGCAGGAAAAACTGAAGTCCAAAGCAGGATTATTTAAATTGCGCGAGTTAATCAGCAGTCAAGGCGGCAATCCAAATGTCATCGACGATCTGTCCATTCTTCCTCAAGCCCAATATCAGACCTTTGTTAAAAGCGAGCGCAGTGGTTACATCAAGAAGATCGACGCCCTCAAAATTGGCAAGCTGGTAATGCAGCTTGGTGCGGGGCGCCAGAAGAAGGACAGCACTATTGATCTGAGTGTTGGCATTGAGCTAAAGCAAAAGGCAGGAGCTTACATCCAACAGGATCAAGTATTAGCAGTTGTTCACAGTAATCAACCCCTCAGTACTGAATACGCTGATGTCCTTGATTGCTTCACATTCAGCCAGTCACCTCCTCGGTACCAGCCGCTGATCTGGCAGAAAATTACACAAGAGGACGTATAATGATCTGCCCAGCCCCATATCCATTTAGGGAAGGGGAGGTGTTCCATGGTGAGATACACCGGACTTTTGCGGTGGATTATTGCATCTGCGATCATTATCCTGTGCACTGCCATCTGTGTTTCTGCCAATGAGCTTGATTTAACAGCAAAGGCCGCCCTTTTGATGGAAGCTAGCAGCGGCCAGATTTTATATGCCAAGGACATTGATCAACCACTGCCCGTAGCCAGCATATCCAAGCTTATGACCCTTATTTTGGTTCTGGAAGCGGTTGATGCGGGCAAGATTGCTCTTGATGACATAGTTACAGCCAGCGAATACGCGGCCTCAATGGGCGGGTCGCAGGTATGGCTTGAAAAGGGTGAACAGCTTACGTTGGCAGAATTGCTGTACGCTGTGGCTGTCGGCAGTGGAAACGATGCATCTGTAGCTGTCGCAGAGTATTTAGCCGGATCTGAACCGGCATTTGTGGCATTAATGAACGAAAAGGCAGACGAACTTGGCTTAACCAACACTGAGTACAGTAATGCCAGCGGACTGCCGCCTAGCATCCTGGGAAGCAGCGGCCGACAGGTGATGAGTGCCAGAGATGTGGCTGTACTGTGCCGGTATGCTTTGAGCGTACCATTGTTGCTGGATTTTGTCTCCACCTATGAATATACCATGCGGGCTGATTCAACCAAGAAACCAGTGCTGTGGAACTATAATAAACTACTCAGGCGCTACCAGGGTGTTGATGGTTTTAAAACAGGGTTTACGACAGAAGCAGGGCATTGTATTGCAGCTACGGCTGAGCGCAGCGGCTTACGGTTGATCGCAGTGGTACTAGGCAGTACGAGCGACGCTGCCCGGGAGAGCGATGTCACCAAGCTTCTCGACCTGGGCTTTAGGGAGTACACCAATTACCTAATCTATCCTCAAGGAACAGTAATTGGCGAAATTGCAATACCAAAAGGTGATCCTGAAATTGTCAAACTGATTGTCAGTGCAGATTTCTATGCTCCGGTCAAACGAGGTGAACAGGATCAGATAACTACCAAAATCATAGTTCATGATCAGCTTCAGGTCCCCATAGCAAAAGACACCACAATTGGCTCGATTTCAGCATACTTGGGCGATTTGCAGCTGACAACTGTTGATCTGAAGCCTGAGCAGAGTGTTTCCCGTAGTTCAGTGGTCAATTTACTGCTGAGAATCACCAGGCAAATGATCTGCCACTTGACTGAAGGAAGCTCGTGAAGCTTCCTTTCCTTTTCCTTTCCTGGGCAGGAATTTTGCGCCTAAAGATGAATATGTACAAAATAGTTAACTTTACGAAAATGCAATCGGAGAGGGGAGGAGCAAAGTGCTGTCAGCAGAAACGGTAAACCAGGCTCTGATCATTTCCCTTGAAGGCGAGCTTGACCTTCATACTGCACCACCTTTCAAACAGTGTATTGACAGCCATTTGGCCAAAAATATGGCGCTTAAAGACCTTATTTTGCGGATGGACAAGATCAAATTCATCGACAGTTCTGGCTTAGGTGTGATCTTAGGGCGCTACAAATTGATTGAGCAACGAGGTGGCAAGCTTGTTTTTGTTGCCTGTAATCCCCAAGTCCAACGCATCCTCAAGCTATCGGGCATGCAGAAAATTGCTTACTTTACTGATTCAGTTAAGGAAGCGTTATCTTTATGATTAGGGAGGAGTAACAATGGACGTTAAGAATTGGGTTCGACTGGAGTTTCCGAGCGAATCTGTAAATGTTTTATTTGCTCGGACCGCTGTTGCCGTGTTTGCCTCTCAATTAGATCTGACCCTGGAAGAAATCGAAGACATTAAGGTTGCCGTTTCTGAGGCAGTATCCAATTGCGTTATCCATGCTTATCGAGATACATCTGGCAGTATTTTGGTTGAATGTAAATACACCACTGCCGAACTGGAGATTACTGTCGAAGATTTTGGCTGCGGAATCCCTGATATTGTACAAGCATCGGAGGCTGGCTATACGACCATCCCGGAAGAGAGAATGGGTTTAGGGCTAGTGTTTATGCATGAGCTTATGGACCATTTGAATATCGCTTCTGAAGTCAGCAAAGGAACTAGAGTTGTAATGACCAAAAAGATCCCTCAGAGCAGAGGATAGGTGCTGCAATGAACAGCTGGTCAATTAATCTTCCGGAGTATCCTATACTGCCTGACCATGAAGTACGCAGCCTGCTTAATAAAGCTCAATCCGGAGATGAGCTGGCAAGGCAGAGATTGGTAGAATGCAATCTTCGTTTGGTAAAAAGCATAGTAATGAGATTCAGCCACCGAGGTGCCGAAATAGATGATCTGTTTCAAATCGGTTGTATTGGCTTAGTCAAGGCAATTGATGACTTTGATCTCGCTTTTGATGTTAAGTTTTCTACCTATGCGGTACCGAAGATCATTGGAGAGATTAAACGTTACTTAAGAGAATCAACACCGATCAAGGTATCGCGTTCCCTACGAGAATTAGCCAGCCGGGCCATCGCCATTAAAGATCAGCTCGCCGGCGAATTGGGCCGCTCGCCCCTGATCAGTGAAATAGCCTGTGAGCTTGGAGCTTCCAAGGAGGATCTGATCACAGCCTTAGAGGCTGTAGCACCGATGCTCTCTCTTCAGCAGGTTATTCATGAAGATGAGGGAGAGAGTATCTTACTGGAAGATCAGATCGCTGGTGAATCTGATAACGACTCTATCTATCTCAAGGATGTTCTTCAGAGTCTGGAGCCAGATCTCAAACGCCTGTTACTACTGCGGTACTTTGCCGAAAAAAGCCAGACCGAAGTTGCCAAAGCACTAGGGGTATCCCAGGCGCAGGTATCGCGAATTGAGAAACGGATCTTGCAGCAACTGCGCAGCCAACTTGAAACGAAGGGATGATCTGTTAAGTGCCAGCAGACTTGCATTTACACACTATCGCATCTGACGGAAGTTGGAGTTTGGGTGAACTCATCGATAAAGCAAAAGCCCTGGGGTTGACGACGATTGCCATCACTGATCATGACACCGTCGATGCCTTCAGATCACAGAAAGCTTGGCATCAGGGCAATCTTGAAGTGATTACAGGAGTTGAGTTCAGTACCGAATTTCACAACCATGAAATCCATATTCTAGGCTATTATATTGATATCAACAATCCATCCCTATTAGCCGTGCTTCAACAACTGCAGGCTGAGCGTGAACTGCGGGCCCAAGCCATGGTGGAACGTCTGAACGAACTCGGCTGCCAGATTACCTACAACCGTGTTCAAGAACTGGCGGGGCCTGGTACAATTGGGCGGGTTCATATTGCCCAAGCCTTAATAGAAGCCGGCTATACCCAAAGTATCAAGGAAAGTTTCAGCCGCTTCTTGGAGATCAACGGGCCCGCGTACGTGCCGCGGCGTAAAATCTCAATTCCAGATGCCATCGAATTGATTACTGCTGCGAGAGGAATACCAGTCCTGGCCCATCCTGGCCTGGTGGGCGATGATCAACTGATTGCTGAAGTGATCAACATGGGATTGATGGGCTTAGAAGTAATTCATTCCAGTCACAACATGGTCCAAATAACAAAATACTATCAAATGGCCCGACAATTCGGCCTTGTTCCCACAGGAGGGTCTGACTGCCACGGCCCTAAAGCCAAAGACGAACTGCTCATTGGCAAGTATGTCATTTCGGATACCTGGGTTTGTGAACTTAAGCAGCTCTTGTCAGAATCATGATGTTTTCCCGGTTTTTACTTGCAGGTTAAGCTGCACCATGAAGCGAATAGACCTAAAAGACAGCAAACCATCTGATTCTGTTACCGGACCAATAATCATAGAAGGAGTGGCTGAGCTGATGGAGCTTCATGGCAGCAGGATAAAGTTACGGCCTATTGAAAAAGCTGATTACCAAAGAATTATCAGTTGGAGTCAGAATGCAGAAATAAAGCATTTTAGCGACAGTAGCTATCCAACCAACATCGAGGAGTGCGAAGCCTGGGTAGCCAGTGCCAGGAGTAATCGCTACCAAATAAGATTTGGCATTGCTCTGGGCAACAGGATTATTGGCGATATCGAACTGGACCAGATCACATGGCGCAGTGGTGATGCTGAGCTCAGAATCCGGATCGGCGAAAGAGACTTGTGGGATCGTGGTTATGGTACTGATGCTGTTATTACATTACTGGACTATGCATTCAAAATAATGAACCTGCAGCGCATTTATCTTAAGGTTTATGCTGATAATCTCCGGGCAATCAAGTGCTATCGTAAAGCAGGCTTTAAGATGGAGGGAAAACTGACCCGCAGCAGTCTCAATCAAAGGGAGATTTACCTGATGCGCATTCTCAATAGAGAATTCCGGCGCAGACATGAAAAACTGGCCTCCAACAGCTGATTATATCTGAAAACAAGCTAAATTTACAGCTTGTTTTCTTTATTTCTGCCGTCAATATTCCACTGTGTATCTCGAATGATTTATTTGTGACGATAGTGAGGATTTTATGGGATGAACAAGGATTTAGGGCAATTATGTCGAACACGTTCATTGTTAGTCCTGTAGATAACATTTGGAGGGGTAGTAATGATTAATCTCATCATTAGTGGCGGTCCGGTAATGATTCCATTGTTGTTGTGCTCCATCGGTGCAGTAGCAGTGGGTCTAGAACGGCTGTGGTACTTGTTACGTTCCAGAGTTGATACCGAGGACTTGATGGAGGACATTCAGCTGGCATTGGGACAGGGCAAGGTCCTTGAAGCAATGCAAATTGCCAGGAAGTCGCGGGGACCAGTTGCCGCTATCCTCTCCGGAGGAATTGCTTATTACGATCGTGATAAGGCCGAGATTAAAGAACGGATGCAAGAGATCGGCCGCTTGGAAATCTATAAAATGGAAAAACGAATGAACATCCTCAACATGATCATTAGCATTGCTCCGCTACTTGGACTCTTAGGGACGGTAACCGGAATTATTGATGCTTTTAATGTTATGGGGGCAATGAAAGGTGTTCACCAGCCTTCCGATATCAGTGCAGGCATTGCTGAAGCATTGATTACGACAGCTGCAGGTTTATGTATTGCCATACCTACGATGGCGTTAACTGTATATTTGAATGGAATCATCGATCGCAATATCGCAGAAATGGACAGGCGGTCTAAGGAACTGCTTGAACTACTTAGTGCCAGGAGTGAGGAATAATGGAGTTTAAACGCAATACACGCAGCCCAGGAGGGCAACCCGACCTAGCACCAATGATCGACGTGATTTTCCATTTGCTGATTTTCTTCATGGCATTTTCAGTTCTTTATCAAACGACAATGAGTATCGATGTGGAACTGCCCAAAGCTGTCAGCGGTTCTGATGTCCGCAATGAGAGATTCGAAATAAGCGTTACCAAAGATGGGTTGTTTTCGGTTAGTCGAAAGGTCGTTACTCCCGCCGAGCTTGAGCAAGCCTTAAGAGAAGCACTGGCAGTCAATCCCGATCTGCTTGTCTTGATTAAAGGTGACCATCGTGCGACAGTTGAACAGTTTGTAGGCGCAATGGACATTGTCGCGAAAGTGGGTGTGAGCAACATTCACGTCGGCACGCAAGAACCTTAGTTAAAGGTGGATCCAATGATGTATTTTGGAGATCGAGACAGTAATAATTTCAACGTTTTCATTTTTATATCCCTTGTTATTCATGCCGTTATTTTTTGGGCAATCCCTGACTGGAACAGTTTTTTCAATTTCGGAGTTGAAGGGACATCCCAAGGCGGCATGATTCGGGTTACATATGTACAGAGCAGTACAGCAAAGGAATTGTCTCCGATCACGAACCCGGCATCAACGACCAGCACTCCACAAGTGGAACAACCTCGCCCAACAGAGGAGCCTCCCCAAGAACATGCTGCTTCAACACCAGTTACACCAGAGTCTGTTGATAATATTTCCCCACCCGTGCAGCCGCGCCCGCAGCCCGTGGAAATAGCAGAACCAACTGCACCGGTTGTGACTCAACCCTTACCTGAGGAAGAACCAGAGGTTGAAATTGAGCCAGAACCAATCACGAGCCAGATTATTACCAGTGAAACGGGAACGGAGATATTCATTGACGAGCAAGAGGAACCGGAAACAGAAGTTGAGCCAGTGATTGAACCTGCTGCTACAACAGATCAAGAGCTGACTCCTGTTGCCGATACTGAACCTGATAGCCCAGCGGAACCGGATTCAGAACCTGAACTGGGGGATACTGATGCTTCCGGAACAGGAACCAGCATAGTCGGAGAGGTTGACGACGGCTCCGGATCACTGCAGGAATCTGGGACGGGTGAAGCGGAAGTTGCACCACCTCCACCTCCGCCGCCTGCAGCCAGCTCAGTGATTAATGTAAATGGAAATGGCGGAGTTGCTTATCCCAAGGATTCCCAGGATGAGAAATCTGAAGGTGTTGTACGGCTGGACGTATTGGTCGATACCGACGGGCGTGCCCAAGATGTTGTTGTTCTGCTGAATTCCGGCGACTCTCGCCTTGATCAACAGGCGAAACTCACTTTCTTACGGAACTGGGAATTCCGCAGCCTGGAAAATCCATATATTCTTACTATTGATGTGATCTTTTCCCTTGTGGAAGGGCCGAGGGTCGAACCTATCTCTATCCGCTGGGCGCAAGAGTAGAGAGGAGAGTGGATGCTGTGCCGACACTTTCTAGATTGTCAACGTTCCTGATTTCTGTGATGTTGATCTTCTCAGCAGCTGCCGTACCGTGCTTCAGCCAGGAGCAGAAACCAAACTTGGAAATAGCGAATGAATATATCCGGATTATCATAAATACCCTCGAGGAAAACATGGGTAGGTTTTCGGTGGGCACTACAGGAGGAGATCCTGACCGCGTTGGTGACGAGCACCAGCATCTGATCTATGGTGGTGAAGAGCCGTGGACTTCATACACAACAGTCCGCATCGGTAATCAAAACTGGGTCTTCGGTAATCCCACCAATCGGCGAGCTGGAAAAACCGGGCTTTATGGCCAAGTGGTTCAACCTCCAACCATCGTCGATGACAGTCTTGTCAGCAGTTGGCAGCTGGGACCGATTCTTGTCACTCAAACCCTGAGTTTCACCCGCAGTATTACATCGGGACTGATGGATACAGCCAAGATCGAATATCAGCTATTGAATACAGACATTGTATCGCATATGGTTGGCATGCGCTTGGTGTTGGATACCATGCTTGGCTATAATGACGGAGCTCCATTCCGCCTTACAGACAGGGCTATATTAACTGATACGGTTTTTTACAGTCATGAAATGCCCGCATTTTGGCAAGCTTTCGATTCGCTGTCAAATCCACAGGTCATCTCCCAGGGAACACTGGCTGGAGGCGAAGTGACTCCTCCAAGCCGAGTCTACTTCAGCAACTGGGGCAGCATTGTTGATGGCCTCTGGGATTTTAACTATCAACCCGGCAGAGATTTTATGCGTGCCGGTGAGTTTGATCTTGACAGTGCAATTGCCCTTTATTGGGACCAACAACCTTTGCGGCCAAATGAATCCAAGAATTATGTTGCTTACTATGGACTTGGTGGTGTGACAATCACCCCGGGTGAGCTCGCGGTTGCGCTAACGGCTCCATGGCAGGTTAAAGCTGACCAAAGACATCGGGAGACGTTTACCATCGTTGCATACATTGAAAACACCGGTAAAGGTGAGGCGAGGGATGTTACTGCTACTCTGCAGTTGCCAGCGGGATTGGAACTGCTGAGCGCCAGTGACAGCCTCAAACGCCACTATGGCAATCTGGCTGTTGGCGAAACTTATCAGACAAGTTGGCAAGTGATCCCCACCGGGGCAGTCACCGGAGATGTTACATACGAAGTACTTGTCGAAGCAACAAACAGCGAATCCAGCCTGGCCAAGCGCAGTATTCAAATTGTAAAACCGGACTTTTTAGATATAGATCTGATCGGCCCTTTGTTCTTGTCGGTCGAAAATGAGCGGCTGTCCCCGCTGCCAATGGAAGTGATGGCCAAAGTCACGAATGTTGGCGGCGCCACAGCCTACAATGTACAAGCAATGCTCCATCACCCCTTGTTCAAGCTGGCTAAAGGAGATGCTGCCCTCAAGAAACTTGGCACCATCCACCCAAGTGACTCCGTCACAGTCAAGTGGCATTTGGATCCAACGGGAATATCCGGCCAGTTGATGTATTCACTTGACGTAATCTCTGATACAGACCGGTATTCTTCGAAACCTAACGAGGTTTTTGTTCCCTATATCGAACCCAAGGTTTTTGTGGGAGAACCTCAGACATCCCATGACAGAGTTGCTGCAGGACAGTACTTCTCCATACCGATATGGGCCACTAATGTTCCAGATTTCCGCAAGGCCGAGCTGGAAGTGAGTTATGATCCACAATACTTGGAAATCGTCGGCCGTTCTTTGGATGTCACCAGGGGTACGTTGTTCGTTGATCCTGCTCTTGCACAAACGAGGCTTCTCCAATGGCAGACTCCCTTGGTAGATAATTATAAGGGTGTTGTATCAGGGATTGTTGGTGATCGCGGCGGTTCCCAGGCAGTTGATTCAGCATACGGAACTTTAATCACTATTCATTTTAGAGCCAAGAAGAGCGGGAACACCACAATCAGGCTTGATAATGTTTCAGTCTATGACAGCAAACTACTTCCAATTGATGTTCGGGTCATTGATAGGGATATTGTGATTGAATAATGTTTTAAGGGAGGAAACTTGGATGAAGGGGTCGCGTATCGTAAGTGGAATTTTGGTGCTGATCTTGTTATTTGGCAATTTTGCCCAACCTGTGTTTGCCAGTGTTAAGGATGTACCCACTGATCATTGGGCCTACCAGGCAGTTGTTTCTTTGGTTAACCGCGGGTTTTTGTCAACATATGAGGATGGCAGCTTTCAAGGAACTAATCCGGTAGATCGCTATACTCTTGCTGCTACAGTAGCGCGGATTCTTGACGAGATTGAAGCAGGCAGAATCATTGGATCCCAAAGCGACGCCGATCTCTTACGTGAACTTACCACCGAATTCCGCGCAGAACTGGTTCAATTCTATGCCGATAAACAACGGCTGGAAAATCTGGTTACTGATACGCAAAAACTAGGTTTGGCCACTGAAGAACGGGTCAACCAGGTTGTTGCCAATCAGGTTGAGTTATCTGATACTGTAACCCGGTTAAAAGCAGATCTGATGCAAGAAGCAAATAAAACCGCTGAGTCTTTGAATCAGCTGCGGACAACCATTGAGGAACAACGGGCAGCGCTTCAGGTTTTACAGGAACTGCTGCAAACTCATCAAAGTCAGCTTAATCAACAACTAGGCCAGGTTACAGATCAACAGTCAATGATTAGCACTCAGGAAGACCGGATTGCTGAACTGCAAAACGCGCTTGTCAAAATTGACCAGACTTTGCTTATGCAGCAAAGTGACTTAGATCGGATCTTCAATTGGATCGCCGAAAAGGATTTAGTCTTTTCCATGCTGGTTTTTGATGACGAATTACAGCAGCTGTCTGACAAAGTTGCTGCGCTGGATCAAGAACAAAACTTAGAATTTGATCAACTGCAGGCTCAAATCGACAACCTCGTGGCTACGATTGCCAAAGCAGACGGGGAGATTGTCCGTACCCAGGAACAGTTCAAGATTCAGCTTGAAAACTTGGGGCAACGCAACCTGGAACTTGAAAAAGACCTCCAGAATTTGACAGCATTGTTAGAGCGTGAGAAGCAGGACCGTGCGCAGGACCGTGCAGCGTTAGATCAGGAGTACGGAGCTATGCTGGACGAACTGGAAAGCCAAGTCGACTATTTATCCACTCAAATTGGCATTTCAGAGGAAGAACTGGCAACCTTGAACAAACGCATTTCAGAAGAGATTGCTGTACAGATGAACGCGGCCTTGATTAGAGAGCGGAGTTTGTCAAGCACTGTTGCGGAACTGCAAGCCGAGTTTGACAGTTACAAACAGGCCACCGATAAGGAGCTTAAGTCCGCTAAAAGCACCGCCATGATTGCGGTTGCTGCAGCAGTGGTTAGTGTTCTGATTGGCTTTATCAAGTAGATGTCCAAGTTTTAACATCAACTCTAACCTACGTTTTCCAGTAGGTTAGAGTTTTTTGATCTATATCCAGAGTATGAGTTTCCAGTTTTTTGCAGGGAAATTTTGAATAATCATCGAATAAAGAAGTAATTTAGCAGACTATCTCAGTATTTCCGAAAGGAGTTACCGTCCATGGAAAGAGGAATAGCTGTAGAGAAGGAGATGCAGCTGGTTGTTTTCCGTCTTGCCAGCGAAGAATTTGCCTTCGAGATTACTCAGGTACGTGAGATAATTAAACCTCCCAGTATTACCGTCCTTCCTCATGTTAGTGAGTATATTGAAGGAGTCACAAACATTCGGGGCGAGATTATCCCGATCATATCGTTGCGAAGACGCTTCAGTGTACCTGAAACTGAGCGGACACCAGAAACTAGAGTGATTATTGTTGAGTTTGACCAAACCAGCGTCGGATTTGTGGTTGATGCCGTTACTGAAGTAATGCGCATCCCAGAGGGCACTGTTAAGTCTCCACCCCGCACAGTTGCCGGGCTGCGTTCTGAGTTTTTGAAAGGTGTTGCTCAAGTGGACGAGCGGTTGATAATTCTGCTGGAAGTTGGCAAGATACTCACTTCTGAGGAACAAATTGAACTGAAGAATCTAGAAAACGTTAGAAACGAGCTTGCTGAGACTAGAGAAGGTGAATAACTTGCCGATATAAATAGTATAGGAGTGAGGTGAGGCAAAAGTGGAAGACATTCTAAGCCAATCTGAGATCGACTTGCTGATAAAGGCCACACTGGAACCGAGTGAAGAATTGGCAACATCTTTGGACAATCTGGCAAATGATCATTATGATTTCACCAAACCGAATAAATTCTCCAAGGATCAGTTGCGTGGACTGCAGAGAATTCACGAGCAATTCTGCCGTGCATACTCAGGATTAATGTCAGCCAGGTTTCGCACCCGGTTTGACCTGAAATTTCAGGCAGTTGATCAACTTACTTTTGGCGAGTTTGTCCGTTCGTTGCCAAACCCATCGGTACTCAGCATTTTTGATGCATCACCTTTGCCTGGCAGTATTGTTGTACAATTAACCCCTGACAGTGCCTTTATCATGCACGATCGGTTGTGTGGAGGCCAAGGGAATGTCTACGGTTTTTCGCGAGGCCTTACCGACATAGAGATGGCTGTGTTCAAACGCCAGGTGATCACTAGTTTTGCCAAGATCCTCAGAGATGCATGGCAGGATATTCAAACCATCGACTTTAGATTGGAGCAAATCGAGAGCAATCCTCAATTCTTGCAGCTGGCTTACGATAGGGATGTTGTCGTTGTAATCAGTTTGCGCTTTGAGTTCAACGATGTCACAGACAGCTTTAATATTTGCATTCCATTTCGGACTATTGAACCGCTGCTGTCCAAAATTACGCAGCACCGGTTGTTCGAGTCATTGGCACCGCCAGATCCAGAGAAAATTGCCCAGCTAAAGGAGAAGGTTAAGTCCGTGATCATACCGGTTGAGGTAGAACTTGGCACAGCGACTGTCAAGGCTGGCGATTTATTGAACTTGGAAGTCGGCGATGTTATAGAGTTAGACCGCAAGCGTACTGAGAACGTGGACGTAAGAATAGGCTCTCTGACCAAATTCAAAGCCACCCCGGGCAAGCTGGGAGAAAAGCTTGGAATAGTAATCACATCCATATGTGATTCACAAGAGGAGTAAGAATATGAGTAATGAACTGCTTAACCAAAATGAAATTGATGCTTTGGTGCAAGAGGCTCATTCTCCAAGTGAGGACGATTACTTGACCGAAGAGGAACGTGACACGCTGGCCGAAATTGGTAATATTTCCATGGGCAGTGCAGCTACAGCTCTTTCCTCATTGATCAACAAGAAAGTAACGATCACAGTTCCGAATGTTACCGTATCAACTTTAGCCGAGATCCAGAAAAGCTATCCGATTCCATGTATCATTGTTAACGTCGAGTATGTAACAGGCCTCCAGGGTTCGAATCTGCTGGTGATCAAGGAAAGAGATGCTTCGGTGATCGGCAACTTGATGATCGGCACAGATGAGAATGAGATTCCTGATGAAGTCGATGAGCTGAGCTTAAGTGCCCTGACTGAAGCCATGAATGTGATGATGGGCTCAGCCGCCACCGCTATGTCAGAGTTGTTTAGGTATCGGATCAGTATCTCACCGCCGGATGCATTTCGGCAGAATCTTGGCGATAAAATTGAAATCGCTGACTGCGATCGCCTATACGCAGTAATTGCTTTTCGCTTTAAAATCCTGGATCTCGTTGACAGCGTGATGCTGCAGATAATCGACCTGGAATTTGCCAGGACCATGGTATCTCAGTTGTTAACACGTGAAGCAGAGAAAATGAATGATGCCCAACCAGTGCAAATTGAGGAGCCAAGTACAGCTGCCGATGTTGAGCCAGAATCTGTTGCCGCATCCGCATGGAGCGAGTTGAAACAGGAATCTTCGCCAACGCTTGATTTGGGCAATCTTAACATCGAATTGATTAGAGATATTCCGGTCAATGTAAGGGCGGTCCTCGGCCGCACAAGGATGTCCATTGAAAATATCCTTAAACTTGGCCCAGGCCACATTATGGAGCTGGATACTCTTGATGGGGAACCAATTGACGTATATGCAAATGACACCTTAATCGGGCGAGGAGAAGTAGTGGTGGTAGGAGAGCAGTTTGGTATTAGAATTACTGAAATCTCCGCTCCCAACAACCGGATCAAGAGTATTGGCTGACGATTGGTGGAAGGGAGGTGCAGACCATGGATGCTTCTGAATTCAAAGATGTGTTTGCCGCTGAAGCACAGGAATACTTACAGGCTCTAAACAAGGATTTGTTAAGGCTGGAAAGCAACCCAAGTGATCGGGCTGCATTAAATGATATGTTCCGAGCTGCTCACAGCCTCAAAGGTATGTCCAGCACCATGGGCTATCAAGAACTAGCTGATTTTACACATCAAATCGAGAGTATACTGGATTTGTTACGTGTGGGTGAATTGGTCGCTACTGAATCAGTAGTCAATGTTATGTTTAGGGCTTTTGATGCTCTGCAGCACTTATTGGAAAAGACATTGCTTGATCAACCTCTACCTGACCTCGAGGATACCAAAGCAAAACTGCGAGCGCTTGTCATTAAACAAGATACGGTAGAAACTGAAACCGATCAGGAAGAACTCAATGGGGATCAGGTGAGGATAGACGTTAAGCTTGATGATTATGATCGAGAGGTAGCCCAGCAGGCTTCCGCGGAAGGATACATCCCATATAAAATCTTTGTTACTTTACGTCCAAAAACACTCCTCAAGTCGGTAAGGGTTTATACTGTATTTCAAGCGCTGGAAAACCTCGGCACTATTGTTAAGTGCAACCCTTCTGCCCAGGATCTTGAGAACGAACAGTTCGATCGTGATTTTGTAGTCATTCTGCTCACAAGAGCTGACCAAAACACAATTAAGAATACGGTGGAGAATATCTCCGAAATTGAGAGTGTTTCCGTACAACCAATTGAAACTGAATCCTCAGCTGCAGTTAAAAAGCTGCAGCCTGCTGCTGTCACTGTCTCTGCAGCAACTGAAGAGACATCGGCTCGCCAATCGGTTGAAGGAAAAGAACAAATGGATCGCGTTTTTCAAGGTTATTCTCGCGGTGTGTACAGTGACAGGTTCATTCGTGTGGAAACCGACCGCCTGGACAGTTTAATCAATCTTGTTGGCGAGTTGGTAATCAGCAAAACACAGGTAATGGAGATCGATTCTGAACTGCTCACAGATACAGCACGAAATGCGCTTGTGCAGCTTGACCGGGTTACCACCGAACTGCAATATGCCGCTATGAAGCTGCGAATGGTGCCTATCAAGCAAGTGTTTGATCGCTTCCCGCGCTTAGTTAGAGATTTTGCTCAAGCGGCAGGCAAAAACATCAATCTGGAGATCTATGGAGAAGACACCGAACTGGATCGCTCGCTCGTAAATCAAATCGGGGATCCGTTGGTGCATCTGATTCGCAACAGCATCGACCATGGCATTGAAACTACGCAACAACGGCAAGCAGCAGGCAAGCCCACTCAAGCCACCTTAAGATTAAGTGCTTTTCACGAAGGCGGACATGTGATTATTCAAGTCTTCGACGACGGGCAGGGATTGGAGCTTAACCGGATCACCAAAATAGGGATCGAACGGGGCTTGATACCTTCTGATTTCGAAGGTGTCTTGACGATGGAACAGGCTATTGAGTTAATCTTCCAGCCAGGCTTCAGCACAAACGAGTTTGTCACTGATTTATCAGGACGCGGTGTCGGCATGGATGTTGTCAAAAGCATAGTTGAAGGATTGGGTGGACATGTGGAGGTCGAATCAAGTCCCGGAGAAGGTACCTGTGTAACGATTAAACTACCGCTGACTTTGGCGATTATCAAAGCGTTATTGATTACATGCGGCGACCAGGTATATGCGTTACCCATCCAGTCTGTTCGGGAAAATCTGTTGGTCACTCGCTCTCAAATCAAGACTGTGTCTCAACAGAGTGTGATTGTGCTGCGAAGTGAGATCCTCCCATTAGTCGATCTCGCCGAATCACTAGGATTTGAGCCCCCAGACCACGGAGACACTTTGACGGTTATTGTCGTGGAATCACATGGAGAAAAGACTGGTTTCATTGTAGATGACATAATCGGGCAACAGGAAATCGTGATCAAATCGCTGTCTGATTTCCTTGGCAATATTCGCGGTATCAGCGGTGCTACAGTATTGGGTAACGGAGAGGTAGCACTAATACTGGATCACAACACATTGATCAAAGGGAGGAATGATGTCATTGGCTAAGACAGTCCTGATTACAGATGACACAGCTTTCATGCGGATGACATTGAGAAACGTTATTCAGAAGAATGGGTTTAATGTCGTTGGTGAAGCAGCTGATGGAGAAGAAGCTGTTAATAAATATAAAGAATTAAGGCCAGACCTGGTCACGATGGATATTACCATGCCTAAAATGGATGGGATTAGCGCAATTAAGGAGATTATGAAGTTCGATTCTAATGCCAGAATCATTGTTTGCAGTGCTATGGGCCAAAAGCCGATGGTCATTGAAGCGCTGAATGCCGGAGCCCGGGATTTCCTAGTAAAACCTTTCGATGCGCAGAGGGTAATCGAAGCATTACACAAAGCTTCAAGTTAGGAGGTTTTACTAGTGAAAGAAAAACTGGATTTTTTGTCAGAGCTTGGCAGCATTGGCGCCAGTTATGCAACTACCTCTCTGTCAAAGATGCTCCACGATGCTAAGCTGAAGCTGACAGTGCCGCAATCACGAATCCTCTCCTTTAGTGAAGCTGCAAACTTCATTCCAAATCCTGAAGAAATTGTTGTTTGTGTTTATATGCGAATGATTGACGCATTCGAAGCCAATATCGCTTTTATTTTGCCGCTTAAGAGCGCCCTTACCTTGGCTGAGTACTTAACTTCTGAAAAATCTGATCATATTACTGAGTTAGGTCAATCTGCATTGCTTGAGGTGGGTAATATCATGCTTGGTTCTTATCTAACGGCCTTGAGCATGCTGTCTGGGACAAAGCTAAATCCCGTTGTGCCGGCAATTGCTGTTGACATGAACGGAGCAATCTGGGAAAGTATCCTGGCAGATGCCGGTATTACAGACTTTGTAACAGTCCTCGATACGCATTTTTCTACTGATCAGTTGGAATTATCCGGTCATTTGTTTTTTATACCCGACCATGATTTTTATCAGTTCCTGACGCGAAAGGTTTCCGGTTTCTTGCTGGAGGAAAGTAAATGAATGAAGTCTTCGTCAACATGGGTCAAATTGGTGTCTTAAGGGGCAAAGGGGTTTTAGTAACAGTTGGTTTAGGCTCGTGTGTGGGAGTCAGTCTTTACGATCCGAGTGCAAAGGTGGGTGCATTAGCCCATGTTTTTTTAGCCAAAAGCCGGGCTAATTCTGATCGGGAGCTTATGCCTGGAAAATATGCCGATACGGCGATACCGGCATTAATTGACTTTGCAGTGAAAGCGGGGGCCAACCGGAACAAGTTTGAAGCCAAAATTGCAGGGGGTGCCCATCTGTTTGACAATCTGAGATCTGACATGCCTTCTGTCGGTCAGAAAAATGTCGAAGCAGTAATTGAGCAATTGAACAATTACAGCATTCCCATAACTGGAAAAGATGTCTTGGGAAAACGCGGTCGTAAAATGTCACTGTATGTTGATTCAGGAATTGTTGTGGTTACTATTATTGGTCAAGAATCGATCCAGATCTGAGGTGGGCACAATGGCAATCAGAGTCTTAGTTGTGGATGACAGCGCTTTTATGCGCAAACTAATCTCCGAGATTCTCAATGAACAGCCTGACATCGAAGTTGTTAGCACTGCACGAAACGGTCTTGATGCCCTGAAGAAGCTTGAGCGTTTTGAGGTGGATGTGGTCACTCTTGATTTGGAGATGCCTGTTTTGGACGGAGTTGCTACCATCGAGCGGATCATGGCCACCAATCCCTTACCAATATTAGTAATCAGCAACTGGGCTGAACGCAGCTTTGAGGCCACGATTAATGCCCTATCCAAAGGGGCCGTGGACTTTATTGCCAAGCCATCGGGGACTATCTCCCTTGACTTGCGTAAAATTGGCACTGAACTGGTTGAAAAAGTTCGTTCTCTGGCTGGAGTAGTTGTTTCAAAACCCGTGGCTCGAGCTGCCATTCCAAAGTCAGGGGTAATCCGTCCCAGGCAGAGGACGAAAGCCAGGGCTGAAGTTAGCGACGTAGTAGTGGTGGTCGGCTCCTCCACAGGTGGGCCAAGAGCCCTTGAGGAGTTGTTTGTGCGGCTGCCTTCAACTATCGGTGCTGGGCTTTTGGTAGTACAGCATATGCCCAAGAATTTCACTCGTAGTTTAGCCATGCGCCTGGACGCTTTGTCTGATTTAGAAGTACGGGAAGCCCAGGATGGTGATACGATCAGAAATGGTCTGGCACTGGTTGCCCCTGGCGACTATCATCTGTTGATCGATCACAACAAGCAAGTACGCCTTAATCAGAGCCCTCCCGTAAAATATCTGCGCCCATCTATCGATGTTACAATGCTTAGCCTGATTGATATTTTCCAAGACCAAGTTGTTGGCGTCATCCTGACTGGCATGGGCAATGATGGCGCTGAAGGCATGGCCGCAATCAAGCATGCCGGCGGTTATACCATCATTCAAGACGAGGCGACCTCGACTATTTTCAGCATGCCTAAGGCTGTGTTTGAACAAGGCAATGCTGATTACGTGCTGCCGATTGACAAAGTTGCCAATGTGATTACCACATTGGTTAGCCAATTCTAGTGGAGGATATAATTCATGGATTACGAAGTATTCAAGGCCAGAGTTCGTGATCTGATCCAACTTGATCTCAGTTCCTACAAACAACAACAGATGAAACGCCGCATTCTGCAGTGGATAGCCCGTCACGACCTTAATGATTTTGCGGGATTGTTTGATAAACTGAAAACTGACTCCAGCCACCGGCGCGAGTTCATTGATTACTTGACGATCAATACATCCCATTTTTTCCGCGATCATAGTGTTTTTGACTTTCTAACCACCAAAATACTTCCGTCAATTGCAGGCAATCGCGCCCGGATTTGGAGTGCAGGCTGCTCGATAGGTGCCGAACCATATTCCATTGCGATTTTAATGTTGGAAAATAAGCTTCCGTTTGCAGAAATTTTAGCTTCAGACATAGATGAGGATAGTCTTAAGAAGGCAAAAGCGGGGATATACTATCCAAATCAGGTGAGCCAGGTGCCGCCCAACTTGCTGGAACGTTATTTTACCACAACGAACGAACAATACTGCTTAAAGGATATTGTCAAGCGTCAGGTAAGGTTTTCCAGGCATAATCTGCTGACTGATAAATACGAACAAGGTTTTGATCTGATTTTGTGCCGAAATGTCTTTATCTACTTTACCAGCGAGATTCAAAGCCGTTTGATCAAGCAGTTTGTCAATTCATTAAAACCCAATGGGTATTTTGTCGTCGGTTCAGCTGAGTTGATCATCAATCCAAATCTGTTTGGATTAGAACGTGTGAGTTATTGTATCTACCAGAAGTGCTAATTTGGTAAGGATGTGCTGTCAAATGACCAAATCGGTGATTTTTCACGCTGAGACCGTTGAAAAAGCAATTGAGGCTGGTTTGAAACAGCTCGGTGTCGATCGCTCACAAGTGCGGATCGAAGTTCTTAGTGAGCCTAAAAAGAGCATTTTTGGCTTACCTACCAAATCAGCAACCGTAAGGCTGACCATTGTTGAGGACGATAATAACGATGTTGAAGTAAAAGAAAATTCCGTGCCAACAGATGGAGCACTCTGGGTAGAAAGTGGTGAACTTAAATATGCACCGCCGCAAGACGGGGGAGACCCCCCCATTCTCGTTTTTGATGATCTTGTAACGGTGTACTACAACGGGGTGCAGGGTAAGCACAGACTCGAACTTGACCAGGGTATTGAACCGCTGCAGCTGACTCTGCCTCAGGAACAACAGCCAAAAAAGGAATTGAAAGTTGTGGTCAGCTCAGACCAGCTTCAAGCCTATTTGCGAATCAACAGGGTTGGTGGGTACAGATATTATTTGCTTGATCAACCACCATCGAAATTGTTGGAATTAAAACTGGACAGAGAAGTAACCCCTGCTCCCGAAATAACCACAGATGAGATTATGGCCTTGTTAAGGGATGCAGGAATCACATATGGATTTGACCTTCAAAAATTAAGAGCTCCTATCGCTGATGATGAGGATGAAATCCTGGTGGCCACCGGCAAAGCACCCGTTCAACCTCAGGATGGTTATGTTCAGTATGAATTTGATAAGTACCAGACTCAGCCTGATCTGGATGCGGACCGCATCGATTACTATGAATTAAAACCGATCCTGTCAGTTGAACGCGGAGCTGTTCTTGCCAAAAGGATCCCAGGTGTGCCTGGCGAAAATGGAATCAATGTGTATGGTAAAGAAATCCCTGTACCGAAAGCAAAGGAAAAGCCCATCCTCGTTGGTGACGGCGTCTACTTAAGTGACGACGAGCTCACTGCTTATGCAGAACGGGACGGTCTGCCGGTGCTCCAGAACGGCGTCCTGAAAGTGCTCAAGGTATTTGAGCTTGGCAAGGATGCAAACCTGCAAACAGGCAATATCCGCTTTAATGGTGAGATCATTATCCGCGGCAACGTCAGTGATCGCGTTAAAATTGAGGCTATATCTGGGGGAGTCCAAGTCTATGGTATCGTTGATCAGGCTGAGATTGAAGCCGATCGCGATGTGGTAGTTATGCGCAATGTTATTGCTGCACGGATCAAAGCAGGGGGACTTGGAGCAATATATACCAAAGTGTGCTCACACTTGCATGAATTGGAAAGCCAGTTTTTCCATCTTATTCAATCGTTTATGCTGGTTCATTCCCGGACCGGTATGGTTGATACCGGTTCTCTGATCAAGAACTTGATTGAAATCAAGTTCAACAAGATTCCTAAAATGATCTCAGACTTTGACACCGATTTTCAAGCAGCTATGAGTTCATTTCCACCAGATTTTCGCACCTTGATCCTGGAATTGAAATCCTATTTTCTTGATCGGGGGCCGCTGAAAATCAAAGATATCAGCCTGGTCCGTCAGTTCGTAGAGCAAATGCAGTACTGGCAAACGCACTTCCAAACGAACGCTGATCAAGGGGCAGACGTGCAACTAGGCTATCTGCAGAGCAGTTCGATTGAAGCCTCCGGAAAAGTCGTTGTCAATGGAAAAGGTGTTTACTACTCGTCGATTGTGGCAGGGAAGGGTTACTATCAGCCGCGGGGAGTGTTTCGGAGCAGTCATGTCGTGGTGGAATCAGGAAATATTGATCTTAGGGAAATCGGAAGCCAGAGTGGTAGTGCTGCCAGTGCTTCCATTACCAACAAAGGGCAAATGATACTTAGATCTGTTTATCCAAATGTTACAGTGGCATATGGCAATCAAAAATACCGGTTCTTGCAGCCTGCAGCTAATGTGAAGGTGTTGTGGACTGAGGAAGACGGCATGGTTATCTATAGCGGCTCAAACAAGATACTGTAATAGACGGAGGACTTGCATGAACACCAATCGCACAAGCAAACTGGTATATCTTGGCCTGATGGTAGGGATTGCCATGGCCTTGCATATCGCCGAGTCGTTAATTCCAATCCCAACACCCGTACCCGGTGCCAAACTGGGGCTGGCGAACATAGCAGCCCTATATGTTATCGTTAAGTTTGGCCCAAAGGAAGCGGTGGTTGTAACTGTATTGCGAACCTTTCTAGGATCATTGTTTGGTGCTGGCCTGTTTACGCCCACTTTTTTTCTTAGTTTTTTCGGTGGTCTAATCAGCACAATCGTCATGGGAGTTGGTTTTCAGCTGTTCGCCAATCAGTTCAGTATCATCGGGCTAAGTGTCCTGGGGGCGTTGACCCATAACTTGACTCAATTGGCTGTAGCCAGTCTGATGTTTGAACAGATTGGGTTTTTTTATCTCTTGCCGTACCTATTGTTTTATGCGCTGCCAACAGGATTCTTCGTGGGAATTGTCACTCAGCAGTTGATCAGAAAAATTCGTTTTTGATCACAGGACATTTTGCATGTTAAACATTTCATTGCGGTAGATATGACTGAAATGCATATCCAGTGCAGCCAGTTCCGCCAGCGCAGAAGCTTCGTCCTTGGAGTTGATAAAGCTTACCATCCGGGCGATGGTAATTTCAATGTTTTCAATATCGGTATGGAAGATATATAAATCCCAGTGATCTTGGATCTGATTCCATTGTTTTTGAAGCCCCATAGCCTGCTTCTGTGCATCAGACCATTTGGCTTCACTGATTAATGCTCGAAGATTGGCCAGTTCATACCGATATTGATTGATGCGGTCAAGAGTTTGGTGGGTGATGTAGATACTCACAAAAAGGAAAATCCCTATCAGAATTGCTGACCCCAACAACAATTTCATTATTACTGCTCCTTTCGGGTTTGAAAAAACAACTTTCCTTGTGTATCCAAGCTGGCGATGAACACGTCTTTTACATCAGTGATGCTGAATTTTGCCAACTCATTGACCAGCCAGGCTGCGCTTAAGTTAACCTCCGCCAAATTGTCGTATTGAATTTTCCCATCAAGAACCAAGGGTACAGGTAAACCCTCATACTGCGTGTCGATGTTCAAATCGGCAGGCGTCGCTGGCCGTTTTTGTGATTTTGGTATTACACTTAAATTGCCGCTGGTTTCCAGGATAGCAAACTCAACATCGGCAATGTTGGCGTATCCTTTCACACGAAGCTGTTCCAGCAGTTCATTGATGTTGTATCGAGCCTTTGTAAGCTCATTAATGTCGAGTTTGCCATTCCGGACTACAATACTTGGATTGCCGTCCATGAAGGACCGAAACCATAAGCATTTCATATTAATATACGAAATGCATACTTGGATAAAAAACAGGGTGAAAATGGGAACTAGGCCGTTAATGAGTGGTATAGCTTTATCTTCCATGGGAATTGCCGCAAGTTCGGCAATCATAATAGCAACAACCAACTCGTAAGGTTCCAGCTGGCCGATTTGCCGTTTGCCCATGAGCCGCATTAACACTACAACCACGATGTAGATGATAAACGTCCGCACAAAAACAATTAACACATATAAACCTCCCTGAAACCGCAACCTACTACTGTTACTTATCTTCAATTATGATCAAATCGTGTGTTATTATTCCAGCAGGAAAAATTGGATTAGACCAGAATTAATCAGCGAAGAGGAGGTCAACAGGTTTATGAGCAATTTAAATACTGACCAACAACGTAAATTTTACCTGAAGACTTTAGGCTGCCAAATGAACGAGCATGATTCAGAGGTTATTGTTGGCATTCTCACAGGTTTAGGTTACCAACAAACGGAGAATTGCGAGCATGCCGATCTAATACTATACAACACATGTTCAGTACGGGAAAACCCTGAACGCAAGGTCTATGGCCAAATCGGAAGTTTCAAAATGCTTAAGCAGCAAAACCCCGATTTGCTGATCGGAATCTGCGGCTGCATGCCTCAGCAAAAAGAAGAGCTTGATCAAATTTTGACAACACTGCCACATGTCGATCTTGTTTTTGGCACCCACAACATCCACCGCCTGCCAGAATTGCTGGAAAGGGCTCAAACAGAGGAAAGGGTAGTAGAAGTATGGGATGACTCGAAAGGAATCGTCGAGGATCTGCCGATCATTCGTGCTAACAAATTCAAAGCCTTCGTAAACGTAATCTACGGCTGCAACAATTTCTGCAGTTATTGTGTCGTCCCTTATACCCGGGGGAGAGAGCGAAGCCGTTTGCCTAAGGATATTGTGGCCGAAATCAGGCAATTGGCTGATGAAGGTTATAAAGAAGTAACACTGCTTGGCCAAAACGTCAACACCTACGGCGCTGATCTTGACCAAAAAGCCACGTTTGCCGAGTTGCTGACCATGATCAATGATCTTTCCGGTATCGAAAGAATCCGCTTTACAACAAGCCACCCCAAAGATATTCAAGATGATCTGATCGAAGCAATAGCCACATTGCCAAAAGTGTGTGAGCACCTGCATCTGCCGGTTCAAACCGGAAGCGATCGAATCCTAAAGCAGATGAACCGACATTATACAAGCGCATACTATCTCGACTTAGTGGCCAAAATAAGAGAAGCTGTTCCTGATATCAGTCTCACCACTGATTTGATCGTAGGTTTCCCGGGGGAGACCGAAACGGACTTTCAAGAAACCTTGAATCTTGTTGAAAAGGTGAAATTCTCATCAGCATTTACCTTTATTTATTCTCCACGGCCAGGTACGCCGGCAGCCAAGATGCCTGATCAAATCCCTGAAGTGGTGAAAAAAGAACGGATTTACCGCCTGATTGAATTGCAGAACCAGATCAGTCATGAATATATGCAGGCCCACGTAGGTAAGACTGAAGAGATACTTGTTGAGGAAATAACAACCAAAACTTGTGAACTGTCCGGTAGAACCCGCACAAACAAGCAAGTATTGTTTTCTGGTTCTCCTGACCTGATGGGACAACTTTTGCACGTTAAGATAATTGAGGCTAAAACCTGGAGTCTTAAGGGGGTACTGGCCTGAAGAGGGAGGAGTCACCTTGTGGATTGACAAAAACAGGACCTTGATCATTGACCGGAACCTTGATACGTGGCAGCTGCCCTTAGTTGCCGCTTCAGGAGCTTACCTCGGTAATATCGTGGCTGAAGTTATCGAACCTCTAGCATTTATGGTCAGGTATTTTCTAGTCTTTGATCCCAACAGCCAGCGTAGGTTTCTGCTCCCGTGCGATTTGGTTACTGATATTGACAAGAAAGTGTTTTGTGATATCAGTCCGACTCAGACGGCACTGCTGCCCGAATATGGCCAGAGGCTGGACCGAAACGATGAAAAGCGCATCTATCAGATCGTAAACCGAACTCCATACTGGGAAGAAACAATTGACGACGATTAAAAGACTACACTGCGTAGTCTTTTAGTCTTTTAGTCTTTTGCTCTATCTGCAGGAGTTGGAAGAGGGAAAAGAGAAAAGATGTAAGGACTACGGAGGTGTACCACGTGACTCTCACACCAATGATGCAACAATATCTGCGTATCAAAAACCAATATCCTGATACTCTAGTTTTCTTCCGTTTAGGAGACTTTTACGAGCTTTTCGGCGAAGATGCCAAAGTAGCGGCTAAGGTTCTGGAAATCACCTTGACGACAAGAGACCGCAATGCGGAGAACCCGGTTCCTATGTGTGGTGTTCCGTATCATGCAGTGGACGGCTATCTTGAGAAGCTTGTCAACCACGGCTTCAGAGTTGCCATTTGTGAGCAGCTGGAGGATCCCAAACAAGCTAAAGGTGTGGTCAAGCGCGATGTAATCAGAGTCGTCACCCCCGGTACGTTTTTGGAGGCTAATGTGGAAGCTGGCGCTAATATTTATTTAGCTGCTGTTGCCGCAAAGGAATCCCAGTTTGGCTTGGCTGTTGTTGATCTGTCCACTGGCGAGTTCAAGGTGACTTTCATTGATGATCCAAGCAGTTTTCGTGATGAATTGACTCGGATTAAGCCTGCGGAAATCCTGATTTCCGAAACCGCCAATATCGACCTGGCAAGCTACGTTAACGAGTACAATCCAACCATAACAAAAACTGCAAGCCGAAATTGGTATCCAGATACCTGCCATTACCTGTTAACTGAGCATTTTCAACTACAGAATCTGACTGCTCTCGGTCTTGATCACGAACTGCTGATCCAAAGTGCTGGTGCAGTTTTGGCATATTTACAGGAAACACAAAAGTCAACCCTGGCTCATATCAATCAAATCACCAGGTATTCACTTTCCGAGTACCTGCAAATAGATGCTGCTAGTTTCCGCAATTTGGAGTTGGCCCGGACGATTCGTGAAGGGAAGAAAGTCGGCTCTCTCTTAGGCGTCATCGATAGAACCATTACAAGTATGGGCGGGCGATTACTCCGCAGCTGGCTGGAAAAGCCGCTTCTCAGTGTCGAAAAAATCAAACAACGACAAGCGTGTATTGACTTTCTTTACCACAATACCATGATTCGCATGGAACTGGCGGAACTCCTGAATGAGATTCAAGATATTGAGCGGCTCTTAAGCAGGTTGGTTTATGGAAACGGCAATGCTCGCGACCTTGTTGCTCTTAGATCATCCTTAGCCCAGATTCCCCATATCAAAAAGACTTTAGCGAAGGAGCAATCGGTACTTTCGGACTATGGTGGCCAGTTGGATGAGCTTGCAGAACTGACTGATCTGATTGCCAGAGCAATTGTGGACAATCCACCGATCACTGTCCGTGACGGCGGATTGATCAGGCCTGGCTTCAACGAAGAACTGGACGAACTTCGCCAGATCAACAAAGACGGCAAATCATGGATTGCTGCCCTGGAATCTGAAGAACGGCAGCGCACAGGCATTAAATCCTTGAAGGTAGGCTACAATAAGGTCTTTGGCTATTACATCGAAGTTACCAAGGCCAACCTTGATCTGGTTCCTGATAATTATGAGCGAAAACAGACATTGGCCAATGCTGAACGGTATATCACTCCTGAGCTGAAGTCAAAGGAAGCCATGATCTTAGGGGCGGAAGAAAGGATTACAGAACTGGAGTATGAACTTTTCAGTCAAGTGCGGAACCGGGTGACAGATTACGTTGTCCAGATCCAAGAAAATGCCCGCATTCTTGCGGAATTGGACGTATTTCAATGCCTGGCTCAAGTAGCCCTGGATCAGAATTATGTTTGCCCGGTAATTACCTCTGAACCTACCATTGAAATCAAAGACGGTCGCCACCCTGTGATCGAAGCCTTACAGACAAGCTTCGTACCAAATGATTTAAGCCTTACTGAAGACCGAAGGATCATTCTCTTGACCGGCCCTAACATGGCAGGAAAAAGCACTTATTTGCGCCAAACAGCATTGATCGTCATCTTGGCCCAGATGGGCAGTTTTGTTCCAGCCAGTGAAGCTTCAATAGGTATTGTCGATAAAATCTTTACCCGGATTGGAGCTGCCGATGACCTGAGCACTGGTCAAAGCACATTTATGGTCGAATGCAGCGAGACTGCCAATTTGGTCCGCCATGCCACTGAACGCTCGTTGATCATTCTTGATGAATTGGGAAGAGGTACCAGTACCTTTGACGGTATGGCAATCGCCCAGGCAGTGATCGAGTATCTCCATGAGCGTGTAGGGGCCCGTACATTGTTCTCTACCCATTATCATGAACTGACCAGGCTGGAAGAAACCCTTGAGGGACTGGATACATACCAAATGGCTGTTGAGGATTTTGGCGGCAGAATTTACTTCCTTCACAAAGTGATACCGGGCAACGCCGACAAAAGCTATGGTATCAATGTGGCCAAGATGGCAGGTATGCCTGAACCAATTGTCAAGCGGGCCGAAACACTGCTTTATCAATTAGAGGCTGGCCAGAAAAAACCACTGCAGCTTAATCTTTTTGACAGCTTAAGGCATCCCTTGACAGCTGCCGCCAAAGAACAAGAGATTAAAGAGCAGGCAACACTTGGAGAACTAAGGCATTTGCTGTTGAATGCTGATTTATACAACATGACACCCATTGCAGCATTGAACTTGGTTGCCAAACTACAAGACCTCCTGAATGAAGGTGAAGAGGATGAAGCGAATTCGGGTACTTCCTGAGCATATATCGCTAAAAATCGCCGCTGGCGAAGTAATTGAACGTCCAGTGTCGGTTGTCAAAGAGCTGGTTGAGAACTCCATTGATGCAATGGCTACCAGTATTGAGATCGAAATCAGGGATGGTGGCAAAGAATACATTAGAGTCAGTGACAATGGTTCAGGAATTCATCCTGAAGATCTTAAGCTGGCTTTCTTGCCCCATGCGACCAGTAAAATCAGGAGTGTCGACGATCTGTTTGCCATAACCTCACTCGGGTTTCGCGGCGAAGCGTTGGCCAGTGTTTCCAGCGTGTCTTCTCTGGTCTTACGGTCCAGAACAGCGAATACCGCCAAGGGGTATCAGATCAGTTTCGCTGAAAATCAACAAGCAATCATCGAGCCTGTTGGCATGGACGTAGGCACCACGGTCGAAGTTCGTAGATTGTTCTACAATACCCCGGCCCGGTATAAATTCTTGAAACAATCTGCTACTGAAAAACGATATATTGTGGAATTTATCAGCAATATGGCTGTTGCCCATCCCCAGATTGCCTTTAGGTTAATCGCCGATGATAAACTTGCAGTTCGAACCCATGGCCAAGGAGAATTCAAAGACGCCCTGGCCAATCTGGTTAACCGGAGCATTATCAGCAACCTCGTCAACATTGACTATCAAGCTGAGTGGGGCACGATCAAGGGTTACCTAAGCAAACCGAATCTAACCAGGAAGAATAGGCAAGGGCAGTTGATCATCCTCAACGGCCGGATTATTGAGAGTGCTTTGATTGCCAGTGCAGTTGAGAAGGCCTACACTGGCATGCTGGAACACAGACAATATCCAGTCTTCTATCTGTTTTTGGCCATGGATCCGCAAATAATTGACGTAAATGTTCATCCCGCTAAAATCCAAGTACGTTTTCAAGATGAAAACGCACTGTATCAGGAGATCAGTGCGGCTTGCCGACAAGCCTTGGTCAGCAGCGATTTAAGTGTGCAGTTCACAACCAGGACAAAGACAACTGCGCCAGAACACGATTCGCCTCAGCAAAGAGTTCTGGATCTGCAGCAGTACTTTCCTGTGCAACCGCTAACATGGAGTAAAGTCGATCAACTGCTGTTAAAAGAAAGGCGATTGCCAAGCAAAACTATGGAACAACAGGATCAAAGTGCACTTGCCGAAGCTTTCCAAGGCACTCATGTGTCTGATATGGTATCCGGGTCAGTTCAAGCGCAAGATTTCTTCCAGAATGCAGAGAGGCAAAAGGTTCTAGAGGATGATGGATCCGGCAATGTGTATCGGATTAAAGATCAGCTTCTCAACGGCCGTATCATCGGCCAGTTCAGACAAACCTACATTCTGTTGGAAACTGAAACAGGTTTATGGCTGTTGGATCAGCACATCGTTCATGAAAGAATCCTGTATGAACGTTTGTTGACCTCTGAACCGCAGTATCATATTCAGCAGATTCTACCACTGACTTTGAACTTCAGCCGCAAAGACAGCCAGACTGTGGTCGAATATCTGCCAAAGCTTAGAAGTCTAGGTTTAGAGCTGGAAGAGTTCGGTACTGATAGCTTTATCCTCAGAGGTGTGCCCAGTTTTCTCGCTGCTCAGAATACGCCTGTGGACGAAACCTTCATCTTGGAGTTGGTTGATGATCTTTCGGATCAAAACAACTGGCGGGAAAAAGCAGTGACTACACTAGCATGTAAGAGTGCAATCAAAGCAGGGCACCGCCTCGAAACTAAGCAGATCCATGCCTTGTTGGAACAACTGGCTGCAACCGAAAATCCGTTTACATGTCCCCATGGACGGCCAATCATAGTCAGGATCGCAGAACAGGAAATATTACGACGTTTTGGCAGGTGATAAAATGGATAAACCTGTGGTTATTGTGCTGGTAGGGCCTACTGCGGTTGGTAAAACCGAAACTGCCCTGACTCTAGCCCAGGAGTTGAACTGCGAAATCATTTCTGCAGACTCCATGCAGGTATATCGTGGTATGAACATAGGTACGGCAAAGGCCTCCCAGACTGAACAACAACTGGTAAAGCATCATTTGCTTGACATTGTCAACCCTGATCAAAGATTTACTGTCGCTGAATGGGTTCGCTTGGCAGAAAAAGCCATTGCTGAAATCACAAGTCGTAACAGACTGCCGTTGATCACAGGTGGCACTGGCCTTTACGTCAATGCGCTAATCGACGGTTTTTTGTTTCCTGACCGGGGCGCAAATGAATTGCTTAGAAGAAAGCTGTATCGACAAGCAAGAGTTGAACCAGAAAAACTGCACCAAGTGCTTCAGTCTGTTGATCCAAAAGCAGCAGCCAAACTGCATCCCAATGATCATCGGCGCATTATCCGTGCTCTAGAAGTATATTACACCAGCGGTAACCCTATCAGTGAGCTGCAGGCAAAAACTCCAGCACAGCAGAACTACAACGCCATCATGATTGGCCTGAACCGCAAACGGCAGCATCTATACCAAAGAATTGAGCAGCGTGTTGACCAAATGGTCGCATCTGGACTGATTGACGAGGTTAAGTCGCTGCTGGATCAGTATCCACAACAGCCCACAGCGCTGCAGGCAATTGGATATAAAGAAATTGCCTTGTTTATACAAAACCAAATCACCTTGGATGAAGCCATTTCCCTAATCAAGCGGGAAACGCGGCGTTATGCCAAAAGGCAGCTTTCCTGGTTTCGCCGTGATCAAAGAATCAAATGGTATGACCTGGATCAAGCGACACCAGCCGAAATAATCACTGATACCAAGGCAAGGCTGATAGCCCTGTAAAATCTATACTTCCATGAAAGCCACAGCGTGGCTTTTTTTGTTTGGCAATGAACAATTAACTACCCACTGCGTATATATAATAGGTGAAGATACTTTTTGCCGTCCTGGCGGAGGGAAAAGCATGGGTAGGGAGATCATTTCGATGGTAGAGAACGGAGAGGTTACAGTCAGTGAAGCCCTATCACTTTTGAAACGCTCTTATACAGGCACGAACCAACCGAAACACGAATTGACGAAAAATGAAAAGCTGGCTGCCATTAAGCAGCAGCTGGATAGCTTGATCGGTTTACACTCAGTCAAGGAATTGATCAATGAGATTCAAGCTTACGTTGAGATTCAACAGCGCCGCACTGCTGTAAATCTGGCGTCCGATCCCGTTGTACTGCATATGATATTCATGGGCAACCCCGGCTCAGGAAAAACGACGGTTGCCAGGATTATTGGACAGCTCTTCCTGGAAATGGGTGTACTGCAGAAAGGCCATCTGGTTGAAGTCGAACGGGCAGATCTGGTTGCGGAATATATTGGACAAACTGCTCAACGAACCAGGGAACAGCTGCGTAAAGCCAGCGGTGGGATTTTGTTTATCGACGAAGCGTATTCACTGGCCCGAGGTGGGGAAAAGGACTTCGGTAAAGAGGCTATTGACACCATCGTCAAAACTATGGAGGACCAACGCACCAACCTGGTCGTGATTCTCGCCGGGTATTCTGCTCCGATGGAAGAATTTCTGGAAACCAATCCGGGGCTGCGGTCAAGATTTCCGATCATCATCAGGTTCCCTGATTACACTACTTTTGAGCTGTTCCGGATTGCAGAACAGATGCTGCGGGAGCGGGAGTACCAGTTGTCCAAGGCCGCCAGGCGCAAGCTTCTGTCAATAATTGAGGGCCTGAAACGCAAAGACGCCAAAAACTTTGGCAATGCCCGTACGATCCGCAACTTAATCGAACGGGCTATCAGAAAACAAGCAGTGAGACTAGTTCACCTCAAAAATCCTACGCGGGCTCAGTTGATGGAAATCACCCCTGAGGATCTCCAGGAGGTGAGCGATGATTGAAAAAGGTGATCGTCGTAGGACAGCCAAACGTAGGCAAAACTCTCTTTTGTCTCAACTTCGCCGAGTTCCTGGGTATGCAGTCGGTAACAATCAATTTTGAGAGCTACGAACGGGGATGCTCCAGCAGAGTGATCACCATATCCGAAGCCCGGCCCCTCTTGGTAAACGACCACGAACATCAGACTTTGGATATCCAGTCCATGGTGCTGACCATGCCTTGGGGGAAGAGCGTAAAGCAATTTGAACTGATTGACACAACGGGGCTTGCCGACAGGATAGACTTTGAATCACAGATCCGCAAGGCGATGGCCCAGACTCTGCAGTTTATGCGTCAGGCTGATGTTGTTTTCCATATTCTTGATTGCTTCAAAGTAGCCCAGCTTGGCTATCTCAAAGGAATAGGCGAAATCGATTACCAGATTGCCCAGTTCGGCCAGCTGAAAAAGGGATACATAATTCTGGCCAACAAAATTGATCTCCCTCAAGCTCAGGAAGGACTGGATAGAATTACCCTGGAATTTCCTGGAAACAAGGTGATCGGTATTTCGGCTCTGACCAAAAAAGGGTTCAAGGAGGTGAGAGAAGTTGCCCGGCAGCTTCTCTGAATTGATTGTACTGATGCCTTCAATCGGAGCAACAGTTTTAACCGCCATTGCAGTAAAGTGGCTGGATGATTGTATCGACGAAAAACACCCGACCAATTCCGTCCGCAGTGGAGCAGCGTATAGCCTGCTTGCCATTTTAGTGGCGGCCATTTTGGATTTGCCGCTGACCATCGCCTTGTTTTCCGCTTGTTATGTGATCGGCATGTTTACCAGCATGACACAAAAACTCCCTTCTGGACTGCCCGGATGGTTGGAATCTATGTTGATCCTGATTTTTGCAGCTGTGTATTGTGGTTTGGCAGCTACATTCTGGTCTGTCCTGGTGATCTACTCGGTCCAGTTGTTAGATGATCTCCTTGATTATAGGCTAGATGAACAACAGAATAGATCCAATGTAGTCAACGACTTAGGGGTGGAACGGACAATCATTTTGTTTTCATTCTGTTTTTATATAAGTGTTGCCATTGAGCCGTTTCTGTCGGTACTCGTCTTGTCATCAGCTTTGATTGTAGCTAATACTTTGTTTGGCCGGCAAAAGGGAGGGACTCTGTATGCCCGAACTGACCATGGTTGATCTTGCCGTGCTGCTGTTGCTGTTCATAGTTTACATCAGCTTTTCCATAGGTTATCTACAGGGATGTAAGCACGGCAAGCGTGAAGGTCAGATCGAAGAAGTTCTCGCCTTAAAGGAAAGAAGCTTACTATTGGGAAAATGTACCCTATGTGGGTATATGCAGGATTCTGAAGAGATTTTGGCGAAAAATGGTATAGTAATGAAAGATAGCTAATGATAATAAAGGATCGTGAACGTAGAATGAGTATTGTGCAAGAAGCTAAAGCAAAAGTCCAGGATCAATGGAAGCAAGTCGCAGAAATCAGCAGATTTAATCAAGCAAAAGTACTGCGGGCATTTCAGAACAACCACATCGGAGCCCATTGCTTCAGTGAGTCCACCGGTTATGGATACCATGATATTGGTAGAGACGCGCTGGAAAACGTGTATAAGGCTGTTTTCAAGACCGAAGCGGCACTGGTGCGGCCGCAGATTGTCTCAGGCACACATGCAATCAGTCTCTGTTTGTCTATTTTGAATGCTGGAGATCAACTGATATCCATCAGCGGGCCACCGTACGACACCCTCCAACAAGTGATTGGAACAAAAGGGGATGCCAAGACTAGTCTGATCAAGCGCGGAATCCGCTATCAGGAGATCCCTTTGACTGAAGACGGCACTTTGGATCTTGATTTGATCACCAACACCGTCACAAAAGACACGAGGATGGTTATGCTGCAGCGTTCGCGAGGATACAGCTGGCGTTCCTCGATAATGGTCCGGGAAATCGGGGAAGCATTCAGGATCGTCAAGAATGTCAACCCGGAATGCATTTGTTTTGTAGATAACTGTTACGGAGAGTTCGCTGAAATCTACGAACCAAGTGAAGTTGGAGCAAATCTCCTGGCTGGATCATTGATTAAAAACCCAGGAGGAGGTTTGGCTCCCAGTGGAGGATATATTGTTGGCGATCAAGAGCTGGTGCAGCTGTGCAGCGAATATCTAACAGCTCCCGGCCTTGGGGCGCAATTGGGGCCTACTTTTAACTTGACGCGCCAGCTTCTGCAGGGATTTTTTGTAGCGCCCCACGTGGTGGGACAGGCCTTGAGAGGAGCGATCCTGGCAGCTCAAGTATTCCGTGATCTAGGCTATGAAGTATCGCCCCTGCCGGATGAAGAGCGGACCGACATCATCCAAGCCATTAAACTCAACTCACGCGACAAACTTTTAGATTTCTGCCAAGCCATTCAAGAAGCTTCACCCATAGATTCCCGGGTAATCCCTGTACCGGCTCCAATGCCGGGATATGATGATCAAATCGTCATGGCTGGAGGTACATTTATCCAAGGTTCTTCAATTGAACTCAGTGCTGACGGGCCTGTTAAAGAACCGTACATTGCCTACCTGCAAGGTGGTTTGTGCGTTGAACACACTGAATTAGCATTAGAGGCTCTAATTAGGAAATTATAAGATTATTTGACCTTGTGGCGGAAATGGTCTGACACAAGGTTTTTAATTAAAAATTAAGCAGGATTTTACATTGTAACGTCGAATAAATATGGATAATTCGAGGAGGGAAACTAATGGAAGCCTACGCCAATCAGTTGTCATCTCCTGCTGTATCCTGGGACAAGCTGCCTGATGAAGAAATAGCATTGCTTGCCCAAAAGGGCAACCAGGAAGCTGAAGAGTACCTCTTGAGAAAATACCAGAAGATGGTCTATATCTGGACCCGATCGTATTTCTTACAAGGAGCCGAACCCGACGATGTGATTCAAGAAGGTATGATAGGATTGTACAAAGCTATTCGGGATTTCTCAATTGGAACCTCATCTTTTTGGTCCTTTGCCAAATTATGTATCATCCGCAATGTTATCAGTGCCATCAAAGGTACAACCCGCCAAAAGCACCTGCCACTGAACTCCTATACGTCCTTGCACCGTCCTGTCAATGATTATGAAGGCGATCGCACCCTTTTAGAAACACTAACCAATCACAGAGTAGACGATCCGGAGATTCTAGCAATTAACCGTGAAGAACTGCAGATAACCAGCAACACGATCAAGGCTATTTTGTCGAAATTTGAGTATAATGTATTTAGACTATACATCACCGGGTTTACGTACCGCGAAATCGCTGAACAGCTTCATACCCATACCAAATCCATAGACAACGCCTTATGCAGGATAAAGATGAAGATCGAGAAAAAACTGATGTGAACTACGCCTTTACTCAACCCGCAAAGATGAGCTGCAGTGATAATTGCAGCAATTAATGACTTCTTACAACAAGAAGGAGTGAGATTCGTGGCAGACTCAATGCCATTGATCGTTGCCCTTAGACTGCTTCTCGCCGTCGTTTTCGGAGGATTGATCGGCCTTGAAAGAGAAAGTCATGGCCGGCCGGCAGGTTTTCGCACCCACATCCTCGTATCCCTCGGTTCAACACTAGTCATGCTCACTTCCGCGTACGGACTGGAATCGATCAGCATAAATTACGATCCGGGTAGAATAGCTGCTCAAGTCATAAGTGGCATAGGCTTTTTGGGTGCAGGAACCATCCTGCGCGAAGGCGCCACCATTCGCGGCCTGACTACTGCTGCAAGTCTATGGGCGGTTGCAGGAATTGGCCTGGCTGTTGGCATAGGGATGTACTATGCCGCCGCGATTGCCACCATTTTGGTGGTCTTCACCTTGGTTTATCTGAACAAGTTTGAGATTGGCCATCATCCATATTCCATAAGAATTACAGCAAATGATCAGATCAACCAAATGGCCCCGATTTTTACTGCGTTTGTACAGCACGGAATTGAGATCACTCAACTTACCATCAGCAATCAAACCGAAGGCGTTGTAACGATTGATATGACCATCAACGCTCCCAGAAAAGCCAAACTCCGGGAGTTAGTGGTTAAACTGAATGAGCTCGAGGGCATTCAAGAAGCTGTGATCATTCAAGATTAGGAGGAGTAGAGTGCGTTTTTTGGTAACGAATGACGATGGAATTTATGCAGAAGGGTTACGGATTTTAGTCGAAACACTGACTCTGTTTGGAGATGTTTGCATTGTCGCACCAAACCAGGAACGGAGTGGAGTAGGGCACGGCATTACTGTAAACCGGCCGTTGAGGATTGATAAGGCCACTGTGTTTCCAGGTATCCAGGAATCCTATGTCATGGACGGTACGCCGGCAGATTGTGTCAAGCTGGCGATTGAGTCAATGAACCTTGAGGTCGATTTTGTTGTTTCTGGCATTAATAACGGAGCCAACCTGGGTACCGATGTGTTTTATTCCGGCACCGTCGCCGCTGCATTTGAAGGTGCACTGCAAAAGATTCCTTCGATTGCCGTCTCGCTATGTAAAACCTCACCGACTGATCAAACTTATTATCAAACAGCTGCACAGAGTCTGCATACGTTGTTGGCCAAAAAAGACTGGGCCATAACCTCCGGATTGGTCAACATCAATGTGCCGAATGTACCAATAGAACTGATCAGAGGTTTTAAAGCTACCAAATTGGGTGTAAACAGGTATAAGAACGAATTTGAAAAACGACTTGATCCAAGGGGAAAACCGTATTATTGGATGAAAGGGGTCCAGTCCGAAATCGACTGTACAGATGGTGACGATGATTTCTGTGCTGTCGATCAAAATTTCGTTTCGGTAACACCGCTTTTGATAGATTTGACCAATTACCAAAAACTGCTATCACTGCAATCGATGTTTACTTAATATTTTGAGCCACCGTTGCCCCTACAGATCCTCTAGAGCCTCCGAATGTTATTAATAGAAATTAAACATACTAACGATAAGGTCGGTTTTCACTGGAAATGAAATCCTCGCATATAATCCAACAAGGGGGGTTAACGGTGGGTGACAATGCTTTGAAGGTTGTTGCTGAGTCTAGTTTGGATACCGAACTATCGTTGACATACCATAACTCAGAATTCCTCGGATCTTTTGAGCGTGACGGCCAGATCTGTGATTACTATCTTGCCTTCACAAATTCAGGTACCTTTTACTATTATATCCCGCGGGATGAAATAAATAAGGAAGAATAACGGAACGGGAAAAGCATCTTTTCAGAAGTCGCCGAATTGAATATAGGTAGCGGAGATATATTGCTGAATGGGCAAAAAAACAAAAGGGGGAATTAATATCATGATTGTGGTTGCCAAGGAAGACGTTCTCAAAGGGCTTAAAAAGTTCAAGCGTCTGGCCAAGCAAGATCTACTGGTAAGTCAGTTTACTACCGACCCGGACTTCTGGATAAGGCAGGCAGAAGGGCGCCGAAATACATACAGCAACCTAATGGAAATTGTTGATGAACATGGGGTAGACCATGCGTATCAATATGCAGTGAAAAAATACGCAAGTCTACCTTTTATTTTTGCTGATAAAGAGGAAGAAGCCGAAGTAATTGGCACGATACAGGCATTTGAGATGTTCTTCACAATCTTGGGAGTGCAACCACCGGCAAGAAAGGAATTTAAGCCGTCAATCAAATATAAAAGCCGCGATATCGCAGCAAAAGCTCCACATTAAGAACTTAGGATTAGGATCATAGAAAGCAGTCTGGTTCAGCGGAAACTGTCCCAGACTGCTTCTGTTTAGGTTGATTTCCGATCATACCGAGCATTGGCACCTGCCAAATCATGTGCAGACTACTTGATACTGCGAAACAGGCCGATCACTTTACCGATTATCATTACATCCTGAAGGATCATAGGTGCCATGGCTGAATTTTCCGGCTGGAGCCGGACATGGGTTCCTTCATGAAAGAAGCGTTTCACCGTTGCTTCTTCATCTCCAACCAAAGCCACAACGATATCGCCGTTCTGAGCAGTACTGGCTTTTTCTACAAGGACATAATCCCGGTCAAAAATGCCCGCCTCGATCATGCTGTCTCCTTTAATCCTTACCATAAATACCTCATGGTCGCCGACCAAGTCGTGGGGGACGGGGAAGTACTCTTCGATGTTTTCCACCGCCAATATCGGCTCTCCTGCCGTTACTTGACCGACGACAGGCACATTGACTATCGGCCGGTTATACATTCTGCTGCCAGTATAACTATCGTCCTCGCTATGAAGAACTTCAATAGCTCTCGGTTTGGTCGGATCGCGACGAATGTAGCCATATTCCTCAAGTTTGCGCAAATGAGCATGGACAGTAGAGCTAGAAGCCAAGCCTACAGCGGCTCCGATTTCTCTTACAGAAGGAGGATAACCTTTTAACTGTACCTGCTCGTTAATAAACTTTAGAATACTCTTCTGACGCGCACTTAAGGACTTCGGCTTCATCGCAATCCCTCCAGGATTGATAGCATTTTTACATTAATATACCATACTCTACTGAAAAAATCAAACTCTAGTTCGATATCTCGTTCGATTTTTTGAAAAAAGGTGTTGACAAAACATATGTTCTATTGTATGCTTAACACAAAGGCAAACATTTGTTCTATACAGGAGGGTTAAATGATGATCCACATGAGGACCATGCCGCGCTATCAGGCACAGCTAAAATCACTTTTCCAGCTCTTAATTGGGCTTTTGATAATCTGCTGCGTTATGACAGGAATCATCCTGATCAAAAGCCAAGATCCAACGCAGCGAATGCCTGCGGAGGTCACTGAGATAACCGTTGCATACGGTGACACACTTTGGAGAATTGCTCAATACATTGCACCCGATATTGATCCGCGGCGCGTAATTTGGGAGATTCAGACCCTGAATCAAATAGAAACCACAGAGATATATCCTGGGCAAACCCTAAAGGTACCGGTTTATAATTGACAACATCTGAAGCAAGCCGCAGCTTGGCCATAACTAACAAACAGAAACCTGCCGCCAATGAGCAGGTTTTTGTGTTTGCAATGATTCGTGCAGATCATTCTTTATAGTTAACTTCGTATAATAGATATTATGTAAACTTAAATCAAAATGTGATTGACTTTTCTCGGGCGAAACAGCTGCCTAGAAAAATACCGCCTTCCCAATACGGAAGGCGGTTTCCTCGTCTAGCTCGATTCCACTGTAAGGCTTCACTTATGAATATCAGCGTGACAGAATCCAATCACCAATAGTCTGCAGCAGCTGCTGATCAACACGCCTGGTTGGATCCGTATACGGCAGCGGTTCACCGTATGTCATTTTTAGCACATGATCTACTCCTTCAAATATGTGCAGTTCATACTGGTTCTCTGGCAAAACGGCAGCCAGCGCGTAGGCATCCGCTACCTGAACTTGAGTGTCAGCTGAACCCTGAACGATGAGCACCGGAACCTGTACTGCAGACAATACTGCAGCCGGATCCGCAGTAAGCCAGTCTTTGAGCAGCTCTTTCTGGTACACAAAGGAAAGGATCACCTGTTCAAACTCCTTCGGCAGCTGATAGCGACTTACATCATAGCTCTTACCGTATGCTACGCACATATACATTTCATCCAGAGCAGCTTCAAGCCGGCTGTTGACGTCAGGATCGAATAGTCCAGCCTCCACAGCCGCCTCGCTTTGCTCCATCAGTTGCCGCTTAACCGTATCAAAGAAGGGGTATCCTGCTCCAGCCAACAAACCGATTCCCCGTAAATCATCCCGTTTCCTGGCCACTTCTGAAGCAAGCCACGCTCCCTCACTGTGGCCAACGATAAATAACCTTTCTGGATCAACATTGTCCAAACTGGCTATCAGATCAACCAAAACAGAGATGTCATTTATATAATCATCAAATGATCTAACCTCACCAGGGCTCTCCCCTACACCTCTCTTGTCGAATCTAAGGACAGCAATTCCACGGGAGCCCAAGTAGTGAGCTATTTCTTTTAGATAATCGGCCGGCCCTGGTATCACATAGCTGTTTCCATCTCTGTCGGTAGGCCCGGAACCGGCAACCAAGACCACTCCGGGCAGAGTTCCTTTCAGATCAGGTAAAGTCAATGTACCGCTGATTGTTGCCCGGTCCACGTCAGTCAAGAAATCCTGATCGGTGAAACTGTAATTCCCAAAATCGGTAAATACCCGCGGCTTTTCATGTTCAATGTCCACCAGATCCTGCGCTACGAGCTCGAAGGCCTGCATTGGGATGTGCAACTTGACTAAACTGCGATCACTTTGATCTACCCAAAGGTCAACATCAACACCAACATTGACCCTGAAATGATCGGTAGTATATTCCCCTACAGTTTCTTGTCCAATATAACTGACAGCCATGGGCAGCATCCCAATTCCTTGAGGCAACAATACAGGAACGATGATATTGCCCTCAAAAACACCGGCACTAGCCATATCATAAATCCATGTTGCCACCATATAATCCGAAATCACGTTATTATCCAATGCCAAAACATTAGCGGTGCCCAAATCGGTGGTTGAGCCAGTAAGATCAAGGACATAACTGGCAGTATCTGCCCAATCCATCTCCAGGTTCAGCGAACCCCCGGCAAGAACTGTAAACTCATATTCTACAGGCTTTTTGGGAAACTCGGAACCTGCAAAAACGTATGTAGTTTGGATTTCCAAACCCAGATCAGGATAAACCGCCACTGTACGTAATGACGTTTCTTCGACATCCTTGATCATTTCAACAGTTGTTGTCCCAATTTCCCTTCCTGCTTGTTTGATCATAAAGTTTCTTTGGATTAAAGACTGGGCATCAACTGAGACCATTGGAATCAATACCAATGCTAACATCAAGGTCAAAAACACACCGAATCTCAACGGTCTGCTGTTCATCGATTAGCTCACTCCGATCATGGAAATTTTACCCAGCAAGCCACGCGCCTACTAACTTAATTTGATGCGATGATAGACCTTCTTGCCTTTCCTAACCAAAAGATAGCCGTGCTCATCAAAATCGCTTTCTGTAACGACGTAATCAAACTGTTTGATTTGTTGATTTTGCAGATAGATTCCCCCTTGGAGAATCAGCCTTCTCCCCTCAGAGCGGGTCGTGGCCAAGCCAACTTTGGTTAACAGCGAAATCAAATCTAAACCCTCGCTAAACTCGCCTGGAGACATCTCGGTCGTGGGAATAGACTCAGTATCATCCCCACCGCCGAAAAGAGCTTTAGCAGCCTTTTGGGCTTCGAGGGCAGCCGCTTCACCATGGACATTTTTTGTTATTTCATAAGCCAATACCTCTTTGGCATAGTTAATCTTTGCGCCTTCCAAAGCACCCAATTTGCGTACTTCATCCATGGGCAAAAACGTCAACAAGCCTAGTAAACGCTCAACATTGCTGTCTTCAACATTCCGCCAGTACTGATAGAACTCATATGGGGTTGTCAAATTTGGATCCAGCCATACGGCACCTGCTTCAGTCTTACCCATCTTCTTTCCATCACTGGTCGTAAGAAGCGTAAAGGTCATTCCATATGCAGGCTTACCGGTCATTCTGCGAATCAACTCAACGCCTGCGATAATATTAGACCACTGATCATTGCCACCAAACTGCATCACGCAATCGCAATCCTGATGCAATCTATAAAAATCATAGGCTTGCATAATCATATAGTTGAATTCCAAAAAAGTGAGGCCTCTTTCCAACCGCGACTTGTAGCACTCAGCTGCCAGCATTCTATTGATGGAGAAGTGAACACCGATCTCCCGGAGAAACTGGATATAGTTAAGATTGCGCAGCCAGTCCGCATTGTTGAGCATCAGCGCTTTGCCGTCGTCAAAATCAATAAAACGTGACAGTTGTTTTTTGAACGCCTGGGCATTTTGATCAATTTCCTCAACAGACATGATTTTGCGCATGTCAGTCTTGCCGGTAGGATCCCCCACCATTACCGTGCCGGCGCCAATAAGAGCAATCGGGCGATGTCCAGCTCTTTGCATATGTGCCATTGCCATGATCGTCATAAAGTGCCCTACCGTCAAGCTTGACGCAGTGGGATCAAAACCGATGTAAAATGTCACCTTGTCCTTACCCAGCAAAGCGCGGATTTCATCTTCATGAGTAGTCTGTTCGATAAATCCACGCTCTTGAAGAACATCAAACACATTCTGCATAGATATCATCTCCCTCTACCTTACTATAGCATGATACCATAATCTAGTACTATTATCAATAAAAACAATGCTCTGGCAGGACATTGATGCGCGGATCGGGAACTAAAATCATGCAGGACTGAAATGATGAAGAGGTGCGTTACATTGCAAAATAGGCAGTATTATCTTCACCCATATCAAACAGAATATAGCACTGAAGTAATCACATCAAACGGAGTTGAGGGACAATACCACGTTGTATTGGCCAACACAGTTTTCTATCCTGAAGGCGGTGGACAACCTGCCGACCGAGGTTTGATAAACGATATTCCTGTCTTGCATGTCTATGAGACTGCTGACCAGCAGATCGTCCACATTCTGCCTCAAGACCCCGGCCAAGGTGAAGTCCTTTGCAGGCTGGACTGGCAGCGCAGATTCTATCATATGCAGCATCACACGGGGCAACACCTGTTATCAGCAGTGTTTTACCGGAAGTACAATGTGCAGACGATGGGATTCCACCTTTCGGAGCAGTATGCCACCCTAGATCTCGATATTGCTGTACTTACACCAGAACTGCTAACAGCTGCAGAACAAGAGGTTAACCGGCTGGTACAGCAGAACCTGCCTGTAAAAATCTATTTTATATCAGCTGCAGAATGTCAACAGCATGCACTTCTGCGCAAACAGCCACAGGTAGACTCTGACATTCGCATTGTGGAAATTGACAACTACGATGCCGTGCCCTGTTGCGGTACGCATGTGGCAAACACCGGTGAGATCGGCTTGATCAAAGTTATTAAAACTGAGAAAGTGAGAGGTATGACCCGTCTATACTATCGCTGCGGTCAAGAAGCATACAGGGATTACCAGTTCAAGCATGATCTGGTCACCAACCTGGCAAACATCTTTTCCAGTTCGGATCAAGAGGTTTTGGACAGAGTCATGGCAGAATTGGAGCGGAAAAGTGAGCTTGAACGAGAGCTCAAAAATGTCAAACAGCAGCTGTTCAGGTACGAAGCCAATGGTCTTGTGGCTCAGGCGAAAGGGCGAGTCATAATTCACTATCTGGATGCCGATGCAGACATCGACTCTGCTCAGATATTGATTAAAGAAATATTGGCACTCGGGCACTTCCTAGTTCTCGTTTCAGTGGGAAACAGAGTCTTCCTCTCCCACAATCTGGAGGACGATCTTGATTGCGGTGCGCTGGTAAAAACGCACGCTTCCGAATATGGTGGCCGGGGTGGTGGCAAGAAAGATTTTGCCCAAGTGTTCTTCCCGTCTCATGATCTGCTTCAGCAGTTTGTCAGCTCGGTTGAGACGGGTGTCGAAAAATAAAGGACTCCTCACCAAGGAGTCCTGAAGTACTTCGTCTCTAAATTCGATTATTAGTCATCTTCGTAACCTGCAGGTACCACGGTGATGTCTAGTTTCTTAAAGAGAGTTTGTCCACCTAGGTCTTCCACTGTCACACGCAAAGTCCCTGAAATTGGTTCATCTTCTACCTTAGCTGCCTTGAAGACAACATCATACCCTGTATTTGGAGCTACAGTTCCGATCGCTCCGCCGGTGATCTCCCAATCAACCGTGCAAGTAGTTACTTCTTGGTGGAAATAATCATAGACCTTGACAGCGATATCTAATTCTTCTTCTGATGTTAGTGTCATTTCATCTTCTTTATATTGCTCATCATTGACAATGAATACTACTTTTTCGATCTCGCCACCAATAATAAAACATCCACTTAAACTGATCATGGCAACTATCAACAAGATAAGCCTGAGACCCAAATTTCTCCGCATTTCCTACCTCCTTCCATTTCTAGTTATTTATATTGTATCGAAATATTTAGTTTCTCGCAACGCCCAAATTTGGACTAGTTTAATCGTATTTATCTTTTTACCGAATTGCCTGGCTGCTAATGGGAAGAATACATCTGAGGTGACACGATTGCGCAAATGGTGGCTCAGTTTACGGCCTTTTAGTCTGCCAATTTCAATTTTGTCCATAATGCTGGGGTTGGTAATCGCCGGCAAAACCACTTACTTGGACCCTATCGGTGCCTTGCTGGCACTTGCTACCGGACTTGTCTTGCATATCATCGCCAACGTGTTCAACAGCTACTTCGATTGGAAATTGGGACACGATCAATCCGGCGACAGTCAGGTTGTCCCGCTGCTGATGGATCCGAATTTGGGTGCTAAGGCCCTCTGGGCATACGGGCTTGCCTTTTTAATTCTTGGCATCGGCTTAACCATCATCCTTGGGCTCCGCTACAATCCCCTGGTGATGATCATTGCCCTTGTAGGCTTGCTTAACGCTTACTTTTACACCGCCCCCCCAATCGCCTACAAAAAGCGCGGCCTTGGCCTGCCATTGGTGTTTATTTCCATGGGAATCTTAATGCCCTTAAACACCTTTCTAATCCAAACTATGGACCTAAATTACCAAATCATCGCTAACCCAGTTCCATTGGCTTTATTGATTACTGCCATCCTGCAAGGCAACGAACTGCGAGATTATCATTCTGACCTGCAGCATGGAATTAACTCTTTCTCTGCCATTTATGGCCTTAAGGCCGGTATCAAACTGTATCAGCTACTGGTTATTGTTCCATATATAATGTTAATTTTCCTCATCTTTGCCGGACTGCTGCCAGTCTTCGTCCTGGTAGTGTTCCTTTCCTCCCGCTATGCCCTTACACTAGTGCAAAGAGCCGATCAACATGATTTCAAAGGGCTTGATTCAGCAACAGCCAAGTTACATGCAGCCTTCGGCCTCCTCTACATTCTGGCGCAAGTTATAGGTTAATAAGACAGAAACCCATCAGCCCACTCTGTTGACCATTTGATCCAGATTCCTCACATGGCCCGGTGCGAACAGATCAGCAATCCGCTGATGGCATGTGAGCAGGATGATCTGGTGCCTGGCGCTAAGCTCCTTGATTAGTTCGACCGTTTTTTGCAGGCGAAAGCGATCAAAATTGACCAGAATATCATCGGCAAAAATCGGAATCTCCACTTTTTCCTGGGCAATCTGTACTGCCAGGGCAAATCTGATGGCCAAATATAGCTGTTCTACTGTCCCCTGACTCAACTGATGCGGAGCTAGGACCTCACCATTCGCAGCTTCAATCTTGATCTCCTGCATGCCGATTGGTGCGTAAATCCGCCGGTAGCGATGTTCAGTAATGGCTGCAAAGTAGCAGCTGGCCAATTTAAGCACCTCTGGTTGACGCTCCTGCTCATATTTGCGGCTTACCTGTTCAATAACCCAATGACAGATTTTCAAGCTAGACCATCGCATAGCCATGTTTCTGGCCTTTGTCTGGAGTATCTCCCTTTCCAGCTGCAATTCTTCCAACTTCTGATTCTGCTCTAACATATCCCTTTTCACGTTTAATCCGCCAAGAGCCTTCTGCAGCTCTTCAAAATCAGTGGTTAACCGGTCTATCTCTGCCTCCAACTGCTCCTGTTCCTGCAGCAGAGCTACTTTTGTAATACCTTTGAAGAAATCCTCCAACTGGCTTTCTTTTGAACCTAGATATGTCCTTAAGACCACCTCGAGATTGGTGATTTCCTGCAGTGTTTCCTGCCGTTGTTGCTGAATTTGGTACAAACTGGCAATCTGATCAAGATCAGTGCTTTGACACTGGTTGTAAATATCTTCCAACTGCCGCTCCAAATTCTCCCGCCGTTTCAACAGTTCCGGAAGCCCTTCCAACACTTCCAGATACACTCTAACTTCGTCTATGCTCAAATCTGTTGGTAGATCATACTGCTGGAGCATTTGCTGTAGTTTACCGCAAGCAGCACCCAGTTGGGTTTGTTTTTCAACCAAGTTCTGGTAATAGGCAGCTGACCTTGCTTGTAACTGTTGTTGGCTTCGCCTTTGTTGGTCCAAATCTTTGATCAATGTTTCTCCACGTTCCAGCCTGCATTCCACTAGAGCCAGATCCTGAGCAGCGTTGCCGATACCAAGCTGTCCGGTTAATTCTTGCATGCGCTCTTGGCGTTTTTGGGCCTCCATGCGCTTTGCGATTTGATCTATACCTAACCAAACCAATAATAAGCCCAACATGGCAGCTGTCAGCCAAACGCCAAATCCGATTCGGGCAGTATAGAACAAGCCTCCGATCACCAGCCACCCACAGACTCCTATTAGCTGTGCCACTGTCTTGAAAGCGCTTTGCGTATCCTTTTCGATAGCACACAACGCCTTCAGCTCTGCAAGCCATTGCCTCCTCACCGTTAGATCATCTACACTCAGCTTACCGAGCCCCAGATCTTCGATCTGCCTTTCCGTGGCCGTTATCTGGCATTCTACTTCAGCACACTCGATCTGAACCTGAGTATGCCTTTCAGAGGCCACACCCAGCTGCAGCTTGATCTGCTCAAGCTCTGCAGCAATCTGTCCAGACTCCTGTTTCAGCTGGCACAGATCAGTTTCATGATCCAATGAGGGAACTATGCCCGACGGCAGTCTTGCCATGGCTTGGTGGTATTTCTCTCTAATCTCCTTCAGCTCTGTTTGCAGTGCATGCAACCTTGCCAAACCATTTTCCGGCAGATCGAGGTCAGGCAACTTCTGCAGTTTTTCACGGGCAATCAGCAAATCCTGCCAGAGAGGCCAAGCCTCCAGCATAATTTTGGTCTGCTGCAGTTTTTGTTTTGCCCCGTCAATTGTATTCCGCAGCCAAGCAAGCTCGTTTTGCTTAGCCTCGATCTCAGAAACCAACTCCTGGTACTGAGTGTTGACACTGCCCATAGCCCTTAGACTGGCCGCGTTTTCTTTGAGCGCGGCCAGAATCAGATTCAACTGCGGTTTGGATCCGCGCACCTTATAAATACTGTCCATTGCACTGATTAAGCGATCGTTGATTTCTGCCAGTGATATATTGCTGCCCAAGCCTATGCTGTACAAAAGGGCACTTAAATCCTGATCTTGAAGAAATTTTAACTGCTGCAGCTCCCCCAAACCGAAAGCATAGACTGTTTCAAACAATGATTGGGAAATGCCGCCGGTAAGTTTAATCAGATAGCCTTCAGGCAAAGATGTACCCAAATTGAGATCCTCAATTGTCAAAACTCCACTGGAGCGGCGGTCACTGACCCGGCTCAGCAAATAACGCTGACCGTTATCCGCAACCAGAATGCTGCCACCATGACTGCCTCCTCTTAGAGGCTCATAGCGCCTGGGTGATCCCCTCTGGTAGAACCCATATAATACGCTGCGGAAGAAGTTCAGTAAAGTACTTTTACCAGACCCATTGAGACCATAGATAACCGTTAAGTCCGGTTCAAAATCGATAGTCAAATCGTGGAGGATACCGAAACCATTGACCCTGATTTGTTCCAGCTTCATTTGGCCTGCCCCCCTCCCCGCAGCAGTTGGACTGCCATTAACTTGGCGTTATGAAGCAGCTGGTTGTGGTCTAAAGGAATACCAATGCTCAGAGCTACGTTTTCGCCAGCTGCCGCAATTTCTGAATCGATATGCTGGACACCGGCCTCTACTTTTTCAATAAAATTTACAACCTCTGCCAGAAAATCTCCTTGCTGACGGATGTTCTCCCAGTCGATCTCTGGCAATGTCTGGTCCTCCAGCTCCGTTACCCAGACAAAGTCTGCCCGCTGTGCTTCACCCTGGCGTAATTCAACGAGAAGGTCCTCAATCGTTCCTCCCTGCTTCAATAATCCGTAACACTCGCTGGTACCGGTAAGCCTTATTTGAAGCATGGTTCCCACAGAGTATTGGGCACGCGCTTCTTCTTTGGCCTCGGTAAGGATGTTGATCAACTGTTCTGGCAGAACTTCACTGAGATCAAGCTCCAGATTGTGCCAGATAATATCCTGTCCAACAATGAACTCTGACTCTACAATAGCATTTCGATCGACGGTAACCGCATAAAATCCTTTTGGCCCTGATTCCGCCCTATGCCTCCCCTGCAAAATCCCGGGATACTGAACTATGCACGAAGTCTTCCACGCTTTTGCGGTGTGCACATGGCCGATAGCCCAGTAATGGTAGCCAAGGGCTTCCAGATCAGCCAAGGCAACCGGTGCATACCCAAATTCCTGACTGCCTACATCGCAGTGGAGAACGGCAATGTTGTAACTACCTTGTCTTGGCCGGGGAAACAACGGGCTTAGATCCCCAACTTGCGCCTGGGGATAACTGATGCCGCTGATGCTGACCGGTTGATTGCCGTAGCTGCGTAAGACGCATTCTACTTTAGAACTTGCAAAGATGTAAAGATTATCAGGTAGAGAAAACACAAAATTATCAAATACGTTGGCATCATGATTTCCTGTTATTGCGAAAACATCGATACCAACCGCTTGCAGCCTTGAAATTTGGTCTGCAAAGTATTTTTGAACCCGTAAAACAGGTTTGGGTGATTCAAAAACGTCTCCTGCAAGCAGCAAAAAATCCACCTGTGATTCTATGCAGTACTGTACCAGGTTTTCAAATGCCTTTAAGCTGGCGTTGATTGCGCGGTTTTCAAGGGCTGTCAGTTCGTTAACCCCCGAAAACTGGCTCCCCAAATGTAAATCGGCAGCATGTACAAATTTAAAACCCATGATTTATGTCCCCTAAACATATGTTCTTCTCTATCATTTCGCAACCTGGCAACCCAACTCCTGCTCTCCCATCAACCAATAAGGAAAACCCTGCATTTTTCCAAACAAAGGAAATGATGCAGGGTTACACTCTAATCTGATAATGGTTGCGGGGGCCGGACTCGAACCGGCAACCTTCGGGTTATGAGCCCGACGAGCTACCAACTGCTCCACCCCGCGCTGTCAGCATTACTATTATAGACCAAAGCGCTCAAAATGTCAATTTAATGCTTCGCTTAAAGGGCCAATTAGACAAATTGATCGATTTTCTCAGTAATATACTGCTTCGGTACTGCACCTACGATTTGATCAACGACTTCCCCGTCTTTAAAGATCAACATCGTCGGGATGCTCATGATCCCGTATTTCATGGCTACTTCCGGATTCTCATCTACATTAAGCTTGCCTACTTTGGCTTTGCCCGCATACTCTTGAGCAACTTCATCAATAATCGGGCCAACCATCCGGCAAGGGCCGCACCAAGGTGCCCAGAAGTCCACCAGCACTACCCCTTTATTTAGTTCAACTTCCTGACTAAATGTACTATCAGTCAGTTTTACTGTCATCATATTCAACCTCCTTGAACTTTAGTGACTAATCCACCATCTACCACGATTATATACCCCATGAGGGTATATGTCAAGCAGCAAATTAAACTTCGTTTGTGTCCTGCTTGCGGGCAACTGTCACACCGTGTCCGATGGGCAGTATATAGCTTTCCAATAACGGGTGTTCCTTAACCGCCCTGTTAAACCGGTCTATCACAGCCTGACTGGTGCGATTCCGGTCAGGCAAGTCCATAGCTGGAAACAACGTGTCGTCACAGATTAGGAGCCCACCTGGCTTTAACAGCTGTACCAATTGATCCAATGTAGCTGGGTATGTTTGCTTGCCCGAGTCCTGAAAGATCAAATCGAACCCCAGGCTCAACTGAGGCACTATGTCCACAGCATCGCCAATATGCAAAAGGATCCGGTCTTGCACTTGAAATCTGGTAAAGTTTTGTTTAGCTTCACTGGCAAATTTCTCATTAAACTCAATTGTAATGATTTGTCCACTCTTGTCCATTGCAGAAGCCATAATGATCGTTGAGACGCCAATCCCCGTTCCCAGTTCCAAGATCCGTGCTGGCTTTGTCAGCCTGATCAGCAACTGAAGCAGACAAGCAGCATCGCGTTGAACACAAGGAAGAATGTCATCTCGTTTGACAGCAAGCTGAAACAAATTCTCCAGCTTGGAATTTGCCAAATTGTTGAATTTCTTGGTATACTCATTGATCTCCACTGGTGTAACCGATGGAATATTCACTGTAATCCCCCGTCTACCTTGACTGTTGTTACATTTAAACGTTTCAATCCAATATCCTCCTTGTTCTGGGCATTTCTAAATTCATCTCTGCTTTAAAATTTCTTTACGAAAATAATACTTATCAAAGGAGGACAATAGTGCTATTCGTAGAATCATTGATAAAAATTGCGGAATATACTTTAAGAAGAACTGAAAGGTGGTTATGAGAATGAAACTACAGAAATCAAGCACACGCAGACTGGTGATGATTATGCTTATCCTAGCGTTTGTAGGCATTGCCGCGATACCAGTCTGGGCAGCAGACATCAAGATTGGACTCATCTCGAGTCTAACTGGACCGGTCTCAACATACGGCCAATCTGTTAGAAACTCTGTAGAAATGGCTGTTGATGAAATAAACGCAGCTGGTGGCATCAACGGCAGCAAGATCAATTTGATTATTCGGGATGACAAAGGTGATGCTACAGAAGCAGCCAATGTTACCCGCTATCTGATTGACAGAGAGCAAGTGGTTTTGATTATTGGACCAGTGATTACTCCATGCGTAATGGCATCAGCACCTATTGCTCAGGAAGCTGGTATTCCTTTGATAACTCCGACAGGGACCGGAGACAGTATCACAGCCATTGGCGACTATATTTTCCGGGCAGCATACAAGGACTCACTCCAAGGCAGTGCCATGGCCCGTTTTGCCCGGGAAGTGCTCGGCCTCAAGACTGCAGCCATAATATATGACATTGCCAATGATTACTCAACGGGCTTGATGAATGCTTTCAAAAAGACCTATGAAGAACTTGGTGGAAAGATTGTTACGATCCAATCTTACACAACTGGAGACCGAGACTTCAGCGCACAGCTAACATCCATTCTAATGGCTAATCCGGAAGGCCTCTTTATTCCTGATTACCATTCAGCTGCCGGGCCGATCCTGCTGCAAGCAAGCCAGTTTGGCATCAACGCTGCCAAACTCGGTGTTGACGGTTGGGATTCGCCAGATTTGAAACCCCTGTCCGGCGGCAATGACGAGGGTGGGTATTTCATCAACCACTACTCCCCGCTGGATACTAGAGAAGCCACGGTTGAATTTGCCAATAAATATAGAGAAAGATACGGGCAAGAGCCTGATGCTTTGGCCGCACTGGGCTACGATGCTGTACTGATTGTCAAGGCTACTTTGGAGCAAGCAAACAGCACTGATCCTGTAGTGATCAAGGATGCAATGGGAACAGTCAAAAATGTAGTCGCAGCAACAGCCACCATTGACATGGATCCAGAAGGCACACCCTACAAACCACTGGTTATCCTGCAGATCCAAGACGGCATTCCAATTGTTGTTGACCGGGTTTATCCATAACCAATGCCGTTGTACCTGGGTTGTACCTTAAACGGTACAACCCAACATTATTTTAGTAACGTATGAGGTGATTGCATGCAATGGCAGCTCCTGGCCGCCCAGCTAATCAACGGAATTGCTCTAGGCAGCACTTATGCTCTGATTGCCTTAGGCTATACAATGGTTTATGGAATCATTCGCCTGATTAATTTTGCCCATGGCGATATTTTCATGTTAGGCGCATATTTCGGCTTGATTGCCATCTCTACTTTCAATATTCCACTGCTGCCGGCGATGATTATTTCCATGTGCCTGGCAGCCTTGGTAGGCATTACCCTGGATCGTATTGCCTACCGTCCCTTGCGTCAGTCGCCCCGGATTACAGTGCTGATTACAGCCATTGGCGCATCACTATTAATTCAGAGTCTTGCCCAGTTGATTTTTGGAGCTGATTTTCGATCTTATCCGGCAAAGGCAATTCCAATTAAGATCATCAGGTTTGGTTCAATTATCGTTACCAATCGCCAGATTGTTATTTTCGGTACGGCGATAGCCTTAATGGTTCTCTTGCATATAATTGTCAATTATACGAAATTCGGCAAGGCGATGCGGGCTGTATCCATGGACAAGGAAGCAGCGCAGCTGATGGGCATCAACGTAGACCGTGTGATCGCCTTTACCTTTGCCATTGGCTCTGCTTTAGCCGCTGCTGCAGGTATTTTGGTTGGTATTCTCTATAACAGTGTTGACCCTTACATGGGTTCTCTACCGGGGTTAAAAGCGTTTGTAGCAGCTGTGTTAGGCGGAATTGGCATCATCCCCGGGGCAGTCATCGGAGGATTTTTCATGGGTATCGCCGAAAATCTAGTTGTTGCTTTTGGCTCGTCAACTTACCGGGATGCAGTGGCCTTTGCCATTTTGATCTTAGTGCTCCTGATTAAACCTAGTGGTTTATTGGGCAAACGTGTTCAAGAGAAAGTGTAGGTGTTTTGATTGGGGAAACGCAATATATTGGTAATTGGTCTCTTAGCCGGACTTTATCTGCTGGTACAGCTACTCGCAGCCAAACGAGTACTTCTTCCCTATGATTTGCAGATCTTAGGACTGATCTGTATCAATATCATGCTGGCAGTCAGCCTAAATTTGATTAACGGCTTCACCGGCCAGTTTTCCATCGGGCATGCCGGCTTTTTTGGTATTGGTGCTTATGCATCTGCTTATCTGACTGTGATCCATGATGTCCCGTTTATAATCGCTCTAATCATAGGTGCCATGGCTGCCGCGGTAATCGGTTTCTTGATCGGTTTGCCGACACTGAGATTGGAAGGCGATTATCTGGCCATCGTCACTTTAGGTTTTGGAGAAATCATCAGGGTAGTGATTCTAAACATTCCCACAGTTGGCGGTGCACGAGGTTTTTCTGGTATCAGCCGGGCAACTACCTTTGGGCACACTTTCTTATTTATGATTCTAACGGTCATAATTATCAAGAACTTTATTGCCACCTATCACGGACGGGCTTGTATTGCTGTTCGTGAAGACGAACTGGCTAGTGAGGCTTTGGGTATCAATACAACGTTTTACAAAGTTAGCGCCTTTACTATTGGTGCGTTGTTTGCAGGCCTGGCCGGTGGATTGTTCAGCCATTACATGGGTTATATCAATCCAGCCGCCAATCAGATTGGATTCCTAAAGTCAATCGATATTCTGATTATGGTTGTCTTGGGAGGTTTAGGCAGTATCACCGGTTCAGTCGGCGCAGCTATCTTCCTTACTCTAATTCCAGAATTGTTACGGGGCCTTGCTGAATACCGCATGGTAGTCTATCCGATTATCCTCATTCTGGTCATGCTCTTCCGCCCCAGCGGGCTTTTGGGCGGTAAAGAACTGTCGTGGGAAGCCATATCTAATTTTTACCAGAAGATAACGGGCAAAAAACAGAAGCAAAGGGTGAGCACCGATGGAACCAAATGAACTACTGCAAGTCAGCAAGCTTTCTGTAAGCTTTGGCGGTTTAAAGGCCATTTCCAACGTCGATTTGTCAATCTATGAAGGCGAACTGGTTGGACTGATCGGACCTAATGGTGCAGGAAAAACCACACTGTTCAATGCCCTGACCGGATTGTGCCGGCCTAGTTCTGGAGACATTATTTTTTGCGGACAGAACCTTATCAAGAAATCTGCCCACTATATTTGCCGTCACGGTATCACCAGGACGTTTCAGAACATTAGGCTCTTTAAGACCTTGACGGTCCTGGATAATTTGCGTATTGCTTACCATCAAAACATGCGCTACTCGTTTATAAGCGGTATTCTGCAGACAAGAAACGCGAGACGCCAGGAGCAGGAAGCCCTAAAAGAAGCATACGCCATGCTTGAAATAGTTGGGTTGACACAGCATGCTGATGAACGTGCCGTTAACCTTTCCTATGGCAATCAGCGCAAACTGGAGATTGCCAGAGCTTTGGTCACGCAGCCGAAACTGCTCTTACTGGATGAGCCGGCTGCTGGTATGAATCCCGCTGAAACCCAGGAGCTGCTGCATTTAATCCGTTTTTTGCGCTCTGAATTTGGCATTACAATAATCCTGATTGAACACGACATGAACTTGGTCATGAATCTGTGTGAACGGATTTTCGTACTGGATTATGGAGTACTCATCGCCCAGGGTTCGGTGGAGGAAGTCCGGTCTAATGAACAAGTCATTCAAGCATATTTGGGAGCTGATGTATGATGGAGTTGCTGCAGGTTAAAGATTTGGATGTGCATTACGGTGGGATCCATGCCCTCAAGCAAGTTAGCTTCACGATTAATGCCGGCGAGATAGTGACGTTGATTGGCGCTAATGGCGCCGGCAAGTCCACTACGCTTAGGGCTGTTTCCGGATTAGTTTCGAAAAGCAGCGGTTCAGTAGAATTCAGAGGTCAAGATATCACCCGTCTCCCGGCACACAAGATAGCTGGCCTGAGGCTGACCCATGTACCGGAAGGACGAAGAGTTTTCCCCCACCTTTCTGTGGAAGTCAACCTCCAGTTAGGTGCATATTTGCGTAAGGATAAAAGGCAAGTCAGCACTGACTTGGATAGAGTGTATGCACTATTCCCCCGTCTGTTCGAACGCCGCAAGCAGCTGGCAGGCAGTCTCAGCGGTGGTGAGCAGCAGATGCTGGCTATGGGCCGCGGATTAATGAGTAACCCTGAGCTGATGCTCCTCGATGAACCCTCAATGGGGCTGGCTCCGCTTTTGGTGCGGGAAATCTTTCGGGTCATTGTTGAAATTAACCGCTCCGGTACCACAATCCTTCTCGTTGAACAGAATGCTAAAATGGCTTTGACCATTGCCGACAGGGCTTATGTATTAGAAAATGGAGCGATAAAACTCAGCGGCCCCGCAGCTGAACTGCTCCAAGATGAACGAGTCAGAAAAGCCTATCTAGGTGGATAAAACCCAAGGAAACCCTTGGGTTTTTTCATGCAACATTAGTGCTTTTTGACATGGACAACTACACTACTAAGCGCTGATTACAGCTGGTGCCGTTGACACACACCAGCTCCCTTTTTCCGTGGTTGATCTCCATCCGCATTGCCGAGTGGCATACAGGACAGCCATGGATCATTGCCTTCGGGTAGCTATACGGAGATTGACCTCGGGCATATGATTCCAAATGCCGGTAAACCTGAACCAATAAAAAAACATCATCCTTAGCCCGGTGTGAGTTGGCAAACTCCCGTTCCAACCGAAAGTGATACATCAAGTTCTTTAATTTATGACTACCTTCTCCCTCGGGATAAATGCAGAGTTTGGGGAACAGGCGGCGGCTGATTTCCAATGTATCAATACCTTTGGCATGCAAAGGCCGACATTGATTACGCTTAAACATCGATGCTAAAAAGCGGCGGTCGAAATTAAGGTTATGGGCAACCAGAATACCGTCACCAATAAATTCCCGAATCCCACAAGCTACATCCCTCTCCAGCGGAGCATGGCGGACGTCTTCATCCGTAATGCCAGTTAATGACGTGATATAACCGGGAATAGAACGTTCGGGATTAATCATGGTATGGTATTCTTCCACATCCCCGCTATGGACTACCTTCAGCATATAGATCTCCAAGACCCGATCCCGATATCCGTCGAGGCCGGTGGTTTCTACATCCAAAAATACCAGACTCTCCATGGCTACCTCCTTTGCCATAGTATTCTTGATCAGTTGCTTTTTTCCTCCATGATAACCTGAACACAACTTGGCAAAGATAGCCCATAGGGGTGGTAACTTATGCAGTATCTGGCAAAGCCGTTGTTGTGGAAATATGTAGCTGCCTTCAGTTCAGTCAAGCAGAGGCTCAAATCTTGGCAGCAGCTGGCCCTGGAGCTTCCTCCGGAACTGCAGACCCAAGCACTTGCAAGCCTAAAATCGAAGGCTTTCCACTGTCTGGGAGGAGCAGTCTATGCTGTCTATCCTAAAGTGAATCGACAGGTAATGCTTGATGCCATCGTGGCTCTACAGACCATCAGCGATTACCTGGACAACCTCTGTGATCGGATCCAGGTTAATGATGAACGTGCCATTCGACAGCTGCATCTTAGTTTCATCCACGCACTTGATCCCAGCCTGCCCCTTGCTGACTACTACTGCTTTTACCCTTATAAGGAGTCGCTCTACCTCAATACCCTGGTCCAGACCTGCCGCAAACAAATCCAGCAAATGCCTTACTATGAAGATTACCGCCCGTGGGTCATCCAGCTGGCCAATCATTACTGCAACCTGCAGGTACTCAAGCACCTAAGCCCTTCAGGCCCCGGCCGCCTCCAACAATGGATCAGTCAGGCTTTCTTGAAAGAGAACCCACCCCTTGCCTGGAATGAATGGGCGGCGGCGACCGGTTCCACTTTAGGCATTTTTTACAGTTTTGCCGCCAGTTTCCACTCCTATCCTCCAGCAATCTGCCGAAAAATGCATGAAGCTTACTTCCCATGGGTTCAGAGTCTGCACATTCTCCTCGATTACCTCATTGATCGCCACGAAGATCAAATCCATGGCGATCTCAATTTTACCTTCTACCACTCCGATCCTGAGCATGCCGTCAGCCGCATTGCTTTCATATATCAAACCTGTAAAGCTCAAATTGCCTCCTTGCCCCATGCCAGTTTCCACCAATTGATCGTTGATGGTTTGGTTGCTATGTACGGGTCCGACCCGAAACTGCAGCATCAAGGCCTTTTGTCACCCTACACAAAATTGTTGGATTCACCTGCCACAAAGACACTTCTAAAAGCATGCCGCCTACTCAGAGCCATGCAGATCCTCGTCTAGTGCCTGCGGGAGCAGACAAACTCTGCCAAGGTGCCCAGCTGCAGGCTGGCACTACTACCGGAAAATGTTCCTAGAATTGCAAGGGCTTGCTCCACATAGAACTGGGCCTCTGTTTTAATGCCCGCCAAAATACCTTCGGCTTCCAGCAAATCTCTTGCTTTGTCAAAAGTCAGCTCTCGCTGCCAATTTTGACTGAGAACACCCTGTTCCACTCCTCTAATGATTGGCAAAGTCCACATACCGGACATGAAATCGTTCCCAACATTTTTTCCTGTTACATTTGGATGGTGGGAGTAATCCAGCAAATCATCTGTAAGCTGATAGGCATAGCCAAGGGCTAAACCAAACCGGCCCAGTAAATCAATGGTTTTTTGGTCAACACCATCTGCGATCATAGCTCCGACTTGACAAACAGCCTGCATAAAACAGGCTGTTTTTTGATATATATAGCGCCAGTAATAGGCTTCATCACAACCAGGGTTCATCAGCTGTTGAATTTCTCCTTGGCACATCTGAGTGATCACATTGGTTAAGACAGAGAGTACTTGATCTAACTTGTGCAGTGTTATCAGCATAAATGCTTTGGCAAACAAATAATCGCCTGCCAGCACTGCAGCCTGCGGCCCGAAACGTTTCTGCACTGTCAGAGTGTTGCGCCTCAGATCTGACTGATCTACGATATCGTCATGGATCAAAGAGGCCATGTGGATTAGCTCTACTCCTGCCGCCACATCCAGGACAAGACTGGAATCAGTGCCTCCACACAACTCATATACATGGGACAAAAGGATCGGCCGAATCATTTTTCCGTTGGTTTGCTGAATATAGGCCATGATTTGCTCGATACTGCCTTCGCTCGACAAGACCTCTCCCAACCTTGCCTGAACACGTCGTAAGAATGGTGCAAAGTCCATAACTGCGGATTCTGGTGCATGTTTCATTCAGAGCCCAAGCCCCTTCCTTCTCCTATGGTTGGAAATCGTCAATCCGTTTTTCGCCTGTCAATTCCCTCAACGGCTGGATATTCTGAGTTACCTCTAGTGTGCCCAAATACTGGTCTTGATCATCATAAATCGCATAGTAACTGATATGGATAAACATACTCCGGCTTTGAATCCAAAAGTCAGCATGGTCTCGCTTGTGATTCTTGAAATCAGACAAGATTCTGTTGACAATATGAACACTCGCTGGTGGATGGCAGTTTTGGACACTGCGGCCGATTACTGCCGGAGTACGGTCAAAAATCCGCTCCTTCCCCTGGGAGAAATAGCGCACTTTATCGTTTTTATCAACAAAAGTGATGTCTACGGGCAGAGTATTGAGCACTCTGGTGATCTCATCTACAGACAAATAGCCTGGGCCAACCTTCAACAACCCGTCCGGTACCTTGCCTTGCCATTCCTGGTTGGCTTGCTGTTCCGGTTCTGCCTCCACTTCTGTCTCATCCTCACTGAGCAGCTCATCTAATGAGATGATTGTATAGCCGATCTCACCGCTTTGATTGGCTATCTCTTCCCATTCCTGGTCGGTCAGCAGTTCCAGGCACATCGGAAACAAAATGTTCTCTTCCTTGTAGATCATCTCCTTTATCGAATTGAGGCATGGTTTGACAAGGTCACCGATCTGCCTTGTTAGTCCCCGATCAACAATCGCATTGCCGGTTACTACCTGATTGATTTGCTTCAACTGAGCCCGAATTTGATCATGGATCCCCCACATAACTGACGGCGGCCCGGTAATGCCGTTCTTCTCCAAGTAAGGAAAGAGAATATTTTCTTTACGGCGATAGTGCTTGTCAACTTCCATCAACTGCTGATGCAAGCCATGCCACTTCTGCATTTGTTCTGAAACATCACTACCAACAGCCGCATCAGCAATTTGGTCTGTTATGCCTTCAATTTGACCGATCACTCGGGAAACAGCCCGGTTTTCGACTTTAAAGACTTGCACCGGGTGGATTTTAGTCTCAGAAACAGCAAGCGACTGTTCCACAGCAGCATTCAGTTGACGGTCCAACGCTTCCCGGAACACAGCGACGTGAACATCACACAATGCTTGAATTTCTGCCACGGGCATGCCTTCATTAATCAGTGCCTGCTCCATCTCTGAAATCTCCGATGGTGAAACAACCTCACCCAACAAAGCTTTAAACCTTTGCTTAACCTCCTCAGGATCAGCGCCGGCATGCAAGTCTTTGATAATCGCCTTTAGCTTCTCCTGACGCTTCTGACGGTTATTAATCAACTCACTCATTTGTATTACCCCCTTATATATAACCAAGTTACTTATAATTATTTCGCATTGGTCTCACCAATTCCTGCCTAACTCTAGCCTTAGTATGTCAAAAATCGGTAAAAAAACAACCTTGATGTGAATCCCTCATAAAAAGCCCAATGACAGGATATGCTAACTACATCCAAAAGACTACATAAGGAGGCTAGCAATGTATCATCAATACGAGACACAAAGAGGGACACGCATGAGTGAACCTCCCCAGATAATCACAACCAAGGACCTGCTCTATTTACAGGATGCCCTCTCGTGGGAGCTGTTGGCCAGCAAGAAAGCACATCATTTTGCAGCAGAAAGCCAAGACCCCCAAGTCAGGCAGCAGCTGGAGCATCTTGCCAGTGTTCATCAGCAGCACTACCAGACTCTCCTGAAACACTTGCAGGCCCACAGTCAGCAAAGTGTCAACCAGTATAATCAAACCAATCAATATGGCAACTAAAGGAGGCACTATCATGTTTGACCAGAATCAGCGATGGTCTGGTAGTCAAAACTATCAATCAGACTACCGGCAACAGAGTTTCCAACAACAAAACTACCAGAACCCTGGCTTTTTCAATCAACCATCAAGTCAAGTCAATATTAAGAATCCCCAAACCGGTCAGCTGCCAAAAGTCAAAGGCCCTGAGATGAATGATCGGGACCGCTTAAATGACATGCTGGCTACTGAGAAGTACTTGACTGACAACTTCAATGTATTTGCCCGGGAAGCAAGTTACAGCGAACTTCATCAAGACGTGAGCCAAATTTTGAATCAAACTCATCAGGAAACTCGTAATCTGTTCACATTCATGTTTAATCAAGGCTGGTATACACTGCAGGCAGAGTCAGCCCAACAGGTCGCCCAGGCTGCCCAGCAATTCAGCAATTACCAAACTCAGTTTGCCCACACTCAACCATCAGGCATACAAACCTATCAGAACCAGATGTTCTAGACAGGAATCAGGCCCACAAAAGAAAAGGAGGCTGCGATTGCAGCCTCTTCGTTTAGAGTTAAATTACTGTCAGACTTATTTGAGCAACTTCTTGGCTTCCTGGGCCAGATTGTCTGGTGTAAATCCAAAGTATGCACCGACTTCATTAGCCTTACCACTGCGGCCAAACTGTTCCAGCGAGAAGACGCGTATCTGTGTGCCGGGGCAAATGCTGTACCAGCCGCTGCCAACACCCACTTCAACTGCGAGAACTGGTTTGTCAGGTGGAATCACCTGATGGCGATAAGCTGGATCTTGAGCAAAGAACTCCTCACGGCAGGGTACCGATACAACTCTGACTCCATGTCCTTCCTGTTCCAGCAGCTTAGCGGTATCAACGGCCAAGCTGACTTCGCTTCCAGCAGCTACGATAGTCAGATCCAGTTTACTCTGCTCTGCATACAGTACATATCCACCCTTATCCATATTGGTGGAATCGTGTTTTGGCATTACGGGCAGAGCTTGACGGGTTAGAACAAGTGCACTTGGCCCATCCAGCCGCTTCAGCGCAGCCAGCCAGGCATGGACAGTCTCTTCTGCATCTGCTGGACGGAATACCCAAAGATTGGGAATCAACCGCAAAGACTCTGTCTGCTCTACTGGCTGATGCGTGGGACCATCTTCACCAACGTAAATCGAGTCATGGGTAAAAACATAAATCACTGGCTGCTTCATCAACGCAGCTAACCGAATCGCTGGGCGGAGATAATCAGAGAAGACCAAGAAAGTACCGCCAAAGATTCTAAACCCGCCGGTGAGACTGATGCCATTCATGATCGCTCCCATGGCGTGTTCACGAATGCCAAAATTAAAGTTCCGTCCTGAGAAATCTCCCGCCTTGATATTGCCATAGCCTTCCATATGGGTGTTGTTGGACGGCGCCAGATCTGCAGAGCCACCAATCAAATAAGGCACTTCTTTTGCCAGGGCATTAATGGTTTTTCCACTCACAGCCCGAGTAGCAATCTTGTCTCCTAGTTGGAACTTTGGCATTTTAGCTGCCAGATCCTGCGGCAGATCCAAATTGAATGCCCGGTCCCATTCTTTGGCAAGCTCAGGATACTTTTCTCTCCATTCATTGAAAAGCTGATTCCATTCCTGTTCCAGCATGCTGCCACGGTTGACCACTTGAGTACGCATCTGGTCGGCCTCATCAGAAACATAAAATTCAGTGTCCGGTAAACCAAGGGCCTTCTTCATCGCCAGAATCTCATCCTTGCCCAACGGAGCACCATGAATTTTTGCAGTACCAGCTTTATTCGGTGCACCTTGGCCAATATTTGTCCTGGCAATGATCAGGCTGGGTCGTTCATTTTCCTGCTTGGCGGTGGCAATGGCCTCCTTGATCTGATCGATGTCGTGACCATCAATCTCCTGCACATGCCAACCATAAGCCAAATAGCGATCTTTGACCAACTCAGTAAACGCAAGCTCAGTGCTGCCTTCGATGGTTATGCGATTTGAATCATAGATGACAATCAGTTTATCAAGCTTTAGATGTCCCGCAAACGACGAGGCTTCGGAAGTAATTCCTTCCATCATGCAGCCGTCGCCGCACAAAACGTATGTATAATAATCCACGATTGGATATCCGGGCCGGTTAAACCGTTCAGCCAACATCCGCTCGGCTATGGCCATCCCCACAGCATTGGCCAATCCCTGGCCTAACGGCCCTGTGGTGGTTTCGATCCCTTCCGCATGGCCATATTCTGGATGGCCGGCAGTCTTGGCATTTAACTGACGAAAATTCTTCAAGTCGTCCAGGGTTAAATCATACCCCGTTAAGTGCAGCAATGAATACAACAACATTGAGGCATGTCCGGCAGACAAAACAAAACGATCCCGGTTAGGCCATTTGGGATTGAGCGGGCTGTGCCGCAAAGCATCAAAGTATAGCACTGAACTGATCTCTGCACAACCTAGGGGCATTCCCGGATGCCCGGAACCAGCCTTTTCCACCCCATCAGCCGATAAGCCTCGAATGATATTGGCCATGTGTTTCAAGTCCATGTACACTCACCCTTATCTCGTTTTTTTGATTCTGTTGCTTCACCAACACACATGCAAATCTCTGCTTCCCCAAAATCATACTGGAATCCTGCATATTTGGCAGGTTCTTGATCAAATATCCAATTTATCTGTATACTTCAACTATATCGCCGTTATTCAGTCCCGCCGCATTTGCTTCATCAGTGTCAATATGAAGCTCGAGGACAAAATCATCCCTAACGCGCACCAAAACATTGTTGAAGATTACACTCCGCTCCCCTTCGGTCTTAACGCTGACAATACTCTTGTCCTCAACACCAAACTTCGCCGCATCACTGGGACTCATATGAATATGCCGCAGTGCGATAATAACGCCCTCTTTCAGGCAAATGGAACCTTTTGGGCCCACCAAGGTAACTGATTCCGAGTTTTCCAAGGACCCCGAATCCCGAACAGGCGGCCTTAAGCCTAGCGCAAACGAATCTGTGCGAGAGATTTCAACCTGAGTTTTTCCCCGAAGCGGCCCTAGGATCCGGACATTTTGGATTGCGTTTTTCCGAGTAACCACGGTGACTACTTCCTCCGCAGCATATTGGCCGGTTTGGGACAGGTCTTTCACAGGTGTCAATTGATAATCAGGGCCAAACAATACTGCCAGATCTTCCTTACTCAGATGAACGTGTCTGTTGGAGACACCAACTGGTACTTTTCCAAGTAATTGTTTCAAATCAATTCCTCCTTATATTTCTACAGCGATATTGTAACAGTCTTCACATGTTATCTTACGACAGATGTACAGAAAATCCTGCCGCAGTTGGAACCCATCCGCGGCATGAAGTGACAGGCCAGTGGTATACTAGATCTGGAGGTTAGAATCATGTCCCATTATGGTGCAGTTTATGAGAATTATCAGGATGTGGAATATGCAGTTGCGAGGCTGCATGCTGTAGGTGTTCCTGAGGATCAGATCCAGATCATCCGCAAACGCGACAAGCCGCTCGACATCTTTCCTGAAGGCTACGATCCCTTTGGCGGCTATCGTTTTACCGGAACCCCGGTTGCCACCTTGCCCGCCTCTGGGGAGAATTTGATCGGCAACTCCGTAACCATGGACATCAGTCTTAGTATGCTACCGGATCTGTTAGCTGAAACAGCTAACAGTATTGACAAACAAACTAAATCATCAAGTTTTCTGGTGATAGTGGATTCAAACAGGCCGGAAGTGGCGGAAATCCTGGAAAATACAGGAGGTGAAGTGGTAAATCCCGGTGATTTTCAACCGAAACAGGGTTGACCGGAAATCTTTCCTATGGTATATTAAAGTAGTGCTAGGGGAGTAGCTCAATTGGTAGAGCATCGGTCTCCAAAACCGAGAGTTGCGGGTTCGAGTCCTGTCTCCCCTGCCACTTCTAACAGGCAGTTTTAAAGCGCACAGTAGAATGCTGTGCGCTTTTGATTTTATAAACCGATGTACCTATTCAAACTTGCGGCAAGGCGATGTCCTGGTTCTAGCTTTGCAGCATACCCCCGCACAAGCTGCCTAGAATACCAAGGATACAGACGATAACCAGCTGTTTGACCCAAAACCACTGGATGATCAGCTTTAGATCAGCGCGTATTATTGTCATGATGATCAGAAAAATGGCTCCCAGCAGCACTCCATGCAGCCACAATTTCTGCTTGAGTTTTGTGCCGATATAAACAGCCCCGCCTAATATGCTGGCATAGTTACCAATTATCAATATTGAGCCGGTATACTGCCACGGTGAAAAATAGGTAACGACGGCCATGACCAGCGCCAAAACTATCAGCAGCAAACAGCTGACGGCCATCCCCTGAATCAAAAGCAAGACATTAATCGAACTCGCTGTATTTTTCATGGTTTCCCACTCCCTAAGAGCTTATCAGTCCCTAAATCCTATGTCATGGCCAAAAAAAATATGCAGCCATGTTTCAGGCTGCATATCTGGATCGCTTTCCTGCTTATGCATCTTCTTTCTTCCTGGCAGCAATCACTTGCTCAGCCAGCTGCTGTGGCAGTTCTTCGTAGTGGCTAAACTCCATGGTAAATGAACCTCTGCCTTGGGTGATCGATCTTAAGTCAATTGCATACTTAAACATCTCACTGAGCGGAACCTGAGCCCGGATTATCTGATTCCCGTCTTTCGGCTCCATACCTAAGATCTTACCCCGTTTTTTATTCAAATCACCCATTACATCGCCCATGAAGCTTTCAGGAACGGTTATAGCAACGTTCTGGATAGGTTCCAATAGTACAGGGTTGGCATCCATGAACCCTTTCTTCAAGGCCATCGACGCAGCAATCTTAAATGCCATCTCCGAAGAGTCAACACTGTGATAGGATCCATCAAAGAGTGATACTCTCAGGTTGACGACTGGATATCCTGCCAAGATACCCTCTTCCATGGTTTCGCGGATACCCTTCTCTACCGCAGGTATATACTGGCGAGGAACCGCACCGCCAAAAATTTTGTCGACAAATTCGAGATCATCTTCGCCCTCGCCGCTACCCGGTTCGATTTCCAGCCAGACATGCCCATATTGGCCTCGGCCACCCGATTGCTTCTTATGCTTGCCTTCGACCTGCACATGGCCGCGGATCGTTTCCCGATATGGTACCGATGGATTCGACAGCTTTACTTCCGCACCAAACTTCTTGTGCAGCCTGGAGCACATCACTTCCAAATGCAGATCTCCCAGGCCAGAGATAAGAATCTCACTGGTCTCGACACTTTTTTCCACTTTAAAAGTAGGATCTTCCTCAGCAAGCCGGGCTAGCCCGTTGCCGATCTTATCCTCATCACCTTTGGCCAATGGTTCGACAGCCATCGTCATTACTGGTTGAGGGAAATCGATCCCTTTGGCCAAAACCGTTGAACCTTTGACCGAAAGTACGTCGTTGGTGTTGGTTTCCTGCAGCTTGGCTACTGCACCAATATCTCCAGCTCCCAACTGGTTAACTGGGAGATTTTCCTTACCTTTAATGACAAACAGCTGGCCAATTCTTTCATCTCTACCCCGGGATACGTTGTGGACAACGCTGTCAGACTTGATTGTCCCTGACAACACTTTGAACAAGGTGAGTTTACCAACGTACGGGTCGGCTAATGTTTTGAAAACTAAGGCATTGAGAGTTTGGTCATCAGGTTTAATCTCAACTTCCTGGTTAGTTTTGGTATCAATGGCCACATCCACAGTTTCTGCAGGACTGGGCAGGCACTGAATGCAGTAACTTAAAAGCTCTGTAATTCCAACATTGGCTGTAGCTGAACCACAAAATACAGGAACAACATCTCCAGTCTTGGTCCCAACCGATAGAGCAGCCTCAATCTCGGCATCGGTTAGATCCTCTCCTTCGAGGTATTTCATCATCAGTTCATCATCGGTCACAGAGACTGCTTCAATCAATGCTTCTCGTGCAGCAGCCACGTCATCGGTTAATTCAGCCGGTATATCTCCTACCGTAACCTTATTTTGATCCCATAGATAAGCCTTTTGCTGAATCAGATCGACATGACCTCTGTAATCTTGGGCATTACCAACGGGAAGCTGAACCGGTACAACCTTGGGGCCGAACATGGACTGCAGCTGCTCCACCACTTGACCGAAGTTAGCGTTTTCCCGTTCCATTTTGTTGATAAAAATGACCCGGGGAGTTTTGTACTGCTCTGCGAAAGCCCAAGCCTTCTCCGTGCCAACCTCTACTCCAGAAGAGGCGCAGACAACGATTACGGCACCATCAGCTACTCTCAGGGCTGCAATCATATCACCCACAAAGTCGAAATAACCAGGGGCATCCAGGATGTTGATTTTATGATCATTCCATTCAACTGGAGCTAAAGCTAAGTCGATACTGATTTGACGTTTTATCTCTTCAGGATCATAGTCCAGCGTACTGGTGCCATCATCAACTCTGCCTAGCCTGTTGATACCCTTGGATACATATAACATCGCTTCCGCCAACGATGTCTTGCCTGCACCACTGTGGGAAACAAGAGCTATATTTCTTAAACTGTCAATACTGTAATCCTTCACCAAATCTCCTCCTCTTGTCCTTCTACCGCAATTCTAAGAAAAAATTTGGACACAATGCCAAACAAAAATTTAGCCTCATCTTATATTCCACAATAGGAGTACTCCTTCCTTCCTGGCAGTGAAAATTAAATCACCACCACCAGCCCCAGCTGCGCTCAATCTTCAGCCTGTGGGCCCCATAGTCGTACTCTGTTTCATATCCCAGTACCGGGAGCAGCGATAAAGGCAAATAGAACTTGCGGTCCTCCACAAGGACGTTTTCCATCAACGGCAGTACCGTATTGCGCCAAGCCACCATTCCCTCACTAGGATTAATCACCATATAGTTTAGGCCGCTGATCAGAAAGATGCGTTGTGAGCCAAAACGGATCAGGCCTAATAGTGACGCTAAGCCGTCCAAATCCAAGAACATTCTGCCGTTGTGCAGCTTAACATCTAACGAACCGGTTAGGGTTTTTTTATGATAAACTATCTCGATCTCGTCTGGATCCACCTGATGTAATCGGTAATAGGTACCGTCTGTCTCTTGAATCAGAAAACCATCGTCAACAGCCACCAGATCCCGCACATTGAACAAAGGTAGAAAATCGATCGGACGTAAGGCACTGGAACCTACAGCATAAGTAGTGAGTCCCGTACGGCCGGACATATTTACTATTCCCAACTGAGGTATAAATTTGATTACCCGACCATCAAACTCAACGGGGAAATGACGGACCGTGGTAAGGTTGCCACCAGCATATTTCCAGGCGTAGAATATGTTCTGACCGGTAACCACCACCAGTTCCGGCAATTCTCCCGATTGAAACTGCGCTATAAACACGCTGTCAATCGTGCCCCACGGGTAATTCTGCCACAGCAGTTCTAATTGACCGTCAACCCATCCTAATGTTCCCACATATCCAGAGTTGTAAGCATATACAACCTCAGCGCCGCCGGCGCCGTCAAGATCGCCGACGCATACATATCTCACATTGGTATTGGGCTGTGAACGCCAAAACAAGTCCAGCTCTCCACCCCAGTTAAGGTATATAAAGGCTTCGCCTCTTTCGGTGCGCACTACAACATCACCCCAACCATCGCCGGTGATGTCAACAACCTTCAGATCAGCCACCGCTGACCACAGGTAACGCTTCTCCATGGTTTGCCGCCATATCCCCTGAATGTTTTGGTAAGCATAGAAATTGAAGTTATCTGTCCCAATCAGAATCTCCGGACGAAAATCGCCAGTCAGGTCACCTGCAGCAATGGCAGTTACATTTCCAGCAAACCCAGTGATTGTTGCCACGAGTTGATCCTGATCATAGACTCTGACCTCATCTCCCAAACCAGAAATGATCTGATCGCTGCCATTGTTTAACACCTGCGCAACCGCAATCACACTATTGTGCAAGTAAGGCTGCTCCTCCAAAAGATAACCGGCCTGGACAGTCAGACTGCAGCTGGCTATGATGCATAAACTGATCAATAACAACATGCCCCGTTTCGTGCTCAATTGAAAGAAGCCTCCTTCACGTGTTTGTCCGGGGTGCTCACCTTATATTATTGGCGTTTTCAGTTTTATTTCCTTCAATAAAAAATCCTCCCAAACCTGGAAGGATTCTGCAAGCTGACCGTTTTTCAAGACCCGATCGTTTTTGGATCGTTTTTCAGCCTACGGGTACTTGAGTAAAATGGTCGGGGCGACAAGATTTGAACTTGCGACCTCTACCACCCCAAGGTAGCGCGCTAGCCAAGCTGCGCCACGCCCCGACTGACACTGAATAGGATACCATAAACTCGGCGGAAATGCAAGTCTTCTTCCTATTTTCCCACGGAATCTTTCAACTGCTTTCCGGCTCTGAAGACAGGAACCTTCTTGGCTGGAATCGTCATTTCAGCGCCAGTCTGGGGATTGCGGCCAACCCGCTCGGACCGCTGTTTAACCTCGAAAGAACCAAATCCTATTAATTGGACCTTATCACCTTGAGCAAGTGCTTCGGATATGCTTGAAAAGACGGCATCCACAGCCGCCGTGGCATCTTTCTTGGTCAAGTTGGTCTTGGCTGCAACCTGGTCAACTAATTCAGTTTTGGTCATCCCTTATCCTCCTTCATTAGTGTTATCACTAGTGTAACCACTAATGACGGGGATTATCAAAAATTACAAGATAATACAAATTAGACCGCCGCTACCCTCATTGATTATCTTTGACAGTGTTTCCTGCAGTTTTTCACGGGCAGTCTCCGGCATCCGGTTCAACTTGGCTTGAATGCCTTCCCTGACCAGATCCTGTAACGAACGGCCTAAGAAATCCCGATCCCACAGAGCATCCGGATCTTCCTGAAACTCGTCGGAAAGGGATTGGACCAATTCTTCACCTTGTTTCTCGGTACCAACCAAAGGAGTGACTTCCGTCATAATATTGGCCCGGATCATATGGATCGATGGTGCACTGGCAGTCAATTTGATGCCGAAATGCCGTCCTTGCTTGATCAACTCAGGTTGCTCAAAGGTAATGTCATCCAAGGATGGTGACACGATTCCGTAACCCGTTTCCCTGACTTGCATCAGGGCCGAAGCAAGTTTGTCATATTCACGTTTGGCCACCGACAGATCCTGCATCAACCTGATCAGATGATGGTCGCCTTCAACTTCTAGCCCCGTCATACCGGCCAGGACGTCATAAAACAAGGACCGAGCCGCCAACAGTTCAATATTGATCGTACCGGTACCCATATCCATCGCCTGCAGCTTAACAGAATCAACTGTATCACTAGTCGATAAAAAAGACAGCGACCCATCCACATCCCGTAGCCGATCGATCTTGTTTACACAATGGTAAATCGCTCCATCAAAGTCCTGCCGCAGCCAATGATCCTGAGGCAGTTCTTCCACCCAGCGAGGTAACCTGAAATTGATCTCCCGTACCGGAAACTCGTATAATGCGGCTTGCAGAAGCGACATAATGTCATCCTGCGACATGCGTAAACAATCCAAGGGTACGACTTTAACCTGATGACGATCTTCCAGAGCACCAGCAAGTTCCAGCGTCTTACTGCTTTGAGGCTGATCGGTGTTCAGAACAACAATAAAAGGCTTTTCCAGTTCCTTGAGCTCAGCGATTACTCGTTCTTCCGCTTCAATGTAATCATCCCGGTCCAGTTCTGTCACCGAACCGTCCGTAAGCACTACCAAACCAATTGTGGAGTGCTCGCTGATTACCTTGCGGGTACCGATTTCTGCCGCTTCCTGAAAGGGAATTTGATGGTCATACCATGGGGTCATTACCATCCGCGGCCCGTCTTCATCCAGATAACCTTTTGCACCTGGCACGGTATACCCAACGCAGTCAACCAGCCGGACTTTAAATCTGACATTGTCTTGTAGAACAATCTCTACCGGTTCTTCGGGGACAAATTTTGGTTCGGTGGTGGTAATCATCTTTCCTGCCCCGCTCTGGGGCAGTTCATCATTCGTCCTCTCCTTGACATGGATATCATGAATATTGGGCAATACCAATAAATCCATAAAACGCTTAATGAATGTCGATTTCCCGGTACGCACAGGACCAACCACACCTATGTAGATACTCCCGCCTGTACGCTGAGCAATATCGGCAAACAGATCAAACTTCTCCATCAAGGCTTCCCTCCTTCGAATTGGCTTTACCACCCCGAATACCGCATACTCTATGATTCCAGCCTCAAAACCAAAACCAGGCAAACATGCGGATGGACACTATAACTATATTAGAAGCTTGGCGAAAATATAACACTGAAAATAAAAAAATCACGGCAGTCCCGTGATTTCAAGAAACCATAGTCCCTCAAACAATTTCATGATCAATGCCTGTTCAATGTTTATGTACCTTTTCGCCAATCCGGTATTCTGTTCCGGCCATCAAACGCTGAATGTTGGGGCGGTGACGCCAGATAACAAATGCTCCCAACAGAATACCCAACACGATATAACTAACAGGATAAGCAAAAACGGCAAAGCTGATAGGTAAGGCTATGGCTGCCAGGATCGATGCTAAAGAAATAAAACGGCTCACCAGCAGAGTTCCAAACCAGACAAGGCATAACACAAGCAGTACCTTCCAGGATAAGGCCAATAACACACCGCAGGCAGTTGCTACTCCGCGGCCACCCTTGAACTTGCCGAAAATCGGTAAACTGTGGCCCAACACTGCACAGATGCCTGTCACAAGCCACATTACTTCACTGTCCAAGTGTTTTTGTGCCAGCAAAACCGGCACCAGCCCCTTGCCCGCATCCAAAACCAGTACGATGACAGCTGGAATAAAACCAACCGTACGGAGTACATTGGATACGCCGATGTTGCCACTACCATACTCCCGAATGTTAATGCCAGCCCATAGTTTTGCAACCCATAAGCCAAACGGCAATGAACCTAAGAGATATCCTATAAGCATCAGTCCTAAGCTGGGAATTAATTGCTCCATCTTCAAGTCCTCTCCTTCACACTTAAGATAATCGGTGTGCCGTGGAATCCATATTCTGCCCTTATACAGTTCTCCAAATAGCGCAAATACGAAAAATGCATTAGGTGGCTGTTGTTAACATAGATCAAGAACACAGGTGGATTGACTTGAACTTGGGTTGCATAAAGAACCTTTAGCCGTACACCTTTGTCTGAAGGAGGCTGATGCATGGCAACAGCATCTTGGATAATCTCGTTCAATCTTCCTGTGGAAATGCGCAAGCTTCTCTGCTGGGCGATGCTTATGGCCAGATCAAGCAACTTATGAACCCGTTTTCCGGTGAGAGCTGAAATAAACTCTACCGGTGCGTAAGACAGAAACTGCAGTTTGGACAGGATCTCCTGTTCATAGTCACGCATAGTATTAGTCTCTTTTTCCACCAAATCCCACTTATTGACAACAATCGCGCAGCCCTTGCCATTCTCGTGGATATATCCGGCAATACGCTGGTCCTGTTCTGTTACGCGTTCGTGAGCGTCGAGCATCAAAAAAACAATGTCTGAACGGTCAATAGCCCGCAGCGCTCTGAGCACGCTGTAATGCTCAACTCCAGAATCGATTTTCTTTTTCCGCCTCATGCCGGCCGTATCAATAAGGACAAATTCCTGTCCGTCATAAGTGAAATCGGTATCGATCGCATCCCGTGTAGTACCAGGAATGTCTGACACAATTACTCTCTCTTCACCCACGAACTGATTGATCAAGGTAGACTTACCCACATTCGGCCGCCCTACCAGTGCAATTTTCAGCGCAGTGCTGTCCTCAAGAACGCTGTCTTCGGGAAATTCGGCAATTACATGATCCAGCAAATCACCAATACCCCGGCCGTGTTCTGCCGAAATCGTAAGTGGCTCACCCAGGCCCAAAGCCCAGAATTCAGCGGCTATCGCCGGGCTTAAGGAAAAATCTTCCACTTTGTTGACGCAGAGGATGACCTTCTTGGATGTTCTCCGCAGCTGATGAGCGATCTCTTCATCAGCTGCGGTCAAGCCTTCACGTCCGTCAACGACGAAGACAATCACATCAGCTTCTTCAATGGCAATTTGGGCCTGTACCCTTATTTGCTTGGTTATCGTATCTTCTCCAGTCTCGATACCACCAGTATCAACCAGGATGAACTTTTTAGTCAGCCATTCCACTTCACAGTAAATTCGATCCCTGGTCACCCCAGGCTGATCGTCTACAATTGCAATTCGTTCTCGGGCAATTCGGTTAAACAACGTACTCTTGCCGACATTGGTTCGGCCGACGATTGCCACCATTGGTTTAGCCATAGCTCTCTCTTTCCCTTACACTTCTATGTTTTCATGGCCTTAGTAATTCGCTATTCTTAAGCTGTTTTCCTCTTTTAATCAGCCCGGTCCTTCCAGTTTAAGGCAGTTTTCATACTTGGCCTTGGTGTCGGAGACAATCCTGGCCAGATTAAAAAAGGCCTTTTGGGTCCCTCTAGTCACCAGCGGCCGCCCGATTCGGACCAATCCCAAACGGCGAGAGATAAACCCGCCGATGCGCATCATCCAGTTAACAGCAGGTAAAGTATCCACAAATTCGAGGCCGTCAAGGTTACCCCCGGCAAGGAGAACACCACTTTTGATGGCCTGCTCAATGCCTCGTTTATCCCGGCCCCGGCCACAAACATAAATTTGATTGGCCCATTGGTCTTCACCCATAAACATCACCTGGCCCCGCTGCGTTGATTGAACCTGATCAAATAATTCGACAGCGCTGATTTCAGCAGTGGTTGGAACTTGTTGGGACCCTAGTTTACCCAGATGAATCGCAGCCGCAATAGGTGACGAATGAGTCCCACCATAACAACAGTAGATGATTCTCACCAAGTTTTCACCTCAAAATCAATGCTTGACAATAATATAGACTCCATGACCCAGATCGTGAACTGCAGCCATGAAAACCCGGGATAAGTAAACAGCCACTTTTTCCAGCTCAGAAAAACTATCTACGTAAAAGATCGGCGCTGAACCGCCCACCCTATCTCTGTCGGTTGTAATCACTGCTAAAACTTGATTTGTTGGGGTAATGTCCATCTAACCCCTCCCATCCATCATCCGGCCGGCGATAGAACGCAGGGGCTTGCGTATGGCTGTTTCCAGCACAGGTACATTAGAAACCGCCTCCAGGAACGCTTCTTGATTATCTTCAGATGGAATCATGACCATCACCAGCTTCCCCGATTCAGGATCACGGCGAACTAATGGAGTAAACTCCTGCTCACCAACATCCATATACACTCCTACCATAGCAGCAGCATCATGGGCAATAGCCTGCATCTGGCCGATATTGGCCAAAGTTGCTTTGGCCTCGACATCCCTGGGAATGATCTCCGCAGCTACCGCCTGTTTGAGGTAACGCTCCCGGGCGGTGGTTAAACCAACGTTCATCACACTGACACCGCCCACCACAAGAATAGGGCCGTCAAACCCGATTTCAGTCATTTTTACATCGGCAATATCCCCAATTGACGGCCCCCGCATCAGCTGGTTCAACACCCCTGCTGCTATTGCACCAGCCGCAAGGGCTGCCGGAATCTGTACCATCCATCCAGCATGAATGGTCATCTCAGACACAATAGCCACTATGAATGCAGTCCAGATTGCCAGGTAATTTCTAGCTTCAAACACACGGGCAATTCCCTCGATATAGGCAGTGCCCCTCATGACCAATTCTGTATGCTCGAGTTTTTCCAGTGAACTCCGTTCAATGTTTCGCACTTCCCGGAATTGAGATGCGGCCATCAGCAAGAAGGATACAGCAGCAAATTCTACCTCTATAAGTGAAGGAACCAGGATTGCTCCTAAGAGGGCGCCGATAAACCCGATGAATAAATGAATAGCCCACCCCTGAGGGTAACTGGGATACTGCCGGTAATCACGGCGCAACATATATAACCGGGCTATGAGCCCGGAAAACGTAGCAAGGACGATTGTCAACATGTACTCCATAATCCATCACCTAGATTTCTATTCATCTTCTTGATCCTGATCGGGATTTTTACCAGCATATTCCCTCCGGAAAAATGACGTTAACGAGCTAAGGCCTTGTTTGTTGATCAACAGATAACCAATGATCACAGCACCAGTAATCACCAGAATCCAGATGATCGTCCTCCAGGCGGTTGGCCCACTTTGCTTCGCTTCTTGCTGGGCTGTGCCTTCGCTCGCAAGGCCAGCAGCAGCTGGAATTATCTCTGCGAAAAACTTGGCGGCCTGTTCGGCCAAATCCAGGGGATTGGTATGGGCACCAAATTCCAAAAGAATAGTGCGGGGCCCTAAATCCTGGTTATAATTGCCACGGGCATCGAAGATTCCCTCGATAATTCCCGGATACTTCTCATCGGCAACTGCTTTAATCCGCTTGGCATATTCTAGGTTCATCTCACGGTTTTCATTCTGCCTGCCTACGACTATCCGTACTTTGGTGGCAGGCTTTCCTTCGATTTCAGTCTCGTATACTTGCGGTGGTGTGGCATCGCGATGGACATCAATCAGTGTGCCTGGTTGATGTTTCATCAGATCCATGGCTGTCCGGCGTGATCGAATATATGCTTCACCATCATGAGGTAAGTGACTGTTGTCGGACCAAATCGCCTGATAACCCAGATTTTCTAGAGCGTCAGCCAGGGCTTTTCCAACTGACATAATATCGCCTTCGGTCTTAGACTCCACACCACTGGTAGGTACATATGACTCTGCATTATGTGTATGGTAGATGCCAATGGTATTCCACTGTTGATCCTGCTTATCTTTGCGGAAGGCAGCAGTACCGAAAAGCTTCTGCCAGAAACTGGGCGCAGAAGAATGAGCAGAAGCGGATGCAGCAGCGAGCTTTTTTACATCCGGCAGCTCAATTGTTTCTTTAGGCTCAACTTTGATCACATCGCCGTCTATAGCAACTACTTCATAACGTTGGTTATCAGCTGCAATGTATGAGTCTCCCACATCCAGGATTCTTGCAGTGTAGGTAAGCACATCGCCCTGGGAATCCTGTAGTGTGAAGTATCCACCGTCATTCCGTTCATAAAGGCCGCTGTCCAGCCAAGACGCCTGCCCACATGATCCCGCTCCAAGTAAGAAACCCAAGAGAACAAAAGCAATCAGCATTGATTTCTGTTTCAATCATGACCTTCCTTTCCTTCACCATCGTTCTGGTTTTGTTGGGTCTCCATCTGGAGAAACTCCTCGTTGTGTAGTACGGTCTGCCCTTCATGCTCACCGGGCCCCCCTTGGATGCGTTCCCGGGTTTCGCCAACTAGTTCCGCCAACAACACAGCAATGATTCCAGCAATTACCACTGTATCAAAAATACCTGCTCCCCCCAGAGCAGCAGTGGTGGGTATTCCGGTTGCCAAAGCACGAACCGTGTGGATGACATCCGTGAGAATGATTCCCAGTGTACCGGCAATGAAAGCACTCCTTCTGGAACGCCCAGCCAGGTAGCCAACAACGCCGGCAACAATGCTGAACAGCCACATAGGGTCAATCAACGCACGGTCAGTTGGTCCAAATTCTGTCAACTGACTGACCGCAAAAACTATGCCTGCCGTTACTAAAGCGGCCACAATACCTCGAACCCGCTCCCTGGCTGTATCCGTACGAAGCAGCAAATAGATACATAATGCTAATGGGACAAGCGCTCCCCCCACGTTAACACTTATCTCAACTGTTCCCTGGTAAAGAGGGATATCAATAAAACTACCGCCTATCATCAAGCCAATAAAGAGCAGTGCTTGACTGTCAGTTAACCGCATCCGATCCAAGACTCTCTGGGCAGCCCCGAAGTAGATCAAAGCTGCAGTGATCAACAATAAAAGCATACCTGTAGGCATATTAGTCCTCCTTTCCGATCTAAGGCTATTCTTCCCTAGCCGGCAAACCAATATGTAACCCAGGATTGGAAGCAAAAAAAGCCTTGTCCATTGGACAAGGCTGCTAAACCCTAACTGACGTTACTTTACTGGTCTTTAAACAAATCGCCAAACATGTCTCCTATTGTAGTCGTTAGTTCTTCATCAGCAGGAGCTTCTTCAACCTTTTCCTGCTTCTTGACTTCTTTGACTACTTCAGGTTTTGGTTCAAGTTCCCGCAGACTCAAGCCGATCCGTTTTGCTTCAGGATCAACACTGATCACTTTTACCTCGACCTGGTCACCGGCTTTGACTACCTCTTCAGTCTTGGCAACATGGCGATGTGACAGCTGGGAGATGTGGATTAGGCCTTCAACGCCGTCCTCCAGTTTGACAAAGGCTCCAAAATCAACAGTCCTTGTAACCACACCGCTGACTCTATCGCCAACATGATACCGCTCCTCAATCGAATCCCAAGGATCCGGCAGAGTTTGCTTCAAGCCCAGTGAGATCCTTTCCTCTTCCTTATCGACTCCCAAAACCATTACCCGGATCTTGTCGCCCTCCGAAACTACACTGGAGGGATGCCTTACGCGGCTGTGAGCCATTTCCGATACATGGAGCAATCCCTCAATCCCATTGCCAACATCCACGAAAGCTCCAAAGTCGGTAATCCGGCGGACAATCCCTTCAACGATCATGTTCTCTTCCAGCTTGTTAAAAACTTCTTCCTTGGCCTTTTGATATTCCTCTTCCAAGACCTCTTTACGGGACAACACCACATTGTTCTTCTGCCGATCTAGTTCAATAATCTTGAGCTTCATCGTCTGTCCCACATATTTGTCCAATTTATCGACATAGTTGCGGGAAACATGACTGGCAGGAATAAATCCCCGCACACCCAAATCTACCAGCAGTCCGCCTTTAACAACCTGAGTTACTTCAGCTGTGATCGGCTTGCCTTCAGCATAGAGCTGTTCCAGCTCGCTCCAGGCTTTCTGAACATCAGCTCTGCGTTTGGACAGCACCACGTTGTCCTCTGCATCGTCTACTTTCAGAACCCAGACATCAATTTCCATATCCTCGGCGAATACATCCGAAGGTTGTTGGTTCGGCTTCAAACCCATCTCGTTTAAGGGAATTCTGCCTTCTGATTTATAGCCTATATCAACAAGTACCTCATCAGGACCGACCTGAACCACTTTGCCAGTTATGATTGTATTCGGTACTGGTGTGGGAATATCCGAATAATCCTCCAGGATCTGCTCTGAAACTCCCTTGCCAGATTCATCCTGGGCAACTGGTGCTTCTGTTTCAGCTTCCCCAACCGGTTCCGTTCCAGAATCGGCGGTTTCAACCTCGGCAACTGGTTCTACTTCCGAGTCACCTGCTTCAGGTTGAGCATCTTCAGGTGTCTCTCCCGCTGGAACTGCAACTACTTCAGCTTCGGAAGCCTCCTGTTCTGCAGTTTCAGCCTCAGTTTCGAGTACCTCGGTTTCTTGTTTGGTCTCTTCCTGGTCTACTGGACCATTCACTAGCACTTTTTCATCTGTAAATTCACTCATTCTCTCAATAACCCCCTCGATTACCCGTCCACAGCAAAGGCTTCCGTTCGTGCACCAGAACCGCAAGCGTAACTGACTGCCCCTACCTCGGACAACTTCCACTACCTTTGTTTTTATTTAAACCTATGGCTGCCTATCATTGAATAATATATTGTTCTTGACAAGACTGCATAGGTTAAAACACAACACAAACTACATACTTGTTATAGTATGTCTTCTTTCCCGAAATATTTGCTTGATCGGGAATCATTTCCTTGTTTCAATTCTCGCTCGATAGCCAAATTCCTGCTGATTAAGAACAGTAAATTGTGTTAAGATCTGATCATTTATGCGAGCCAATTCTTCTTTTGGCACCCGTTTTCCTCCTTCCGGGATAATGGGGGAGCCGATTAACACCTCGATCCTTTGGCGAAAACGATACTTTCCGCTTCCCTTAATAACGATTGGAACAATTGGTGCCTGCGCCCGGCTAGCTAACAGTGCCGCTCCGCTGTGCAAGGGCAGCAGTTCCTCACCTTTATTGCGAGTCCCCTCAGGAAAAATGCCCAACAGCTGCCCGTGGGCCAACACCTCAAGGGCAGAACGGATTGCATTGCGGTCAAACTCACCCCGCCTTACCGGGAAGGCGTGTAATTTACCGAAAAACCAACTCGAGACAGGAGTCCTGAACAACTCGGCCTTAGCCATGAAATGAACAGGCCGATTCACAGCCACACCCAGAATAACCGGATCAAACATGCTGGCATGGTTGGCTACCAGGACAGCAGCAGTCTCCGGGATGTTTTCTTTACCTACCACGGTGAATCGAAACCACAATTTTACAAGTATTATTGCGAGTACTCTGAGTACTTTATACACGATTTTCCCTCCGTACAACCAAAGCAAGTATCTCTTCCACGACTTGATCGACAGACAGGTCAGTGGTGTCGATCTCAACTGCATCCTCAGCCATGCGTAGTGGTGATATTGCCCGTGTTGAATCGATATGATCCCGTTTCTTGATATCAGCAATCACCGCTTCCAATGTCAGTCTGTGCCCTTTTTGCACCAATTCGGCCAACCGGCGCTTGGCTCTCTCCTCGACGGAAGCAGACAAAAAGATCTTCAACTCCGCCTTGGGCAATACTGTTGTCCCAATATCACGCCCATCCATGACCACATTGCATCCAGAAGCCAATTCCTGCTGCAAAGCTACCATAGCCCAGCGCACCCTGCCATGGCTTGATACAACCGAAACCGCCTTGCCTACATCAGGGTGACGGATCTTTTCACTGACATCCTCGCCGTTCACCAAAACCCGGCATGATGTTGCGTCAGCCGCCGGAAGCAACTGCAGGTCCATCTCCTGCTGGATTGTATAAACATTCTCCTCATCGTAGGGATCTGCATCTTTTTGCAGGACAAGATAAGTCAAAGCGCGATACATTGCTCCAGTATCGATATAAATGAACCCCAATCTTTCCGCCACCAGTTTGGCTACCGTACTTTTGCCTGCACCGGCAGGCCCGTCAATAGCGATCTGCATACAAAACCTCCCCCAGCGCCTGGATGAACCTGCGGTTCTGTTCCATAGTTCCAATCGTAACCCTGATACAGTTCGGCAGAGCAAAGGAATCTGTCGGGCGAACAATAACACCCTTAGTCAGCAACTGTTGAGATACCTGCTTGCCATCTCGCTGCAAATCAACCAGTATAAAATTTGTTTCGGTAGGTATAGCCTTAAGCTTAAGCAGTTCGAACTGCTGATATAAATACTCTTTACCCTGCTCATTCACTTCAATGCTTTTACGCAGGTGTTCCTGGTCATCCAAGCTTGCACAGGCTGCAGCTTGGGCAAATTGATTCACATTAAACGGTTCTTTGACACGCTCCAAGGCTTTGATGATCTCTGGATTGGCAATACCATAACCGATTCGCAACCCTGCCAGTCCGTAAACCTTGGAAAAAGTACGTGTAATCATCATATTAGGATAATACTCCATTAGTTTTACTGCTTGGGGGTATAGTTGACTGGTAACATATTCGTAATATGCCTCATCAACTACAACCAGAACATGCTCGGGAACTTGGTTCAGAAACTGCTCAAGTTCAGCATGGCTGACAATCGTCCCGGTTGGATTGTTTGGATTGCAGATAAAAACGATCTTGGTCTTACTGTCGATCTGCCTTGCCATACCCTCTAGATCATGACGGTAATCTATTAACGGCACAAATCGGGTTTCTGCTCCCATCAAATCCGCTGCGAAGCGGTATTGAGAAAACGTTGATTCAGCAATGATCACCGCATCTGCTTCGGTCAGATACACCTCAGCGATCATCTTCAAAATCTCATCCGAGCCGTTGCCGACTATGATCCAATCACTGGCCACACCCAGGTTCCAGGCCAGTTTCTCCCGCAGGACCGCACAGCTGCCGTCAGGATAGAGGTGGACATGATCCATATGCGCCTTGATTGCATCAGCTGCCGCACTACCCATTCCCAGGGGATTTTCATTGGAAGCCAATTTAACCACATCGGTGATCCCGTATTCCTTTTTGACTGCATCAATAAGTTTCCCCGGTACGTATGGGGCGATCCGATCCACTTCTTTACGATATCTAATCATCTACACCACTCCCCGCCAGATCAGGACGCAAACTGGCAGCTTCGCCAAGATATACATGCTGAATTTCTTCCTTGGATAAGTCAGTATAACAATGAATCATCACTCGAATGCAACGAGACAGACTCCCGGGAACAGCAATCTCTGTAGCGCACATCAGCGGGGTTTGAGTCAAACCCAGTTCCCTGGCAGCCCGGGCAGGAAAAGCCTGATCGAGATCGGTTGTGACCGTAAACAGTATACTAATCAGATTTTCCTCACAAAGGTTGTTCCGGTGCATCATCTCACTGAGTAAACCCTTGGCAGCCTCGACAATCTGTTTAGCATCGTTTTCGCCAACCGTGGCCGCGCCGCGGATTGCTCTGACCAAAGCCATCCTCTCCTCTACTTTATTCAATTACCCTCAACAGCTGAAATTCCTGCCAAACGTCCTGTGGAAAACGCAGCTTGGAGGTTGAAACCGCCGGTGACACCGTCAACATCTATCACTTCACCGGCAAAATACAAGCCCCTAATCAATCTCGATTCCATCGTTCTCGGATTAATCTCTTTCACACAAATGCCCCCGGCGGTAACAATGGCAGCCGAAAGGGGCAGAGTCCCGGCAATGCTCAGCTTCAGCCCCTTCAAAAGCTTCACTAGGTTCTGCCGCTCACTCCGGGTTATTTGATGAACCGGCTTTTCCGGATCAATTCGGGATAAGTCAACAATTACTGGTATCAAGCTTTTGGGAAGCAGCCTGCCCAGACTGTTTTTAAACTGTTTGCGCTGCACTTGCTCGAAGTCGCGCTGAATTCTGAGATCAAGCTGGGTATCACTTAATGCTGGCTTCAGATCAATACACAAGGTGACAGCACAACCCTCCTGCAGCCACAGGGAAACTTGGCGGGAAAGAGTCAAGATTGTAGGGCCGGTCACCCCAAAGTGAGCAAACTGCATTTCACCAAATTCGCTTCTAGCGCTCTTGGCATCATTCCCCTTATTAATCGTAGCCAAAACATTTTTCAAGCTTAACCCTGAAACCTGCTGCACCCAGGTTTCTTTGGTCCTTAGGGGTACTAAAGCAGGGAAAGGTGATACGACTGAATGCCCCAGTGCTGCAGCCAACCTGTAACCGTCACCTGTGGATCCGGTCCCGGGATAACTTGCACCTCCGGTAGCAATGATCACCCGATTCGCATCATAGTATCCAGTGCTGGTCTCGACACCTTCAATCTGACCATCGGATGCGCAAAGCTTAACTGCTTTTGAATTCATTCTAAAGACGACACCACGATCTTTAGCAAAGCCGGCTAGAGTCTCCGCAACCTGATGGGCGTCATCTGACTCCGGAAAAACCCTCTGTCCCCTTTCAACTTTGGTGTTTATTCCATACCGGGCCAGGAGTGTGAGCAAATCTTGATTGGTAAATCTGGTCAAAGCACTGTAAAGGAATTTACCATTGCCGGGATAGTGCGGGATGAAGTCCTTAATAGACACGGCATTGGTGATATTGCAGCGGCCTTTGCCTGAAATACGGATCTTCTTAGCCAAAATGTCATTCTTTTCCAGTAAAACAACCTCAGCTCCACGTTCAGCAGCAGTCCCGGCAGCCAATAACCCTGCTGCGCCACCCCCTATAACAATCACCCTACCTGCCACTGCGATTCACCGCCTGCTTTAATTTCCCTATTTCCTGCTCAGTCAGACGGCGATAGGCCCCGGCAGCCAAGTTGCCCAGTTTTACCGGGCCAATCTGGGTCCGGATCAAACGCTTAACCTTAAAATCCAGCGCCTGGCACATACGGCGAATCTGACGGTTGCGGCCTTCTCTGATTCCAATCTTGAGCAGGCTTTCCTTTGGCCCGGCTGCTAACAACTGAACGTAGGCAGGGCTGGTGATGCCGTCTTCAAGCTCCACCCCTGTACGCAGCTTCTCAACATCGGAAGCAGTAACTTCATTGGCCACCTTTACCAGGTAGAACTTCCGCACTTGGTAACGGGGATGCATGAGTCGGTTAGCCAATTGGCCATCATTGGTCAAGATCAACAAGCCCTCAGAATCATAATCCAACCGGCCTACAGGAAAAATTCGTTCTGGCACCGATTTCAACAACTGCATTACCGTTTTGCGACCTCGATCATCACTGACTGTGGTGAGAAAACCACGGGGTTTATGGAGAATGTAATAGACATACCGCTCCGGCACACCAACCAGCTTGCCATCAACCGCTACGCTATCATGACTTAGATCAACCTTTGTACCCAACTCTCGTACAACTTTGCCGTTTACCGTAACTCTTCCTGCTAAAATTAACTGTTCACATGCCCTGCGAGATGCGACACCTGCCCGAGCCATCACTTTTTGCAGTCTTTCTTTCATCAATAACTGCCTCCTCATTACAATGATCATACCTGAGGTCATGCCTTTTTACAAGAAAAAAAGAGGGGAAAGCCCCCTCTTGACAGTTCATTTGCCAATCTTCAATCTAGATTTCATACATGCTCTGCGGTGAAATATTCTGACCGGGATTCGGCCCCCCGCCTCGGATTTGCTCTATCACTTTCGGAACCATGTCCAGCAATCGATCGTAAATCGCACCATTATCTACCGGCAAAAGCCGCACCTGGTTGTTGCCTACTACCAGAAAAGCGACAGGATTCAGCGATATTCCTCCGCCACTGCCGCCGCCAAACGGTAATTCTCCGTCAGACTTGTCATCATTCTTGCTTTCAAACTCTGTTCCTCCGGCAGCAAATCCAAAACTGACTCTACTTACGGGAACTATGATGTTGCCATCGGGAGTTTCCACAGGATCACCCAGAATTGTATTAACATCAACCATTGCTTTGAGGCTTTCCATTGCTGTTTCCATCAAACCTTCGATCGGATGATTCTCTCCCAATTGATTAGCCTCCTTTCCCCAGGTTAAGTTGCTGTTTGATTCTCTTAATCATAATGTGACCGAGTCGAATCCGAAATATACAGTGGAGGTAGAGTTCAAACACCCTTTGCCCAAAAACGGGCACCACTTGGATTTGCGGTTTGTGCAGAAACACGAACCTTTGGCTCAAAAGGGGCAGAACGGTAGCAAAAACCCACCAGGCAGCCCCTGCAGCAATTCCAGTCATGGCTGCTTCACCGGTGCTGTATCTCAATTTGATTTCCAGATTTTCAATTTCTTCCAGAAAAAAAAGAGCGACTCTAGCCAAAACTTTCATTAACCGGGGCAGTGGGGTTCGCAGCAGTTGAAAAACTCTCCTCAACGGGATGGCTGGTTCTATTGTGGCTGCAGCTTTAGACACCTGCAAATTTGCTCTCGTCAACAAGTAACTACCAAGCTTCTCCAGGTAAGCAACCCTTAATTTTAGTGGTAATTTCCAGACCCAGAAGACGATCACGGTTTCGCTGTCAGTTTGAAGCCGGTTGTACCTCAGCTCCAATGAAAAAGGAAGCAGCATAATCAAAACCAATAAAATAAGACCGAGCAGCATGGACTTCACACTCCATATCTCGATCTTACTTTTTCATAATGGTTCCCAGTCTATTCATGCCTCACTGTTCACTAACTTTGGAAACTCACTGCGGCGCGGCAGATCATCTAGGCTTTTGAGGTTAAACTCCATCAGGAACTTGTCGGTAGTCCCAAAGACGATAGGCCGCCCTGGGCCGTCTTTGCGGCCAAGCTCCATGATCAATTCCCGTTCAAGCAGCGTGTTGATCGCACTATCTGCCCTGACACCTCGGATTTGTTCTATTTCGCTGCGGGTTACGGGCTGTTGGTATGCTATGATAGCCAGAGTCTCCAAAGCTGGCGCCGAAAGGGGCGTACTGATAATTTTCCTGCCCAGTTTTTCGATCCACTCTTTTAGTTCCGGCCGAGTTACAAACTGATACCCTCCAGCGATACAGCGCAGCATAAAACCGCTTTCTTCGTATCTGGCTGCAATGTCTTCAATCAACCTTTGGACAATCTTCTCGTCGATCTCGGTAATCTCACTGATTTCTTTGCTGGTTAAAGGATAAGGAGCAGCAAATATTAATCCCTCAATAATTTTGTATGACTCCTCTAAAGTCACTTCCTTACCTCCTTACCAACCGGATGTCTCCAAAAAGCCTATCCTGGATGGCATAGATTTCCCGCAGCTTGATCAGTTCCAGTACAGCCAGGAAAGTATAGATGATAAAAATCCGGTCCCTTTGCACCAGCAGTTCTGAAAATACTACGCTCTTCCGCTCTGCAAGTGTTAGGCGGAGTTTGCTGATGGCTTCAGCCAAACTCAGGTCCCTTTTGATATAGGTAACTTTATTGCTTTCATCCAAAGCCGCCAAAACCTGGGCAAATAAACCAGCCAGAACCTTGGCATCGACATCGCCAACACAATTAACATAGATGGGAGCTTGTTCAGAATTTGCCTCAAAGTATGCCCGCGGAAAGACTGCAACCTGGTCTGCTTGTTCTTTAAGAATCTGGGCTACCTCTTTGTAAAACTTGTATTCCAAAAGCTTTCTGACTAGTTCTTCCCTGGGATCAGCTTCCTCCTCACCCACAGAATCTGGATCCAGCGGTGGTTTTTTTGGCAGCAGCATCTGAGCTTTAATCTGCAGCAGTGTGGCTGCCATCACCAAAAAGTCCCCGCTGACCACCAAATCCAGCTCCTGCATCTGCCTTAGATAATCAAGGTAGTCTTCGGTGATCTGGGCAATGGGAATGTCCATGATATCAATTTCTGCTTTGTCGATGAGACTGAGCAGCAAGTCGAAGGGGCCTTCAAAGATCTCCAGCTTTACCAAGTAACCCATAGTTTCTCACCTAAGCTTTTCATGTCTAAATCGAAAACCCGCTTACAATCCACCCCAGAAATGCCGCAATCGGATTAACCACATACCCTAATAAGCCGCTCCAGACCCCTATGATCAAGATTAGGGGTGCATAAGGAGTAATCCTTTCATAGTTCAAACGCATCTTAAGAGGCAGCAGATTGGCTACTATCCGAGAACCATCCAACGGCGGCAGCGGGATCAGATTAAAGGCCGCCAACATGATATTAAGCTGGATATTGACTATCAATACTCTGGAGAGGGCAAACAAAAACTGTGTGCTCAACGGCAGCCGAAACAGAAAATTGCTCAGCAGATTAATCACACATGCCACTGTCACATTGGCCAAAGGGCCCGCTAAAGCCACTAGAATGATGTCGCGGCGCCGGTTTTTAAAGTAGAGTGGATTAATCTGTACCGGTTTTGCCCAGCCTACTCTAAATACAACCAGCATGATCAAACCAATGGGGTCAAGATGCTTAAGAGGATTAAGGGTTAGTCTTCCCAAAGCTCGTGGAGTTGGGTCCCCCAGCCGATCGGCGACAGCGCCGTGAGCCAGTTCATGAACGGAGATCGCAAACAGGGCTGCCACAATCGAATAAATCAGCAGTTCCAAATTCATGGATTTTCCTCCCTACACTCCATCTTTCAACCATCGTTCAGGAATCCGGTGCAGCCGGATCAAATCCTGATATTGCTCCCGTTCCACAACCAAATCAGAGCTCCCACGGTATACTGTGACTATCGGCAAGCGCGGTATGGCATTGTAATTGCTGGCCATGGTATAGTTATATGCTCCTGTACAAAAAACAGCTAAAAGATCTCCTGGTTCCAGCCGGGGCAATTGGATATTGTTAATCAGCACATCGCCCGATTCACAGTATTTCCCCACAATAGTATATGTTTTCTCCGGTGATTGACCCATCTTGTTGGCAACCACTGCATGATATCGCGCCTGATACAGAGCCACACGGGGATTATCCCCCATGCCTCCATCAACCGCAGCGTAAGTCCGTCCACCCTTGTTCTCTTTAATCGAGCCTACGCGATAAATGGTGGTTCCTGCGGCACCAACCAGAGAACGCCCTGGTTCCACCATAATCTTCGGCATCTCTAACTCATACTTGGCAGCAGCACTGTGAAGCGCTTCTGCCAGAAACTTCCCGAATTCCTGAGTTGAGGCCGGTTGATCGCCAGTAATGTATTTGATCCCCAATCCTCCCCCAAGATCCAGCTCAGGCAGCATTATGCCTGCAGCTTTTGCGTTCGCCATGATCGCCATCATCACATCTATAGTCTTTGCGTAGCTGGCAAGTTCGAAGATTTGTGAGCCAATATGGCAGTGCAAACCACGCAGATTGATCCTGGGCAGGCTGGCAGCGAGCTTGATGGCATCAACAGCCTGGTTGTTGGCTACGCTGATGCCAAATTTGGAATCCAGTTGGCCTGTCTGAATATAACTGTGGGTATGTGCTTCCACTCCCGGCATGATTCGCAGCATAATATCGGCACTCCGGCCCTTTTTCCTGGCCAAATCCGAAAGGAACTCAAGCTCATATAGGTTGTCCACCACGATTCTGCCGATCCCAACCTCAAGGGCAGTGTCCAGTTCAGCAGCGGTTTTGTTGTTGCCGTGAAAGTATATCTTTTCTGGTGGAAAGCCGGCGGTAAGAGCCATATACAACTCGCCGCCACTGACAACATCCAGTGATAAGCCAAGGTTTGCCATAAACCGGGCAATGCCTAGTGTCAAAAGGGCTTTGCCGGCGTAAATTATTTCATAGTCAGGCAGGGAGCTTAGTGCGTCCCGAAATGTGTTTACACTGTTTACGACTTCTTCTTCATCGAAAACGTACAGCGGTGTACCCCACTGTGATGCCAACTTGACAACATCGCACCCGCCGATCACCAGATGTCCTGCCTTATTGTGAGTTTCTTTGTAGTTCAAAGTGGTTCCTCCCCAAACGTGCAACATATAAACCCCCGCCTAAGCGGGGGATCTACCAGATTACCATTATTTTAACATAACAGTCACAAGATAGCAAGACAGAAGGGTTTAATGGTGGTGGCCCCTCTAGTTTCCTGCACCCAACATACCGTACTCCGAACTGGAATCAGTCTTACCACACCGGGAGCCCCAGCTGGCAATAATCCTTCCATCTTTGACAATATCCACAATCTCGCACTGGTTGGAGCAATCCTGACACTCCCAGCTGTGATTTTGATATACACTTTCGGTTATTTCAAAGCCGTGGAACCTGGTTGCTCCCTCGCGGCATATGGTTTCAGATGCTAGGAGAGCAGCGCCAATGGCTCCCATGACATCAAAGTGCCGCGGAACTATGACTTCAGCATTCAAAGCCGCTTCAAAAGCTCTCCTCATCCCCTGGTTTGCTGCCACCCCACCTTGGAAAACGATTTTGGGTCTGATCTCTTTGCCTTTTCCCACATTGGTGAGGTAATTGCGAACCATAGCATCACAAAGGCCGGCCAGAATGTCTGCCAAACTGTGGCCTAATTGCTGCTTATGAATCATATCAGATTCGGCGAAAACTGTACAACGGCCGGCAATCCGGACCGGATGGCGGCTTCTCAAAGCAATTCGGCCAAAGTCTTGAATCGGAATACCTAACCTCGCTGCTTGCTGGTCAAGGAAAGAGCCAGTTCCAGCAGCGCACACTGTATTCATGGCAAAATCACTGACAACACCATCCCGCAGAATGATCATCTTTGAATCTTGGCCGCCTATTTCAATGATGGTTTGCACCCCTTTTTCCACGTGCAGCGCAGCAACGGCGTGAGCTGTGATTTCATTTTTCACCACATCCGCTCCTAAAATCACACCAGCCAGCTGCCGGGCACTACCTGTGGTACCTACGCCTACAATCTGCCATTGGTTTTTCCTGGCTATTTTGGCCATAGCCCGCTGTAAAGTGCGGATCGGCTGGCCCTGAGTCCGGACATAGACTTTGTCGGCAACTTCCAGGCTGTGGGCATCAAGAAGGACGAGATTAGTGCTGACTGATCCCACATCAACTCCAAGATATACAGGCGCTGTCATGCTGCAACCCTCCTTGACCCCGCCTTGAAAGCAAATCCACGAATGCTTCCAGTCTGGTCTGAAATCCTGTCTCGCCTGTGTGTTCATCCACCACCAGCGACAATACAGGGATCTGGTAATCAACACTTACATTGGGCAGAATGCACTGGGCCACAATTTCCGGCATACAAGTAAATGGCAAAATATGAATTATTCCATCATACCCCTGACCGGCTAAAGCCACTGTGCGAGCCACCGATTCCAGGCCGTGCCCTCCTACAGACGCATGAAGATAACCCCGGGCGTTAATCCGCAGCCACCGGTTGCTGTATAAACCTAAAGAAGATAGAATCAAGTTGTTCTTCAGCCACTGTACTAAACTTACTGTTCGCAGAACCTCCACCCCTAAATAGCCGAGCCGTTCCTCCAGATCAAGGTTGGCAAAGGGTTCCAGTATTGTATAGATCTCCCCAACGACACCTACCTTGAGCGGCTCTTGGGCATTGCGATCAATTAAGTCCCGCAGATGATCACATTCTTGCCTGCATAATTTCCGAATACCTCCGACAGTATTGGTATGGCGTAGTTTTTGCAGAGCCCTGTTCAACACTTGGGTTGCAGCTTTAGGCCTTGCCTCTCTAGGACGCACATAATGAGCGGTTCGTTCCAGTTTTTCAACAGCCACCAGTTTCTCCCAGGCCAGGGCCAAGCCTTTAGCCAGCGCTTTTACTCCACCTGCTTTGATCAGTGGGATAATCTGCGATTTAAACCTGACGAAGTCCTCTTTAGGATGATCAAGGACAATAAACTCAATCTCTTTGCCCAAATCATAGAGTATTTCCTGCTGCAGGGCAGCATAATAACCGAGCCGGCAAGGGCCTCTGCCTCCTACCATCAACCCAGTGTCCGCCCCCAACTCGATACCTTCCAGAAAATTGCCGACACCAAGTTTAAGCGGCAGACAAATGGTTTCCGGACTATACTTGGTACCGAGCGTTAAGGTCCGCTTACTGCTGGGTGGCGGAATGATTAAATCAAACTTCAGTTCACTGAGCAAAGCTTCAATTGCTATGTACAGGTTTCCCATATGGGGAAAGGTGATTTTCATGCTGTTTCCCTCTCTTGAGCAGATCTAAAAACGCTTCGATCCGGGTTAAAACTCCTGTTTGCCCTGTGTGTTCGTCCAGACTAATCACTAGATGTGGTATTTGGTTCCGATGGCAGTACCTGTCCACCAGGTCAGTGGTCATAGAATCGGTGCCACAGGCAAAGGACATCAGAGAGACGATCCCATCAGCTTTGGCGGCGAAGTAATGGGCTGACCCGAGAATTCTTTTACCGGACGTCCAAAACATGCGTTTTTTAAGAAAGCAACTGTGGCCTGCGATGGTGCCGGGATCTATCTGTTCTGCTGTCATGATCTCACATCCAGCCTGCTGCAGCCGCTTGATAATCCCCATGGAAATGAACTCGTCATGAAGAAGGTACTCATGGCCCAGGACAGCAATAACCAGGCTGTTCGGGCTGCACTGAGCTCGATTATCGAGTGAATTATTTACCAACTGCTGTTCGTAGCGGCATTGCTGAGCAGTGGCCTGCCGGTAGGCTTCAAACGCCTTATGGAGTGGAGCAAAACGAGAACCCAGCTTGATGTAAGACCACATCACTTTGCTGGTACCTCTGCGTCCATCAATGGTGGGAGACAATAAAGGAGGCAAATCATCCAAGCAGTTGCGTATAATATCTGGCAAACCCATGAATTTGGGACAGATGTATTCTGCCTTTTCAACACTGACGATATAAGGAATGAACAAGAAGTCCACCCCTTTGGACACCAGATTGTGAACATGGCCGAGATACACCTTGACCGGTAGACAAATCCCGTCCACTGCAGCTTTGACACCATAATCCAAAATTGCTTTGTTGGTCTGATCTGAGATGACTACCTGCAAACCCAATGTTCGAAAGAACTCCTGCCACATCGGATAATACCGGTAATAGTACAACGCCCTGGGTATCCCTACTCTCATCCAGTTTCACCCCTAACTTACTTGCGGCGCGTATCCCGGTCTCTTTTGCCGGCTATGGCTTTTGGCCTCATTGTAATCTGGGGTATTGGATAACGAAAGACGATTCGCAGCAGTGCAGGGCCGTTAAACGGGACCAGCGGCCACAAATATGGCAGCCCAAAGGACTTTGTCAGGCCAAAAGCTAAAAATGAGGCCAAGAGGCTGACCCCTAACCCGATCCAGTTGAATAAAAACGTACAGACGAGAATGAAAAAGCGAAACAGGCGCAGTGCCAAAGCGAATTCCAGGCTTGGCGTTCCAAAGGTACCAATCGCTACGATTGCAATATAGAGGATCGTTTCAGGAATAAAGATCCCAACCGATACAGCCAGATCACCCAGTAAAATTGCTCCTACGATACCAAGGGAGGTTGCCAGCGCACTTGGTGTATGCACAAGCGCCATCCGGATCAGGTCCAAGCCAAGTTCCAGGATGATAAACTGAAGCCAGATCGGCACCACGCTTAGTTCTTTCGGCCCCAGCCAGTCCAGCCATGAAGGCAGATTGGGTGTGTTGACCAAAGCATACCAAACTGGAATTACCAACATCGAGAGAATAATGCCTATGGTCCTGACCCAACGTAAATAGGTGCCTACAGGAGGGTTTTGGAAGTATTCCTCTGCATGCTGGGTAAAATGCCAGGCAGTAACTGGTACAATCATGGCAAAAGGTGATGTATCCACAAAAATGCAGACGTGCCCTTCAAGCATGTGTGCAGCAGCAACATCGGGCCTTTCCGTGTAGCGGGTCACCGGCAGTGGATTAAACGATGTGCCAAGAATATACTCTTCTAGATTTTTGCCGCCCATGGGCAGAGCATCTCGGTTAATGCGGGCTATTCGCTGCTTTACTTCAGCAACCAGACTGGCATCTGCAATATCTTCAATATACCCTACGAAAATGTCGGTCTTTGAGCGCTCGCCTGCTTGTAACGCCTCAAAGCGCAGCCTTGGATCTCGGATGCGGCGGCGAACCAGATTGGTATTAAACAAAGCTGTTTCCACGAATCCTTCCCGGGAACCGCGGGTCACACGCTCCAAATCAGGTTCCTCAATGCCGCGGACTGGATATTCCCGCACATCAATGACTATGACACTTGTCATTCCATCGATCAATAACAGCAGCGGCCCAGCCAGTAACTGATCAATGGCATCTTCCAAGTCATCGCTCACTTCGATCTCGAAGTATGGCAAGTAGCGTTTGATAATCTTTTCTAATCCGTTAACTCCCAATTCGCCTCTGGGAATCTGCATCAGTGTCCGCATAATAGCTACTGTTTCCCGGTCTTTGATAAAACCGTCAATGAAAATTAAAGCTGCATCTCGCTCACCGATGCAGATTTCCCGGATTAACACATCAAATGTGATGCTTACTCCTAGCCTTTCCTTGATCAGCTCCAGATTTGTCTCCAGATGTTTGTCAACTGCTGCTGCCATGAGCATAACTCCTTAACCCTACATTTGTAAAAAGCGCCTTTTGAGCGGCGCTTTTTTATCGGACTGTTGTCGGCACGAACATGTCGATTATACCAATCACAAATGCTGCCAGTAGCGCTCCCAGTAGTGTCACTTCCATTTCAGGCACTATAAATTGGACGGTCCAAATCACAATCGCTGAAACTAAAAAACCGACTATCCCGCGACTGTATGGTGAAACGCTTTTCCCTAAAGTCGCTTCAATCACCCACCCAATGACGGCAATCACCACTGCTGCCAGCAGCGCATTCCAGAATCCCATCGTGCTAAAACCGGGGAGAAGGAAACCTACCGCCATCAGTACCAGCGCTGAAACAACAAAACGGACAACAGCACTTAGCCAATCCATCACATCACCTCGTTTCAAGTTTATCCCCTACTAGTATTGCCACAAAGCAAGGTTGATATCCCAGTTTTTGCTAATCGTCTTCAGATTCAACCCGAAAAACAATCTTGACATTTGCTTTATATTCCACAACCTCGCCGTCAACCACATTGCCGGTCCAATTCAGCACTTCCACCCCGCTAATGTGTCTGATGGTCTTGGCCGCTTCTTCAACTGCTGCCTGCACCGCAGCCTGCCAACCCTTTTTTGATTGGCCCACAAGTTCAATCACTTTGATCACAGCCATCGTTCATCCACCTCCGCTAGTAGTATAACTAAAAAAGAGCTCTTCTATGAGCTCTTTTCCGGTAAGATTTGCTTCACTACTCTTAACAGGTTTCTTCCCATGATTTTTTCAATTGCCGTTGTGGATAAGCCCCGTTTCTCCAATGCCGGGATTAAACTTGGTATTTTTTCCACATCCTCCAATCCGGATGGAGTGCTATTAATTCCGTCGAAATCCGAACCCATGGCAACTACATCGCTACCGCCAGTTTGATAAAGGTAAATGATCTGATCAACTACCTGGTCAATCGTGCAATTCTCAGGTGTATTCGTCACATGCCGTGGATAGAAATTGACACCAATCACCCCTCCCCGATCTGCAAGCGCCCTTATCTGGTCGTCGCTTAAGTTGCGGGGGTGCTGACATAGAGAATAGGCATTGGAGTGAGAAGCGATCACAGGCTCTTGACTGATCGCCAGGACATCCCAAAAACCCCGTTCAGACAGGTGAGATACATCGACCAGCATCCCTAAATTGTTCATCTCAGCAACAACTTCACAGCCAAATTTGCTTAAGCCCGAAGCCCGCTCGCCCTCGCCAACCCCATCTCCCAGCTGATTGCGGTGATTCCAGGTGAGGGTCATTGCCCTGACACCCAGCCGAAACAAGTTGCGTAGATTGGCCAGGCTGCCTTCCAACGGCTCACCACCCTCGAGCGACAGCAGGCAGCCGATACGCGGTAAGGCCTGCTCCAGCATATGCAAGTCACTTCTTGACAGAACTGGCAGCAGTTGTTCAGAGTACCTTTCCATGTTCTGCCAGAAAATATCCGCCATTTTCAGAGCCATATGCAAAGCCAAGCCGGGACTGTAGTTTTTTGGCACATATACAGCAAAGATCTGGGCACTAATCCCAGCCTTTTGCATCTTCGGCAGACTGACATGCGACCCTGCCAGCGTCCCCAAATGATACTCACCATTGGCTTGTGCCAAAACCGACAAGGTATCAGCGTGGGCATCAAAAATAAACATCACAACACCGCCTTGAAAGTGAAAGCCTGTTTGCTTCAGGCAAACAGGCTTCGTAGGAGACAGGAAAGTTACCGAGGCTCTACAATCAGTTTAATTGCAGTCCTCTCTTCATCATCAATAATGATGTCCGTAAATGCTGGGATGCAGATTAGATCAACGCCGCTCGGGGCCACAAACCCTCGTGCAATAGCCACAGCTTTGACCGCCTGATTTAATGCACCTGCACCAATTGCTTGAATCTCCGCTCTACCGCGCTCTCTCAGAACTCCTGCCAAAGCTCCTGCGACTGAATTTGGACTGGACTTTGCTGAAACCTTTAATACTTCCATGTGTAAGTGACCTCCCTTTTGCAAATCTCGTTCGATTCTGTTACTTCCGCCGTATATATATATATATTAAGCCTCAAAGCCAAAATTCCTTTTTTTACATAATTTTTTTCTCGTAATAAATTCGGACAATTTTCTGAGCCTTGCCAGAAATGTCAACATCTGCAATAACTCCACACAAATGCCGGTTCCCTCTAGCCACGGAAAATCTGGTGGGAAGCTGGTTAAGAAACTTAGTGATGATTGGCTCCCGCTGCATGCCCAAAATACCATCCATTGACCCGCACATGCCCAAATCAGTTACGTAGGCAGTACCGCCTGGCAAGACTCGTTCATCTGCAGTAGGAACATGGGTATGCGTGCCTGCCACCACACTGACCCTGCCGGCTACGTACCAACCAAACGCTTGCTTTTCGGAGGTTGCTTCTCCATGGAAGTCAACAATGGAAATCTGCGTATGTAAAGCTGTTTCTGCCAACAGCTCATCGATCTTACGGAACGGACAATCAAAATCTCCCATGAACACTCGCCCGATCAGGTTTATGACTGCCACCTTCTCCGTTCCCACTTGCGCGTAGTACACATAATGGCCGGGAACACCAGGAGGATAGTTAGCCGGCCTTAAGACCCGGGGATTAGCATCAAGATATGGGTAAATCTCTTTCTTGTCCCAGATGTGATTGCCGCTTGTCAGCACATCAATGCCAAGTTTAAACAATTCCTCAGCAACTTTTTCTGTCAAGCCGAAACCGCCGGCTGCATTTTCTCCATTGGCAATCACCAGGTCGGGACCGTATTCTTGACGAATCACAGGCAACATCTCTTTCACCATTTCACGCCCGGGCCGGCCGCAAATGTCTCCCAGCAGCAATACTCTCAAATAGATCCTCCTCTGTATCATTATTGCTCTGACAGTGTCATCGGGTAGACTGTCAATCGTCCGTGGTGCCAAAACCCAGTCAGCCCTTGTGGAGCACTGTCTGTTAATGCGTCGGTAATCAAGTCGTCCAGTTCATCAGGGTAAATCAACTGAGGCAGGTCCAATATCTCATTTTCAATAATAGTGCCAGCAGGAAGTGCCTGATTAATTAATTCGACAACTATCGTCAAATCCTTGCGCAAGAACGGATCCAAAGCTCGTTCAATCACAATCTGATCCACAGGCCCGTGGTGAACCAACTCAATTCCTGTTGCGCTGTTCGTAGACGCTATCAGATCATGCACTCTGAGGTGGGTATAGATCAGTTTTTGCAGCCTTGCAAATTCTGTATCGGCAATCTTCTTAATGAAAAGCACCAGTCTGATCCGGCCAGTAGCTGGATCATACTTAACTTGTCCTATTTGGTTAAAATACAGTAACAGCCCAATGATTAGTTTCACATGCGGCACACTGCTGTCATCGATTACTTCCACTTGTGTCTTTCTCCTATCCAAATCCTATTGTCGGCATAGACTGCAGACTAAACCTCTGTATGATGGATAAAGCCAGGCTGATAAACCTGGCTTATTTTGCATATTCAACGGCTCTAGTTTCACGGATTACAGTAACTTTAATCTGTCCGGGATATTCAAGTTCTGATTCAACGCGTTTGACAATGTCACGAGCCATTTTGGCACAGTGCAGATCATCAATTCGATCCGGTTTGACCATGATCCTGATTTCACGGCCGGCTTGGATTGCATATGATTTGTCTACTCCTTCAAAGCTGTTGGCAATCTCCTCTAGTTTCTGTAATCTCTTGATATAGGTCTCCAAGCTCTCCCGTCTTGCACCTGGCCGAGCTGCGGAAATAGCATCTGCGGCTGCAACTAGAACTGCCTCAACTGTCTGAGGTTCAATGTCTCCATGGTGGCACGCCATTGCATGAATAACATCTTCGTGCTCTTTGTACTTTCTCAACAACTCTACGCCAATTTCAATATGGGTTCCTTCCACCTCATGATCAATAGCCTTACCGATATCGTGCAGCAATCCGGCGCGCCTGGCGATCCTGCCATCAGCACCTAATTCGACAGCCATAATTCCTGCCAAATGGGCAACCTCCACTGAATGCTTGAGGACATTTTGTCCGTAACTTGTCCTGTATTTCAATCTGCCCAGCAGTTTGACCAACTCAGGATGAAGTCCGTGAACATCTGCATCGAAGGTTGCTTGTTCTCCCGCATCACGGATGGCCGCATCCACTTCTTTACGGGCTTTTTCTACCATTTCCTCTATCCGGGCTGGATGAATCCGTCCATCGGCGATCAGTTTCTCCAAGGCAATCCGGGCAATCTCCCGCCGAATCGGGTCGAATCCTGACAGAATCACCGCTTCAGGAGTGTCATCAATGATCAAGTCAATGCCCGTAAGTGTTTCCAAAGCCCTGATATTACGGCCTTCACGGCCAATGATTCTGCCTTTCATTTCATCGTTAGGCAGGGTAACTACGGACACTGTAGCTTCGGCAACATGGTCTGCCGCTGTCCTTTGGATGGCTAGAGAGATAATATTCCGGGCGCGTTTTTCTGCTTCTTCTTTGGCTTGAGTTTCAACCTCCTTGATCATCATCGCTGTTTCGTGTTTTACGTCATCTTCAACCTGTTTGAGAATTATCGCCTTCGCCTCGTCTGCGGTCAGGCCAGAAAGACGTTCAAGTTCCATCCTCTGCTTTTCCAGCATTCCAGTAACTTCCTGGCGTATCTTCTCAACCTCTTTCTTGCTGTGGTTCAAGCTCTCCTCTTTGCGCTCCAGCATTTCACTCTTGCGATCAATGCTTTCTTCTTTCTGCAGTAACCGGCGCTCCAGTTGCTGCAGTTCGGTTCTTCTCTCCCGGCTTTCGCGCTCGATTTCATTGCGCATTTTATAGATTTCATCTTTAGCCTCTACTAGTGTTTCTCTTTTCTTAGTTTCAGCTTCTTTTTGCGCTTCACTGATGATCCGCCTGGCTTCAGCTTCCGCTGATGCGATTTTGGCTTCGGCAATCGTTTTGCGAACCAAATATCCTATTGCACCTGCAATACATGCAATGATAATATACTTGACAATTTCTACAATCGTTTCTATATCGTTCACCTCCTATTAGTGGCATGACTAGATAAAGCCGAGCATAAAACTCGGCCTTTACTAACCTTAGACCTCATTTAGAAAACAGGGACCTCTGTCTTATTTTAGACCTTTTCCAAATCAGTGTCAAGTAAGGAATTAAACAAGGCCTCTAGCACCTTACAGGTAACATCCCAGTTAAACCCACGCCGCTGCAGCAAACTGCCGATGCGCTGATACTGACGCTCAACCCTTAAATGCTGCAATTTTTCCAGACGTGATTTAGCGAGCTGGTAAGCCAAAGCGTAATCCTGATCAGGAGAATTCATTACTGCATTGATCGTCTCAGGATCTACACCCTTTTGCTCCAATTCGAACCGTAATCCGTGAACGCCGGTTGGCCGAAACCTGTTGCGGTGATCAATAAACAGTTCAGCAGTGAGGCGATCATTGACATAACCAATTTCTGTCAGCCACTTGATTGTTGATTCCACCTCTTGAGCGGGGTAGTCCTCTCTAACCAGGCGTTCATTCAGCTCCTGCGCTGTGTAATTCCGGGACGCCAGCAGTCTCAGTGCTCGATCCCTACAGCTGATTCTGGTATCAGTTTTTAGCTTGGTTTGCTTTGGTGGCTTTCTGCTCATCAGCTTGTTTTTCCGCTGGTAGTAACCCAAAATGTGCCCTCACTTTGGTTTCGACCTCCTGGCACAATTCAGGATTTTGCTTCAGAAATTCCTTCGCATTCTCTCGCCCTTGGCCTATTCGCATATCACCATATGAGTACCAGGCTCCGCTTTTATTGATGATGTCAATACTGGCTGCCAGGTCTAAAACATCACCAACAAATGAGATGCCCTCTCCGTACATGATGTCGAATTCTGCCTCTTTGAACGGAGGTGCAACTTTGTTTTTCAACACTCTGACCTTTGTACGGTTCCCCACCAGCTCATTGCTTTGCTTAATCATTTCCACACGGCGGATGTCAAGCCTGATTGAAGCATAGAATTTGAGTGCCCTTCCTCCGGGAGTTGTTTCAGGATTACCAAACATAATCCCCACTTTTTCCCGCAGTTGGTTAGTGAAAATCACTGTAGAATTAGACTTGCTGATAGCTCCTGTCAGTTTCCGCAATGCCTGAGACATCAAGCGGGCTTGCAGACCAACATGGGCATCTCCCATTTCCCCTTCAATTTCCGCCCGGGGCACCAACGCAGCCACAGAATCAATGACTATCACATCCACTGCGCCACTCCGGACCAAATGCTCGGCTATCTCCAATGCCTGTTCAGCGTGATCAGGCTGAGAAATGAGAAGATTATCGATATCAACTCCTAATTTTCTGGCATATACCGGATCGAGGGCATGTTCCGCATCGATCATGGCAGCTGCTCCACCCATCTTCTGAGCTTCAGCCATGATATGCAAGGCCAGGGTAGTCTTTCCCGAGCTCTCAGGGCCGTAGATTTCGATCACTCTGCCGCGGGGAATCCCCCCGATACCAAGCGCTATATCCAGAGATAGCGATCCCGTCGGAATCACTTCAATGTTCGACTTTGAGGTGGCCTCACCCAATTTCATGATTGAACCTTTACCAAACTGCTTTTCGATCTGGTTAATCGCTGTATCCAAAGCCCTTTTCCGCTCATCATTGACCATAGGTATTCACTCCCGTTAAGCTAAATTAGAAACCTGTGTTCGCCTTCAAGGTTAATAAAAAAAGGAAAGCAGCTGGCAAATTCCTATACGTTGATTTCTGCAGAGAAATCTCGAACCTCTCTCCATACTAGCCTGATATCTGCCTACTGTTTTCGACGTTTTCTTCTTGATTCCTTCTCTCTGAAGTAATGAATGTCCGTTCGAGAGAAAAACTCTGCTGCAGGCTCTGAACTTGAATGCTGTCAACAGCAGCCAGCACAAATCTATCCAGCTCTGGATCGTGAGTGAAGTACAGCACCGACAGACTGAAGGGAACCACCTGACTGCCCTGGATACCCCTGATGCCAGCCGCACCGGTGGTACCCGCATTCACATAAACCGTAGCTCCGGTTTGGTTGATCGACTGGACATGGTTATGCCCGCACAGGACTACTGGAAAAATACCTGGTTCTATTTGAGCTGCAATCCGATGATTATGCACTGCAAAGATGTCGATCCCGTGTTGTTGGCTGCCATAGAGCTCATTAATTCTAACGGCGTGCTGGCTGAGCTCGTGAATTGAAACATTCTGCGGTGAATAGCTTTCAGCAGACGGATCTAGCATGCCTGCCACTTTGATTCCCATAATCTCCAACGGTTCAGCTCCAAGCAGGATGACATTGCCTGTCTGCTCCAGTTTTGCCAGGACATCCGGAGCCTCATGGTTACCGGCCACAAACAGATAGGTGACGTCCAGCTGCTCAATTCGGTTGACGATCTCCGCCTCCAGTGGTGTACCCCAATCTGTAAGATCGCCTGTATCGATAATCAAATCAATAGGAAACGCTGCCACAACTTGGCTGATGAAATCGTACGCAACAGGATGGTTGTGAATGTCGGAAACATGAAGAATAGTTAGATCGGAAGCCAACACCCCTATGTCCTTCAGATCCTCAATTTGATTGAACACGGCATACAAGTTCGCAGCCAAGCTTTGAATCTGTTCTCCCAGCTGGTCCACTTTAAGCAAACCTTCCTGAATCATGCTGATCATCCATGGGGCAGCGTCGATGATGCCGTGATACTGAGGATTGGCAAACGCTTGGATATTGTAACCGTAATAGGTTGCAGTCGTAATCAAAAGCAAGAAAGTGCTGCCTATCAAAAAGCCTGCTATCAAGTATGCCCAGCGCCGCGTCCCGCCAAGATAGACTCCCAGTAGACCTCCAACTCCTGCAATAATCATCAGTTTGGCAACAGCCATCCCAAGGACACGATTGATTTTGCTCTGAAAATACCCTACCAACTCCTGTTGCGAGTTAAAATCGGTTGTGAAGGCAATCTGGCGGAGCTGATCAAGGTCAATATTCTCCAAGGCCAAAATTAGCTGCAGCGGCTGGTAGCCATGGGTTTTGGCGCTTATACTACCGATAGGGGGTATCTTGAGCACCGTATGCCCGGGAAAACCGATCTTAACATTAAGGACAAACTGCATAGGTTCTATGGTTATCCTCAATACCCCTACCAGGTTTAATACAAGGATCGCGCCTGCAAGGGCAAACAAAATGGGCAGATAGCGTTGCCGGGCTTGGTAGAGACGTTTACGGGAGATTCTGTGTTTTGGCTGTCCCGCCATGGGTGATCCTCCTAGAAAAGAAAGCTATTCGGTATCCTTGATCTCTTGGCGCAAGAAGTTTAGGGCAGCTTGAGCGACTAGAAACTTAATCTCAGTTCGCGTTCCGTTGAAACGAAATTGTTTGGCCTTAGTATTGCCTTTTGCAGAAACAGCAATGTGGACAAGACCGACTGGCTTTTCTTTTGAGCCACCAGCAGGGCCGGCAATCCCTGTTACAGCCAAGCTCCAATCCGTCCCTGCCCTGGCTCTCGCCCCTTCTGCCATGGCCACAGCCACCTCACGGCTTACTGCCCCAAATTGACCGATCAAGCTCGGATCGACTCCCAACAGCTCAACTTTCGCCTGATTACTATAGGTAATGTATCCCCGGTCGAAATACTCGGAACTACCAGGGACGTTTGTAATCCGGTTAGTAATTAAACCACCAGTGCAAGATTCGGCAACAGCGAGTGTTTCCTGTCTTTCTCTTAACATCGCTCCCACCACAGACTCCAAAGTTTCATGATCTGCACCGTAATAATAACCGTTCAGCTGATGAATCAAGCGTTGTTCCACCGGCTGGATCAACTCATATGCCTGTTGGGAAGAATCAGCCTTGGCCGTAATTCTCAATTTCACTTCCCCTAAAGACGCATAGGGTGCGATGGTCGGATTGGACTGGTTAAGCAGTTCATCGTGGACAAGTTCTGCCAGCTGTGATTCACCGATCCCCGCAAACTTGAGGGTTCGTGACACAAGTGTCTTTTTGGCTGTAATTCTTTGAGACAAATATGGTGCTACATAGGTTGTAAACATCCCCTTCAGTTCCCGGGGTACTCCTGGCAGCGCAACGATGATCTTATCCTGGATATTAACGATCATTCCCGGGGCGGTACCCCAATGGTTGGCGATGATTTTGGCGCCACGAGGTAGAAACGCCTGTCTCCGGTTGTTTTCGCTCATGCTCCGCTTCGTTTGCTGAAAATAGCCTTCGATCATCTTCATGGCTTCCTGATCAAGCTCTAAAGGGAGATTGGCCACAGCAGAAATCGCTTCCCGGGTAAGATCATCCATGGTTGGCCCCAGGCCGCCGCTTGCAATGACCAAATCAGATCTGGCCAGCGCTTGGGTCATGACTTCGATAATCCGGACCCAATTGTCACCAACTGTAGACTTGTAATAGAGATCGATCCCCAGAGCAGCTAGTTCCTGTGCTAAAAACGCCGCATTGGTATCAACTGTTTCCCCTAGTAACAACTCCGTACCAATGATCACTAACTCAGCCTTCATAATTCCACCTTACCTCTTTGCAAATTTTCAGATTAATGATATAATTGACTCGCCCAGGGAGATGGCTGGGAGGAAAGAGCATTGAAAAAGCAAATCCGCAAAGTGCCCCACTGGTTTGCCACTGTGCTGCTTCTACTGCTGTTGTGTGGATGCGGCCCGAGAGCTCACATCAATGGTACGGTTGCCGTAACTGCAATGAACATCCCGTTGTCCGACAGCCCCAACTGGAATGCAGTAATAACCTGCACCCGCGGTAAACACCAAATCACCCAGAGCTTAAGCCTGTGTGATACAAACCTGGAAACTGAGGTGATCATTCCTGTCGGCACCTGGAACATCTCGCTGCAGTTGACTGATGAAGCCGGAAATGTGGTATATCAGGATCAGGTCACTGGTGTAGCGATCTATCCCCATACTCCGACAGTGATCGATTTTCAGTTAAGACCAGTTCATGGAACCGTGAAAGTGATCGTTGATCTGGAAGGGCATCCCCATGCTGATCAGATCATGCGGGCCCGCGTCCACTTCAACAATCAGTATAAAGAGATCATCCGCAGCTCGGTTGATGAATTTATTGAAGGCGAATATGAGATTGCAGCCGGCAGCTATGATTTCAATGTTGAGCTGTACACAGAATCTTTCCGCGTCAGTGACAAAATTGATCTGGGGATGTGGGCTACCATTGACGTAGAACCACTGAGTGAACAAACCGTCATCTGGCGGCCCCATCTGGAACTGCTAACGATTGCTGCTCAAATCTATCTGCTGCCCGATACCCCCAAGCACGTGAGTGGTCAGTTTTGGCAGCAGCAGACGGTTTTGACCTGGGACCCAAGTCCAGCCGTTGACCTCGAAGGATATCATATATATTGGCAGCCTTCACCTTGGCAGCGCTACAGCTTGATCGCAACTGTTGACCGGAATACTACTACCTACACTCATGACTTGAGTGAGCTTGAAGAACTACCGTCACAGGCATATTATGCAGTAGCACCATTCTCGGCAGCCCTGGAAGGCTACCGCAGTCCACCAATTCTAATACCATTTTTATAGAATCGGAAGCTGTGCTTCCGATTCTATCCATGTCTTCACTTGTATTCCCTGTATTACCCTGCCCGCGGTTTCCTTCAACCCAAACACAAATATGTATAGGCAATGCCGAAAATCGCTCCTACCAGAACCTCAAAAGGAGTATGCCCCAAAAGTTCCCTCAATCGCTCGGGATGAAAGTCCTTCTTGTAAATGTCATCTAAAATGCGGTTAAGGACTCTGGCTTGTTTACCGGCCGCTCTCCGCACACCCGCCGCATCATACATCACCACCAGGGCAAACGCGGCAGACAAAGCAAATATGGGCGTGCTGAACCCCTCCACCAAACCGATTCCCGTAGCCAACGCTGTCACAAATGTTGTATGGGAGCTTGGCATCCCTCCAGTACCCACCAGGCGGCTGAAGTCCAGCTTTTTTTCCTTCATGGCAAAGATCACAGTCTTGGTAAGTTGAGCGATCGCCCAGGCAACTACTGCAGTGATCAGGACAGAATTCGTACCCAGTTGTTTTAGAACGCCGTTGATGGCTATCGCCTCCTTCATACGAATCAATTTCCAAGTGGTTGAATACGATTATACATGCACACCGAGGGGGGGATCTCACTGAATTCTGCTTGGATATTGCTAGGCATTCTCATAATTGGCATCATCAGTAAGAACAATATTCTGGCAGCTGCCAGCGGAATTGTACTGGTTATTGGTCTGTTGGATCTGAATCGGTTCTATCCCCTTCTGGAAAAACGTGGCATTGAGGCCGGACTTTTACTGCTGACAACAGCTGTACTCATTCCTTTTGCTACAGGCAAAGTCTCACCTGGCTCACTGAAGGATACCATCACTTCACATGTCGGCCTGGCTTCCATCATTGGTGGTTTGGCCGGAGCCTACCTCAATGCCCAGGGTATCGACCTGATCCATCACCAGCCGGAGATCATCCCCGGTATTCTGATCGGCGTGATCATCTCTGTAACGTTTCTCGGCGGCGTCTCTGTCGGGCCGGTGATGGCCGCTGGGATCACAGCCGTAATCATTTCCTTATTATCGCGTTAATCCACTTTTTACTAGTCCATGATAACCGACTCTCCGCAGATCGTCAACTGTTCAAGAGACATTCCCTCCCTGTCAGGGGCCGGGATCAGGCACTTTGCTGCATGATCTGACGGAATTGCTCCCCGGAAAGCGTTTCCTGTTCCATCAGCTTTTGGGCCAAGGAATGCAGCCGCCCTCGGTTTTCAGCAAGATAATTGTATATCTCAGTTTCCTGTTCCTTGATAATCTGAGCTATGGTCCGCGCCAGAATACCTCCGGGCAGATCAGAGGTAACCACGCCAAGGTCTGACAAGCCTGCAAAAACAATTTGCCTGGCAATCTTTGCTGCTTGTTCGATATCACTGACAGCGCCGGTGGAACGTTCACCAAAGACCAACTCCTCAGCAACTGCACCGGCCATGCAGACTTGAATCCTTTCCAGCAATTGGGCTTTAGTATAAAGATACTGATCATCTTTACCATGCTGCCGCATATAGCCCAGCGCATTCCCTCGTGAAATGACCGAGACTGAAGCGACAGAGCCGCTGTTAATTCTCTCACTGAGCATGGCATGTCCAGTTTCATGATAGGCTATGCGGATTCGCTCCTGTTCCGTTGGGTTGCGGTTAAGCCTTTCACCCAGCATCACCTTTTCCAGCGCTTCTTTGAGATCATGGTTGGTGATCTGCTTGCGTTTATGGCGTAAAGCGAAAATTGCCGCCTCATTCATGACACTCTCAAGGTGCGCGCCGGAAAACCCAAAGGTAGCCTGAGCAATTTTGGCCAGATCAACATCAGGAGCCAAGGGCTTTCCTTTGGCATGGATTTGCAGAATCTGCAAGCGCCCCTGCTTATCAGGAAGATCCACCCTTACAATACGGTCAAACCTGCCCGGCCGCAAAAGAGCTGGATCCAAGAGATCGATCCGGTTAGTAGCCCCGACAACCAACACTCGCACCTGCTGATTGACCGTGATCCCATCAATTTGGGTCAACAGTTCATTCAATGTCTGATCATACTCCATATGACTGGTGTTCTTGCCTCGTTTGGGGCCCAGGACATCAATTTCGTCAATGAAGATAATCGCTGTTTGTTTGTTTGCCTTCTCAGCCTCCGCATAGGCCTTCTTGAACAACTGGCGGACTCTCTGTGCTCCCACACCTGCATACATCTCCACAAATTGCGAACCGGCCGCTGCCATGAATACAGAATTTGTATAACTGGCAGCAGCCTTGGCCATCAAGGTCTTACCAGTCCCGGGCGGTCCAACTAAAAGAATACCCTTTAGCGGCCTGATGCCGAGATTGCGAACTTCTTTATCCAGCCGAATAAAATCCAAGGCTTCTCTGAACTCACGCTTAGCGATCTCTTGCCCGCCGATGTCAGAAAAATCAACTTCAGGAACAACACTTGCCCCCGCCTTCTTTTGTTCAACGAGGGTAAAACGACTGTTGCTGCGATTATCCATCGTAAATTTAAACAGCAGGACCAAGGCACCAATCAAAATGATGGGCGTGATTTCAAACCCCTGCAATGCGAGGAAAACAAGCAATGCCAGGCTGATGCCGATAAAAATCTCTTTAAGAGCAAATTTCATCCCAGACACACCTCATTTTAGCTTTCAAGCCGCGAGATCAATGATTTTTCCCGTCGGCTGACAATCTGGTACAAATAGTCATCCCCGTCATGAAGCTGTAAATAGACATAGTCACCATCAACTTTGAGGGTGAACTTAATCTGATATTCGGAAGCCAACTGCTCAATTCGTTCGGCCATTTCCACGAAATAGCCGGTAGCAATGCCTTGTTCCACAGCAAAGTGCATCTGGTCATAGGCAGCTTTAAGAGTCTGGTTGGCTTTGTCCTTGATTATGATCTGTAGTGGTTTAGCAAACTGGGCTGCCGTTGAACTGATCTCGGCAGCAAGCATATCCAGCTGTTCAACTTCAGCTAAAGCCAGCGTCAGGACGATTTGATCATCCTGTTCTGCAAGGTCAACACCGATTACCCCTTCAATATTCGCAAAGGCCTGGTAGATAGGCTCAATGACTAGTTTTCTATGGGTGAAGTACTGCAGAGCCAATGCCAGGCCTAGGACAATAACAAAAACGACAATCACTACATTGATGCGAATATCGTCAAGGCGCAACCCACTCACCCTTTCCGAGACTTAGTAACTTATGTTAGTCAGTCCTTCTTCAAATCTAAAGTGCCTGCTTACAGGCACAAACCAATTATACCATATCCTTAGTCAATTTTCTTCAACAGATCTTGGGCATGATAGAAATAATCCACACCAGAGATAATTGTTACCAGAACTGCTAACCACATTACCACCATGGCATAAGGAATCTCCAAGAGCAAACACAAAATGGCGATTATCTGAATCAGGGTCTTGGCTTTTCCCCATTTGGACGCAGCAATCACAATCTGATCCGCCGCAGCCAGAATCCTAAGTCCCGATACGGCAAACTCTCTACCGATAATAATCACCGCAATCCAGGCGCTGATTTGATCAAGTTCAACCAGTGTCAATAAAGCGGCACTGATCAGCAATTTGTCTGCTATGGGATCAATCAGTTTGCCAAACCTGGTCACTTCTTTGCGGGTGCGGGCGATATATCCGTCCAATCCATCAGTAGCTGCAGCAATTCCAAATACGATAGCGGCAAAGTACTTTCCATTTTCCGCACCACTTAATAGCACTGCCATAAACACGGGGATGAAAAAAATCCGGATTATCGTGATCCAATTTGCCAATCCCATCTAATTGACATCTCCTTCTCTTATCTCTCCCACCAAATCATAGGGGTGGACTTGAGTAATTCTCACATTGACAAAGTCGCCAATCTGTACTTGGTTATTGCCGAGGTAGACCACACCGTCAACATCGGGAGCCTGCCCCTGGTGGCGGCCAACCAGGACCAAATCACTTTCCGATGATCTGCCTTCAACCAGAACTTGCAGAGTTTTTCCGAGAAGCTGCTGCTGCTTGTTCAGGGCGATCTGCTGCTGAAGGCTCATAGCCCGGTGATAGCGCTCTTTTTTTATTACGCCATTAATCTGGTTCATAAGACTGGCAGCGGGCGTCCCTTCCTCTGCCGAGTATTCGAAGATTCCGCATCTGTCTAATTGCGCAGCCTGGAGGAACTTAAGCAAAGCCTCGAATTCTGCCTCCGACTCACCGGGAAACCCCACAATAAATGAACTGCGAATCGTGGCCTGGGGCAGCTTGTTCCTGATTCTCTCGATCAGTCCAAGGTAATTATCAAAATTGCCCGGCCGATGCATCCGCTTCAGTACAGACTCAGCAGCATGCTGCAAAGGCAGATCAATATAGGGCAACAGATTACGGTGTTCAACCATCAGATCCAACAGCGAATCATTCAGCGTCGCCGGATAGGCATACAAGATCCGGATCCAAGGGATGTTTAGTTGTACCAATTCCCGCAAAAGCAATTCCAGCGATGACTTAGGTTCCAGATCTCTGCCGTACCTGGTCGTGTCTTGAGCAATTATATTCAGCTCTTTAACACCGCCGGCAGCTAGCCACTCCGCTTCCCGGACGAGTGCTCTCAAGTCACGGGATCGGTATGGCCCCCTAATCAGGGGTATCGCACAGAATGCACAGCTGTGGCTGCAGCCCTCGGCAATTTTCAAATAAGCACTGTGCCTGCCAGTAGAAACGATCCGGGGCACTTCAGGTTGATCATATGCAAAATGCTGATCCCGGACCAGGCGCACCCTTTCACCTTTGAGCACCCGAGCGATTACCTCGGGAATCAGATCCATTTCTCTGGTACCTAAAACGGCGTCAATCTCTGGGATTTCCTCCCACAAAGCATCTTGATACCGTTTGGACAGGCACCCACTGACAACCAGACAACGGCAAACTCCCGTCTTCTTGTACTCAGCCATCTCAAAGATTGCTGCAATCGATTCTTCCTTGGCAGCTTCAATAAACCCGCACGTATTGACAATCAAGACCTCTGCCCGGGCCGGATTTGTTTCGATCTCGAAACCAGCATCATGCAGATATCCTAAAGCTATTTCACTGTCCACAAGATTCTTGGCACATCCTAGTGATACAAGCCCTACTCTGATCCCCATTGACATACCCCACACAACTAAGATTACCAATCAGATTTTCGCTTTATTCCATGCCTTTTCCTGCTTTGTCGGATCTTACAAAAACTTGTAGGTTGAATTGTGCCAAACTGCAGGCCCAGTGGTACAAACACTTCCTGACAAACATATTTGCCGCAAGATCCGGGCAGGCTAAACAGGTAATTGTTAAAACCACGATTTCAGGGAGGATTTGTCATTGCTTGATCCATCGCAGATTATAGTACCACTGCTTAACTACTCCGATCAAAGCTTAACCGAAAATAAAGAAATCTTCCTTGAACCCCATCAGCTTGAACACTTCTCTGTTGAATTTTCTCGATCAGGATTCAGCCGGATCATCCGAGAACTGCGCAAGGGCAATTTCGACGATCTCAACTGGCACCGCCTGGCTCAACAGGCTGATCAATTGTCCTTGACACATGGGTTTTCCGAACTACTGTGTGTCAATCATTTAGCACAGCACTGGCAGCAGGTTGGAATGATCCCTTATCCCCACCAAATCAAAACAGCCGAAAAGGTACTCAAACAAATGCGAGGCCAGGTAATTTTGGCAGATGAAGTAGGATTGGGTAAAACAATTGAAGCTGGCATAATTCTCAAGGAATACTTGCTGCGCGGGTTGGTGAAGCGTGCTCTCATTCTGACACCGGCTTCATTGTGCTGGCAGTGGTACCAGGAGCTGGCCGAGAAGTTTCAGATTTATGCCGGAATCCAAAAATCAGAGTGGGATTGGGAACACGCTGATATTCTCATTGCCTCAATTGACACGGCCAAACTGGAACCCCATGCCAGCATCATCCAGAACATTGCCTATGACATTGTGATCATTGACGAAGCCCATAAACTGAAAAACAGCACAACCAAATCCTGGCAGCTTGTCAATTCATTACAGAAGAAGTACTGTCTGATGCTGACGGCTACACCCGTCCAAAACAACCTAAAAGAACTGTATAACTTGATTACGCTGCTCAAACCAGGTCAATTAGGCAGCTACCGCAGTTTTAAACAGAAATTCATGCAGGATCTGCGTACTCCAAAAAATCCAGGCCAGCTGCGCCAACTGCTATCAGAGGTTTTAATCCGCAACCGCCGCGGCGAAGGCACTGTGCAGTTCACTAAACGCAATGTCTATCCCATTGTTGTGGAGCTTACGCCACCAGAAAGGGCTCTGTATGATCAAATCACAGAACTGATTCGAGCATCAAGCAAACTGACCCCGTTTCAAACCAATATTCTGCCCTTAATCACACTGCAGCGAGAAGTATGCAGCAGTTTCTATGCAGCCGGCGTTACCCTGCAGAAGATCTATGAGAAATATAATCTTGATCCAGATGCCAAGATTGTAACCCTGATGAATGAAGCAGTCAAAGTGAGGCAAAACAGCAAATGTGACATCATAGAGGAATTGGTATCAAGAATTCAAGATCGAGTGATCATTTTTACCGAATATAAGGCAAGCCAGGAGTATATTCGCTATCGTTTGGAAAAGGCCAATTACCGCACCTTTGCTTTTGACGGGACCCTATCCCGCAATCGAAAACAGTGGGTTCGCTACCTCTTTCAAAAGGAAGGGGGTATTCTGGTAAGTACTGAATCGGGAGGCGAAGGGCTTAACTTCCAGTTCTGCAATCATGTGATCAACTATGATCTGCCTTGGAACCCGATGCGGCTTGAACAGCGTATCGGCCGGGTTCACCGTTTAGGGCAAACCAAAGATGTCCATATCTATAATTTGGTTACTAAAGATACAATTGAAGAGTATATTATGTTTCTGCTCCACGAAAAGATTAATATGTTCCAAATGGTCCTGGGCGAGCTTGATGCTATTCTGATGCACCTGAAGTGGGACAAGTCCATTGAAAGCCAGCTGATGCACATCTTCCTCAAACATCAGTCTAAAGAAGCAGTACAGCGTGAACTCGAACAACTAGGTGATGAGATTTTGAAGACTCGGGAAGAGATCAACAGACAACAATGGAATCTGTTTTAGGAGTGGTCAAATGTCTGAAGTCATACCAGAACTGGTATTCAAGTTTTTTCAGCTCTGTAACCTAAAACCAGTGGAAATCCGCAAAGGTATCTACCAAGTCCAGATAGACGATCAATTGGCTAAGGAACTTGATGGCTGGCGAGCCAAGGCAAGGTTGTTCCAGTTTACTTTTGATCGTAAACTGGCCCAAACCTATGGTGCGGAACTGATCAGCCCCGGTAGCTACAGGCTGGATACTATCGTGCGGTTGATTCAAAAACAAGCGGTGCTTTCCTCCGGTTATCTTCCCCATGATGTCTTTTATGAACCAGCTATTCGCCGCAAGATCCTCGATCGGTTCAAGATCAAACATCCGAAAAGCCGTTTCTATATACTCGATCACAACCTGCGTTACGGCCCATATTTCTGGATCACTTTACGAGTCACCTACTTAGCTTATGAAAAACATGAAGAGCTGCGCAAACTGCTTGTGGATCTAGTTTCAGGCAAAGTAGTCAACTATGACATCCCAGCCGAACTGCTCAAACCTGGCTTTTGTGATCAAAAACTTCAGTACCGCCGCCGACTCAGTTTCAAGCAGGCTTATCAGTGCCTGCAGCGGGAGATCGTCCATGAACTGAAATACAAGGACCCTGCCTGGGCCGTAAATGCTGCCCAGGATCTGGCTAAGGAACAGGCAAGGCTGGAGGAATACTTCAGTGACCTGCCCGATCCCGATCAGCGTCGACTCCGCATTGCGGAACTGATGAACCGGGCCAAACCTCGAGTGCAGATTAGGCCCCTGCGAGCCGCAATCTTGTATCTGCCCAAACTGGAGTACCGCATCATGCAGGTCGACCAGGCGGAAAAAATAAACCGGATCACATATGACCCGGTTAGCAACCAATATGAACTGAATTAAGCTAAGAGCTGGCATAAATCACGCGCCGATTTCCAGATCGGCCCTGCACCCATCGTAATAACCAAATCACCACTGTTGACGATATCCAATAAAAAACGGCCGATGTCCGCCTGGTCTGGAACCAAGTATACTTCTTTACCCAGCTCTCGTATTCTTTTTGCCATGATTTCAGAACTCACGCCTGGAATCGGCTGTTCCGGTGGTGGTGCAAAGATATCAGTCAAAACGACAACGTCTGCATCGGCAAAGGCATGGGTGAATTCTTCGAGCAAAAACTGAGTGCGGCTGTAGCGGTGTGGTTGAAAAACTGCGATCACCCGCTTGTTCCACCCTTCTCTGGCTGCCTTTAATGTTGCTGCTATCTCCGTTGGATGATGGGCATAGTCGTCCACAATTGTGATTCCCTGCTCTGTTTCGCAGATGACTTGAAACCGGCGCTGTGTCCCGGAAAACTGTGCCAAATGCCTCCCGATAGTCTCAGCGGTTAAACCTAACAGATCACAAACAACAACAGCAGCACACGCATTGCTTACATAGAGTCTGCCTGGCACCTTCAAGGAGAACTCTCCGTATTCTGTGCCATTGTGGTACAGCACAAACGTTGTTTGGTTCGGTTTAATGGACAAAAGTTCCGCATGCCAGTGGGCATCGTCCGAAAACCCGTAAGTCACTGCCCGGGGAAAATGCGGTAAGATATCTCTGACTTCTTGATCATCTATACCCAAGACTTGGAGCCCGCCCGGTTTAACATTGGCCAGAAACTGCCGATAGGTGTTCACCAATTCGCTAAAATCTCCATTGTAATTTTCCATATGATCAGCCTCGATGCTTGTGACAACGGCGATTTCAGGGTGATAGCGCAAAAAACTGCGATCTGATTCATCTGCTTCCGCCACGACCACTCCTCCACTGCCATACTTGGCGCCTGGCCCAAACGGTTCAAAATGAGCTCCAATCAATACGGTTGGATCCAAGCCTGCCTGTTCCAGCACCCAAGCGATCATAGACGTGGTTGTTGACTTGCCGTGGGCACCGCCGATGGCGACGCCGCGCCCCTCATTAAGCAGTTTCGCTACCAATTCAGACCGATGATATAAGTGCAAGTTGCGCTCTACTGCCGCTACGTACTCAGGATTGTCCTTGGGAATCGCAGAAGAATAAACAACATGATCGGCACCATCCACATATTCGGCTTTGTGCCCTAACGAAACCCTTGCCCCCAACCGTTGCAGATACTGAGTTGTTTCAGACATCTTCAAATCTGACCCGCTAACCTGCCAACCCATTTCCAGGAAAATCTTTGCCAGAGGGCCCATGCCGGTACCCCCAATGCCAATAAAATGGATCCGTTGGTTCATGTCTTATTCACTCCTTTACTGCGTGGTGCCTTATGTTGTAATCTTTCCCAGATCTTGACAGATTATTAGCCGGGCGTAATAACTCAAGCGGCTATTTGATCATTGGCGCAATAACCTCCGCCAACAGTAGGGCACTGCGGGTAGCTTCTTCAATGGTGTTGCCCTTCCAGTCCCCAATCACCACCATCACACTGTTTGGATGCAGATCACCGCTGTAATCCGACTTGAAAACCCGCACCCCCCGGGAAACGCCGGGATATTTGGCTTCGAGAGCATCACTAATGGACTTGGCAAATGCCATGTTGGCCTCCACCAGCTCATTGTTCTGATCGCCGATAATGAACAGAATCTTTGCCACTTTTTCCCCATTGATTTCTACAGTCGTGTATCCGTCGGGTTTATCCTGCAGTCCATCGCGGTGAATATCGAGGACCATCTGGATCTGGTTGTTCTCAGCCAGCGCTCTTTCGATCACCTTGGCCGAATTGATAAAAGCTTCGCTGTAGCGCGGCCGGTCATGAATCGTCTGATCATGAACTGCCGCTATGCCTTTTTCCAGTAAAGCCTGGACAAACACGCTTCCTACTTGTACCACATCGCCAGGTTCGCCGTCTTGTTGATGGCTGTCTTTCGGTTGATAGTTCTCGGTAGCGTGACTATGGAGAACCAATACTTTCGGGATCTGTGGTGTTTGCGGCAATGTTCCTGAATCATCCTCAGACGATGGAGGCGGTGGAATGTCCTCTTGATCACCACCAGGATAAAAATCAAAGAATCTGGCACCAACAACCGCCACCACTACCAAAGTAACAAGTACAAACAACAAACCAGGTCCACTTTTCTCTTTTCTCCGAATTCTTGCCACACTGTATACCCCCTTCCGCAGAAAATATATGCGGAAGGACGTACCAATTATTCATCGATTAATTGCTTCAAGACTGATTCCAACTGGCTCCACGCCTCGCCAAAGCCAACAAAGTCTGCTTCACGCAGAGCTTGCTGTGCCTTTTGATATATCTCGTAAGCATCATGCCAAATCTGACGGTCTCCAGTATGCATAGGCTCAGACTCAAAGGGCTTGGATGGGCTGTCATCATCAAAGAGCCGGTTTAAGGCTTGAGTCAAACTCTCCTCCATCACCAGCTGATCCTTGTAAGCAACTATCACTCGCTGCAGCTGCGGCATTCCACTCTGTTCTGACTGCAGGAACAGCGGCTCTACATAGATCAACGATTGACTAATCGGCAAGACCAACATGTTACCCCTGATCACCTGACTGCCTCTTTGGCCCCACAAGCTCAGCAGTTGAGAGATATCCGAATCTTGATCGATCGTAGCGTCAATCTGGGCAGGGCCTAAGGTGAGGCTGTCTTTTGGAAAACGGTAAACCAGAACCTCTCCATAGTGCTGACCGTCGTTGCGGGCTGCCAGCCAGGCAATCAGATTATTGCGTCTGATCGGTGTATAAGGCAGCATCAAGATCAGTTCGGGTGTGTTAGAATTGGGCAGCTGCATCATGACATAGTAGGGAACAACCGGCTGTTCCCTCTCAGCATAGATCTCGTTCGCCAAGACCCATACATCCTCGCGATTGTAAAAGATGCGGGGATCTGTCATGTGGTAAGTGCCATAGATGCTGGCTTGCAGAGCAAACAGATCCTCAGGATATCGCAGGTGGGCCCGGAGCATAGAAGGCATTTCACTAATTGACTTCAGCCACCCGGGATAGATCTTTGCATAAACATCCAAGACTGGATCCGGTTCAACCTGATAGAAATCAACAAACCCATTGTACGCATCAATGACTACTTTTACTGAATTACGGATATAATTGCCCCAACTGGTCGGCTGAGCATATGGATAGCGATAGCTGGTAGTGTAAGCGTCGATAATCCAATACAACCTGCCGTTATCCCCAATCACGATATAGGGGTCCTGGTCGTAACGTAAGAACGGAGCCAGTTTCTGAACTCTAGCCCTGATATTCCGGTAGAACAGGATCCTGCTTTCACTGGTGATATCCGTTGATAAAAGGATCCTGGTAGTGCCGAAGCGAAGTGCAAACGCCAATCTGTGCAATGGCGACGCCAGTTTGACACCACCCGTACCCTGATACGTGTAATAGGCGTTACCATCGCCGGTGGGATAGTCAAATTCATCTATCAAGGTGTTGACGATTACGTATTCATTACTGCGCTCACCGTAGTAGATACGGGGTTCAGTGATCTGCAAATCAGATTTGCCCTTGGGCGGAATATCCGACATCCAAAACTCTGGCAGCTGCTGCCTGGACACTTCGTTCACAGGGCTGACCACGACTCCGTATCCATGAGTGTACTGCAAATGGTCATTGATCCAATTGCGGTTCTGAGTCAGGCTCACGTCAAGTTCCCTGGCTGCAAGCAATACTTCTCGGTATTCCCCATCGACCCAGTAGCGCCCCACGTCGGCGTCATTAAACACGTAATATGGACGCATTTCTTGTAACTGCCGGTAAGTCTGGAGAATCAAACGGGGATCCCACAGCCTGATGTTTCTAATCGTATTCCGGTTGGCCTCTAGATCCTCTGTGGTCAAATCTTTAGTGCCAACAAAGTCCAATTCCTGGAAATCCGCAACCTCATATGCCAACCGTGTCATCTGGATATGATGCTCAATATAAGGCCACTCCCGCGTAAACTCATTAGGGGCCACCAACCACTGCTGCACCGCGAACGGAGCGATTACTCCCCCCACAAAGCTGAGCCCAAACCAAAAGGCCAAAGAACCAATCAAGATCTTCCGGAACCGGTACAAGCGAGTGATAAATATAAGGCTCACGGCCACTGCCACAACCATGAGCATCCGCAAGACTACTAAGCGGACATTGACATCAGTGTAACCTGCTCCAAAAACAATACCACTGGTGTTGTACAGCAACCGGTAAGCTTGAACGCTGTAATCTGCTGCTTTGGTCAGTACCAGTAGGCCTACCAACACCGACAAATGCTTCTGTGCGCGCATTGAAAGCCTTGGTTGGTAATTTTCAAACTGAAAATGGCCTGAAACAAAGTAAATTGCCGCACAAACAGCTGTCACTAGCGTCAAGGCTGTTGCCAACGCGCTGATCAGCAATTGATAGACCGGCAATTCAAAGAAATAAAACCCGATGTCTTTTCCGAAAATCGGGTCTGTGACTCCAAAATCACTGCTGTTGAAGAACTGGGCGACTTCAAAGTAATAGCCGCCGTACCCGGATGAATAAACCAACCCAAGGACGATGCTGATCAGGCTTGCTGCTAAAATCAGATGCTTGCCTGTAATAAACTGATTGAGACGGTAAAATCTCCACAGGGCCTGTTTGACAACTGATTTCATCATCCAGAGATTAATGAACAGAATCAATGAAAAACATAACCAGCTGCCGATCCTCAAACCCCATTCCCATCCTAATCTGGTTATGAGCAGTTTAGGATAACCTAGAGATTTGAACCAAAGCCAATCGGTTAAAAAGTGGCTGCCAGCTATAGCTAAGCTGATAACAGCAACTAACAACACCAGTACAGCCCACTTAAGCCATCTAACCATACCTTTGCCCCTTTTAACGCATGTAATAGTAATAATAGTAGGCGGCAATTACTGTAAATATAACAATCACACATACTGCGAATTGAACCCTCTTTTTCCGCCTGATTGCCCTGCGCTTTTCCAAGACCGATTGTTTTTGACTCTCTGAGCGGTATTCAGTAATTGGATCTTGATCCTGAACCTGCCCTCCCTGGTCATACATCCTTGCGACCTGATCCGGGTTAATGCCGAGTACTTTGGCATAAATCCGTAGAAAACCCCGCACATAAACCGGATCCTCCGGAAGGGAATCCAGGTCACCAGCTTCAATTGCTTCCAGATACGCTTGTCTGATCTTGGTTTTGTCAGCGACTTCAGTAAGGGTCATCTGCTTATCTTCTCTGGCCTGCCGCAAAAATATCCCTAGTTCTCTCATCTTAGTCACCTCATAGATCTAAACTCTCGCGATCGACCAAAACTTCCCTTGGTTTACTCCCTTGATATGGCCCGACAATGGATCTGACTTCCATCATATCAATTAGGCGAGCTGCCCGGCTGTAGCCGATGCGAAACCGGCGCTGCAGCATGGAGATGGACGCTTGTCCTGTTTCAACTACTAACCTAATCGCATCATCAAGCAACTCGTCTGTGTCTTCACTATTCCGCACCAAGCTCTGTTTCTCCTCAGTCACATCAACGTAATCTGGTTCTCCATGTTTCATCCAAAACTTGACTACCGCTTCCACTTCCCGATCGGAAACATAGGCTGCTTGAGCCCGAATCGGCTTGGCCGCTCCCAACGGATAATAGAGCATATCTCCTTTGCCAATCAAACGTTCTGCTCCGCCCATATCAAGAATTGTCCGGGAGTCTACTTGAGAAGATACGGCAAAGGAAATGCGCGACGGCACGTTGGCCTTAATCAACCCCGTGATTACATCCACTGAAGGCCTTTGGGTGGCAATGATCAAGTACATGCCAGCAGCCCGCGCCGTTTGAGCCAGGCGGCAAATTGCATCCTCAACTTCAGCAGCTGCCACCATCATCAAATCAGCCAACTCATCGACAATAACCACTATGTACGGCAGCAGCTCCAGTTCCTGCTCACCGTCGTCAACCGGTACTGCTTGTTGAGTCTTGACCAGTTCGTAATAAGACTCGATATTTTTCACATGGTTGTCAGCAAACAACTTATAACGCCGCTCCATCTCCGCTACAGCCCAGCGCAGAGCCGACGCCGCTTTCTTAGGATCGGTAACTACAGGTGAGATCAAATGGGGAATCCCGTCAAAGGCAGACAGTTCCACCCGTTTGGGGTCAATCAGCAGCAGCTTGACTTCGTCAGGAGTAGCACGGAATAACAAGCTGACTATAATCGTATTCAAGCAGACACTTTTACCAGAACCGGTAGCCCCGGCGATCAGTAAATGCAGCCATTTGCACAAATCACCGATGACTGGATTGCCAGCGATATCCTTGCCCAGAGCTAAAGCCACTTTGGACTTGTGGTTGGCCAATTCCGGATGTTCCAGTACGTCTCTAAGCCTTACTAACTGGGTTTCCCGGTTAGGTACTTCAATGCCCACCACCGATTTGCCGGGAACCGGTGCTTCGATCCTGACACCGGTGGCCGCCAACGCCAAAGCAATGTCATCGGCCAGGCTTGTAATTCTGCTGACCTTGATTCCAGGGCCGATCTGAAGTTCGTAACGGGTTACCACCGGGCCTTGACAAATATTGACTACCTTAGCGTCAATGCCGAAGTTGGTAAAGGTTTCTTCCAGAAGCTGTTGATTATTTTCTCCACCGCTGCGTTTCCCTGTCTGAGCGCTTTTCTTCAGCAGATAGACGGGTGGGAGTTGATAAGCTCTGTGGGGCGTTTCAAGCAGTGTGAATTCTTCGGTTTCAGGTTCAGCATCAAGTTCCTTTTCATTCTGCTCTTTTGTGACTACGACTTCCTGCTCGATTAGATCGTCATTAGGCTCATGTTTCTGTTTCGGTGATGCAGCCGATCGTTTCTGAGTTTTCGCGGTCCTGGTTTTCCGTTTTGCCTTGGCTGTTTCCTCCTGAGTCGGCTTGGCAGCCAGTTCAGCAGTGGTGGCTTCCAGCCGCAGGCGAGCCCGGCGCTCTCTGGCTTCCCGGATCTTATGGGCAATACCTTTGAATAGATCTAGAATTGCCCCCAGACCGTCCCGAAACAAGCTGAGGACAAACGCCCAGAGGCCGTTAATGATGCTAATCAAGGATATGTCGAAAACAAGAATGATACCAATTAATCCAAATCCACCCAGCACAACATAACTGCCAACGCGGCCAAAAGCAGACAGGAACAGAACCATCAGAAACGCACCGGCAACTCCAGCACCTATTCCCATCTGCCCGATCCTGATCTCCTCGGCCATTGCCGGCGGCAGCTGATATCCTTGATAAACCGTAGTCATGTGATAGAAGGCGACAAAGCCGCTTAACAAAAGCAGGCCGCCTAACAGTTTCCGCAGGCGCACAGGCCACAGCTTCCCTAAGAATAAGCCAACAGCCATGATCAAAAGAAGGGCTGTAAACAAGCCAGCCAGCTCCCCAAAGGCTATGTTAAGCCAACTGCAAAGCTTAAGCCCAGCCCAGCCTGTGGCATCCACATATAGGCTGATTAAAGCGAAAGCAGCCAGTGAAAACAAGATGATTCCGATAATTTCCCGCTGTTTTGAATTCAAAGGCCTCAAGGTCAACCACCTCAGTAAATCTGTTCGACGAATCGGCACTGATAACCTGCTAAAATTCACATCCGCCTTTGATTAATCCCGATCACAGCAGCCATTCGGCCAGCTTCGTTTCCACTGCGGCGATAAGAAAAAAACTGCTTAGAGCAGCAAGTACATATACTGGTACAGAGGATACGCTTGCGATCTATGCCGGCTGCTTCTAACTGCAGCAGATTGGCCAGTTTCAGGTCAAGATAGACTGCTTCCCCCCGCTGTTCAATCACTTCTTCAGGAAACTGTTGTGCCACTTGCCAGCCGACTCGGTAACAGCACTTGCCAATCGAGGGGCCGATGGCGGCATAAATTTGACTATGATCCAGATCATAGAGGCTGGTCAGCTTTTCAACCATCTTTGCTGCAATATTGCCGGCTGTGCCCCGCCACCCCGCATGGGCAATCCCAACGACCCGCCTTTCTGGGACGATGAAGAACAAGGGGACGCAATCAGCATAAAAACAGGCCAATAGAATCCCCGGTTCATGGGTAACCAACCCATCGGTCCCGGGCAGCGCTGTATCAAGATCTTCCGCTCCCCTGCCCTTATGGGCCAGTCCCACTTGGACAATCTTAGTGTCATGGATTTGATTGCCAGATACCCAGTCATCCAGAGAAAATCCTAAAAAGGCAGCCAATTGAATGCGTCTAGCGATGACCTGGTTTGCATCATCGCCTACATGTAAAGCTAAGTTCCCCCACGAGGTTGTGGTCAAGCCATGGCAAAGCCAGTCATCCTCCGTCCAGCCTGGCACCTGCCACAGTTCGCGCATCTCAGCCACACTTGACATGATTACTCTCCTTTGAGCAGTTGCTGCAGTTCATTCAGGAAACTGTTAATATCCTTGAACTGCCGGTAAACAGAAGCAAACCTTACATAAGCAACCTCATCAAGCTTTTTCAGCCGCTCCATGACAATTTCACCGATCTGTTCTGATGATATCTCCCGCTCCGTATTATTGCGCACTTCCCTATCAATCTCATCAATCATTGCTTCGATGGCATCGAGAGAAATAGGCCGTTTTTCGCATGCCCGCAAAACTCCGTTGAGAATCTTGTTGCGATTAAAAGCCTCTCGCCTCCCGTCTTTTTTGACAACCATGAACGGAACTTCATCTAAACGTTCATAAGTAGTAAAGCGACGGTTGCATTCGGTGCATTCCCGCCGGCGCCGGATCGAAGCCCCTTCTTCTGTCGCCCGTGAATCCAATACTTTACTTTCCTTGTGAAAACAAAAAGGGCACCGCATAGCTCCACCTCAAAATCCATATTTAACTATATTATACATCATTATCGTTCTCTCTGCCATGCCCTATACTTTGGAGTGGTCTCCAACCTTGACCGGACCAAGACAACATCGACTCCGATCAGCACAACCTCCTGCCATGGAATCTCCAAGTCCTCATGCCTGAAAAAACGCAGCAGACCCTTGTCAGGCCGCTCCAGTACCAAAAACCGCAGTTCACCTGTGTCGGGATCCAAGTCGACATCACAGACATAACCCAAGAATCGGCCGTCCTCAACGTTTATGACATCAAGGCGCTGCAGTTCACTGGTTTTGATATACATGGCGCCCCCTCCTGTTCTCACAGTATGTATATGCAGCGGCACAAAAAAAGAAACGGCATTGGCCGTTCCAAGATTGTATGTCACCACTGGACAAGGTGTTTATTTGGATTTTAACAGCGGCACCGCCAAATGATTTGCAAACTCAAAATTAGCTGCCAACCATGCTTCAAACCGCTCTACTGCCTTCGTCCGCCGGATTCGCTCCCACAGGCGGGATCGAATTTGAACATCACCCTCTTCAAGATGAGGTGCTAAAGTGATTACAGAATCCGAACCTGGATTTGATGCGGCCGGTTCCAGATAACACAGTGGAGGAAACAATACACACCACCAATTGTCACCTTTACCTGCGCCAATGATCACCCGCAGCGCTTCATATTCTCCTGCTGGCAGGAAAACATCTCCATACTCCCGGTCAGGGAAAGCATACGAGCCAAATTCCAAACGGATCTCATAGCCATACCCCGCACGGGTAACTTCTACCAATGCTGCATCTTGAATCCTCAGCCAATGATCGGCGATCTTTTGTTTGGCTTCTGACTGATCAGTAACATCCACAAACAACTCTCTGGTTTCAGCCAAGATCGCATCCCTGACTCTAAGCTTTAGATCCTGGTCGTCAGGAGTGTTGCTGTTGGCGATCACATGCAGCCGCACCAGATTGGTGCCATTATAGGCATAGACGTCATTGGGCTGGCAGATAACAAGTCCTACCCGGCATCCAATTATCGTTAGCAAAGCTATCAGACAGCCGACGACGATACGAGTTGACAAACCTTTCCTGTTCATACCCCTCTACCTCCTTCAGGATGTTGCCAAAAAGCGTCTTAAGTGCTTTAAAGCCGCCTTTTCCAACCGTGAAACCTGAGCCTGGGAAATGCCGATTTCCTCTGCCACTTCCATTTGGGTCCTGCCATCGAAAAACCGCATCGTCAGGATTAGTTTCTCCCGTTCACTAAGCCTTTCCATTCCTTCTTTGATCGATACACCTTCTAGCCAGTTACCATCTATGTTTTTTTCATCGCGGATCTGATCCATGACAAAGATGGGATCGCCACCGTCATGATATATAGGTTCAAATAATGATATTGGTTCCTGAATTGCATCAAGGGCAAAAACAATATCCTCTCGGGGAATCTGCAGTTCCTCTGCGATTTGGCTTATCGTCGGTTCTTGTGAATGCTTGTTTGCCAAGGTATCCCTAACTTGCAGCGCTTTATAGGCAATATCCCGCAATGAACGGCTGACTCTAATCGGGTTGTTGTCTCTCAGATACCTTCTGATCTCACCAATGATCATGGGCACTGCATATGTGGAGAATTTGACATTCTGACTGAGATCAAAATTATCAATAGCTTTCATCAGGCCAATGCAGCCAACCTGAAACAAGTCATCCACATATTCACCGCGGTTGTTAAACCTCTGGATGACGCTGAGTACCAACCTTAAATTGCCCTGCACCATCTCTTCCCGGGCTGCCCGGTCGCCTTGACTAATTCTAGCCAGCAGCTCCCGCATCTTCTTATTGGTCAAGACCGGAAGTTTAGAGGTGTTCACGCCGCAGATCTCTACCTTGTTCATAGGGACCTCCCCTTGATTAGACGTTACAGCATCAGTATTGCCACAATCTTGCGGTTCTATTCGGCACCGCCAAACTTTGGGAAATGTTGCCGGACAAAGAAGGAAAACAAGGATCCGGCTACAAATATTCCCGTATAGGTCAAAAACCAAAGGAGGGATCGCATGCCGGGATACATCATTTATATTGATGCACTGATCCTGCGGTTAGCAGCTAATTTTTTCTTTGAATTCATCCTGTTGTGGGCAACTGCTGAAGCTACCCGCTCCCGTACCACCCGGCTCCGATTGGCACTGGGGGCCTTAATTGGCACACTGCATCATCTTTTGTTCCTGTTGTCAAGTTACAGTCTGATCCCTTTCTACGGTTTACTGCGTTTCTTTCCGACACTGCTTGTGGTATCCATCATCATGGTTTTGGCAACGTTCTACCCCGCCAATAAAGGAAAGCTGCTGCGAATCCTGGCTTATTTTTATGGCATTGGTTTCTTAAGCGCCGGTGCCGGGATGGCTGCAGCCTACATTTTTGGAACCGAGCTAAACCCCCAATCTACCGTAGGCGTGCTGGTTTCGATTGCGGTAACATTAATCATTGCCGAGCTCGGTTGGGGTGTTGTTCAAAGAAGAATCTATCAGCATCTTTACCAACTGCCCATCAGTGTCGCTTATAATGATAAAGAAGTGTGCCTTACAGGCTTGATTGACACAGGAAACCATCTCAAAGATCCCCTCACTTTACAACCGGTAATAGTTGTGGAACAGAATGCAGTCCTACCTTTATTTGACCCCCAAACAGCCGCGCTTATTCAAGAAATGTGTTCAGGCAATCTCGATGCCATAACTGATTACGCCAATACTCCTATCGCCATGCGGCTGCGCATGGTCCCATTTCATACCATCGGTGTCCAATCGGGAGTATTAATTGGTTTCAAACCGGACCACATTCTGATTCGTCAACACAAGGAGCAGCTGCCGGTTACAAATGCGATTATCGCTATCTACCAGCACCAGCTTGACCCCAATGGAGAATATCAAGCTCTGCTCCCTCCAGAACTGCTGGAAAAACCGGCTGCACTAACATCACGGGTGAAATCGATTCAAGGAGGGGAAACCAGCCATGCGGCTCAATCTGAACGTGAAGCTTAGAGTAAGACTGTTGGTTATCAGGCTGCTGACAAAAATTAGGATTACTCCTCCGATTCACTATGTGGGTAGTAGTGAAGTCTTGCCTCCTCCACTGACTGCTGACGAGGAAAGTGAGTTGCTGAACAAATTAAGGCAGGGTGATATGCAGGTTAAGTCTCCTCTGATTGAACACAACCTAAGACTGGTGGTGTATATTGCCCGTAAGTTCGAAAACACAGGGATCTTTATAGAAGATTTGGTTTCCATTGGCACTATTGGACTGATCAAAGCAGTAAACACCTTTGATCCTGATAAGAACATCAAGTTGGCAACTTATGCATCGCGCTGCATCGAAAATGAGATTTTGATGTATCTGCGCCGTACAAGCAAAATTCGTGCAGAAGTCTCTTTTGATGAACCTCTTAACACTGATTGGGACGGAAATGAACTAGTCTTGGCCGATGTAGTGGGAAGTGACAGCGATGTGGTTAAATATATCGAGGAAGAAGTGGATAAAGCGCTCCTTAAGCAAGCAATGCAGAAGCTCACCGGGAGAGAAAAGAAGATTATGGAACTGCGCTTCGGACTGAACAATGGGGTTGAAAAGACTCAGCGAGAGGTTGCTGACCTGTTGGGGATTTCCCAGTCCTATATTTCACGCCTTGAAAAGAAAATTTTAAAGAAACTGCAGCGGGAAATCAGGAAAATGAACTAACAAAAAAAAGAGGCCGCAGCCTCTTTTTTTTTGCTTCATTCGTTCATTCTTACTTGCGCCGCAAGAATGCCGGAATGTCCAGATCTTCACTGGTAAAAGGCCTGAGTTCTAGCTCAAGTTCGGCAGGCTTAGCCTCCCGTTCAGTCACCTCAAAACCGGTGGCGATGACAGTGACCACAAGTTGATCCTGTAAATCCTCATTGATTACCGCTCCGAAGATGATATTCGCATCAGGATCGGCTGTCTCAGCCACAATTCCGGCTGCTTCATTGACTTCAAACAAGCTGAGATTAGAACTACCTGACAAGCTGAGCAAGATACCTTTTGCTCCTTTAATGGAAGCTTCCAAAAGGGGACTGGAGATAGCTTGCTTGGCAGCCTGAACAGCCCGGTCGTCGCCGGATGCTTGTCCAATGCCCATCAAAGCAGAGCCGGCATTGGTCATAATGGCTCGCACATCGGCAAAGTCAAGATTAATCAAACCGGGGATCGTTATTAAATCAGATATTCCCTGTACGCCTTGGCGCAAAACATCATCAGCAATACTGAACGCTTCGAGGATACTAGTCCTTTTTTCAACCACCTGTAAAAGCCGGTCATTGGGAATTGTAATCAAAGTATCAACCTTTGCCTTCAGCATTTCAATTCCTTTTTCAGCTTGCAGCTGCCGCCTCCGGCCTTCAAAAGAAAAAGGCTTTGTAACAACACCCACAGTTAATGCAGAGCATTCCTTGGCAATCTCAGCAATAACGGGTGCTGCACCGGTTCCTGTTCCTCCTCCCATTCCAGCTGTGATGAACACCATATCAGCGCCGTCCAGGACAGCACGAATCTCTTCGCGGCTTTCCTCTGCAGAACGCTGGCCAATGTCTGGATTGGAACCTGCCCCTAAGCCTTTCGTCAGCTTTTCACCAAGTTGGATCTTATCAGTGGCCTCAGAAAGCAGCAATGCTTGAGCATCTGTATTCATTGCAACGAAGTGCACACCTTGAAGATTGGCGCGAATCATGCGATTGACAGCGTTACTGCCTCCTCCGCCAACACCGACCACCTTTATATTGGCATACTGGCTACCCTCAAGCTCAAACTCAAACATAAGATCCCCCTTCTCTGCTCCACAAATATATCAATCACGTGCGATTCCGAAATTAGCCACGTCTACACTTTTTAGTTCCACATAAAGCTAACATTTTCCTTTTTATTCAATAATCACAGGGCTGTTTGTAATCCGCAAATCAATTTTCTTTGGGATCACTTTTTGTTTGGCCAGTTCTTCCAAAACCAACTCTAGAGTGGCCACCTTGCGGTCAAGCTCACGTAAGCTGCCAAGCAATATCTGTGTTCCCGATCTAGTGATGAGAGTCTGTTCTTTACTGTTCCATTCTGAAACATTTTCGTATAAACCGGCTGGCAGTCGTGACAGCAGCCTGGCAACCGAAATCAGGTGTTCACTTGCCTCCACATCTGCATTTGTTACCAGTGGTAAAGAACCGTAACTGAACCCTCTCGGTGGTGGCAAGAGCACTCCTTCCCTATCCAGCAAAAACCAACTGTCATTGTTGATGACCAAAGCTATTGGCTGTCTTTCAGTGACCTGGACAGTCAAATGATTGGGCCAGCTCCAGGTGACGTGTGCAGTTTTAACCCAAACATGGGCGGTGATTTCCTCTTCAAGTGCTTGCTTATCGATTCTGAACACATTGCCTTGAGGTAATTGCGTCTGCTCAAACAGATCGCTTGGGGATAGAAAAGTCAGTCCAACCCATTCCAGCTCGCCAAGGGCAAAGTAGCCGGAATTCAAGAATGCGTATGTAGCCAAAACGATGATGATGATAATGATAGATATTATTCTACGCTGCATCTGACTCTCCTTCTCCAGCGATCAAAATTCATTCTTGGGGCCGGCAGCAACCAACACTCTGTCAGTCACTCTCACCATCCACTTGAATGATCTTGGCCCCCACCGCCTGCAGTTTGCCAATCATCTTTTCATATCCGCGCATAATATGCTCTACACCTGCAATTTCTGTCGTACCGTGGGCGGCCAGCCCTGCTATCACCAATGCCGCCCCAGCCCTCAAGTCCATGGCTCTTACTGATGCCCCAGAAAGTTGTTTAACACCTCTGACAACTGCAGAATTGGAATCCAGTTGAATATCTGCCCCCATCCTGCGCAGCTCTTCCACATGGCCAAACCGGTGCGAATAGATGGTTTCTTTAATCACACTGCTGCCTTGTGCCAAGGTCACCAAACTCATGAACTGTGGCTGCAAATCGGTGGCAAAGCCTGGGTATGGCAAGGTAATTATATTGGCTGGTTGAATATTCCTGCCACCCTCGATCACAATTGTGTTTGGCCCAACACTTAAATGGGCATTGGTTTCCTCTAGTTTGCTTAAAAGGACTTGAATATGCTGGGGGATCACGTTTTCCAGTTTAATCTTCCCGCGGGTCATGGCGGCGGCGATCAGGTAGGTTCCTGCTTCAATCCGATCAGGAATAACGGTATACTCGGCATTGCCTATATGATCCTCCGGCACACCTTCGATCACAATCTCACTGGTGCCGGCACCACTGATTTTGGCACCCATCTGATTGAGGAAGTTCTGAACATCGACAATCTCCGGTTCTCTGGCGGCATTGTGGATCACAGTCCTGCCTTTGGCCAGAGTAGCAGCCATCATAATGTTTTCGGTAGCACCAACACTGGGAAAGTCCAAGGAGATCTCTTGTCCAATCAGTCTCGAGCAATGGGCTGTGATATAACCATGCCGTTCGTCGATCACCGCTCCTAAACGTTCCAGGTTTTTAAGGTGCAAATCGATTGGCCGATCACCGATTGCACAGCCACCTGGTTTGGCAATGCGCACCCTTCCTAATCTGGCCAGCAGCGGCCCCATCACCTGGATGGACGCCCGCATCTCCCGCACCAGTTCCGTTGGTGCCTCACCATGGATTTGATCAATATTCAGGGTCAGTACAGAATTTTCAAATCGAGCTTCCACGCCTAGTGCTGACAGCACACCAATCATGGTAAAGACGTCCTTGATTTGAGGAACATCGTGGATTACGAAACTGCCTTTACCAAGCAGTGCTGCAGCCATTAGCTTTAATACAGCGTTTTTTGCTCCACTGACACGAATTACACCTCTTAGAGGATATCCTCCTTCGATCAACACCTTTTGCATCCCATCACCTCGTCAGTGCTTCTTCAGCACTGACTATAGTATGCAGGTGCTAGAATTTGGTGAAAGGACGCATAAACAAATCTATGAACGATTCTGCCGCGAGATGTTCAGCAGCACACCGACACTGGCAAGGCTGATTAACAGCGATGACCCTCCGTAACTGATGAATGGTAACGTGATTCCGGTAACAGGTAGTGTCCCGGTCACTACCCCGATATTTAACAATGCCTGAAAACCAATAGTTGAAGTCAATCCAATGGCCAGTAAACTGCCGAATAAATCCGGCGCGTTGAGGGCTATCCGTAAACCACGCCACGCAATTACGAAAAATAAGAGCAATACCAGCATTCCGCCAATAAATCCCAGTTCTTCACAGAGGATCGCATAGATAAAATCCGTGTGATGCTCCGGCAGATAAGAGAATTTCTGCCTGCTGTTACCCAGGCCCAAGCCGAAAAACCCACCTGAACCAATGGCAGTTAACGATTGGATCACATTCCAGCCGGCTCCCGTGGGATCAGCCCAAGGATCCAGAAAGGCCATTAACCTTTTCATCCGGTAGGGTTCGAATTTGACCAAATAATAAACGCCTGGAATTGCCAGACACCCCAGAGCCAACAACTGCCCCAAGTGGGCCCCACCGGCGAACAAAATGATGATCACCGTGAATGCCATAGTCATTGCGGTGCCAAAATCCGGCTCCTGAATGATCAAACCGCACTGGATGCCCAAGAAAACCAACAGCGGCAGCAGGCCTGTGAAGAACCTGCGGATACGTCCCCTCTTCGCTGATATGTAAACCGCAGTATAGTTGACCATCGCCAGTTTGGCGACTTCCGAAGGCTGCAGATTGATCAACCCCAAATCGATCCAGCGTTTTGCGCCCCCAATATCTTCACCGATCAACAACACCAGGATCAGCAGAGCAATAGCAATTAACAAACCCGGCAGTGCCAGGTACTGATAAATATGGTAATCTACATTCGCAGCCACATACATCAGCAATAAACCAACCAACGCCCACAAGGTTTGTTTTTTTACATAATAGTGCGGATCGCGAAAATCATTGATCCCCATCACCGAGGAAGCACTAAAGACCATTACCAGCCCGATGCTCAACAGTACAATCACAGCTGTAAAAACAATCAGATCAATTTTTCCCTCTTTCGTAAACACCGTCACTTCGATCGCCCCCTCCCCTAATCTATATTCGACTAGAGGACTGCTAACAACCCTACCAGAGCAAAAAATAAACCGATCAGCCAAAACCGGGCGACAATTTTTGGTTCTTCCCACCCGACCAGCTCAAAATGATGATGCAAAGGTGCCATCTTGAAAAACCGCTTGCCCTTTGTTAAGCGGAAGTAGACCACTTGAATGATATCAGACAACGTTTCAATTACAAACAGTCCGCCGACAATGGCCAAATGGAAAGGTGTGCGAGTCAGAATTGCCAGAATACCTAAAGCAGCACCTAAGGCTAACGCACCGGTATCACCCATAAAAACCGCTGCCGGGTGGGCATTAAACCAGACAAATCCCAGGCAGGTACCGGCCAGGCTTCCGGCAAAGACAGCAAGGTCAACACTGCCAAGCAGATAGGCGATCACACCATAGCTGGCTGCAGCAATGGTCACAGATCCTGCTGCCAGCCCATCCAATCCATCAGTCAAGTTTACGGCGTTGGTTGTACCGAGCATGACTCCAAGTACCAGAATCACGTATACTGCCACAGGCAGTTCGACGGACATTTCGGTAAATGGTATCAAGACTGTCGTACCGATATCAGATCTTGATAATGCATAGAGAGCCACCAGAACCGCAATAAACATCTGGCCAAACAGCTTCTGCCTTGCCTTCAATCCTAATGAGCGGCGGGTGAGAATGATTAACAAATCATCCAGAAAGCCAATGGCTCCGTAGGCGGCCGTGATAAAGATGGCGAACAACAGATGTGTACTGCCCTTCCCTATGATCAACGCGGCTATCACCAGGCCAATAACGATCATAATGCCTCCCATGGTGGGAGTGCCCGCCTTCTGCAAATGCCTTCTGGGCCCATCTACCCGGACACTTTGGCCAAACTTCAATTTCGTCAAGTAACGAATCATGCCTGGCCCGATGAAAACTACTATTCCGAATGCAATCAACGCCCCTATTATCGGCAAATATACCATTGATCGATCCACTGACATTACCTCGCTTTTAAGGCTGCTACCACTTGTTCCAATGCAACAGCACGTGATGCCTTGACCAACACCGAATCTTGCCTTTCAACAAATTGATTAAGCTCCACCAGCAATTGCTCCACCGTTGGATATATTCTGATATTGGATGAAGAAAATCCTGCTGATTGGGCACCTTTGTTCATCAAATGAGCATTCTTTCCCACAAACACCAATTGATTGCAGACTTGGGCAGCCCAGACTCCCACCTGCTCATGGGCTGAATCCGAGAGAGACCCTAATTCATACATATCACCCAGAATGGCTACTTTGCGCCGGTTCCCTGAAATCTGGTCCAGGGTTTCCAGAGCTGTCTGCATTGAAGCAGGGCTGGCATTATAGGCATCATTGATAATCAAGACTCCGTCTGAGCTGAATTCGATCTCCAGGCGCATACTGCTTAATTCCGTTTCGGGTAGCGCCTCGATGGCAATTGAGATTGGAATGCCAAACTGAATGCCAACTCCAATCGCTGCCAGACTGTTATAGACGTTATGAGCACCAGGCACTGGCAGCCTAACCTGATAGACCTGATCGTTCCATCTCAAGTCATAACTTACCTTGCCTTGGCCGTCAACGGCAATATTCTCTGCCCGCAGCTGATTTTGGCCATTGCGTCCATAGAACAAGACATGTTTGGCTTTGGCCGCATGAATGCGGATTAGTGGATCATCGCCATTCAGTACAGCACTGCCGCCGGACCGTAAACCCAGCAGGATCTCAGCTTTGGCCTTGGCAATATTCTCAATGCTGCCCAACAGCTCCAGGTGCACCGGATATATATTGGTAATCACAGCAACCTGCGGCGGCGCAATCTCTGTCAAATGCCGAATCTCACCTAATCCGCGCATCCCCATTTCCAGCACTACCACTTCATGCCACGGTTCGATACTCATGATCGTCAAGGGCAAGCCGATCTCGTTATTGTAACTACCCTGGGTTTTGCACACTTTGTATTTTGCCCCCAGTACGGCAGCTGTGAAATCTTTAGTAGTGGTTTTGCCGTTACTTCCAGTGATGGCCACCACAGGAAGCCCGATCTTCTCGAGATGTGCTTGAGCCAGTTTTTGCAGAGCAAGCAGCGGATCTTCAACTTCTATGACCCGTTGATCCTGGCCCCAGCCCCGTTTTACCACCGCATAACCTCCGGATTTCAACACATCAACTACATAGTGGTGCCCATCGGTCTTGGACCCGGGCAGGGCAAAGAATAGACTGCCAGCAGTTGCCTGGCGGCTATCGATAATCACTTGCTCGATCTTGGTTTGGTCAGTACTGGGCTTTCCCAATATGGAAGCTGCTTCAGCAAAGGTTAATGGATACATGGCCTATAGCTCCTTCAATATGCGCCGAGCTTCTGCCCGGTCATCAAAATCGATGGTATGGTCTTTAAATTCCTGATATGTCTCATGCCCTTTTCCGGCAAACACCACCACATCTCCTGCCTTGGCCATTCTAATCGCCTTCTCAATGGCTTTGCTGCGGCTGGGCTCAATCACATACTTTAAAGATGTTTTTTGGGCTAATACGGGAAGCATTCCCTGTTCGATCTCGTGACAGATTCGGACTGGATCCTCACTGCGGGGATTATCGGCAGTTAGAATCACGTAATCACTGAGTTCTGCAGCCACCTTGCCCATTAAAGGCCTTTTAGCCCGGTCCCGGTCCCCCCCAGCACCAAAGACAGCGATTACCCGATTGTCGGCAAAACTCCGTGCAGTTCGGAGTACATTGGCCAAACTGTCAGGTGTGTGGGCATAGTCGACGATTACGGCAAAGTCCTGACCCATATCTACCAGTTCAAACCGGCCGGGTACACCGGTCACTTTCTCCAATCCGGCTTTGAGATCACTCAATCCAACACCTGCTGCCAGACAAGCTGTACAAGCGGCCAATGTATTGTAGACGTTGAACAATCCCGTGAGGTTGAGGTCCAGGTCTACATCACCAAACGGTGTATGTAAGCGGTATTGTACACCCTTGCTGCTAACTCGCACATCATTGGCACTAACCTGGGCCGGCTGTTCAATTCCATAACTGTAGACCGGAGCTGTGCTGCAGCCAGCCACCTTTAATCCATATGGGTCATCTACATTGATGATCGAAACCTTTCCATCTTTCGCCGGTTCTTGCATCAAGCCGGCAAACAGTTTTGCCTTGGCCTGGAAGTAATGCTCAAAACATTGATGAAAATCCAGATGATCCTGGGTCAGATTTGTAAAAACAGCAGTATCAAATTCCAACCCAGCAGTCCGGTTCAGTTCCAAAGCGTGAGACGATACTTCCATTACCGCATAGTCAAGGTTGTGGGCAATCATTTCAGCCAGTATCGCCTGGAGATCCAAGGATTCCGGAGTTGTCCGCCGTGCAGGTACTGCCTTGTTGCCGATCAAAATCTGAATGGTTCCAATTAAACCAACGCCGTACCCTGCCTGTTCCAGGATTGACTTAATCAGATATGTAGTGGTGGTCTTTCCATTCGTGCCCGTAACACCGATTACCCGCAGCCGCCTGCTGGGGTAATTAAAATAAGCAGCGGCCATCTTGCCCATAGCCGCCCGCGTATCTGAAACCAGGATCTGTGTGATGTCAGGGTCCACGTTCTGGATCTGCTCCACAACTACGGTCACAGCGCCGTTGGCAATCGCGTCCTTGACATAATTATGGCCATCTGTCTTAAATCCACGGATGGCAAAGAAAAGCTCCCCAGGTTTGATCTTGCGAGAATCATAACTCAAGCCGGAAATCTCCCGATCGGCTCCAATTAGCTCGCACTCCAGGTTAGCAATTAGTTGAGAGATCTGGACCATGCTTGTTCCCCCTACAGGTCTTGAATACCTGGTAATTTCATTTTATGGTTGAAACTCAACTTCAATGACCGAACCGATTGGTATTTTCGTTCCCACAGCTGGAGTTTGGCGCACAGCTATCCCACTGCCTTTTGGCCGAAACTGCAAGCCCAATTCGTTAACCACTGTGGATACATCCCGCATGCTTTTGCCAATCAAGTTTGGAACAGTAACCATGATTGGTTCAGATTCCTCATAGAAAAGCAGATTGACTGCAGTCTGCCGCAGTACCCGGCTGCCGGGACTGGGAATCTGATCCCGAACTATCTGGCCTGTATTCAAATGATTCGCCAATAAGTGGTTTTCTTTAAGGATCTTTTCCGCCTCAGCAACCGTATAGTTGCGGACATTAGGTACGATGGCCATTGGAGTCGACTCAACAACAGACTGTTTTCTAGCCACACCCAGATAGTCGAGGATCTGTTCGGTTACCGTTTGAAACACTGGTGCTGCCAAAACACCTCCGTAACGGATTTCAGTCTGCGGCTGATACAATACTACCAACACTGCCACTTGAGGGTCGCCAGCCGGTGCAAAACCCACAAAGGAAGCGATCCGTTCATCACCATACCCCCCCTGCATGGGTACTTCTGCAGTTCCGGTTTTGCCGGCCACCTCTACTCCGATAATCTTCGCCCTGCTCCCTGAGCCATTGTTTACAGCTGAAATTAGGAATTCAGTCAAAAGATTGCTCGTTTCAGGCGCAATGGGCTGCCCCACAACTTCCGGTTCTGTCCGTTTGATAATCTTGCCAAATTCGTCGCGAATTTCGGCAACATAATAAGGCTTCATTATCTTACCATCGTTTGCAATTGCGCTCACTGCCATTAACAGCTGAAGTGGAGTTACGGCAATCCCCTGCCCAAAACCGATGTTGGCCCACTGCAGTGTCTCGCCATGAGCTATCTGGCCTGGCTTGGGCAGAATTCCCGCTGCTTCACCAGGAAAATCAATTCCCGTTTTCTTACCGTATCCAAAACTGGCTAAATAGGGATAAAACCGCTCTGGGCCCATTTCAACCGAGAGCTGGGCAAAAATAATATTGTCAGACCTTTCGATCGCTTCTAGGAAAGTAATGTTGCCATTGCCGTAGATATTGGAACTGCGGACACTACCGCCGCCGACTTCCCACGAAGACCCACTGTAAAACGGCCGGTTGGCGTCTACAATCCCCAGGTCCAGGGCTGCTGCTGCTGTGAAAATCTTAAATGTTGAACCAGGTTCATACTGATCCGTGATGGCTATATTGCGGCGGTATGCTGAAGGGTAGGCTTGGTAGTTGTTCGGGTCAAAGGTTGGATAGACAGCATTGGCCAAAATGGCTCCTGTTTTGGGATCCATGACCAGAATAATCCCGGCACTGCTCTGGGATGCATTAACCGCTGTCTGGAGTTCTTTCTCTGCGATGTACTGAATCGTCATATCGAGGGTAAGGACCAAATCATGGCCATTGGCAGGCGCCAACTTGACTTCAAGGCCTCCTGGAATTTTACGCTGAACAGCATCTTTTTCAACTCTAAGGGTGCCTGGAGTACCCTTGAGCAGATGGTCGTAATGGTATTCTATTCCTTCCAACCCCTGATTATCAATTCCGGCAATACCAAGCACATGTGCCGCTAAAGACCCTTGGAGATAGAACCGCTGCGGCCGGGTAATCAGGCGGATTCCCGGAATGTTTAGCTGGCGGATCTCGTTGGCGACCTCGAGGGTAAGCTTTCGGGCCAACCAGAAATTCCTTTGCTTTGCATCGTTTTCCCGAAATAGAGCTTCGATCTCCCCTGCACTCAGATCCAAAAAGGGGGCTAACTGCTGAGCTGCTTGGTGTGGATCCCGTTCCCGGCTGGGAATAACGTGAATGGAATAGGCATCGATACTCCTGGCTAACAGCTCGAAGTTGCGGTCATAGATGTTGCCGCGCTGAGGATCAATCAACTCCGGCTGCAAACGTTGTGCTTCAGCCAGATTTGTATATCTGGATTTGCTCCACAGCTGTAAATAACCCAACCTCAGACATAACGCGGATGTCAGTAAGGCAAAGAGCACAAACAAGCCGGCACTTCTCCGGTAGATTCGCTTTCTATTGGCCAATTCTCCCAGCTTCAACTCCTCCTACCGGCAGTAATTGGTTTAACCAGTTGGCAATCTGTGTAAATAGATGGTTGTGTTGATCTTCTTCGACGTCGATCCATCCTCCTGCATCCGGATTAACGTTCTGCTGGGTATTTAACACTAATACCTGTGTGCCCACGGGATCTACCATCCCCAACTCCTGCCTGGCAACAGCTTCAATGGTGGTAAGCCGATTAGTTTCCTTAAGTGACAACAAAAGATATTCTTGCTCTTGCTGCAGATCGGCCAACTGCCTTTCCAAAATACCGATCTCCACACTAAGCTGCATGGTCACTACCTGCTGATTGATGTAATAGAATGCAGCACAAACAACCAGCATTGCTGTAAGGCAGATTAATACCGGCAATGGAACGCGCTTTTTGCGTTTGTAATTACTGGAAGGCAGAGCTGCTGCAATGTCCAGCTCATAGTACTCCAGTTTCAGAGCAGGTTCCATGTTCATATATCCTCCTTAGGTAAACGCTCGCATACTCGCAGTTTTGCACTTCGTGCTCTTGGATTAACTGCAAGCTCCGCCTTGCTGGCTGTAAGTGGCCTTTTTGTTATCACAGTGACGAGCTGTCGTTTACCACAGCTGCAGACAGGCATCTCCGGCGGGCAAGTACAGGGATTATTAAGCCTGTTGAAAAATCTCTTGACAATCCGATCTTCTAAAGAATGAAAAGTGATTACACACAACCGGCCCTTTGGCCGTAACAGTTCCACCACTTTCTCCAACACTTCGGCCAAGGCCCCTAATTCATCATTGACCGCAATCCGCAATGCCTGAAATGTACGCTTGGCAGGATGGGGACCATCCATACGGGCCTTTTTCGGAATTGCCGCCTTAATAATGGACACCAATTGACTGGTAGTCTCGATTGGCTGGCCTTGACGATATGTTTCAATAAACTCTGCTATTCTGGTTGCCCAGCGCTCCTCCCCGTATTCCCTGATAATCCTGGCCAGTTCAGATTTGGACAGCTTGTTGACGAGATCGTAAGCAGTCAATTCCTGTTCAGGATCCATGCGCATATCCAGCCTTGCATCCTGCTGGTAACTAAAACCACGCTCCGCTTGATCCAACTGGGGCGATGAAACTCCCAGATCCATCAGAACCCCGTCGACCGCATTAATGTTCAACCTGGAGAGGATATTGTCCAATTTGCGAAAATTGCCATGGACAAGTTCAACTCTAGCACCAAACTCAGCAAGTCTGCGTCCGGCAGCATCAAGGGCATGAAGATCTTGATCGATTCCAACAACACGACAATCGGGCTGGGTTTTCAGTATGGCCAGGCTGTGCCCTCCACCCCCAAGGGTACAATCTACATAAACACCCTTAGGTTTGAGGTTCAAACCCCAGATTACCTCATTAGTCAATACCGGTTGATGTTCAAATTCCACACCGACTCATCCTTAGTATCAGCCCTAAATTCCCAACTCAACGATGTTTTCCGCAATTTCCTCATAAGACTCCTCAGCTTGCTGCATATATTCTTCCCAACGATGCCGGCTCCAAATCTCAATCCGGCTCGAGACACCGATCACAACGACGTCCTTCTCAATATCCGCGTAATCCCGTAAATTCTGGGGGATGTTGATTCTGCCTTGTTTGTCCAACTCACATTCAGTGGCTCCGGAGAAGAAGAACCGCACGAATTGACGCGCCGTCGATTTCGTCAACGGTAATGATTTCAGTTTTTCCTCCAGAATGCTCCACTCAGAATGGGGAAATAGGAAAAGACAGTTATCCAAGCCCCGTGTCATAACTCCAGTTTCACCTAAGACTTCACGGAACTTGGCTGGAATAATCAGTCTTCCTTTGGTGTCCAGTGAATGTTGATACTCGCCCATGAACATGAGCTTCTCACCTCTTCGGGCAATCCCCCACTTTGCCCCACTATCTACCACTTGTTGACATTATTCGGTAAGAATTTAGCGATTCCTGCTTCCTGAAGCAAAAAAAATAAAAAAAAACTCTGATTTGTATCAGAGTTTCCAACTAAAGCCATTTGCGGCTTCATTTTGTCTGCTAAGTGAATTTATAAGCCGAGTTCTGTCGAGGATGATCATCTATCTGGGACACTAGTTACCTAATGTCTCATGCGGCCAACCCGAGAGTATAGCGGAACGGGCAATTCCTTCTCCCCTATTTGGCCTTGCTCCGGATGGGGTTTACCTAGCCGATTAGTCACCTAGTCGCTGGTGAGCTCTTACCTCACCTTTTCACCCTTACCTGTTCAGGCGGTATGTTTCTGTGGCACTTTCCTTAGGGTTGCCCCCACTGGGTGTTACCCAGCATCCTGCCCTGTGGAGCTCGGACTTTCCTCAGGAATAATCCCGCGATCATCTAATTCACTTAACAGCACAAAGAGTATATCACATATTTGTCCATCGTGCAACTGCTGCATGGTGATCTTAGCTGCGGGTAGCTCCAAGCAAATCTTTGTAAGTGTCGGCATCCATACCAATATCTGCTTTGCGTGTTACGATATCTGACCCCTTCTCCCGAGCACAATCTACACATCTCTTTGTCTGAGGCAAAGCTTGGATCCTCTCCTCGGGAATCTGTTTTCCGCAGATCACGCACTTCCGTGGAGCCATATCTTTCACCACCTTGATTGGGACTCAATATCTAAACGGGTCTTCCCCTTCCCAGAGTTCAACCACAGCTACGGCCGGCAGTTTTGTCCGCAAGTAAGATGCTACTTTAGTGATCATGATGCTTTCTGTTGCAAAATGGCCAGCATCGATCACCGCAAGCCCCAGTGCTTCCGCATCCAATGCCGCATGGTACTTGAGATCTCCTGTAATCAGGACGTCAGCCTGCTGTGACCAGGCAGTATAAATCAAATCACTGCCAGATCCGCCACAAACTGCAATCTTAGTACATTGTCTTTGGGGATCCCCCACATATCTGACATGAGTTTGCCACATTTTGTTCAGTCTCACTGCCAAATCAGCAAGTGATATAGGATCAAGATATCCGATTCTGCCCAAGCCTAGTTCCTGGCCTGGTTCAGGCTCAAGTATCTTGTGTTTGTGAAGCCCCAGTGATTCTGCCAGCCAGTAATTCAAACCGAACTGCGCTCTGTCCAGGTTTGTGTGACAGGCATAAACTGCGATCCCATTGCTCAGCAGTTTTTGGACGATCCGTCCCATAGGCAAGTCAGTATCAATAGCATGCAGCGGTTGGAAGATCAACGGATGGTGTGTGATGATTAAGTCAACATCATCTGCGTTAGCCCGTTCAACAGCTTTTTCTGTTATGGTAAGTGTAACCATAATCCTGTTGACTTCAGCTGTTCTGGAACCAATCTGCAAACCTGAATTGTCCCATGCCAAGGCATGCTCAGGCGGTGCTAGTGCTTCCATTACCCTGATACATGTGTCCACTGACACTGACATGACATCACCTGTTCCCCACCATCTTAGATCTTATGCCAAAACCTGGATCATGTGACAGCCTGCATCCATTTCATTCCCAATCAATTTATGGTGGCATGATTTGATACTTTTTATATATTTCGACCCCCAATCAGTATATTCCTTCTTCTGGCGGCTTTCGCTCTAAACCGCATGCAGATACTGGTACTGGATTGTATATAACTGGTGGTAAATTCCCCTCTGTGCCAGTAACTCTTCGTGAGTGCCAACTTCCACGATCTTGCCGTTGTCCACCACCATGATCCGATCAGCGTTGCGAATGGTGGACAAGCGATGTGCAATTACAAAAGAGGTTCGTCCTTCAAGCAGCTTGTCGATGGCTTTTTGCAGTAGAATCTCAGTATGGGTATCTACACTTGATGTGGCTTCATCCAGAATCAGGATCTGCGGATTGGCCAAAAGAACTCGGGCGAAACAGATCAACTGCCGCTGGCCAATGGATAAGCGGGACCCACGCTCATTGACCAGAGTCTCGTAACCTGCCTCCATTTCCTTGATAAAATCGTGGGCGTACACCGCTTTGGCAACTTCGATCACTTCCTCATCTTGTGCATCCAGTTTACCATAACGGATATTATCCATCACTGTACCGGAGAAAATGAACGGATCTTGCAGCATGACACCAATTTTGGTTCGCAGCGTTTCCAAATCCAAATCTTTGATGTCCTGATCATCGATCAAAATCTGCCCTTGTACAGGATCATAGAATCTGGCCAACAGATTGATAATCGTGGATTTTCCGGAACCTGTCTGCCCTACCAGCGCAATGGTTTCACCTGGTTGAACCACAAAATTTATCCCACGCAAGACAGGTTTTTCCGGTTCATAATGAAAGTGGACATCCCTAAACTCCACCTTGCCTTTGATCTGCTCCAGTCTTGTCTCGGACAGATTGACTATCTGCGGTTTTTGATCCAGCAGTTCGAAGATGCGTTCTGATGACGCCATAGCTACCAGCAGCTGGTTGTAGAAATTACTCAGCATTCTCACTGGTGCCCAGAAACGCTCAAGGTACAACGAAAATGAGATTACCACACCTGGTGTGACCCCGTCAATCGCTAACAGTTTTGACCCATACCAGTAAACAATAATCGTACCAATGATCGAAACTAAGTGAACTGCAGGGCCAAAGGCTGAATTAAGGCGGATTGCCCGCATCCAGGAGTTGAACACATCGCCGATCACCTGGTGGAACATGCGATCATTTTCCCTCTGCCGTACAAAAGCCTGAATCACTTTCATACCGGTAATGTTCTCATGTAAGTATGCATTCATATTGGCTACTTTTTTGCGCATGTCCCGCCAACGCCGCTTGATCTCGTTACGAGTCAGAACCAGCAGAGTCATAAACAGCGGAGCCGAGGCCAAAGTAACCAATGCCAACTTGGCGTGGATCGCAAACATGGCAACAGCAATTACAATTAATACCGATACTTCCGATATAACATTGACAAAACCATTGGTAAACAGTTGATTAAGCGTGTTGACGTCATTGACTATCCGCACCATGACCTTTCCGGCAGAGTTGTTATCGAAGAAATTCAGGGATAACCCTTGAATGTGATTGAACAAATCGCGCCTTAAATCATAAAGGACATATTGGCCGGTGCGATTGCCGAACTGAATCTTTAGCCGTGTAAAAATGTAACTGAAAACAACAGCCACAGCGTAAGTCAATGCTACCACAACAAGCAGTCCCACTTTACGGGCTGGAATGAACTCATCAACCGACAACTGTACAATATACGGGCTGAAGTTGTCGATAATCGTAGCTGCAAACATCAACAGAATTGTGATTAATACCTGTTTTCGGTATGGCTTAAGGTACTGCATCAACCGCTTAAGCTGACCAACATCCAATGCTTTCACATCTGCTTCATCAGTTTTAAAGTTAGCTCGCACTTACCCGATCCTCCCTGACGCCAACTCTAATCCGCTGGCATTGTCTTTGTACTCGCGGTACTGCTCTATAAACGTCTGGTAATACCTGCCACCCTGTTCTATGAGCTGCCGGTGGGTGCCTCGCTCTACTATCCGGCCATGTTCCAACACCAGGATCTGGTCCGCGTCCTTTACCGATGAGATCCGATGGGCAACAACCAAAACAGTCCGTTCCTGCATGATCCCTTTCAGAGTCTGTTGGATCTGATGCTCAGTTTCCATATCCACACTGGAGGTAGCATCATCCAGGATCAGGATTTTCGGATTGAAAACTATCGCCCGGGCGATGGCTATCCGCTGGCGCTGCCCACCTGACAGACCAATTCCCCGCTCTCCTATGATCGTGTCATATCCGTTGGGCATTTCCATGATAAAATCATGGGCGCCGGCAATTTTCGCCGCCTGCTCAATCTGCTCTCTGGTTGCATCTGGTACAGCGAAAGCAATGTTGTTGGCGATGGTATCGGAAAAAAGAAACGTTTCCTGAAAGACAATACCAATGTGCTTGCGCAGTTGATTGTAATCGTATTCCTGCACGTCAATCCCGTCAATCATCACTTTCCCGCTGGTACAGTCATAGAACCGGGCAATCAGATTGAGAATGGTTGTTTTGCCTGAGCCTGTGCTGCCCATAATTGCTGTGGTCGTACCGGGCTTGATCGCAAATGAGATATCTCTTAACACCATCTGCTCACCATAGCTAAAATAAACATTTTTAAACTCGATCTGGCTCTTGCAGCTGGTCATGGGCAGAGCATCCGCTTTGTTGGTCAAAATTGTTTCTTGATCCATCAGTTCAAAGATTTTCTCCAGCGAAGCCTTCGCGCTTTCCCATTGGTTCACCAACTGGGAAGCATTGTTGATAGGTGCTGAGAGCATTCCTACATAGGCGTTGAAGGCAACCAAAGCGCCAAGAGTAATCTGTCCTTGGATCACCAGGTACCCGCCAAGCAAGAGAATAATAACAGTACTCATACCACCAATCAGCCTGCGCACCGGAATAAAGACTGAGCGAATGTCTGCCGCCTCGATATTGTTCTGATTCCATCTGGTCGCGACTTGATCAAATTTATCCTTCTCGAAATCCTCACGGCCAAAAGCTTTGACAACCCGAATACCTGTAAGGTTCTCTTGAACTGTTGAACTTAAGTCTTCAAAAGCCACCCTCACCTCGCGGTAAACAGGCCTCAGGCGCACGGACATGGCGCGCATCGTAAAATAGGTAACTGGGACAATAACTACCAGAGCCAAGGTCATTTTGCCGCTGAAAGAAATCATCATGGCTAAGGTGGTCACAATTTGAAACAAGCCCTCAAATACTTGAATGTAAAAGGAACTCAGCAACCCTCTAACCGCCTGCAAGTCCCCCACCAGCCGGTTCATCAATTCCCCGGTCCTAACCTTGTCATAGTAACTAAATGATTGACTCAGCAGCTTGCGGTACAGATCACTGCGGAAATCGTAGAGAACTTTTTGCGATGTGAATTCGAAAATATAACTGCGTAAATATTCAAAGAGGATCCGGACAACGGTGAGGCTGACCAGCACTATGGTCAGTATACCGATTACATCGAACTCACCTGCGACAAGGACTCGATCCACTAGTTCCTTGGTGGTTACTGGAATGTATAAGCCGGCGATAACCGCGGCAATAGACAAGGCTGAACCAATAAGATTCAAACCGAGGTACTTCCGGGAATAGGCGATTAATCGTCTAAAGTGCATTCTGCATAGGCCTCCTTGGCTGATAGATCTCGTACTGAATCACGTTCTACTAACTCTGCATCCACGTATATCGTGCGGCACACTTGGACCTTCCCGTTGATTTGATCAAAGAGTGTAGCCACTGCCAGTTGACACACAGTGGGGATATTGGTCTCAAAAGTTGTCAGTTCAGGAATGGAAATAGTGGACATTTCTGAATTGCCGCTGCCGATTACCGATACTTGATCCGGTACCGCGATTTGGTATTCATGGAGCATTTTAATAAGTTTCAAGGCAATCCGATCGGACTGGCAGATAAACGCTGTGGGAAGTTCCCCGGCCGTGACTAGACTCTCCAATCGCCCCGTGAGATCGTCTTTGCTGTTGAGGACAAACCGGTCATCAACGGTCATACCATGCTTGGCCAAGGCACTCAGCATTCCGTAATACTTCCATTCGCAGCTGTGTGATTGATCTAAGCCTATGTAGCCAATTCTGGTATGCCCCTTCTTGATCAAGTGTTCTGCAGCTAAGTATCCGATCCGACTGTAATTGAAATAAATATAATTGCATCTTAATGTGTCATTGCCCCCGTTGATGATGACAAGGTTTGGCACTATTTGCTGCACCTTGTGAGCATACTGGTCCTCAAACTTACCCAGGAGAATTACTCCATCAAACCTTTGCCCCTTTGTTAAGCTGTTGGGCAGGATCAGTTGGTGCTGTTTTTCAGCCTCGACAAATTCAATGGTCAAGTCGCTTCCCTTCTGATGGACTTCAGCCTGAACACCTTCCACCAGTTGGCTGAAGTTACTGTGATCGGCTGTGTAACGATGGCGAATTAACAGTAGAATACTTGCTTTCTGGCAGGATTTGCATCTTTTATAACCCAGCTCTTTCGCTTTGGCAATGATCGTTTGCCTTAATTCATCACTGACACCTGGTTGGTTAGCCAGAGCTCTACTTACCGTAATCGACGATACATCCAACAACTCGGCAATTTGGCTGATGGTAACTTTACCCTTTTTGCCCATACCACACCTCCCCCGGTAGATATTTCATATCAATTATACGCTGATAAAGGATATTAATCAAGAAATATAACGTTACATAAGTTGCATTTGTAACGTTATATTTTTGTTTCGTTGTCGTAAACAAACAGAAAAAAAGATCCCGCCTGCTGCAGGCTGGGATCGCTGTTTTTTCTCCTAAAACAATCCAGTGATTCTACCTGAATCATCGACATCGATTGACTCAGCTGCCGGTCTTTTTGGTAATCCCGGCATGGTCATTATGTCACCGGTTAAGGCCACAACAAAACCGGCACCTGCCGAAATCCGGACACTGCGCACCGTAATTGTGAAGTTCTTGGGGCGTCCAAGCTGTTTCGGATCGTCAGTCAGTGAATATTGGGTCTTAGCCATGCAGACGGGAAGATTTTGAAAACCAAGACGCTTGTACCGCTGTAGGTCTCGCTTAGCCTCGGGCAGAAAATCTACTCCGTCGGCACCGTAAATCTCAGTTGCAATCTTGACTATTTTCTCCTCCAAAGAATCTTCGTCCTGATAAATGAACCGCAAACCTGGTTGAGGCAGGTCACACAAAGCCAATACTTCTTGCGCTAACTCGATCCCGCCTGCACCCCCTTGAGCCCACACATCGGATAAGGCTACATTTGCACCTAGTTCACGACATTTGGCGGTTACCAGAGCAATCTCCGTCTTCGTATCATGGGGAAAACGATTAACGGCTACAACTGCCGGTAACCCAAATTTATCCCTGATATTCTCCAGGTGTTTCAACAAATTAGGTATGCCTTTATTCAGCGCATCAAGATCTTCAATCTGAAGATTCTCCAGTTTAGCTCCCCCGTGCAGTTTCAAGGCTCTAATGGATGCTACGATCACTACCGCTGCCGGTTTCAAACCTCCGAGCCGGCATTTGATGTCGAGGAACTTCTCAGCTCCCAGATCGGCACCGAATCCAGCCTCGGTTACCACATAATCAGCCAGCTTCAATGCCATCTTTGTCGCCACGAGACTGTTGCAGCCGTGGGCGATATTGGCAAATGGACCTCCGTGGACAAAGGCTGGTGTATGTTCCAGCGTTTGAACCAAATTGGGATTGAGAGCGTCCTTCAATATCGCAGCCATGGCTCCCTGGGCTTTAAGATCTCCGGCTGTAACTGGTTTGTTGTCATATGTATAGCCCACTATCACCCGGCTGAGCCGGTTTTTCAAGTCAATGATGTTCTCCGCCAAACATAAGATGGCCATAATCTCAGAGGCAACTGTTATGTCGAAGCCATCCTCCCGAGGCACCCCGTTGCTGCGGCCGTTTAAGCCATCAATAATGTAGCGCAGTTGGCGATCATTCATATCCATAGCCCGTTTCCAAACAATCCGCCTGGGATCAATACCTAGTTCGTTGCCCTGGTGAATGTGGTTGTCCAGCATGGCTGCAAGTAAATTGTTGGCAGCGCCAATGGCATGCATATCCCCTGTAAAATGGAGGTTGATATCCTCCATGGGCACCACTTGCGCATATCCGCCTCCAGCGGCACCACCTTTGACTCCGAACACCGGCCCCATGGAAGGCTCCCGCAAAGCAATCACTACGTTCTTGCCCAAGCGCTGCAGAGCATCGCCGAGCCCTACCGTGGTGGTGGTTTTCCCTTCACCGGCGGGGGTAGGATTGATGGCTGTGACTAGAATCAGTTTCCCGTCCGGACGGTCCTTAAGTTTCTCCATCAAGGCCAGAGAGAGCTTGGCTTTATAGGATCCATATAACTGCAGATCCTGTGGTTCGATGCCAACTCGGGCAGCCACGTCTACTATCGGTGTCAGTTCTGTTTCTTGAGCAATTTGAATGTCCGTTTTCATTCTATCACTCCTATCCGTAAAATCAACGTTCCTCACTCTTACGAGGTTGAAAACTGAAAACAAGCTTTTTGCCGCCGCAAAACAGCAGAACAATTAAGGCTATGTTCACCAGAACTCCTGTGTACAGCTGTTGAAAAGCGACAATATTGCCGGTAGCCTCGGATAATGGCAGGAAAAACTGGGTCAACGTGCGGTAAACGCCGTTGAAGACGATGGACCCTACCAGGCTCTTACTGGAATTATAGATCCAGGTTAGAATGATGGACAAGGCAACAGATTCAATAAACAACCAGATCGGTGAGAGATTCGACTCAACCAAACCACTGAAATAATATGTAGGCAGCTGCCACAATCCCCAAAACAGGCCTATAATAACACTAGCCGAAACAGCGGTGTGGTTCTGCTGCAATTTCGCAAGCAAGAAGCCTCGCCAGCCGATTTCATCTGTGATAGAACCGAACAACAGCAGGCTTAAGACAAAATTCGGAATCAAGATCAACAGATTTCTGGCAGTAACTGAAGCGAGTGATATCTCGTGCATATATACCAGTACAGCCAGAGGAATAAGAACAGCTAGAAAAGCTAACCCAGCAGCCACAGCCATCCATTTTTGATTGCTGGAAATGGAGAGAATGTCTCTAAATAGTTTTTTAACTGCGTTCTTACCTTCAGTCAACCTGATTAGAACCACAGCTGCCAGCGCCGGGCCAAAACTGGACAAAATCCTGGCAATGAGAAAAAAGTCTGACTCCAAAGCATTCTCAACATAAACATATGGCAGAAATAAAGCCCATGAAAAGGCGAAACTGATTACCAGGTACCAGATGGAAGGGTATTTGCTTATCCAGGCCAACTTAGTCAAAACAATCGACTCCTTTGTTTGATAATGCCAATTAGAGATATACTTATACTTCCCCATCTGGCGTCTTTGTTCCTGTAACCTGCATAAAAAAAAGCAGGATAATTAGAAACCTAATTATCCTGCTTTGGTTATCCCGCTATGAGTTGATCCTATAGTGGGAATCCGATCGAGAGACGAACACCATGGAACTTGCTGTTGCCATAGTAACGAATGTCGTCGTAACGAGCATTCAGGTCGTCGTTGTGTACGGATTTGGTTGTTGTAGCATAGTCTACCGAGCTGAGATACTCTAATCTGAACTTAATGCCGTTAGGAGCATCGTATTTCGAGATCAAAGCGAACTTGAACGGATTCTTGATTAAGTCCTTGTCGCCAGGCATATCGTATGCAAAGATACCGCCGAGATAGAGATTGGGCAGGCGCCATACATCAGCTGTGGCACCGACTTCAACAGCGGCGATAGCGTGGTAACGGCTGTCGGCAACATAGTTCTTATCCCAGTCGAAGTTGACGATACCTTGGACAAACACATCAGCAAAGTCTACAGGCAGGCTGTATTGTGGTGTGTAGAAATCCAAAGCATAGTCGAGACGATTCTTGGCACCATCCAGTACTGGCGCACTGTCTCTGGCGGTGGTATCGTCATCTAACAGCAGTACGTCAAACTTTTGATTAAGCTCGAAATCTAATGCGGTTGTATTCAGCGATAACGATACGAGATCATCCAAGTCGCCCCGGGCCTTCGGATTGGTTGTGTCATAGTCGGCTTTCAGTTCTGCTTCAAGGACATCATAAGTAAACTTGTAGGTTGCACCAACATTGATGCTGTTGCCCCGTTTATAGAGATTTTCAATGGGCTTTGTATCAGCAATGTATCTGGTCTTGCCATCACTTGCATCTGGGCCGCCAAGTACGGATGGCTTATTCCAGGTGCCTTCCACTTCATTTTCATGATCTTCCCAGAACATGCTGTTGCGATGGCCAGCACGCAGCCACAGTGTTTCTGGAATAACTTCGTAGTCAGCTGTCACTTCATACAACCAGTCTTTGTCTTGGCTGTAGAAAGCATACAAACCGGTCAGGGTCAGACCTGGAACGACATCGGTCAATTGAGCTTCTGCAGCTACATTGTAATAGTAGTCGTAGAGCTTATCCGGATCGCCAGCAACTGGTACTGAATAACGGTTCAGAGCAATATCCAGATCCAGCACATCAGCAATGGTGGAGTCTACATCTAACAGAATGTCGTTCATTCTTGGGCCAAAGAAATCGTTAGGGCTACCTTCAACGTCGTCCACATTGTCTGCTAGAGTAACATGGGAGAACATCCAGCCACCTTGCAGTGCCAAAACAACCGGGCCTAATTCATAGTTGAAAGTCCCGACTGAGAGACCAACAATGCGGCTCTTGCCGTCAAACTTGGCAATGTAAGGTGAATAGTTTACAGGCAACCGGGCACCAAACACTGTGTCTACCTCTTGGCCGTCCTCAATGTAGGCACCTTTAACGGTGATGTTCCAAGGACCATTTTTCCCGTTGATCTTATAGAAAGGCTTTAAGTAACCTTCCTCTGGGAATTCGCCTTCCGAATCGTAGAACAGCTCGTAGACCAAACCCCATTGACCTTTGTCATCGCCGAATTCCCATTCGGCTGATGGGTACTTAACTTTTTTGGCAGCAAATGCTGACACACTCAATGCTAACACTAACAGTGTTGTCAAGAGTACTAGTGAGATCTTCCTCATCGATTTAACTCCTTTTCTCTAATATTCTTTTACCAAACTCCGTTTACGGCAAATAGTTGAAAGCGACTCTTTCTTCTCTTCCAACCCCCCTTTGGATATGCACAGGCAGTGCATAGCATATTATATTCATCCCTGCCGATATTCGTCATGAATATCATGCGCATGCATCTGCCTTTCTCCAAAAGAGCCGTACTTTACCATGTTTCGTACTTCAATTGCTGGAGAAACGCATCGGATTGCCGCAAACTGCAGCGGTTCCTGCAACCTCACTACAGTTCCTGTGCCAGTGTGGCCGCCTGAATACCTGGCCGCATCAGCGGCTGGCACTTCGGCAGACAACCCTGCAGCGGCTAGAAATGCATGCAGTACAGGGAATACGCCTAATATATTCTACATTATTTATGGAATACCTTCTCAAAATCGCCAGTTTTTTACTAAAACGGCAAAAAAATGTTTGGAAGGTAATGGTTATCAATTTATTATTCTCTATGCACTGGCAAAATCCTTTTAATCTGGAAAATAAATCCATGAATTTTTTACACAAAAAAAACACCACGTTTCGTGGTGTGAAAGACAAGGGATATGGTGGACCCCCTGGGATTTGAACCCAGGACCAACAGATTATGAGTCTGCTGCTCTAACCGCTGAGCTAGGGGTCCATTTACCGTCACCTTGCTATTATACAACGGAGATGTCAGTACTGTCAACAAACAGGATTACTGGCCCAAGAAATCCTTCAGCTTTTTACTGCGGCTGGGATGCCTTAGTTTGCGCAAAGCTTTGGCTTCGATTTGACGGATCCGTTCCCGGGTCACACCAAAAACTTGCCCGACTTCTTCTAAGGTGCGCGGCCGGCCATCGTCCAGGCCAAATCTTAAGCGTAGGACCTTTTGCTCTCTCGGTGTCAGCGATTCTAGCACTTCGCTCAGCTGCTCGCGGAGCATGGTGAAACTAGCTGCCTCTGCAGGAGCAGGTGCATCCTGATCCTCGATAAAATCACCTAAATGACTGTCCTCTTCCTCGCCAATTGGAGTCTCCAATGAAACAGGCTCCTGAGCAATTTTCATAATCTCCCGGACGCGTTCAACCGGCAGATCCATTTCGGCGGCAATCTCTTCAGGCGTAGGTTCCCGGCCTAACTCCTGGAGAAGCTGGCGCGAAACCCTAATCAGCTTATTAATGGTTTCCACCATATGCACAGGGATCCTAATCGTCCGCGCCTGATCAGCAATAGCCCGTGTAATCGCCTGCCTAATCCACCAAGTAGCATAAGTGCTGAATTTAAAGCCTTTACGATAATCGAATTTCTCAACAGCTTTGATCAATCCCAGATTGCCCTCTTGGATCAAATCCAAGAACAGCATTCCTCGGCCCACATATCTTTTGGCGATACTGACAACTAAGCGCAGATTAGCTTCCGCCAACAAGCGCTTTGCCTCTTCATCGCCTTGTTCAATGCTTTTGGCATATTCCATTTCCTGCTCCGCTGTCAACAACGAAACACGGCCAATTTCCTTGAGATACATCCTCACAGGATCATCCAGGCCCACGCTATCGGGAACAGACAAATCAAGATCTTCCTCTTGCTGATCTACTTCACCAGCATCCTCAAGTGCATGAGCATCCAGCGCATCACCATCGCCAGTTTCAGGAATAATATCCACTCCCAATTCTGCAAAACTCTCGTAAATTTCTTCGATCTGGTCAGGAGACAGATCCACATCCTGCAGTGCATCCATAATTTCGCGATAAGAAATCAAACCCTGTTTCTTCCCACGATCGATCAGCTCTTGCACATGCTCCACATTCAATACATCCTTATTGGCCAATTTCGTTCCCTCCTTCCTCAGAAGATAGTGAGCCTGAACTATTTATTCTTGGCAAGCAATATCTCCTTGCGCAGCTTGGCATAGCGTTTGATCAGCTGACAAAATTGGAGCAAAACATCTGATTCCCTATGATTCTCCATTAGAGCCAGTTTTTCCTCCATAGTCGTTAGATTGCGATACCAAACATTTTCTTGCAGCAGTTGGATATAATCAGACCAGCGGCCCGAAGGCTCCGGCAGGCTCAATAACAGATCGGCGATAGCCTCTCCCTGCTTATCCCATGCATCTGACAGCAATAAGGAAAACAAATGTGTGTAATCAGGATTGGTAAAGCTGTCGGCATCAAGGCCAAGGGCTAACATCTCAGCCATGAGATCGGGATTAGCCATTAACATTTGCATCACACTGGTTTCAATTGCCAGTGTCTGCTCTGGGCTTACAACTGTTGACCCAGCTGCGTCACCACGCAAATCTTTAATAGTATATCTATTTTCCGGTGCAATATGTGAGTTTCTGCTCTCTTTGCCCGATTTTTCTCGGGAATTCTCCTTGATGGCTGCCCGGTTCAGTTCGGCATTGATGACAGCCTGATCCATTGATAATAACTCCGCAACATATTTACTATATTCAACTCGTTCTATTATACTTTCTACCTGTCTCAGTATATTAATAATTTCTTTTGCGGCATTTACTTTTCCTTCTGGTGAATCAATGTCATGCTGTGTGACAACCATATTAATCTGATATTTCAAATACGGATCAGCCTGTTCCACCCACTCGATTACTTGCCCGGGTTCATGGCTGCGGGCAAATGAATCCGGATCGGATCCTTGAGGAACAACAGCAACTTTGACATTCAACCCCGCATCCACCAGAATATTCAAGCCGCGCTGAGTAGCCTTGACTCCGGCAGTGTCACTGTCAAAAGCAATGACTGCGTTCTTGGTCAAACGCGAGATCAACCTGGCATGATGTTCTGTAAAAGCTGTCCCCAGACTGGCGGCAACATTAGTGACACCCTTGGCATAAAGGCTGATATAATCCGTATAACCTTCAACGAGAACCACACAATTTTTCTGTTTGATACTGTTCTTTGACCAGTTCAAACCATACAAACTTCTGCCTTTGTGAAAGACTAAGGTTTCCGGGGTGTTCAAGTATTTCGGTTCACCTAGCCCGATGATTCTGCCGCCGAATCCAATGAACCGCTGGTTCAGATCGCAAATCGGAAAGATGATCCGGTTGCGGAAACGATCGTAATAACCGTGCTTGCCCGAGATAATCAGTCCTGCTTCCTCAGCCAGTTCGAGCGGCAGTTCGGTATTGGCCTCGAGAAAGTTGACCAACCCGTCCCAACTATCAGGAGCATACCCTAGGTAAAACTGCTTGGCCAAACTGTGGTCAATTCCCCGTTGAACCAAGTAGCTGCGAGCCTCTTGGCCCTGACTGGAACGAAGCATCCGGTAGTAAAACACAGCCGCCAACCGGTTAAGCTCGTACATTTGCTGGCTTTTTTCGCTCCGCCGGCTTTGCTGTGCTGTAGCCCTGGGAAGCTCCAGGCCTGCATGCTTCGCCAATTCAGCAACAGCTTCGGGAAATGTCATTTGCCGGGAGTTGACCAAGTAATTGTAAACATCACCGCCACTGCCACAACCGAAGCAGTAGTACAGTTGATTGTTACGGCTGACAGTGAAGGAAGGTGTTTTCTCGTCATGAAACGGGCAGAGGCCAACATAGTTGCGCCCCCGTTGTGTCAGCTTCACATCCTGGCCAATAACCTCGACTATGTCCACCGCAGTGCGCACTTTCTCGATAAACTCCTGGTCAAACTGTGGCACACTATCACCTCACTAGTCAAGCGACCACCCCTGCGGCAAAAACAGCCTTCTAAACTCACTGATGGCATAGCTGTCGGTCATGCCGGCAATATAATCAGCTATTGACCGAGGCAGGTCTTCGGGTTCGTGCTCCAGTGTCAAACGCTCCACCAACTCATTTGAATGTTCCAGGTAATAGCGGTAGAGCATTTTCAGAAGCATCTCCACTTTAGATTCCTCTTTTTTTGCTGCCGATCCGATGTAGACACGATCAAACAAGAACTGGCGCAAAATATTGGTTGCTTCTTGAATCTCATCACTCATACAAATCATAGTCTTGCCCAAACTGCAGTAAACTAAATCTTTAACCATTGTATCGATCCGGTGTGAACGCGTAAGGCCCAAGACTTTCACCGCTTTGGCAGGCAGATCGGTGTCTGTTAACAGCCCGGCGCGAATCGCATCGTCAATATCATGGTTCAAATAAGCAATTCGATCACAAATCCGCACTACCTGACCTTCCAATGTCTTGGGCTTCTCAGGCCCAGTGTGGCACAAAATACCATCCCTCACCTCAAAGGTCAGGTTCAGGCCCGGGAAATCCGGTTTATGGCGTTCCAACAGGTCTACCACCCGCAGACTCTGTTCATTGTGGCGAAAGTGGCCGGTCAGTTCCTGCAAAATAGTCTCGCCTGCATGGCCAAAAG
>DUVS01000030.1 GCA_012840925.1 Bacillota bacterium
AACATCCATCTGCACCTGAAGACTACTGTCAATTTCATCAGCAAACGCCGACAGGACGAACTTGCTCATATAGGATCCTCCTTTTTTTAAAATGATCGCTTCGGTAATCATCTTACCATAGAATAGCCAATCTTTCCAATAAATCCTTGGCAAAAGAAAAACCCAAGACTGCGCCGCCAAACAGGCACAATCTTGGGTGAGAGTCAACTGGTTATTTATGCAGTTTGAACCGATCCACAAGTTCCCGCAGTCTGGTGCTCATCTCAGTCAGATCCTGAGCCGAACTGGCAACCTCCTCAATGGCTGCGGCCTGCTGCTCGGTTGCACTGGCCACCTCATGCCCACCTACATTCAGCTGCTTCAGGGCAGCGGAGAATTCAGTGATCTGGTTCATAATCTCTTCCACTACCCCCAGGATGTTGTGCAGGAGATCGCTGGATTCATTTACCCGGAGAATGGCTTGATCTGCTTGGTTCGATCCTGCGCTCATATCAGAAACAGCCGTTGATATCCTGGCCTGAATCTGGTTAATCAAGGACCCAATCTCTGTGGTTGCTTCGCTTGACTGCTCCGCGAGTTTGCGGACTTCATCGGCAACCACCGCAAATCCCCGGCCGTGTTCTCCAGCCCTGGCCGCTTCAATGGCTGCATTCAAGGCAAGGAGATTGGTCTGTTCCGCGATATCTTCAATCAGTCCAGCAATGTTACCGATCTGCATCGATAGAGCCCCCAGCTCGCCAACTTCCAAAGCCATCCGTTGGATGTTATCCCTCAGGGAGTTCATCTGGACAGTGATATTCTCAATCGCCCTGGTCCCACCTGTCACCTGCTGGGAGATTTCCTGCACCTTGGCATTCATTTTCTGGGCATTGCTGTTCATATCATCGAGAGTGCTGGAAAACTGGTTAGTAACGCTCGCTACCTCTTCAATAGAGGCACTAACTTCCTCTGCAGCTGCCGCCAGTTCTTCACTGGTGATCTTCACCTTGTCCGTAGTTTCTGAGGTCAAACCAAGGGCATGTCTCATACTTTCCACGGTTTGGTTTAGCGCCCGCCCTAGTGCGCCAACCTCGTCACTGGTTTTCACCGGCACAGTCTGGGTGAAATCACCCTCGGCAATACCTTCCACGACAGTTTTTTGTTGAATCAAAGGGGCAGCAATCATGCGGGCCACGACAACCGAAACAACAATACCGACTGCCACGAACCCTATGGAAATCAGGACCATGGAGTGCATTAAGTCCACCACGTCCTCGAGCACCTCTGCTTCAAGGGCTCCTATCCCGATCATCCAGCCGGTTTGAGGCATCGGTGCGAATCCGGTTATCAGGGTGTCCCCCATATAGCTGTAGCGGGCAATACCGGCATTACCAATACCTAGTTCCTGAATTGCCTGTCCAATAGGAGCTAGTTCCGCAGTGTCGGTAAAGACATTGCGCTGCTGCAGCACATATTCCCGCACTGGCCCGGCAAGGATGGTGCCGTCACGGCTGACAACAAATGCAGCTCCTGATTCTCCAAAGGTGAGCCGATCGGTAATCTCGCTGAGGGAAACAGCACTAGCCCTCGCCATCAGCACACCCACTACTTGATCATCTACCTTGATTGGAGCAACGATCCCAAAAACGACGGTTCCTGTAGCCCGGTTAACAATTAAGTCAGATACAGTCGATGTACCGGAAAACGCCCGTTGGACATAATCCCGGTCACCCACATTGACAACAGTTCCATCGTCATGCATGGCGTCTCCATTAGGATAGACCACTGACAAAGCCTCATAGATCCCCAACCGCTTCAGTTCTGATTGCAGGACAGGCTGCTGTACACTCCAATCCATGCTCTGAATATCAGGTCTGGCTGCAATTGCTTCCAGAGTGGACAAGTGCGTGGCAATCCGGCTTTCCACATAATAGGCAGCTTCTTCAGCCTGCATCAGCAGAGCCTCTTCCACCTGATTGATCACAGCTGAAGATCCCCGGAGATATGCAAGAAAACCGAGTCCCCAGCAAATTATTAAGATTAGGACACCAACAGAGAAACTGATCCGTCCCGCAATACTCCGTCTCATTAGGACTCCCCCTTGAGTTTGCTTGCCGTTGCTAGTCTCTTTAACCTAGTTCCCTCAAAAATACCATTAGTGGTTATTTTGCCAATATTCAGCAGACATGGCCTTTATAAGTATGGTCTATTTTTGTATCAGAATTTCTCTTTTGATTCTCAGAATCCTGCTATTGATAAAACTAAGCAGCCCCAAGGTAACTCAGAGTTACTTTGGAGCTGTAGATCAGATAACTTACCTTATTAACTCCTGATATCAGTGTTTAGCCTCCACAATCCTGGCCTTGTCAAAATCGATGATCAACTGATTGGAAAGGGGTGTCCTGCTCGGTAAATCCGGTTGCTGTACGATTTTCGGCCCTGCTTTTCTGGTTAAGACTTGGGGCATCACGGTAGTCAACCCGTTTGCATCAACGGCAAACGGTACGGACTCAATTACCACACTCACCGGCTCTAACCCCGGCCTTGAGGCGGTAATGGTAATGGGGCCAGCTTCTCTGGTAGAACGGATAAACACCCGGTTTACTCCGTTTTCCGCATAAACGTAGGTTGGTTCATGCTTGATATCCTTGACACCGCTGTTGTAACCGCCTAAGAAGACTGCCGGCCCTTCGATGGTGAAATCAATGCGTCCATAGTCCAAAGGATGGACCCGGCCATAGGCATCCACCATCTCCACATCAATGTAAGCAATGTCCGAACCATCAGCCCGGAGTCCCTCAGGCCCGGTCACCGGTGTGAGCCTGATTTTGACCACCTGATCAACAGTCTCGATTCGCTGGCGCACCAACTCCTGTCCTGATGCATCATAGCCGACAGCTTCAATATATCCAGGCTGCATGATGTTTATGCCGGGAAACTCGTAGATAAAACCATTCCTAGCTTGCGAATCCATTCCAACCAGATTACCGTTGATATACAGCTCCACTTTGGCCAGATGCCGTGAACCGATCACATAGACCGTCTTCTTGGTGGCATCCCGCAGGGCGGTCTCTCCTGTATATCTTTGGTACTGGTCTTTCAACCCGTAGACATAGGCATTGGGGTCAGTTGGGTAGTTCCAGTGGCCTACCAGGTAGATTGCAGGCTCATCGCTTTGGACAGCTTGATGGGCGTAGAATGACTGCTTTTTGATCCGCACCGGATCGACTCTCCCGCTCATGCGGGCATTTTCTGTAGCCTGCTGCCGTCCGTGCTGGCTGGAGTCGGTCCAGCACAACGCAGCCGCCCCCGAA
>DUVS01000031.1 GCA_012840925.1 Bacillota bacterium
CTCTTTGAATAAAGCAGGTGTAAAAAGTAATACGCACTAAAATGCATTGACGGTAAGCGTTAATGAATATATAATAATAGCGGAAGCTTCGGGGCGGGGTGAAATTCCCCACCGGCGGTGAAGCGGCCTGAGGCCGACAAGCCCGCGAGCGTTAGCTGAACTGGTTGGAATCCAGTGCCGACGGTAAAGTCCGGATGGGAGAAGCGCAAAACAGTTGATGCTGTTCCCTTTCCCTATGCCCCTGCTCCGTTTAAGGGGTTTTTTTCATGCCCCATATACCAGAGAAAAGGAGCGGATAGCATGAGGATGACGAAAGCAGAGCAATTGGTGCAAATGTCGATCTTGGCGGCGTTGTCGATTGTATTGGTCTACCTGATCAGATTTCCAATCTTTCCGTCAGCGCCGTTCTTGGAGTATGATATGGCAGATGTACCAATTCTGATTGGCACGTTCTTATACGGGCCTGTAAGCGGATTGCTGCTGACTGTAGCAGTGTCGGTGATTCAAGGCTTGACTGTGTCGGCTCAGAGTGGATGGATCGGTATTGTGATGCATATCATCGCTACCGGGGCTCTTATCCTGGTTGCAGGTTCAATTTACAGTTACAAACGCACTCGCACGGGAGCTGTCATTGCCCTTGCCTGTGGCACCATTGCCATGACCTTGACTATGATTCCTTTGAATCTATTCTTCACTGTTCGGTTTCTTAGCGTCAGCAGAGATGTAGTAATGGCGATGATGCCGACCATTATTTTCTTCAACCTAATCAAAGCTGGGGCCAACAGTATCATTTCATTTCTGGTGTACAAGAGTGTGGGTCGGATCTTGAGACTAGATATGGTCAAACAGCTAAATCGATAATAGTATCAGAATGACAGGGGGTGGAAATTCCACTCCCTGTTTCGTTGTGCATCCATAGCAAAATCCTAGCTAATATGGTATGATAAACAATGTCATCATCTTTTCAATATTAGGCTGATATATCAGTGCAAAGGAAGTATGCATTCATGACTTTACGTACCAATGATATGGATCTGACTAGCGGACCTTTATTTGGCAAGATCCTGGTTTTTGCGCTGCCAATTATGGCAATGAATATTCTGCAGCTATTGTTCAATGCTGCAGATATGGTGGTGGTAGGGCGGTTTTCCGGAAGCGAGGCATTGGCTGCTGTTGGGGCAACCGGCTCGCTGATTGGACTAATTGTAAATCTCTTCATGGGTTTGTCTGTAGGCACCAGCGTGATTGTTGCTCAGGACTATGGTGCTGGGAAGCCGAAGGTTATCAGCCGCTCAGTCCATACATCCATTGCCGTCAGTATTATTGGCGGATTCGTAGTGATGATCGTAGGCTTGCTTCTTTGCGGGCCTTTGCTGCGGATGATGGGTACTCCCGATGACATACTACATCTATCGGAATTATACATGCGTATCTATTTTCTAGGTTTACCTGCTGGTATGGTTTACAATTTTGGAGCTGCCATTCTGCGGGCTGCGGGTGACAGCCGGCGCCCTATGAACTACCTGACCATCAGTGGTCTAGTGAATGTAATTCTCAATGTGTTGTTCGTGGTTGGTTTCCACATGAGTGTTGCCGGGGTTGCCTGGGCCTCTGTTATATCACAGTATCTGGCGGTTTACTTGATTTTGAACTGCCTGTACCATTCTGATAGGGCAATCCGCCTGTTTCCCCGGGAAATCAGGATTGACAAGCATAAGCTGATCGACATCGTTCGTATTGGAGTACCTGCCGGCATGCAAGGCATGTTGTTTTCAATCTCCAATGTATTGATCCAATCGGCGGTCAATTCATTCGGTTCCACACTGGTTGCTGCCAGCTCCGCATCGGGTAATGTTGAGAGCTTCGTGGGTACGACGATGAACGCCTACTACAATGCAGCAGTTACGTTTACTGGCCAGAGCATGGGTGCCAAGAAATACGAACGGATTGATTCCATTGCCAAAGTCTGCACCGGATTAGTTTTTTCAACCTGGATTGTCTTGAGTGGTGTAGTATTGCTTTTTGGCAGAACAGTACTGGGTATTTATACTAATAATCCTGAGGTTATCGAGTTGGGTATGGTGCGGATGCAGATCATGATGGTTGCTTATTTTACCTGCGGCATCATGAATGTATTTCCCGGCCTGACCAGGGGGATGGGCTATTCTGTACTGCCTATGCTTTCTACACTGGTAGGAGCTTGTTTGATGCGCATTGTCTGGCTGGTGACAGTGTTTAAATGGTATCCAACGATCCCGGTCCTTTATGCCTGTTACCCGGTTACTTGGACACTGGCGGGAATCGGGCAAGTAGCAAGCTTTTTCTATGCCAGGCATCAGGTTCGCAAGAAGGCGGCCCTGGAAGGGGAGTTCACTCCAAGCATGAGCGTGCCAGTTTAATAAGTGGAGAAAGGCCGGCATTCACAATGATGCCGGCCTTTTTTGGGGTTAGCAGCCTTTGTCGTAATCCCAGCCCAAAGCGGCAATTCGTTTAACAGATAACATGCCGATTATGATAAGTACAGGAAAAATCATGGAAACGCCTAATCCAGCTTTGAGCCCCTGTTCGGGAGTAAGTACTATTGACGAGCTGGAAGCGAGATCGGAGACCACTCCCGCCGTCCATGGCCCGACAGAAGCACCGATGTCACCAAAAATGGCGAGCAAGCCAAACATTATGGTTCCACCGTCAGGAATTCTGGCAGCGGTCAAACTTAGTGTGCCTGGCCACATCAAACTAACAGACAATCCACAAAGGGCACAACCGAACAAAGAAAGCAGAGGATAAGGGCTAAACACTGTGATCGCATAGCTGGTCGCGCAGAGAATGCCGCTGGCGAGCAGGGCTTTCTCAATTTGCACCGATTTACCGTACCAACCGTATAGGGTTCTGCCAACCCCCATCAGGACAGCAAACAAGCATGGACCAAATATATCACCCATAACTTTTGGCAGACCTAAGCCTTGTTCTGCAAATAGAGATGACCACTGCACCATGGTTAGTTCCGATGCTCCTGCGCAAAGCATCAATAACAGGGCTAACCAAAAGCCGGAGGTTACCAGCAATTGTTTTCCATGAGTACGTTTTGTTTCTGGTACAGGATCCTGCAACGGTACTCGAGCGAAGTTGAAAACGTTGATTGAGGGAATGATCGACCACAGCACGGGTAAACAGTACCAATACTGGGTTCCGATAAGTCTCAACAGCAAAGTTGTCATAAGGACCACACCAACTTGACCCCAACAGTAAAAAGAGTGCAGTAAGCTCATAGCTGAGGTTTTGGCTTCTCCTGGAAGTGATTCGACGATGGGGCTGATTAGTACTTCGATTATCCCGCCACCGATAGCGTAGATTACTACAGCAAAAGCCAGGCTCAGGTAAGAAGTAGGCAGAATGAGCGGTAAAGTACCGAGTAGGATCAGGCCAATGGCACAGAAAAGATGAGCGATAATCACAGCTTTGCGGTACCCAAGGCGATCGCCATATCGAGCTGCGGCGATATCAGCAATGATTTGTGTTGTGAAATTGACAAGGATCAAGCGTCCCACCATTTCGTAGGACAGTTTGTATTGTTCTTGAAAAATAACAAATAAGAGTGGCGCCAGGTTATTGACAATCGCTTGTGTGACGTAACCTTGATAGCATGCATAGAGTGTATGTTTATATGTGTATTTTTTCAATTGATAAGCCTCCGTTTCTCTTGTTATCTTAAGAACAAAACAGTGCTCCGTCAAGAATCTGGAAACTGGCTATTATTAGGCGAAATAAAGCGTTTCGTAAACAATAACCGGTTTTCTGCTGTTGTAATCCCGGTTCTTCTGGGTAAATTCCTGTTAAAACACGGAATACTGGTGTAGTAAATGGTCACACAAGGTGCTATATTCGAAGTAGGAATCTCAATTCCTGTTTGGCTTATTATTTTAAGGGCGGTGAGACGGGCAAGCAGAGCTCACAGAACCGGTCAAAATCTGTTTGTTACATGATCCCGGTGTGAGCACGGAAGTCGAATAATCGATAAACTCAGGAAAAACGTTGAGTAGCGAAAACCTCATGAAGGAAGTCGACATTTATGTCACAGACAATTAAGTTTGCTTATCAAGGCAGTGTATTTGAGGTTGGACCGACTATCGAGCATTCTGCCTACTCAAGTTTCCCAGGATTTGTCCAGTACGAGACTGGATACAGCTATCTGCAGATTCAACATAATGTTCGGCTGTTAATATCCTGGACAAATCTGAGTGAACAGATCCCAGCCATCAGTCTGGCTGAAGTGAAACAGCTTGGATACTTGGTTGAGGAAACTTGTGAGCTGAAAATCATCGTTGCTGAGGCTCTGATCAAGGAATATCCCAGCCGTTGGCGCCAAAAGATGGGTGTAAGCTGGAGTGAGTGGCTGACACGTTTCGATGAAGATAGCACCGCCATAGGAATTCGTGCTGATGAAATCGTCCATGATGGGCAATATGGTACCTGTTTGTGTGACGGCAGTCTTTATCTGCTGGATAAACTTGATGTCCATCCTATGTTTAGGGGACAGCGGATCGGGCTGCATCTGTGCAGATATGTATTAAACGTGATGCCGAAGACCGATTCCGATATGATCTTTCTTTTGGCTGAGCCGATTGACAGTAAATATGAAAATGGCAACAGTAACAGGATTACTGATATTAATCGTCTGGCAGAGTATTATGTTGCCGCAGGATTTCGGTATGTCCGCGTTCAGCCTGATGGCCAGATCTTGTTGGAAGCGAGCGGTCGCGACTCTCAAATACAAGTCAATCTAGCTTATATTACTCCAGGGTCAGCCTCGGCGGTCGGGATTCATTCCCGGTATTCAGCCGCCTCAAGTATGTAGCCACAAGTTACCGGCAGCCATTGCTGCCGGTTTTCTTTATGCAGCCGTTCTCGCAACGAAGCAAGTGTCTGTCTTGAAGTAAACAGCAAATTATGTTGATTTTCACCGATCTTGACAGGATATGCCTAGCAATTCCCCTCCGTTAAATATTATAATAAACATAGATTAAGTGTTTGCTTTTTGTTAACATGTGCGTTGTCCGTGCTAAGCTTCAAGGAGGGTAACTATGAATTGGAAACAGAAACCAGCTCGAGTTGTATTTGCGGTCATGATCATAGTGATCTGGCTGGCCAGTGATAGCTTGTTTGTTCATGGCGCGAATGTTATTGCCAGCGATGCGGCAATTATTGAGCAAGCTGTATTACAATTGGGATCTGCAGAATATGAAGTAAAACAGGAGGCCTTGGCCACTCTGGAGACTTATGGCGAAGCAGCTTTTCCCCAAATACTTCAGGTAATGCAAAGAAACCGCGGTGAAAACCTGTTTATCGGCTATGAATTAGTGGCTTTTGCAGAGCAGTACGGCGAAGCCGGGCTGCCGATCATTGCTCAAGCGTTCAGTGATCCGAACCCCAATGCCCGGGCGAGGGCAGCGAGAGCAGCTTTCAATTTGAAGGCAAAGGCTGTCGAACTTGTTGGTGAGTTAGCCAGACTGGTGGCTGATCCCGCTGAAATTGATAGTACTCGTGCGCAAGCTGTTGATGCCTTGCGGGTGATTGGTATAGTTACTCCTGAAGTTAAGCGAGGGCTGGCTATGGCTTTTGCCGTTGACTCATCGCTGGCCTGGAGGGCGACTCAAGCCATCAATGCTCTGGGAATAGAGCTTGGTGAAATAACCACTATGTTGTTTGACGAGCTGGCGAACGCACGAAACCCTTACGTGATCATCTCAGCGATAGCAAATAACCTGCCAAGGGCTTCAGACCCGCTTGGAGTACTGCAGTCCGCATTGATGCAGCCTTCCAAGAATTTGGAGCGTAATCTGTGGATGTTGATTGACAACCTCTTGCCACGGATGGCCAGTTCTGCGAAAGAGATTGCCGGGCTGTTGATGCAGATAGTCCAAACCAAGTCCGGTACCATGAAGGAACAGGCCATCTACGCCTTGGGCGAACTGACAAAATACGATCAAACTATCACCTTTGATCTGTTAAGAATGTTTGAAAGCCTGAAGGTGACTGATCCAGACTACCTATCATGGGCATTGGCCTTGGAAAAAGCGCAACCTGACCAGCCAGAAGTGGTCGAGTTTTTTCTGAACTGTTTGCGAGATGCAGATTCAGATGCTGTCAATGCTGTTCGAATATGGTTGGCAGCTGCCCGTTACTTGGAACACTGCCGGGACATACCTGAGCAGGAGGTGCTCTCCCTGCTTGAATCCTTGAATCGTTTTGACGAGACTGTTCTGTGGCGCTTAAGCCCTGTGTTTTATCGTGCAGCAAAGGAATCGGACGCAGTTGTAGACGCGCTTAAGCAGTTGGTCGATGATCAATCAGACCTTGTGCACAGCTTTGGAAATAGTATTTTAAGTGCACTTGATGAAACCAGCGGCCAGCTGAGTAAATCAGTCCCTAGTCTGGCAACCAGAACACCTGCGTTTCCAGGTGCTGAAGGGTATGGTAAATACACTGTTGGTGGTAGAGGCGGGAATGTGTACGTTGTTACCAACCTAAATGACAGTGGCCCCGGAAGCTTGCGGGAAGCAGTGCTGGCTTCAGGGCCAAGAACCGTAGTTTTTGCTGTATCAGGGACGATTATGTTGAAGTCGCCACTGGATATCAGCAATCCCTATATTACGATTGCTGGGCAGACTGCTCCCGGGGAAGGGATTACCATAGCAGGTGCGCCGGTCCATATCCGGACAAACCAAGTAATTATCCGGTATGTGAGAGTCCGTCTGGGGGATTTCAACAATTTCGAAGCAGATGCCTTAGGTGGTAGGGGCATCTCCGATGTGATCATAGACCATATTTCAGCCAGTTGGTCCATTGACGAATGTGTCAGTTTTTATGAAGTAAACAATGTGACGGTGCAGTGGTCTTTCATCACGGAAAGCCTGAGAGGATCGCTCCATGCCAAAGGTAATCACGGTTACGGAGGGATCTGGGGTGGTCATGCGTCATTTCACCACAATTTACTGGCGCATCACTCAAGCCGCAACCCCCGTATAGGCACCCAGACTGAAAGAGCAGTAGATGTCCGCAACAACGTAATCTATAACTGGGGCTTCAACAGTACCTATGGGGGAGAAGACGGCCTGGTGAACCTCGTGGCCAATTACTATAGACCTGGCCCGGGGACAAACAGCGGCAGTGTCAATCACCGGATTGTGGAGATCTCTAATGGCGGCAAGTGGTATATAGCAGACAACTATATGGACGGCTATCCAGCGATAACAGCTGATAACTGGGCAGGTGGCGTCCAACCCCGTCTTGATCGGATTGAGGACGTTAAACATGATTCGGAGTTCCCGGTTCCGTATGTCACAACCCATAGTGCTGAAGAAGCATATGAGCTGGTCTTGGCTGATGCGGGAGCAACTCTGCCTGCACGGGATGAGATTGATAATAGAATCGTCGAGGAAGTCAGAACCGGTACAGCCACCTATGGTGGTTTGGTTTCCGGCTTGGACAGCGGTATTATCGATTCCCAGGCTGATGTGGGTGGTTTGGTCTTCTTAAGAAGCTTCAGTATGCCTCTTGACAGCGACCAGGACGGAATACCTGATTGGTGGGCAATCAAACACGGCATGAAGCCTGAAGGTGGATTGGAGCACAATGCAGATTTGGATGGCGACGGCTATACCAATCTCGAGGAGTATCTTAACGGGACTGACCCATTTCAGATTGACAATGAAGAGGCCGAGCAGGCCGTTGCTCAGTTAGTGCAGCAGTTGGTAGCTACTGATTATGCTGTCCGGACTGAGGCTGAGCAGAAACTGGAATCCCTGCAGGAAGCAGTTGTTCCGGCTTTGGAAAAGGTAATGCGCAACCTTAATTCGGATACCGCTGTAGTAAGAGGAATTGTGGCCCGGTTCTTAGCCCGCATCAAGAGCCCGACAACGGTGCCTGTGCTGCTGTTCGCTGTTACCAATGATCCCGACAGCTTTACGAGAGCTAATGCCCTGGGCAGTCTGGCGAAGATTGGCATTTCAAACCCCGAAGTGTTTAGTGTAATTGTCGAAGCCTTAAGCGATTCCAATGAAGAGGTAAGGATCGCCGCTGCCAATGCCTTAGGGGGCTTTGGCCTGGCTGCGGCTGATTATGCCATCGACTTGCTGTTAATGTCATATACGAGCGATGCCCGGGTGGCTTGGGCATGCCGGACAGCAGCAGGGAAGGTGCTGCCAGGGATCATGTCTTTTGGAAATGAGGTAATGGAGGCCATTATTGAGCGGCTGCCGACTCTGGAATGGCAGGACTTGGCAGTAAGCGCTCTGGCCAGAAATGCCACCAAGACCTTGCCACGAGTTTTGGAGATTGCATTCGATTCAGATGCAGAACTGGCATATCGGGTTCCGGCTTTGAAGGTACTGGAACGCTCAGAAACCCTTGCTCCAGATGCGATCGAGAAGCTGGTTGCTCTGGTTGGGGATGAACAGGAATCATTGCTGATCAAAATCGGCGCTATGAATGTACTGGCTGGTCTGGACCTGTCCAAGTACGGCGAATTTGTTGATGAAGTCGAGCAGGCAATTGCCGACAATCCGTTAAGGCACTATGTTTATCATAACCAGATCCCAATTCAGGTGGAAAACTTTGCTCTGCATGATCGTGATCATGTATTGATCAGGGCCGTGATTGGTTTTCCAGCAGAATACAATGTTAGGACCAGTGGCGATTTCGCGCTGCAGGATCAGTCCGGTGAAGCACTCTATTTTGAAATGAAACCGTTGACCTATTGGAATCCAGACTCAAAACAGGTGCGCACTGCGGAGATTACCTTCTATCCCAATTTGGCAGCACAAGAACGGGCGGTGTTTTTCGTAACCTTTGGAGCTAAAGGCAAACAGGTGGTTAAACCCGGCAGTATAGATGCTACCGGCCAGGTAAAAGTCAGGATACCAGAAACCGGGCTGGAGATTATATCCACGCCCAAACTAGAAAGCGGGGAACGCTGGATGCCGCAGTTGATTGTAGCTCAGGATGGTTCTGGCAATTTTACTTCGGTACAAGCGGCGATTGATGCTGTGCCTGGATTTAACCAGGAGCGAGTGATCATCTATATTAAAGAAGGCCTGTATCACGAGAAGATGATTATCCCGGTGGACAAAAACATGGTGACATTTATCGGTGAAAACCGGGACACCACTATTCTAGACTTTAACGAGACCCCCTATGTTCAATATTCAACCGATGATCAGTACAAAGTTTCAAATGCGAGCACGGCTATCTTGAGCAGCGACTTTACAGCTGAAAACATCACTTTCCAGAATTCAGCTCCCCAAGGTACAGGACAAGCTTTGGCGGTGGATTTGCGAGGAGACCGGATGGTGTTCGCCAACTGCAGATTCGTCTCTCATCAGGACACAGTGTACTGCAACACCCAGGGCCGGCTGTACTTCTACCAATGCCATATTCAAGGTGATGTGGACTTCATCTACGGCCCGGCCACGGCCGTGTTCGAAGACTGCGATATTGTCAATGTGCGCAAAACCGGTGGCTATGTCACTGCAGCGTCCACCCCTGAGGAGAAGGAGTTCGGGCTGGTGTTCATCAACTCCAGGATTATCGGGGATGTCAATCCTGGCTCTGTCTGGCTGGGCAGGCCTTGGCGGCCTTATGGCCATACAGCATACATCAACTGCTATATGTCGGAGGTGGTACAGCCGACTGGGTGGCATAACTGGGGCGACCTGAACAACGAAAAGACTGCCCGCTACGAGGAATACAACAGTTATGGCCCGGGAGCCAATCCTAATGGAAGGGTGGGCTGGAGCAAGCAACTGACTGATGAGGATGCCAGCCGTTACACAGTGGAAAACATTTTGAAAGGCGATGATGGTTGGAAACCGAAGAGGTGATCTGCTGAAATTCTCTGCAGTTATGTTTAGTGGGGATGCGGATGCTGATCATCTAGCAGTTACTCACAGGATCCTCATCTATGCGAATAATTTGAAAAGAGGACTTTGTTGGCTGATTAGCTAAAAGATTATATAAAAACAGGTTGTTGCCTTGGCAGCACGTAATTGGAGGACGGTTGTATGTTTCGCAAGCCATTGGTTGAATTTGCTACTCCAATATTAAGGTGCAAAAAAGCGGGGGATGTCTTGTTTATCATCCAGGGTAAAGAGATCGCCAAGGTGGATGCTGAAACTGGAAGTGTCATTCAAAGCAATGCAGTCTTTCCTGAGGACAACCGGACCAGGGATTTGGTGATCGATGAAGATGTGATCTACTGCGAGGATTTCTACAGGCTTCACAAAGTTGACCTGGCGACACTTGAGGTAGTGCAGACCTGGGCTTTAGGCTCGGACTTGCGGTCAGATGTCTGCTCAGTCGGTTTCGATGATTGCAAAATCTATGCGTCAATCAGGAATGGTGCTTTTGCAGTCATCGATAAGGCTTCGTATGAGGTGAAGAATTATCCTGTATCCCAAACCAGCATTTGGGAAATGATCATCAGCGATTATATTTATGCTGGCAATGTTGCTGGAGAGTTTCTGGTTATTGACAAAGAACTGATCGCTGTTGTCAACAGCAAAGCTGTCCATAGAAAGAATTTGAAGAGTCTATTATTGGAAGGGGATATTATCTACACTGCATCGCAGGATTTGTCCATTGCCAAAACTAACATAAAGACGCTGGACACTATCCTGGTAAAAAAACACTGCCATAGGAAAATGTTCTATTTGGCGGGTATATGGGAGAATTATCTCATGACGGTGAGCCCGCCGTGTAATGAAATGAAAATCTGGGACAAAAATGAGTTGACGCTGATCAAGGAGATCTCTGGAGGAACATGGGGTGCTTTTAACGACGGAGATCTTCTGTATGAGTTCATCGATAACAAAATTGTTTGTTCGAGGATTGCAGATTTAGTAGACTGATACCAAAGGAAGGCAGGCAATTAAGCCTGCCTCAGCCAGGTAAATTCGGTTTTCACACCGTTGTTATTAGATAGTCCACTCGTTGTGGATGATTCCAACCAGCTTCCAGCTGCCATTGTACTGTTCAAAAACCAAACGGAGGCTTTTCCAGTCCATACCGGCATACTGCGGCTCAAAGCCGGGGAAGTAGTACTCCACAATGATCGCATCGGGGTATACATCAAACTGGTTTTCCAGCATATTGCCGAAACTCAGAACTTCGTTGTAGCCAACTTGTTCAGCATTGGCAAAGTCGTGTGAATAGATAAACCGGTCATAGTATTCAGCTGGTGTGAGCAAGATATCCCAACCGGTACCATCGTAGTATCCCCACAGATATTGGTTGTCGTTGGCAAAGAAACTTCTTATGGCCTCTTGTTCAAAGACTACGTCATCTTCCAGAGAAACGTAGGTGTATGGCGTAAAGCGTACACCTTTTTCAGGGTGAACATATGCTGCTAATGTTTCAGTGTCTTTGTCCCTCATTGCGGCAATAACTACATCTGCGGTTGCTTTGATGGCTGTTTTGGCGATTTCAGCCAGATCAAAATCGATGGTAGCGGTTAGTTGTTCAGCAGGAATTTTGTTTTCGCTATCGTCCGACAAGGCCAAAATGGTTATTCTAGCAGTGTATTTTCCGGAGCGGAGTTTTTCGCCATCTTTGTCAGTCAAGTCCCACGTTTCTTGCCAAGACAATGATTCACCTGGTTTGAGATCCTTGGATATGATCGCCATGGTGAAGAATCTGCCGTCGGAAAAACGATATACTTCTTTGCCGGCTTCATCAGTAACAACAATTTCATACTGTTGTCCTGAGCCGAACTGCAGCTGTTTGGCGGCAGCATGGTTATTGATAAACTCAAAGCTGAAAATCATTTGTCCATTTCTGATTTGATAATCTGCTGTTGTTTCAAATGCACCAGCATCTTGACCCATCGACGCAGGGTTAGAAGACGAAAAAAACAAGGCTACAGCCAGTAATCCGATACCGACTATTTTGGTGATCGCACTGCTGATCATGATTACCACCTTCCATATACGATTAGATTTATGCCCGACATTCTATAATTACTATCCAACAACTGAAGCAAAAGTTGATCATTTCAAGCTCTTTTTTTGGAAGTCCCGTCGGGAACAATAGTGCTTCGACTCTGAAGCAGGTATGAAACAGTAAGATTATATCATGGGGGGAATGAAATGAAAAAGGAAATTTGTGTTACTGTTGCGTTGTTGGTGATGTGAATGGCGATGTATCAGCTATCTTTTTATGTGCCCGTTGATCATGCCGAAGAGGTTAAAGCGGCCTTGTTTGCCAAAGGAGCAGGCAGGCTTGGCAACTATGATTGCTGTGCCTGGCAAACATTAGGTGTCGGGCAGTTTAGACCTCTAAGTGGGAGTGATCCGTTTATCGGAGAGGCGGGGAAGATAGAGAAAGTGCCGGAGTATAAGGTGGAGATGATCTGCGAGGATGCGGTGGTTCAGGATGTGATCGCGGAACTGAAACGGGTCCATCCGTATGAAGAGCCGGCTTATACGGTCGTGAAGATGGATCTGCTGTAGTTGACAGCGGGAAAGGAGACAGAATTTTGCGTTTACGCAACCTAGCCGAGTTATTGAAAACCCCAGGTTGCCCTGGGGTTTGGTCTAGTCATGGCAGACACCGGTCCATGCGCTGTTGAAAATCTCTGAGGAAGGCTTCTCGCCAGCGGTTAACGGTCTTGGATCCGCAGATGATCCCGTCTTTCAGCTCTGGATCTAGTTTGTCTGACCACCAGTTAGGGAACCGCAGTGGATCTCTGCCGCGGCTTACCGCTGATTCTGGTACGGATGTAAACTCGCCGGATTTGCCGTTTAGCTCTGGAATATCGCTAGTGATCATATACGACCAATCGCCAAGGCTTTTTGGCATCCAGCGGATGCGGTACTCGCCAGCGCCAACATAGTAACCAGGGAACTGCTGGCCTTTGACATGCATTGTGAAAACAGATTTGTCCCGGTCAACTTCAATGTGGGGCCCTTTGAATACAAATTCGGCAAGGCCGAACATCTCTACTTGATCCTCCAGCGTTGTGTTGCGGTGAAAGACTGTATTAGGGCGGGCGTGTACCGGATCAAACTGGCCACCCCAGCTGGGGCTTGCAGGATCTTCCGGATTGCCTCTGAGGAGATAGGCAACTGATGGTGTATCTCCCATTTTGATCGTATTATCCAGGAAACGGCAGAAGAACTCATCAAGAGCACCATGGCCTTGGATGTGGGTGTTGACAAAGGATTGATTGCCCAAGTCTCCCGACTGGTCGCCGCCGTTAAACCAACCTCTGTAGGTGGAGTTGTTTTCGATGATCCAAAGGTTGGGGAAGTTCCGTTCAATGTAGGCATGGGAATTGACGCCCCATTTCTTGTTTGGACCTCCGATATAATACACCCGCAGCTTGTCTTGAATGCTGGGATCATCATGCAGGGCTTGAGCCAGATCATCGAGTAGGCCCCAGATTAAAACATACAAAGGCCGGGAATCTTCTTTTTTCGCACATTGAATAATCCAATCGGATCCTTCTGTAGGCTTGGAATATCCACGGTAAGGTGCCATGTCATTTGCGCCTTGTTTAGTAATCGATCTTAGGTAGTCTGGTGCGGGATAATACTTGGAGTGGCGGACCAAATTAGGGTAATCTTTTTCGTAGGCATCGATTACGTCGAGGATGTCCTGTTTGCGGCCATCGCCCCACGGGGACGAGATTAATCCTTCGGTGTCAAAAACATCGGCGTAAAGCAGGTAATGGACCATGGATTGAAAATCATCGGGGTCACTGCCACCAATATCTGTCGATACAATGACACGGTAACGTTCACCTGTAAGAGCTCCGCCTTTCAGTACTGCATCGTCAGCTTTCAATAACCAACACTCCTTTAGTATTTGTGGTTACCATCTTACCCCAGAATCGCTCTGTTACCATTATATTTCGTTTTAATTATAAGTCAACCGCAATATCCGTGGACAGATATTCAGATAGGTCTCCCGACAGGCTAACTAACGGCTGAAGATATGACTCACATCTACTGTAAGCCCTGTGAAGGTTGATGATGCGATCTGCTGTCCTGTATTGTAGATCTGTACACCGGCATCATTGTGATCGCTGAAAGTATAAATCATCACTGATTCTTTGTCCGGATCAACAATCCAATACTCCTGGACTCCTGCCAGCATGTAGCTGTTGAGTTTGGACACCATATCATTCCGCCGTGTGCTGGGAGAAAGGATTTCCACTACCAGTGCCGGTGTCCCCATATACCGCCCATCTTCTGATTCTGCTTCATCGAGATCGCACACAATCAGCAAATCCGGTTGAACGACGTCTGGATCTTTTAACCCTTTTTTCCGCAGATGCACGTCAAAGGGTGCAAAGAACACCTGGTATGGTTTGCCTTGGAGGTATTCGTAGAATACAATGTGCAGCTTGCTTGAGATTCTTTGATGTTGGATCGAGGGTGAGCTTAAGACAAAGATTTCACCGTTGATGTATTCCAGGCGCATCTCACCTTTGCTTGAGATTTCCAGAAATTCCTCGTATGTGACTCGCCTGCCGCTGAGAGCATAGTCAACGGTGTTTTCCTGAAGCGTAAAATATTGGTCAATATCCGTTACATATGGGCTTAAATGGGCAATTTTCTGTCCATGCTTTGTGATGATCACATCAAAGTTGCTGGTTACATAATCCAAGTACATTCCTAAATTCTGTTTTAGTTCTGTGGCGGTAATAATCCGTTTTGGCTCAGTTTGATTTGTCATAAGATCACCTCGCACGAATATTATGGCAAAATAGAACGGAATGGTCAATACGATCCGCCAATTTGTACGAAAATATATGTACGATATTTGCCGGTTTGATAGTTTTTGGGAGTGAATTGTGCAATGATTTGGAGGAATTCCATATGTTGCAAGTGAATATAAATTTGTGATCATACTTGCAGGTGA
>DUVS01000053.1 GCA_012840925.1 Bacillota bacterium
CATATGCTGTGGATCTGGCAATTGCCATGACCAATATCACTTTGGCAGCCTGTGCCTTAGGCTTGGGAACATGCTGGATCGGTGGTTTCGACCAAGACATAGCCCGGAAGGCTTTGGGCGTACCGGAGAAGTACAAGATAGTTGAGTTGATGCCCTTAGGGTATCCGGCAGAAAATCCGCAACCGCGGCAGCGTAAGGATTTAGCGGAGATCGTCTGTTATGACCGTTTTTCTGAATAAAGTTTAGTAAGTTTTAGAAGAGGGCTTTCCCCGCAAGTTGGGGTAAAGCCCGTTCTTTTATAAATTAAGAAGGAATTTACATAGTTAAAGGGAAATATATGGCTAAAACGCTTTCGTAAATAAAATGTAAAAGACTGGGTGTAATCACAGCCGGCACTGAAGGCTGGCAAGCAAAAGAAGTGAAGGATGAAAAACGATGAAGTTTACGGATGGCAACTGGTTAATGCGGCCGGGAGTTAAGGTGCAGTGGCCGGTAATGGCCACTGATGTTGAACTTGGAGACGATCAGTTGGTGATTCATGCTCCTACCCGTCATGTCGGCAATCGCGGCGCCACTGTTGACGGCACTTTACTGGCAATCAAGCTTTTTTCGCCGATGCCGGAAGTAATCGGTGTGCGGATTTATCATCATTGCGGCGCGCAGGATCGGGGGCCCCACTTTGAGCTGGACAGTGCCGTTTCTGCTGGTGCCGGCCCTCACCCACAGATCATCAATATTGATTCAGAAGCCGGATTGCAAAGCGGCGGGCTTCGGGCGGTTTTCCAAAAAGGTAACCAGTTTGCACTCCGGTTTTACAGCGGGGACACACTGATTACAGCCAGTGATCCCAGAAGCATGGCCTATCTGGAAGTTGAAGGTGAAGGTAGTTATGTCCGCGAGCAGTTGAGCCTTGGTGTGGGCGAGTGTGTCTACGGATTAGGCGAGCGGTTTACTGCCCTTGTCAAAAACGGCCAAAGCATCGATATCTGGAATCGTGATGGCGGTACAGGTAGTGAACAGGCCTACAAAAACATCCCCTTTTACATAACCAACAGAGGTTACGGCGTCTTCGTCAACCATCCTGAACAGGTATCTTTTGAGGTAGCCAGTGAACGGGTGGCCAAGGTGCAGTTCAGTGTGCCCGGCGAGTACCTCGAGTATTTCGTGATTAATGGGCCGGCGCCAAAAGAAGTGCTGTCACGCTATACAGCCCTTACGGGGCGTCCGGCCCTGCCGCCTCCCTGGTCGTTTGGGCTATGGTTGACCACCTCATTTACCACCAACTACGATGAAGCCACCGTTTCCCATTTTATTGACCAAATGGCTGCATATGATATCCCACTGCATGTCTTTCACTTCGACTGTTTCTGGATGAAGGAATACCATTGGTGCAACTTCAAATGGGATCAGCGTGTCTTTCCAGATCCCAAGGCAATGCTGCAGCGGCTGAAAGCCCGTGGTTTGAAGATCTGTGTCTGGATCAATCCCTATATTGCCCAACGTTCAGAGCTGTTTGACGAAGGGATGCGCCATGGCTATTTCCTCAAGAAGGCCAACGGCGATGTATGGCAGTGGGATATGTGGCAGGCAGGAATGGCTGTTGTTGACTTTACCAACCCCCAAGCTTGTCAATGGTACACCGGCAAGCTCCGGGAACTTTTGGATATGGGAGTGGATTGTTTCAAAACAGATTTTGGTGAACGCATTCCCACTGATGTGGTGTATTATGACGGCTCTGATCCGGTGAAAATGCACAATTACTATGCTTATCTGTATAACAAGGTGGTTTTTGAGCTGTTGGAAGAGGTTAAGGGCAAACAGGAGGCCGTTGTGTTCGCTCGTTCGGCTTCGGTTGGCAGTCAAAAATTTCCGGTCCATTGGGGCGGCGACTGCAGCTCCACCTATGCATCCATGGCAGAGAGTCTTCGGGGCGGGCTGTCGCTGTGCCTGTCCGGATTTGGCTTTTGGAGCCATGACATCAGTGGCTTTGAAGCTACGGCGACTCCGGCTCTTTACAAGCGCTGGGCAGCTTTCGGACTGTTAAGCACCCACAGCCGTTTGCATGGGAACTCATCATACAGGGTACCGTGGCTATTCGATCAGGAAGCAGTGGATGTCCTCCGCCAATTCACAATGCTTAAGTGCCGTTTAATGCCCTATCTTTACAAGAGTGGGATTCAAGCTGCCAAGGAGGGCATTCCCATGATGCGGGCTATGATGCTGGAGTTTCCCAAGGATCCTGGCTGTGATTATCTTGACCGCCAGTATATGCTGGGAGATGCCCTGTTGGTGGCGCCTGTTTTTAATGACCAGGGTGATGTAAGTTTCTATCTGCCACAAGGCCAGTGGGTCAATTACTTCACCAATGAGGTTGTCTCCGGCGGGCGTTGGGTTCATGAGCAACACGATTTCTTCAGCCTGCCCCTGTTGATCAGGCCCAACTCGCTTGTTGCCGTTGGCACAAGCGATCAGAAAGTGGACTATGATTACAGCGCCAATGTCAGCTTGCACCTGGGCTATCTGGAGGATGGCAAGTCTGCCGTAACGGAAGTGTATAGTCCCAAAGGTGAACTGGAGCTGGTGATCAAGGTCAACCGAACCGGCAATCGGCTCACAATTGACGCTGAAGGTGCAGGGAAACCATGGCAACTCGTCTTGCGAACTTTTGGCGTTGGCCAAATCGATACAATAGACAACGGCAGGCTTGCTGACTCTGAGCTGGGTGCCGTTATCGAACCAGGCCGCAAGGCCAATCAGGTGACTATCACATGTGTGATCCGCACATAAGAAACAAAGGTGAAGAGTCAAGACAGACAGTTAACATGGGGAACATAAATGCACTTAAGGCAGTGAAGTAATAGTAGAGAAATGGGGTATGTGGTTTGCTAATCAAGTATCCTTTTCAAAATCCTGACTTAGATCTGGAAACACGGCTCAATGATCTGGTTGGGCGGATGACTGTTGAAGAAAAAATGACGCTAATCCCGACCAGGCAGGCAGGTGTTGAACGATTGGGAATTGCGCCTTTTCATATCGGCGGGGAAGCTGCCCACGGTTTGGTGTACAGAGATGGGAGCCCTACCACAGTCTTTCCCCAAACTTTAGGTTTGGCCTGCACCTGGAATCCTGATTTACTGCGGAAAATCGGTAATGCGGTGTCAGATGAGGCCCGAGCCTATTATTACCAAAAAGGCCAGACTGGTGGCTTGATCCTTTTTGCACCCACCGTTGATCTGGAACGGGATCCCCGCTGGGGCCGGACTGAGGAAGGATATGGTGAGGATCCGCATCTGACCAGTACCTTGGCAGGTGCCTATGTTGAGGGCATGCAGGGAGACCATCCTTTCTACTTGAAAACAGCAGCTACTCTAAAGCATTTCTTTGGCAACAACAATGAATCAAACCGGGGCTGGTGTTCCGCCAGTATTGATTGGCGCAATATGAGGGAGTATTACTGGCAGGCCTATCAGCCCATTGTCGAAAAGGCCAAGGTTTGTGGCATCATGACTGCTTATAACGGAATCAACGGTATCCCGGCCATTCTCCATAAAGAAGCCATTGATGTGATAAAGCATGAGTGGGGCCTGGATGGCTTTGTGGTTGGTGATGAAAATGATTTCCGGCAGATAGTTGAACTCCACGGCTACTTCGACAATCATGCCGAATCTATAGCTGCAACGCTGAAAAGCGGTGTCGACTGCCTGATCGATGATCCCGGGTTGGTTGTGACAGCATTGCAGGATGCTTTCCACCAAGGTTTGATTTCAGAAGCGGACTTGGATCGGGCGGTCAAGAATACTCTGCGGATCCGGTTTCGGCTGGGCCATTTTGATCCTCCTCAGATCAATCCCTATGCCGGGATCAGCCCGGAGGTAATTTGCTCCAAGAAGCACAGTGAGCTGGCTCTGGAGGCACAGCGGGAATCGATAGTCCTTTTGAAGAATGAGGATCGCTTTTTGCCTTTGGATCGGAGCCGGATTAAGAAAATCGCTGTGATCGGGCCGTTGGCCGATACGGTTGACCTGGATTGGTACACGGGCTTTGCACCGTACAAAGTAACCATTCTGGATGGTATCCGCAATAAGCTTCCCGATCATCAGGTTACCTACTGCAGTGGATTAAGCCAGATTGCCTTAAGGGCCAAAACTGCCGAACGTTATGTAGCGCCGGATGATGAAGGGGTTTTACGGGTCGGCGGAGATCAAATCAGCGATCAAGCCGTATTTGAACTGAATGATTGGGGATGGGGGCGGTATACCCTCAAGTCGCTGGCTAACGGCAAGTATGTGACCACAAAAAAATCACTGGCAGCTGCAGCCGATCAAGTCTATGGCTGGTTTGTCAGGGAATTGTATGATCTAGAGCCTGTAGATGCAGGAGATTGTCAGATAGTGCGGCTGAAGACCTGGGACGGTCACGATGTTATGCTCAATAATGAGCACCTGGTGCCCAAAGCCAGGCCTGAAGCAGGTGGGGGGGACCATGAAGGCGAGCATTTTGAAGTAACGCTTGTCAAGGACGGAATTGCTGAGGCAGTGCAAATGGCTCGTGAAGCTGATGTCGTGATCCTTTGTGTTGGCAATCATCCGTTGATTAACGGCAAAGAAGAGATAGACCGTCCGGACATCACTCTGCCCCCAAGCCAGCGGCAGCTGATTAAGGCAGTTTACAAAGCCAATCCCCGGACAGCCCTGGTGCTTGCAGCCAGTTATCCGGTGGCCATTAATTACGAACAAGAGCGTTTGCCGGCCATCGTTTACACCACAAACTGCTGCCAGGAACTGGGGAATGGGGTGGCGGATGTGCTCTTTGGCGACTATAACCCAGCCGGTCGTTTGAACATGACTTGGTACCGTTCAATGAGCCAGTTGCCGGACATCATGGACTATGATGTGATCAATGGCAAACGTACCTACCTGTATTTTGACGGTGAACCGTTGTACCCCTTCGGGTTCGGGCTCAGCTATACTGATTTTGCCTATAACGATCTGGAAGTAAGTTATCAAAGCTGCGATCCTGATTCAGAGATTAAGCTGCGGTTTACGGTAACCAACACCGGATTGGTTGCCGGTGATGAGGTGGCTCAAGTTTATGTCAGGGCAGAGTCAAAACGGATCAAACATCCGCAAAAGCAGTTAAAAGGTTTTCGGAGATTCCATCTGCAGCCTCAGGAGAGCAAGACGATAGAGTTTACGATCCCCGTCCGTGAGCTGAGTTTCTATGATGTAACGCGGGAAAAGACTTGCGTGGAAGCTGGTTTCTACACGATTCTGGTCGGACGCTCCAGCGCCCATGTGGAGCTTGCGGAAACGGTCTGGATTAATGGTGAAAAGATTCCGCCCCGCGATTTAGGCCAGATCACAAGAGCCGAGGCTTACGACGATTATGACGGGGTGTTTCTGGACGAATCAATCGAGGGCGGCAGCACTGTTGTCACTGGGCTGGATCAAGGCTGGCTCTGTTTCCGGAATGTAAAGATGCCTGAATCAGCGGCTGTGTTGGCATTGAGAGCGGCCAGTCCCATTGTAGGAGGCAGGGTCGAGCTGCACTGCGATCATCCTGCTGGGGATCTGTTGGGCTGGTGCACCATCGAGGCTACCGGCGGCAGTCAAGTCTGGGAGACCTTTTTCATGGAAGTTGTATCTGCTGAGGGAGTACGCGATCTCTATCTGGTGTTTAATGGCGATCTGCGGCTGACATGGCTGCAAATTAGAGACGAATTAGATTAATAAACAGTTCTGGTTCGTTCCGGGGAGATGCTGCAAGCATCCCCTGGGCTTATTTCAACAAATCCTGGTTGGAGGCAAATAATCGATGAAAACCATCAGAGACATTGCAAGGATAGCAGGTGTCTCGGTAGCGACAGTATCCAAGGTGATTAACAACTATCCGGATATCAGCGACAAGACAAGGCAGAGAGTTATTGAGGTAATGAAGCAGGAGGCCTATGAACCAAATGTGATTGCCAAAAGTCTCTCAGGGAAACAGTCATATTCCATTGGGCTCTGCTTTCGTTACAATCCTGCACCGGGGTTACACCATGCTTTTTTCCAAAACATATTGTATGGATTAGAACAGACAATAGGCGCACACGGTTATGATTTTGTGTTGTTGTCTGAGAACAGCATCCACAAGCGACAGGATTTCCTGCAAAAATGCCGGACGCGCCAAGTGGACGGCGCTGTCTTTTTGGGTATTGACAAGAATGATGAAAGGCTGGCTTCGCTGTTGACCTCAGATCTGCCCGCAGTTTTTATTGATGGTGATCACCAAGGGAACAGATCACGCTGTGTTGTCTGGAACAACCACTCAGGTGCCCGGCAGGTGGTGGAGTATTTGTATAATCTGGGGCACCGCCGGATTGCAATGATCAAGGGTTTACCAGGTGTTAAGCCTACAGTGGAGCGGACTGAAGGGTTTTTGCAGGCACTGGGACGGTATAATCTCAGCTGCCCCAGGCAGTGGCTGATTGAGAGCGGAGATTATCTGGAGCGGTGTGGTTATGAAGGCATGATACAGCTGCTTAAGTTAAAAGACAGACCGACAGCAGTGTTTTGCCAAAGTGACACACTGGCCATTGGTGCGCTGCGGGCGATTGAAGATTCAGGTCTCCGCTGTCCCGAGGACTTTTCGATTGTCGGGTATGACGATATTGATATCGCAAGCTACATTCAGCCCAAACTGACTACGATCAAACAGGACACAGTGCTGATGGGGAAGGCTGCGGCGAAAGTCATGCTCAGCCTCATTCAGGATGCCAGTTCACCGACAACTCCGGTTGTATTGCCGGTAGAGCTGGTGTGTCGTGATTCCTGCCGCAGTATCGACTGATTATCCCAAACGTACTGTTTGTTTTCAACCAGAGTAGGGTAGTCCGGGCCAGGGGCAGTACCGGCATTGATAAGTAAACAGCATCAGCAGGTAAGGAGATAGGTGGGCGGATACGCGTTAAGACAGATCCGTACCGGATCGGAATTGATTCAAGAGGGGGTATTCTCGCGAATATCCCCATTTTAATTATATTTTCAAAAACAATGCAGGAATTCGTGGGATCAAGGTGGAAGAAAAATGCTTTAACAGTGAGCAGATTGGTGAGCAGAATTGGGAATGCTCATACCGTGGAATTAGGAGGCATTAAATTTGATTATACCTGCCAGTTATACCAGCAAACTGACTCTTAAAGAAACACAGGAGGCCATCAAGCTGATCAAAGACTTCTTCGAAAGAGTCCTGGCCCGGCAGTTGAACCTGACCAGGGTTTCAGCACCCTTGTTTGTACCTCATAATTCAGGGTTGAATGACAACCTGACTGGAGTCGAACGCCCCATCATCTTTGATGTGCCTGCCATGAACTCTCAATGCGAGATTATTCACTCGCTGGCGAAATGGAAGCGGAGAGCCCTGAAAGAGTATAATTTCCGTGTCGGAGAAGGACTTTATACTGACATGAATGCCATCAGGCGTGATGAAATCCTGGATAATCTCCACTCGTTATATGTGGACCAGTGGGATTGGGAAAGGATAATAACAGCAGAGGATCGCAATCTTGATTTCCTGCACGGTATTGTGGACCAGATATACCTTTGTTTGAAGGAAACAGAAAGGGAAATTCACAGTGCCTATCCAATGTTAGAATGGGAGCTTCCTGAATCGATCACTTTCATAACAACTCAAGAGCTTGAGGATCTTTATCCCCATCTTGATCCAAAGCGCAGAGAAGATGCGATCACCAAGGATAAAAAGGCAGTCTTTCTCACCCAAATCGGGGGGGAGCTGGCGTCCGGAATCAAGCATGATGGCCGAGCGCCGGACTACGATGACTGGAATCTCAATGGTGATATCCTGGTGTGGCATCCTATTCTGCAGCAGGCTCTGGAATTGTCATCGATGGGTATCCGTGTTGACCGGGACACCATGCTTAACCAGCTGAAAACAGCTGGTTGTGAGCACTGGGTGGAGTATCAGTTCCATAGGGATTTGTTGGCTGGCAAACTGCCTCTCACCATCGGTGGGGGAATTGGGCAGTCGCGCCTGTGCATGTACTTCCTGGAAAAAGTCCACATCGGTGAAGTTCAAGCATCAACTTGGCCAAAACAGATAATCGAGATGTGTAGGGAGAACAATATCTTTATACTTTAAGGCAGTAGGAGGAATTGGTGTGGAGCGAGTAGAGGTCAAAAAGCTGTTTCGCAATCATGAAGCCTATATTAATCAGAATGTGCGGGTTTCAGGCTGGATTCGCACTATCAGGGATTCGAAGCGATTTGCGTTTATCGAGCTGAATGATGGGACATTCTTCAAGAACCTGCAGATCGTGATTGACGATACCCTGCCCAATTTCGATGATGTAGTCAAGCTTAATATCAGTTCAGCAATAGTCGCTGAGGGGACTCTTGTGGAAAGCCCAGGTTCCAAGCAGCCTTTTGAGCTGAAAGCTAGTAAAATCGTCATTGAAGGTATCAGTGCCGGGGACTATCCTTTGCAGAAAAAGCGGCACAGCTTCGAGTATCTGAGGACCATTGCCCATTTGCGCCCCCGGACAAATACGTTTGCGGCGGTGTTTCGCATCCGTTCTCTAGCGGCGTACGCAATCCACAAGTTCTTCCAGGAGCGCAAATTTGTCTACGTCCATTCGCCGATCATAACCGGCAGTGACGCGGAAGGTGCTGGAGCTATGTTCAGAGTTAGCACCCTGGATTTCGATCGGTTAGTGCGGAATGAAGAAGGAGAGGTGGATTTCAGCCACGACTTCTTCGGCCGGGAAGCCAAGTTAACCGTCAGCGGCCAGCTCAACGTGGAAACTTACGCCATGGCTTTTCGCAATGTCTATACCTTCGGGCCTACCTTCCGGGCGGAAAACTCCAACACTCCCCGGCATGCTGCCGAATTTTGGATGGTTGAGCCGGAAATGTCCTTTGCCGACCTGGAAGACAACATGGATCTGGCGGAAGAGATGCTGAAATTCCTGATCCAATACTGCCTGGAAAATGCTCCGGAGGAAATGGAATTTTTCAACCAGTTCATCGATCAGGAATTGTTAGCCCGTTTGAACAATGTGTTGAACTCCAGCTTTGAAAGAATAACCTATACAGAGGCTGTTGATCTTCTGGCCAAATCAGGGCAGAGTTTTCAATACCCGGTGGAGTGGGGCTGTGATCTGCAGACTGAACATGAGCGTTATCTGACGGAGAAGATCTTTAAAAAACCGGTGTTTGTTACTAACTATCCCAAGGATATCAAGGCTTTTTACATGCGGATGAATGAGGATCAGAAAACGGTGGCAGCCATGGATTTGCTAGTGCCGGGAGTTGGCGAAATCATCGGCGGCAGTCAAAGGGAAGAACGCTACGAGCTGCTGCTGGCCCGGATGAAAGAGTTGGGCCTGCCTGAAGAGGATTATTGGTGGTATCTTGATACTCGCAAATACGGCACCAACAAACACAGCGGTTTTGGCCTCGGTTTTGAACGGGGGATCATGTATCTGACAGGAATGACCAATATTCGGGACGTAATTCCGTTTCCCCGCACAGTTAACAATATTGAGTTTTAGATTGGTGATATGCAAATCAGAAGGTACAAAAAGGCCAGCGGCGTTCCATGCCTGGAGGCAGGACAATCCGCTGGCCTTTATTTGCTTATTTGCTAGAACTGATACTCAATAACTACCCGGGCTTTGACTTCCACATCTCCGGGATTGATTGGGGTTTTGGCACTGTCGGCAGCGCTGGCTCTGAACATGACAGCCTCTGTGTATGGTGCGTATGTCTCACTTTGTTCAGTAATGGACACAGTTTCCTTAATGCTCACACCGGCAGCTTTGGCAATAGCCTCTGCTTTTTCCCGGGCTTGGCGGGTGGCATTTTCCAAGGCAATCAACTGCAGCTCGGCCTTGTTTTCAGTGTCAAAGGAGATTCCCTGGACCTGATTGGCTCCTGCTTTAATTGCCAGGTCAATAATTGTACCCACATCTTCCAGGCGGTTTGTGCGGACATTTACCTGGTTGCGCACCGTGTATACGGTGTAGTAGCTGATCGGGTCGCTTGAACGTTCCGGTTCCTGATAGCTGTAGATGTAGTAGCCGCTGGTGGTGATTTCTTGATCTCTGAGGCCAAATTCTTTCAAGGCCGCAATGATCTTGGACATGATCTCGGCATTTTGCTGTGAGGCATTCTCCGCCAATTGATCCCGTGTTTCCACTCCAAGTGAGATATAAGCAACGTCTGGTGCAGCGGTGACGACGGCATCGCCGCTGACTCTGATAACTCCTGTATTGGTCGATGTCTGTGCTGCAGCGTCGAAATCAAAGCTGGTTGCGATAGCGATCCCGGCAAGGAGCATTACCAAACAGCCGACAATCCATAAGCCTTTTCTTGTCTTACCCATTGTTTATTCCTCCTTAAGTTTTTCAATGACGCTCAGGTTTTTGGTTTCACCAAAAAAGACTGGTTGCCCGTCAATTGAACCTGAAATACTCACTTCTACCAGATACGAACCAGGCTGATCAGGGGCAGTGAGCTCAATGGTGCCGGATAAAGGCTTGCCGTGGATCAATGTCTGCTGGTTCCAACTGTCAATGCTCAGCTCGGTAACGATGGTGACCAGGCCGTCTTTGTCAGTATGCACCAACCTGATGATCGGTGTTTCCATGGTAAAAGCAACTCCCTGGGCTGCAGTCAAATCCAGATCCAGCTTCAAATCTGCTCCGGCCGCTACTACATCTTCAAACCCAACTTCGACAGCAACCTGACTGTACGTGTATTGATCGAAAAGCGGCTGGTCAAAAGCTGACATAGTTCGAAAATGCTGGATTGTGCTCTCAGACTGCATCATTTCCGTTTTGTCTGTTCCCAGATCTGTGGGCTGCAGCTGCTGTGGCGGTAAGTTGTTTTGAGTAACCAGGATGATCACCAGGACCATCACTGCCGCAAAGGCAGGCATCCAGCTGCGGCGCAGTTTGTACCAGGGTACCGGTTGGACTCTGGCTTCAATTTGTGACCACATCTGTCCGGGCACTCCCTGCCACCTTGTGTTTTGTTCAAGGGCGGCTGCGATTTCCTCATCAGAAATGTGGAGTTTCCTGTTCCTATCATCAAGCACCTTGCTCACCCCTTTCATTAGCCTGCAGACTGGTTTTCAGCCGTTGGCGGGCGACATATAACCGGGATTTGACTGTGGACTGCGGTATTTTGAGAACCGCAGCGATTTCCAGTTCCGTCAATCCACTGAGGTACTTGAGGATAATCGGCAGGCGATGTTTTTCATCCAGCTGGTTGATGGCAACATATAAAAGATGGGTTCTCTCATTGGCCAAAGTTTGATCTTCAGGTGAAAAAGCGAGATGGGGGTTGACTTCACTGTTCGGTATATAATCTGGTTCAACCCTGAATTTTTTCATTACTCGTTTCGCCTTATTAATCACGATCCGGGAAAACCACGGCTTAAAGGCCATTCCATCTTTGAACGTCCTGATGGACCGAAAGGCTTGAATAAACGCTTCTTGCACCGCATCTTCAGCGGTGGGCCAGTCACGGGTGATCATATATGCCAACCTAACTGCAGCCTCAACATGAGTTTGAAAAATCGCTTCCATGGAGTGGCGATCGCCTTGTTTGATTTTGCTGATCAGCTCAAACTCATTTTCAGCCATCCCTTGCCTCCTTCCTCAGCACTTCACTTTATATATCCAATGGGTAAGCAAAAAGTTGATTTATTTCTTGATTTATTTTTCAAGTGCTGCCGTTCCCATTTTATCACGGCTGCCTGGAGCAATCAGCTGTTATATTCAGGCAAAACTGTGTTACTGCTGGGCTTTACCGGCGACGGTAGAGGCAAATACCGAATATTATGAACCTCCCCGTCAATCTTCTCCATCGTAGCAGTTGCTGCCAGCTCCTTATTCCTCGGGCAGGTTTTGTTGCTCAGAACCGCTTTGCGGTTGGCCGGGTGCTTGCTCCGGCTGTTGGTGTTTGCTCCATACCAGGATTAGATAGGCAAAGGCCAAACAGCCAATAATGATGGGAAAATAGAAGATTATGGTTCGCCATAAAATGATGAATGCGCCGAGCCGGGCGTCGGAGAACCTGTCGTCCAACATATATACAGAGAAGATCTCTGATACTCCCGCTCCTCCGGGGATTGGTGTAAATGACGATGAGATTCCCAGCAGCGTGGCGATGCTGTAATTGTCGAAAGACAGGGCAGGATTGACCTGCAGGCCTGTGAGCAGGAAACATCCCGCCAGGTACAAAAGGCCAAAATATCCACTGCCGCACAGGGCTGCACCAATAAAGTAGCGGCCGTGTTTGGTAAAAGTCTGCCGATACGTTGATACAAAAGTGTTGAACCACTGGGATATGTTTGGATATTTGCTGAAACGTTCAAACCAAGCCCGGAAGCGATGTCCGTGCCAGATGACATAGATCAGCGCTGCCAGAATCAAGCCATAGAGCAAGACGATCAGCTTCAGATACGAGAAGTACGGCGCTATCTGATCAGGGACATTTTTCATCAGGGCTAGGATCAGGGAGATCACAGAAATCAAACCAATCTGCGCCCCTAGGCTGGCACTGGAGATAATGCCAGTAGCCTGGCCGACATTCAAGCAATAGCGGTAGAGCATATAGATCAAGAAAGGAACGCCGCCGGCAGTGAAGGGAGTTACTAGTGTTACGAAATGGTTGGCGGTCATGATTACCATCAATAAGGGGAAAGCAATCCGATGGCCTGTAGAAGCAAGTATGATCCTGATCCGTAAGGTGTCAA
>DUVS01000032.1 GCA_012840925.1 Bacillota bacterium
AAACGGTTTCGGCCGAAACCGGAAAACTGGGTAGCGTTAAAAGCAATAAGCCGATTACCATCAAAAAGAATGCCTCGGCGATCAAGCCGTAATCACGCCCGCTCACTTGAAATTCCTGACGGGATCCATCTTCCCGTTCAAACGTGATGAAATACTGGTTGTGCACACTATGGTGAAAATGGCCGTGATGATTGATGGAACGGTGATGATGCGTATGGTGATGATGTCTGCTGGACCAGACATGAGTCCGCTTGCTTACGACTCTAGCTCTCTCAATCAGCACAGGCTGCCGGTTGTTGTACATCCAGGTGCGCAAGCTTTGGATTACCGCAATCGCAATCATGATCACGATTGTAAAGAAGATGCCAAGTATAAAGTACGGCCCTATCTTAAACAAAAAGCCGTCGATAAAGCTCACGTTGGGAAACATGGCCATTCCCCCTATAAATGACATATTGCTGCACAGCTTTTTTCGACAGTTCTTCGCGTGACCCCGTTTTGCCTCAGTTTGCAACAAAGTCCCCGATGCTCGTTTGTTCATATCCTGCTATGCAGATTACCAGCTGCCTTACAGCTGCCAACTGTCGCCTATTTGCGGTTAAACAGAGTGCTGGTAATGTAATCCCCTATACGAGGAAAAAGCACATAGAGCCTGGCGCCAATTTCCATCATCCGGGGCAAGTTTATTTCCCGCCTATCAGTCAGCATGCAGTCAACAACCTTTTTAGCAACTGCTTTTGGATCTAAGACCCATCGCTCGATTCTGGTGAGATAGGACCCCCCGGGATCGGCGTGGTTGAAAAAATCAGTGCGCATCGGCCCGATGTTGACACAGGTGACATTGATGTCAAACGGTTTCAACTCAAGGCGCAGGGCATTGGAATAACCCCGGACGGCGAACTTGGTAGCGGCATAGACAGCCGATTTAGGAGTTGCGATTTTGCCAGCCTGAGAGGCGATGTTGATCACATGGCCGGATCCGGCATTTTTCATTTCAGCAGCTAACTGCCGGGTGATCTGAATCAAGCTCACAACATTGACCCGGAACATCTGCTCAGTGACTTCGTCAGGTGTGTCCACAGCTTCGGCAAACAGGCCAAAACCGGCGTTGTTGACCAGGACATCGATCCGGCCGATATCTTTTCTTATTGTATCCAGCACCCTTGCCACTTGTTCCGGATTGCAAAGGTCCAGCTGATAACACCAAGCCTCCGTACCAGAGAGTTCCCGGCAGCGCCCGGCGACTACCTGCAGCCGGTCACTGCGCCTGGCGGTAAGAATGACGTTTGCGCCCTGCTTCGCCGCTTCGTAGGAGATCTGTTCGCCTAATCCGCTGGAAGCGCCTGTAATCAGCACTGTTTTGGCCTGCAGCCTTTGACCTTTGCCGCTCATTGCACGATCACACCCTTGTTATTTGACCTTGCCGACCTGACCGTATTTTTCCGCTATCTTAACCAGCATAGCAACACAATCATCCATTGCCTGCACACAGGCATATTCCAGTTTCGAGTGATGGTTGTGGCTGCCCGTTCCCAGGTTAGGGCAGGGGAGCCCCATAAAGGACAAGCGAGCGCCGTCGGTGCCACCACGGACCGGAATGCTGTAGGGACTTCCGCCTACTTCCCTTACGCCAGCATAGGCATTCTCAATCAGGTGCCAGTGAGGTTTGATTTGCTCACACATATTGGCATAGCTGTCAATGACTTCCAATGTCACCGTAGCTTCGCCATACTTGTCGTTCAGCCATTGGGTGATCCGATTG
>DUVS01000033.1 GCA_012840925.1 Bacillota bacterium
ACGAACCCCGTCAGGTCCGGAAGGAAGCAGCGGTAAGTAAAACCTCTTATGTGCCGCGAGGGTGCCTGATCTGAGCTAACTGGTTGGGTGCCGCCTGGAAGATCCTTTCGAAAATAGGTGCACGGCATTTTTGTTTGCCTGAATTCCTTTTGGAGGGAGTCAAATGGCATATCTGTCATTGTACCGCCGTTGGCGTTCCCAAAGTTTTGATGAAGTAGTGGGACAAACACATATCGTCCGGGCATTGAGGAACACTCTTGATTCAGGTAGGATTAGCCATGCCTATTTGTTTACCGGGCCGAGAGGCACCGGGAAAACAACTATGGCCCGCTTGTTTGCAAAAGGTTTGAACTGCGCTGACGGGCCAACATCCAACTTCTGCGGCCAATGCTCCCAATGTGTGGAGATAACCCAGGGAAATTCTCTTGATGTAATTGAAATTGATGGAGCCTCAAACCGGGGAATCGAAGAGATTCGCAAACTGAGAGAACTGGTTCAGTATGCGCCGGTAAACGGGCGTTATAAGGTGTATATTATCGACGAGGTCCATATGTTGACTCCGGGCGCTTTCAATGCTTTGCTGAAAACATTGGAAGAGCCACCCCAACGAGTAGTATTCATTCTTGCCACTACCGACCCGCAAAAGATTCCAACTACAATTCTTTCGCGCTGCCAACGTTATGACTTTAAGCGCTTCTCCGTGAAAGATATCAAGAGCCATCTGCAGTATGTCTTAACCAAAGAAGGATTAATTCCCGACGCTGACGCGCTGGACATCATTGCCGAGCATGCCGGCGGCGGGATGCGTGATGCTCTCAGTATTGTTGAGCAGTGCCTTGCCTATTCGGATAAGCTGAGTGTGGAAACGGTAAGCACAGTCCTGGGGGTGGCACCTCGGGAGCGAATTGTTGCTTTTCTCAAAGCTCTGGATGAACGGGACAGTGCCGAATTGTTTCAGCAGATTCAGGATTTGTACTTGGATGGCAAAAGCCTGAGCCAGTTTGTTCGGGATTTGCTCGCCTTTCTTCGCAAAGCGGTCGTGCATCAATCAACATTGCCTGACATAGGAATAAACTGGGATAATGAGCGGCTGCTGCAGATAATGATCACATTTTCAGAATGCGAACGGGATATGCGCTACGTCAGCGATACCAGTATTCCCGTGGAATTGGCAGTATTGCGCCTGGTCCAGTCGTCAACGGCCGTCCAGGACTTGCAGACACGAATCGATCAGCTTGAGCAGAGATTGAACGATTTGGAGAGTTCCGGGATTCGATTCACAGACAGTGGATCTTTACCAAAGACAGAACAGGAGGAACCTCAATCGGTACAGCTCAATCCCTTAAGTGGCGATAGAGAAAAACTGCAGCTGATCCAGGAAAAATGGCAAGATTACTTACAACTTTTGCGCAGTGAACGTCTGATCCAACCGGAAGCATTTTTACGGGAGGGGTTTCCTGTCAGCCTTAAAGCCAATCAATTGGTGGTTGCATTCCCCAAAGGAAGAGGGTTTCATAAAGCCAGCATTGAGCAGGATAAACATCGCGAACCTGCTGAGCGGGCCTTATTGAAGATGTTTGGCACTCCTTTGACAATAAAATGTATTATTGGCAATACTGATCAGCAAACTGAAGGTACTGAGGATCCAGCAGGACAAGAGGAGGATCAATTAGAACTTGATTCTCCGCAGGAAGCTGACCCAAGCCAGACCCCGAACACAAGCACGGAATCAGAGCTGCAGCCCGAATCAGAAGGCGAAGCTGAATCAGCTGCGGATCCCAAGCCTGAATATGATGAGTCGGTGCAGGCTGCCCTTAAGCTCTTTGGCGGAAAAGTAATCAATATTAAGGATCAGTAGAAAGGTGGAGTCTCAACGTGAATATGCAGAAAATGCTCAAGCAGGTACAAAAGATGCAAGCAGACATGGCAAAAGCCCAGGAGGAATTGAAGAACAAGACTGTGGAGGCTACTGCAGGCGGAGGAGTGGTCACCGTTGTTGCCAGCGGCAGTCAAGAAATTGTAGCTATCAAGATCAAACCAGAAGCAGTCGATCCTGATGATGTGGAGATGCTGGAGGATTTAGTCATGGCTGCTGTCAATGAAGCACTGCGTAAAGCCCAAGAACTTGTTGCCCAGGAAATGCAGAAAGTTACTGGCGGGCTGAATATTCCAGGTTTACCTCCGGGGATGTTTTAATGGCGAAATACCCGAAACCTTTGTCAAGGTTAATTGATGAACTACGAAAACTTCCTGGCATTGGTCCCAAAACAGCCCAAAGGCTCGCTTTTTATATCATTGAAGAACCGGTTGAAAGTGTACAGAGTCTGGCTTCTGCGCTCACCTTTGCCAAAGAGAATATCCATTACTGCTCCTTGTGCTACAATCTGACCGACACAGATCCTTGTGCCATCTGCAGCGACAGCACCCGGGAGCAGTCTGTTATTTGTGTTGTGGAAGAGGCAAGGGATATTGTCGCTTTGGAAAAGACTCGCAGTTTTAGAGGGTTGTACCATGTATTGCACGGTGCGATTGCGCCTTTAGAGGGTATCGGGCCTGGGGATTTGCGGATCAAAGAACTGCTTGAGCGTCTGCAAGCTTCGGTTAGTGAGGTTATCCTGGCAACTGATCCTGATGTTGAAGGTGAAGCTACGGCCATGTATTTGGCCCGTTTGATCAAACCGTTGGGTATCAAAGTAACAAGGATTGCCCACGGTATGCCGGTGGGCGGCGATCTGGAGTATGTTGATGAAGTGACATTGACGAAGGCTCTTGAAGGCAGGCGTGAGCTATAAGCCCAGGCTGTCTGTTCCAGCCTGACTAGTGTATATCTACACCCCGTAATCACTATACTAAGAAAGAAATGGATCTTGTGTGAACGGGGTGAGGTCATGGGAGAACAGAAGATCTCGGTTTTGCACCGGTTTGCTTCGTGGCTCTTTTCGGATCCAGATGTCTATGCAATGGAAGCAGTCAATGAGGATCCGGCCAGTTTACGCCAGCAGGTCGAAAATGCCAAGAACGATTGGCAGGCAGCTCGCAGCTATTTTGACAACCTTACTGACCCTGAATTAATCGACTATGCCATCTATTCTCTAGAAGCTGCCGAGCGCAAATACATGTATTTATTGAAAAAATATAAGAGCCGATGCCGCAGCTAGTCTGATCGCTGTTCTAAAGGGTTTGTTCCTGACATATATGTTAGGGACGAACCTTTTTTTGGAGGCATTGCCATGAATATATCAATCGTATTTTCGTATCTGTTGGGCTTGATTATCCTTTATCTGGTCGCCAGGCTGTTGCTGATTCCCCTGAGAGTTATTGCCCGGCTGCTGATCAACGGCATCATCGGCGGGTTACTGCTTGCAGTCTTCAATATAATCGGCAGCTATTTCGGTCTGTACTTGGCCATCAATCCGATTACCGTCCTGGTGGCAGGGCTGTTGGGTATACCGGGCGTGTTATTGCTGGCAGCCATCAGGTATATCGTTATCGGCGGTTGAAAACTAGGTTCACAAGGATGTCTCGGGCAAAACAAAGCCTCTGTTGAAGAGTTGATGCTCTTCAACAGAGGTTTTTTTCCTTTAAGCGTCATCCGGATTGTCGATCAGTTGATCATTGATCGGGATTATGCAAGCGGGGCTGTCGTTTCGCGGTGAATTAACCAAAGGATTGACCCGGTACATTTCCATTTCTTCGCTGGGATAAGGTTTAAGCAGCGGCAGCAAAACGCTGTATTCACTTACCTCGGGATCCAGCCAAACCTGTTCCTGTTCCGGCTTAAGAATCACCGGCATCCGGTTATGAACCGGTTCAATCATACTGTTGGCATCGGTGGTGATAATTGTGCATGACTGAATAATACCCGATGGCGATTGCCATTGATCCCACAAGCCGGCAAAAGCAAAAGGCTCGTCGGATTTCAATTTGATGTATACCGGTTGTTTTGGTTTTGCGCTGCTGATCCACTCGTAAAAGCCGGTGGCAGGGACAAGACAGCGCCGCCGTTTTAACAGATTCTTGAAAGATGGTTTGACGGCAAGTGTTTCACTGCGGGCATTGATCATTTGCGCTGCCATTTTTGCGTCCTTTGCCCATGAAGGGATCAGGCCCCATCTGAATTCTCTAATGTTTCTTTCTCCCTGTTCGTTGACTACTGCAAGTACAGGCTGGGTGGGAGCGATGTTGTAGCGGGG
>DUVS01000052.1 GCA_012840925.1 Bacillota bacterium
AATTTCCATGGAATCTTCTTCCAACTTCAATCTTTCAATGGCACTATCAATATCGCCCTTATCAATTTTACTAGTTGCAGTAACCTCTATATTTTGAGTATCTCGGTAGCCATGACTAGCTTTTAATAGGAAGGTATTCATGGTAGGGTGTTTCTCGCCCCTATTAACATATTGAGTTTCCAACACATCATTTGCCAAGGAAATTATTTCATGTATCTCGCCATATTTTGTAGGGTTAGTTTCCCATTCATGATATCTAGCTGGACTAACATTAAGCCAAAGTCTAATACTGGACTTAGAAGGTTTTAGTCCATTTTCAGCAAAGTAGGTGAAATAATTTGCTAATTCTTGCCTTAAATCATCTGGTTCCCAATTAAATCCCCTATTTTGGGTTGGACTACCAATAGATTTTTTAAATATCGGTGCAATCATAGCCAATAAAGCACCAGATTCTTCATCTTTGTATTGTTCTAAAATTTCTGGGGTAAAGTTTTTCAATCCAGCGTTCTCTTTACCCGTTTGTTTAGTCTTACTCATAGCAATTCTAGCCATATCATTTATCAACTCCTATTCATATATTTTATTAATTATTAATCATCAATCCAAGAAAACCTTAGAACCTCAAGCGATTAAGCCTTGGAAAACCCTTAGAAAAATCTTTGGAAATTTTTTTTAAAGGGATTATCTAATACTAATTTGCCAATCGTTTCTTGGTAACCTACCACTCATTAATAGTATACTAAAAAATGTGGGGAAATGCACATAATATTCTGAATATTTTGACAATTGTGGAAAAGCCTTAAATTTTACTCGGAGTTGTTCGGGTGGATAAGTAGCCAAGACGAACACCTGTTCGATAGGGTAGGGGTACACCTGTTCGCTTTCACACACTAAAGTGTTAAATAGAACATATGTTCGCTTTCATACGTTAAAGTGTTAAATAGAACGTCTGTTCGTGTCAGTGTATTAGGTAACTAGTACACTAAGACAAAAGAACACTGCTCCAATGCTTTCACACACTGAAGCAGTAAAGTATTAGTAATCAGCAGTTAGTAACTTCCATATATTATATAGTATGAATATTATTAGCTTTATGATATAACCTCCTTAGACTTCTAGTATCCACTTATCAACGTCTATAAGATAGTCGATATAATCAGTATCATCCATACTATCATCTATTGGTATATCCAACGACTCCAATAAGTCAAGTATATCCACTATATAACCTCCTCGATATAAGCTATACCGTCGATATAGTATTCGCCACCGTTGATGGATAGTAGTCCCAAGCTGTCTATATATTCCCACTCTTCTTCTTGATTCCTGAATGTTCTACCCTTGATAACCTCATCTAGTGTATACATCGGGACGGGTAAATCTCCATGCTCCAAGTAATACTCTTCAATCAATTCCAACAAGTCGTCGTCTTCTGTACCTTCTACCAGTATAGACTCAGTCCAAGCGGTACCAGTCATCAAATATATCTTTAGCATCGGGTAAGATTCCATCTCATCGCGTACCTCCTCTATATAGTATTCAATCGTTGCATCGGTATCCACATTGAAGCAGATACCATCTATCACTTCGACAAGTCGCTTTTTATTAATGAACTCGTGTTCTACTTCCTCTAGTACTATATAGGCTACAATGTCATCCAAATGAGAGTAGATATCATCCATAATGGCCACATATTGACCAGCCTTGAACAAGTCCATTAAATCGAAGTTCTTGGGACTTATACTATAGTACCCGTAGTCAATGGCCGCCTCAATCCAATCATGATTCACCCTTGCCCACTCCCAGAGGTTGTGGGTGTAAATATCAATATTAGCCTCGGCTATAAAGCTAATAACATCGCTAATATAATGGCTGGCATCATAGTCCAAAAACTCCTCTCCATACTTGCCAAGGTTTAAGC
>DUVS01000034.1 GCA_012840925.1 Bacillota bacterium
CCCACTCGCTTGTCGATTGATGACGATGGCAAGATCAGCCATAACGGTACAGAACCGGGGTTTCTCTACGTGATTGATGAACCTATAGTGCCTGGAGAAGACATTTACATGCATCCCCGCACTACAATGGATCCGGGATTGGAATGGCTGACGGTGCGCGGATTGAAGGTAAGGCTGAAGTGAGACAGGGGACGGTTCTGTGTCCTACTGTGTCCTACGTGTCCTACTGTGTCCTGCCATACCTTACATGAGCAAACTTACTCAGATTTGAAAACCACAGATTTGAAAACCACAGGTTGGAAAACCTGTGCTTATTTTTTGGTGAAATTGCTTATCTTTTAATGCCTCCGTTTTACTATCTTGGTGTAAGCGCTTACCGAAGGCAAGGAGGAAACGCTGTGACAAAAGAGGAGCAGTTGAAGAATATTACGGATCAATATCTCCCTGCGTTTCTTGGCTTTGCCATCAGCAAGACCGGCAACTTCGCTGAAGCCGAGGAACTGGCACAGGAGATTGCATTCCAGTGTGTTCTGGCAATTGACCAGGGCAAGATCAAGAGAAATTTCAATGCATACATCTGGAGCATCGCCCACAACACTCTCAAGAGATGGTGCAGCAGAAGAAGACCTATCCTTTTGGACGATCAAATCAATTGTTTTACGAACGTTTTAAGTCCCGAAGTGCCAGTTGTTGACCGGATAATTGGCGATGAAGAAAGAGATGCCATTCGGCTAGGCCTTCGAAGCTTGTCGGCGACTATCGCAAGGTTCTTGTCGGCTTCTATTTCGAGGAATTGCCCATAAGTGTGATCGCTGAGCGGTTGGCTTTGACAGAAGGAATGGTTAAATTCTATCTTCGAGCTGGCAAGATGAAACTAAAGGAGGCATTGAAGATGAATCAAATAGGTGAGAAGAGTTTCAACCCATCAGAGTTTGCGATCTATAAATCCGCAATTGACTTTTCTGATGTAAATATTTGGGAGGTATTCAAGAGAAAAGCACCATGTCAGTTAGCCATTATATGCCACGACAGAGCAAGAACGATCAGTGAAATTTCTTTTGAAACCGGAATTCCTGCTGTTTACATCGAAGAAGAAGTCGAACTGCTGTGTGATGCCGGAGTTATGATCAACCCGGTTAAAGGGAAATATCGGACCAACTTTCACATTCTAAAACAGAGTACTCCCTTAAAGTTGAAAGAGCAATTCATGAGACTGCATTAAGTCTATGTTCCTCAAGTACTGATGGCATATGAAAAATATCTACCGCGGCTCAAGGCGTGCGGTGTTTTCAAGCACGAGGCAGCTGATAATCAATGGTCGTGGTTTTTTGCTCAACATATTCCTGATTTCCATTATGAAGGGTATGAACTATGCTCTGATGATTATCCCCAGATACTGGCCTGCGGGTCAAAGGCTTTCATATTTGCAGAAGCAACAAAAGGCTCGCCTTGGGTTAGTGGCTGCACTCCTGCGTTCTTGGCAAACTGCACTGTCTATCCCTGCGACATGTCAGTATTCGGGAAGTTTCACCGGCAGAAAGAAATGCGGGACGAGCGCAAGGCCCAGGCACTCTATGATGTTTTCTGCGGTAATATTCAAAATGAGGATAGAGCGTTATACGCCGAGTTAATCAAGCAAGGCTATGTTGTAGTAATCGATGGACATCCTTACTGCAATGTTGCGGTACTAACTCAGAAAAGCCGCGATGTGTTTACCGAAATTAATGCACAGCTTTTAGATACCCTAAAGAACTTCTGTGAGCCGATACGTGGAAACATTTCTGGAATCGTCAAAACGACCCTGCCAGAACAACTCAAGGAGTATGTCAAAGGGTATGCCGAAACCTGGATTTCATTCTATGCAAGGACCTGTCTGCTAGAATCATTGCACAACAGTGGCATGATAACCATACCTGAAGAAAATGATCTGACTCCCGTTGCCTGTTACATTCATGAGGTGAGACAAGGGACGGTTCCCTGTCCTACCCCCGTCCCGCCGCCGCATGAGACAAGGTGAGACAGGGAACCGTCCCCTGTCTTGCCCCCTGTCCTACCCCCGTCCCGCTGCCGCATGAGACAAGGTGAGACAGGGAACCGTCCCCTGTCCTGCACATAACAAAGTGTTGGCAGTCCGTTGGATTACGGGCTGTCATCGTTAGGGAGGAAGTCAGCGGTCGCATCCCGAAATTTGATCTGTCCAAATCTTCTTGAAAGAATCGCTCATCGGAAGGACGCTGGAATGTCTTATGGTGGAGCAAAAAGTAGAATGGGGGGATCTCGATGAAAGCATTGCTGGTCATTGACATGCTCAAGGATTTTATTGATGAC
>DUVS01000035.1 GCA_012840925.1 Bacillota bacterium
CATTGGGAGGGCATCGTCGACGAGCAGAAGAAAGAGCTGCTTCCCGATATATCTTTTGTTGGCGGCATGCTGGACGCCATTGAAGTGTATGTGATACTGGCGCAGAAATAGTTTAGCACTTTGGGAACTTAGAATTACAAGAGCAAAGGAGCAGCGGTTGATGAAGTCGATCAAGAACCTCGTTCCGGTACTGGTTTGTGTATTCTTGCTGTCAGGATGTTTTTTGTGGCCGTGGAGAGAACTCCATGATGATCCGCCGGAGAACGGCCAGAACACTTCTCCTCCGGGTCAAGTTCTGGCTTTCCCTGGAGCAGAAGGTTTTGGAGCTGAAGCCACAGGGGGCCGGGGTGGCAAAGTCTACTTCGTCACAAACTTAAACGACAGCGGCCCCGGCAGCTTACGGGCGGCTATTGAGGCCAGCGGCCCTAGGATCGTGGTGTTTAGGGTTTCCGGGGTGATTGAACTTAAGTCCAGCCTGCAGATTAAGAAAGGCGACATCACCATTGCTGGCCAAACATCGCCTGAGGGAATTACCCTGACTAATGAGAGACTCGAGATTAGAGCTGACAATGTGGTTGTTCGTCATCTCCGCATTCGCTTGAGCGATGGCATTGACCCAAAAAAAGCAGATGGTGCAGATGCTGTATTGATCCGCGATTCCTATAATGTGATCCTGGATCACGTGACGGCGAGCTGGGGTATTGACGAGACCCTGTCGATTGTAGACAGCGATCTGGTCACAGTGCAGTGGAGTATTGTCAGCGAAGCGCTAAATGAGTCTTATCATTCAAAAGGCGCCCATGGATATGGATCTTTGATCCGCGGTGGATATGGTGATCGCATCTCTATCCACCACAACCTCTATGCCCATAACCGCGGCCGCAATCCCCGTCCCGGCAATTACACCAGCCGTCATCAAGACCCGATCGGACTGTTGGTGGATTTCCGAAACAATGTAGTCTATAACTGGGGCGGCGGGACTGCCGGCAACAATGAAGATGAGGACACCATTACAAAATATAACTTTGTCGGCAACTATTATAAAAGAGGGCCGCAATCATCAAGTTCAAGCGTAGCGTTCAAAGAAAACGCTCCCTATGCCCAGTCCTACTGGTCTGGAAATGCCATGAACGGCAGTGTGCGGTCCGATCAATGGTCTTTGGTCAGCGGCCGTGGTGTTACTGCTTCCACCTATGTCAAACACACCAGTGAAATCCCGGCTGCAGATGTTACAACTCATACCGCCTATGAAGCCTATGACCTAGTACTAGCCAATGCCGGCGCTTTTCCCCGGGATGCCATCGACGATCGGGTTGTCAAGAGCGTGATCAATGGGTCAGGCAAGATCATCGACAGCCAAACGCAAGTGGTAAGCAAATGGCCGCAAATGCAGCAGATCAAGACAAAACGAGTTGTCGATCCCAACTGGAAAGATACCAACAACAACGGCATCCCCGATTGGTGGGAAGAAGAACATGGAGTTAAGAACGGCAATCACAACCAGATCATGCCCAGCGGCTATACTGCCATCGAAGAGTACATCAACTGGGTTGCAGACGAGTTGATTAAGTAGCTGCAGCAGCTCCGGACTCTTTGTGCGGAAATAAAAAAACTGCGAGTGGGCCTCCCTTCGCAGTTTTTGTCACCTTCATTTTACTCCGCCGGCAAAATAGCAAACCCCACAGTTCTAGGGCCCGAGTGGACTCCAAGCACCGGGCTCAATGTTGAAGTGATCAACTCTTTCACATTGGCCAACTGCCCAATCTGCTTGATAATGTAAGCTGCCTCTTCTTTAGCCCCACCGCTGCAGACAGCGATCCGGCAGGCTGCCTTGGACAACTGTTCCTTGGCAATCCCAACCAGACGATCCAAAGACTGCTTGTGGCCCCGCACCTTGGTATAAGTCGTAAGAATGCCTTCGGCACCAATAGTGATTATCGGCTTTATGTTTAGAAACTCGCCGATTGTTGCTGAAACTTTGCCGATCCGGCCGCCCCGTTTCAGGTATTCCAAAGTGCCTAGAACAACATAGATATGCAGTTTCTCCCTGAGATTCCCGACCAACTTGCAGACAGCATCAAAACTCATTTGGGCTTGGATGGCTCTGGCTGCTTCGATCACAATATAGCCCAAGCCCATGGAAACCGATTTGGAATCAATAACTTTTACCTTCAGATCAGTAACCCGCCTAGCCACACTTTCAATCATCTGATACGTGCCGCTGAAACTCGATGATAGATGGATCATCAGTACATGGGTATATCCCTGTTCCTTCATTGCCGAAAGTGTTTTTTCCACATCAGGTATGCTTGGCAGCGAGGTGGTGGGCACCTCCTTGTCCATATTGGCGTAAACCTCTTCTGCAGTGATGTCAATCCCGTCACGAAACTCCCGGTCCTTGTATAAAACCCGCAGTGGTACCACGGAAATGCCTAACTGATCGATGAGTTCCTGAGGAATGTCACAGGTACTGTCAGTAACAATTCCAATTTTTTCTTTCACAACTCCACCTCTTTCTATGGCATACATTCTTTTTTCTCCTTGGAGAGCCGATCTCCTTTTCCAACTGGAGGGTATCAAATCTGTTTTGCCGAAATTATAATTATGACTTTTTAAGGAGGTTGTTGTCAATTAACCGCGGGATAAATAGGATCATCAAGGTTTTCCTATGGATCTTAGTGTTGACTGTGATCATAATCTTATGTCAGCGTAGGGGAACTAATGATCAAACAATGATCGAACCGGTCTACAGCTATAAGATTGTGGCCACCTATCCCCATGATTCGTCAGCCTTTACCCAAGGATTAGTCTATCATAATAACTATCTGTATGAAGGGACAGGGCTGTATGGCCATTCGTCGCTGCGGCAAGTGCGGCCGGCTGATGGGCTGATTCGCCAAGCGGTTACCTTGCCGGATCAATACTTTGGTGAAGGAATTGCCATCGTTGATCAGCGGATTATCCAATTGACCTGGAAGGAGAATACAGGCTTTGTCTATGACTTAACCACATTTGTCCTCATTGATAACTTTACCTATCCTACTGAGGGATGGGGGCTCACTTATGATGGCCAGTATTTGATTATGAGCGACGGCTCATCCGTGCTCACATTTCTCGATCCCCACACTTATCAGCCTGTTAAGCAGGTGACTGTGGAGAGCATCACTGGCCCGGTGGAGAAGCTCAATGAGTTGGAATACATTGATGGTGTAATTTATGCTAATATATGGTTGAGTGATGACATTGCCCTGATTGATCCCGGCACCGGGGTTGTAATCGGCTGGATTGATTTATCCGGGCTCCGTTCTCATCTTGCTGCCCGTTTCAGCCCCGAGGTTTTGGCGCAAATAGATGTGCTCAACGGCATTGCTTATCAGCCTGATACAGGGCAGCTGTTGGTTACTGGAAAACTATGGCCATTAATCTTTACCATTGAAGTAGGAGAACGGCCTTTAAATCTAGAAGGAAGATCAGAAGGATTGTGAAAGGAGTTGCAAACGTGGGCGTAACTTCGGAGCAATTGATTGCTATCGAGCAAATTGTCAATAAATACCGTGATTTCTCAGGTGCGGCAATTCCGATTCTGCAGGAAATCCAAAACCAGTTAGGTTATGTATCACCAGAGTTTATTGAAAAAGTATCGGAACTTACTGAGATCCCAGCTAGTGAACTGTACGGTATAGTTACTTTTTACTCTCAATTCCGGCTCGAGCCTATAGGCGAGAACCATATTCAAATATGCCATGGCACTGCCTGCCATTTAGCAGGAGCCAATGCCGTTATCGAGGCATTTGAGTCCTCTACCGGCACCAAGTGCGGTTCTACCAGCAAAGACGGCAAGTTTACCCTGGAAAAGGTAGCCTGTATTGGCTGCTGCAGCCTGGCTCCTGTAATCAGTGTCAATGGCAAGATCTACGGCAGGATGACGGCAGAGAAAGTCCGGAAACTTGTCCGTGAATTAAAAGGTGGTGACAGTCGTGGCCAGTAAGCAGTATACAATCAAAGTTGGCTTGGCCAGCTGCGGAATTGCAGCCGGGGCCCAGCAAGTGTACGAGGAGTTTGCCAATCAGCTATCCCAGCAAAAAGCGGCCTTAGACGCAACTCTCATTCTGACAGGATGCTTAGGAATGTGTTATTGCGAACCGCTTGTGGAGGTAAGTTTAAATGAACACGAGCGGTATTTATATGGCAATGTAGCCCCAAGCGATGTTGAGTTGATCATCAATCAGCATCTGCTCAAGGGAGAGCCAGTAAAGGATCTGCTGGTGTATGCACCTGATTTGGATCCGGCTATGGACCAGTATTTTGCCAAACAAGTGCGGGTTGCACTGCAGAACTGCGGTGTAATCAACCCGGAAGATATCGCCAGTTACTTGGCAGCCGGCGGATACCAGGGACTGAAAAAAGCGCTGCAGGCCGGCCCTGAGGGAGTCATTGCAGAGTTAAAAGCATCAGGCTTGAGGGGCAGGGGTGGAGCAGGGTTTCCCACCCATCTCAAATGGTCCTTCACTCGCCAGGCTCCCGGCCAGGTTAAGTATGTGATCTGCAATGCTGATGAGGGCGATCCCGGCGCTTTCATGGACCGGAGCATCCTGGAAAGTGATCCCCATTCGGTGATCGAAGGGATGCTGATTGCCGGTTATGCCATCGGCGCTAATAAAGGATATATTTACTGCCGTGCTGAGTATCCGCTGGCCATTAAACGGCTGAAACTGGCCATTAAACAAGCCGAGTCCCACAACTTGCTTGGCAAGAACATTCTGGACAGCGGTTTTGATTTCACCCTGGAGATCAGGGAAGGAGCCGGAGCCTTTGTCTGTGGCGAAGAGACAGCCCTGATTATGTCTGTCGAAGGCAAACGGGGCATGCCCCGCTTCCGCCCGCCCTATCCCAGTGAAAAGGGCTTGTTTAGCGCACCAACATCCATCAACAATGTGGAAACACTGGCCAATGTGCCCCGGATCCTCCAGCGTGGTGCTGCTGAATACAGCAAATACGGCACCGAGAAGAGCAAAGGCACCAAGGTGTTTGCTCTGGCCGGGAAGGTTAAGCGGGGCGGCCTGGTGGAAATCCCCATGGGCATGACCATCAATGAAATCGTCTTCGATATAGGCGGCGGTATTTCTACCGGCAAACCCTTTAAAGCCATTCAGACCGGCGGCCCCTCAGGGGGATGTATCCCTGCCAGGTTCGGCGACACTCCGGTAGATTATGAAAGCCTTGATCAAATAGGGGCAATCATGGGTTCCGGCGGCCTTTTAGTCATGGATGAAGATACCTGCATGGTTGATGTGGCCAAATACTTCCTAACCTTCGCCCGGGGCGAATCCTGCGGCAAATGTTCTTTCTGCCGGATCGGCTCCGAAAAGATGCTGGATATTCTGGAGCGGATCACCCTCGGCCAAGGCACTGCCAAAGATCTGTCCCTGATCAAGAACTTGGGTGAAGCAATCAAAGCTGGTTCCATGTGCGGCTTAGGCCAAACCATGCCGAATCCGGTTTTGACAACTCTCAAGTATTTTGCCGATGAATATGCGGCGCATATTGAGGAAGAGTACTGCCCTGCCAGGCAGTGCAAAGCTCTGATTTCATATATTATTGATCCGGAGAGCTGCCGGGGCTGCGGGTTATGTGCCCGGGTCTGTCCGGTTAATGCCATCAGCGGAGAACTCCGGCATCCCTACACAATCGACAATGAGCTATGCCTCCGCTGCGGCCTATGCATCAGTACCTGCAAGTTTGATGCAATCAGCGTGGAAAGTAAACCGAAATCGACTACTACCAGTTTGGGGGTGGCACAGTAATGGCTAAAGTTCAGATTACTATCGACGGCAAAACATATCTGGCGACTGCAGGCAGCAACTTCCTTGCCGAAGCCCTTGCCTTGGGAATTGACATTCCCCATCTGTGCTACGATCCGCGGCTTGAACCATTTGGCGCTTGCCGCCTGTGTTTTGTGGAAGTGAATGATCGCCCGGTGCCAGCCTGTTCATTGAAGGTTACTGAGGGTATGAATGTCGTCACCAACAGTCCTCCGATCATTCAACTGCGGAAGATGGCCTTGGAATTGTTAATGGCAGAACACTGCGGTGACTGCGTCGCCCCTTGCCAAAGTGCCTGCCCGGCAGGAATCGATATTCAAGGCTTTATTGCTCATATTAATAACGATGATTTTATCAGTGCAGCCAAACTGATCCGGGAACGGATGCCGCTGCCGTCGGTGTGCGGCCGGGTCTGTCCCCGTTTTTGTGAGGATGCCTGCCGCCGCAACCTGGTTGACCAACCAGTGGATATTTGCGGCTTGAAGCGCTTCGCCGGTGATGTCTGGCTGGAAAAGCTCGGTGATCAGACGGCTGAGGTTCAGCCGGATACTGGATTCAAGGTGGCTGTTGTAGGCGGCGGGCCGGCTGGCTTGACCGCAGCATATTACCTGGCCATTGCCGGGCATCGGGTTACTTTATACGATGCCGGCCCTGAGTTGGGCGGGATGCTGCGCTATGGCATCCCTGAATACCGGCTACCCAACGAGCTTCTCGATCGGGAGATCAGTGTGATTACCCGCCTTTGCCAGGAAGTGGTTATCGGCAAAGAGCTGGGTAAGGACTTTACCCTTGATGAGCTTCAGAGTGAATTTGACGCCGTCTTTATCGGTATTGGCTGTCAGGAAGCATCGCTGCCGGGTTACAAGAAGCAGGATCTGCCGGGTGTCTACAGCGGCATTGGGTTCTTGCGGGATGTAACATTGGGCAAACCGGTGGACTTGGGTCAACGGGTGGCGGTCGTTGGCGGCGGCAACACGGCTATGGATGCAGCCCGGACCGTAGTGCGTCTGGGGGCAGAAGAGGTCACCGTTATCTACCGCCGTTCCCGGGAAGAAATGCCGGCACAGCCCATCGAAGTGGAAGAGGCTATGGAAGAGGGAGTTCAATTCCTGTTTTTGACTAATCCCAAGGGCTTTATTGGTGATAACCATGTTGAAGCTCTGCAGCTGGTGAAAATGGAGCTGGGCCCTGCTGACAGTTCAGGCCGGCGCCGGCCTGTTGAAGTTGCCGGCAGTGACTACACTATGCCCATTGATACCGTGATTCTGGCCTTGGGCCAAAAAGTGGATCAACAGCTCATCTCTCAGCTGGATGTTGCTCAAACCAGGTGGGGTACTTTCACTGAGGTACCGAAAGCTGGCGTATTTGCAGCGGGAGACTGCGTTACCGGAGCAGCCACAGTCGTGGAAGCGATTGGCGCTGCCCGTAAAATGGCGCTGGAAATCGATGCTTACCTTACTGGCGCAGCAAAGAACAACGGCATTCGCTTTGCCATCAGCAGGGGTGATTTGGACGAACTTGATCCGGCAGAATTCGCCGCAAAGCCAAAAATACCCCGGTCTGTTCCCAGGCATTTGCCTGTTGCCCAGCGCATTGACAGTTTTACAGAATACTGCCTTGGCTATACAGCTGATGAAGCTCACCAGGAGGCTAAGCGCTGCTTGGTCTGCGGCTGTCTCGATGCAGCCACCTGTGAATTGCGCAAGCTGGCTGATCAGTTTGATGTGGAAATGAGTGCTTTCCGCGCGACACCTAAGCGCTATGAGCTTGATCAATCGCATCCGCATATTCATCGGGATCAAAACAAGTGCATCCTCTGCGGCAGATGCGTCCTTGCCTGCCATGAACTTGCAGGTTTTGGCGTTTTGGGTTTTGTTGACCGCGGTTTTGGCACTACTGTAAGGCCGGCTCTGGATCTGCCCCTGGCTGAGGTCTGCCAGTCCTGTGGTTTATGCACTACTGTCTGTCCGACAGCAGCTATAACCGTTAATTACCCGTGGGTGACCAGAGGGCCATGGGAAGTGGAACGGGTTGTTTCCACAACTTGCCTCCAGTGTGACCTAGGCTGTGGGCTGGAGTTGTCACTGGTAGAGGACAAGATTGTCGGGGTCAAATCTGGACTCGATCACCCCGTCAGCAGTGGTATTCTATGCCGCAAAGGCAGTTTTAACTATGGATTCTTATATGAGGACCGGATCACCGAACCGCTGCTGAAGACGGATACCGGCTTTAGGCCAGTGGCATGGGATAAGGCTATTGCCATAATCAATGATCGCCTGCAGCAGATTCAAGCCCAATACGGCCCTGACAGCATCGGCATATTGGCATCACCGCGGTTGACCAATGAGGAGTATGAGCAAATTATGCATCTGGCTGCCGAACTTGGGACCGAAACTGTCGGCAGTACTGCTGCTGGTTATGCTGATCTGGTTTCACCATCACGGCCATCAGCAGCCCAGCCATCACTGGCGGCCATTGACACAGCCGATCTGGTGATCGTGCTGAACACCGATTTGCGCCAGGAATACCTGCCTGTAGCCACTAGAGTCGATCGCTATCTCAAGAATGGCGGCACAGTATTTGTCATTGGTGAGGAAGCTTGTGGATTCAAGACAAAAGATGTGATCCATATCCAAATGGATAAAGCTCAGCTTGCGGATCTCCTGCTGACACTTGCCGCTCGCTTGAGAATAAGTACGGCAGATCTGCCTGAACAGGCCAGGGCAGGGATAACAGCCTTGTATGAACGCTATCAGAAGGCAAGCAGTACTGTATTGATTACAGCTGAGGATAGCCTGTCTCATAAAGCGCTGGCAAGCTTATGTAAGCTTGTCCGCATCAGTGCCAGGGATACTCACCTGACTTTGCTTCACAACCACAGTAATCTCAAGGGACAGCTGGCGGCAGGGATTTCTGAAAAGGAACTGGATTTCGAGGGCATGCGCGGCCTTGTAGTGGTTGGTGATTATTTGACACCGATCGCCCAAGCAAGCCAATGTGAGTTTGTGGTGGCAGTAACACCAAACAAAGCGACAGAGTTGCAAAAGGTGGATGTAATTTTACCGGGATCCCATTTCCTGGAGACAAGTGGAACCGCATTTAATCTTGAAGGAAGGATGCAAAACCTGTCTGCTGTCAATCCTCCACCGGGCGGAAAAGATAATCTGATTGTGCTCGGCATGCTGGCCAATGCCAGAGGCCAGAACTTGAGAGCAGCTGAGTGACAGCAATCCAGTAATGTCCGCGTCATATTTCAAGATCCCGTAAAACTGACACTGTTTCAGCAGTGTCAGTTTTTTTATGCAATCAAGCTTGATCCGGTTGGCAAAGGAAACTAACCAGTGAACAAGAATTATAGGATTAAGAAAACGTTTCCGGGGGAATGTCCCCACAACAAAACATCAATGAAAGAAAGGGGCGGGTATCCACATGCTGCGATCCGGAATCATGAAGAGGACAGCATTACTGCTGCTGGTTGGTTTAGGCATAGTTGGTTGGGCAAGCGTTTATGCTCAACCTGAAGTTGTTGAAGACCCGACTCACCGGCCGCTTTTCATGCGCAATGCCTCGGTCCATGATCCGTCAGTAATCCGAGTCGGCGATACATATTACGTTTTTGGCTCCCACTTGGCATCAGCCAAAAGCGATGATCTGATGAACTGGACCCAGATTTCCACCAACGCTCGCACTGGCAATCCCCTCGTTCCCAACCCCAGGGAAGAGATGCAAGAAGCTTTAGAGTGGGCTCAAACCAATACGTTTTGGGCACCTGATGTGGTCCAGCTGGAGGATGGGCGTTTCTATTTCTATTACTGCACCTGCGAAGGTTCCAGCCCGCTGTCTGCTTTGGGAGTAGCCGTTGCGGATAATATCGAAGGGTCCTATACCAATCTGGGCGTGTTTCTCAAGTCCGGAATGCGAGGTATCAGCCCTGATGGCTCCTGGTACAATGCCAATCACCATCCCAATGCCATTGATCCCCATGTATTCTTCGACAAAGAAGGCCAGCTCTGGATGGTGTATGGTTCCTATTCCGGCGGTATTTTCATCTTGAGGATGGATCCCAAAACCGGGTTTCCCCTGCCGGATCAAGGCTACGGCAAGAAACTGATGGGGGGATACCACAGCCGCATTGAGGGCCCTTACATCCTTTACAGCCCCGACAGCGATTATTACTATCTCTTTGTTTCTTTTGGCGGCTTAGGCTCCAACGACGGCTACAATATCCGGGTGGCCAGATCACAGACTCCTGACGGCCCTTATTATGATGCCAAGGGAACCAATATGGAAATCGTGCGAGGGACCGGTTCCTTGTCCAATGATTCCACCATTGCTCCCCACGGTGTCAAGTTGATGGGGAACTACCAGTTTCTGCAAGTAGAGGGTGAGCAGCGGGGCATGAGCCGCGGTTACAAATCGCCGGGCCACAACTCCGCCTATTACGATCCCGATACGGGCAAGTACTTCTTGTTCTTTCACACCCGCTTTACTAACCGGGGTGAATATCATGAAGTAAGAGTCCATCAGCTGTTTATCAATGAGGACGGCTGGCCTGTGGCCGCTCCTCACCGTTATGCCGGTGAAACAATCCGGGAATATGCAAAAGAAGAAGTGGTAGGAACATACAAGTTCATCAACCACGGTAGAGATGTGTCGGGGACGGTTAAAGAATCAGTGGTAATCACCCTGGAGGAAGACGGGACAGTCACCGGTGCGCTGACCGGCAGTTGGTGGTGTCATGACGGGTACTATCTCACTATTGAAGTAAATGGAGTTGAATACAAAGGCGTTTGCATACGCCAATGGGATGATGATCAGGCTGTGTGGCTGATGGCGTTTACAGCTTTGTCTGGGGACGGGACTGCTGTTTGGGGCAGCAAAGTTGCCTGGCCTGACAACTTATAACAACTTTCGGTGGAACTTGGATAGGTCGATCTAAGCTGGTTAGGCGTGTTATTGACATGCCAGACGAATGAACGGGTTATTACCAGATGCAGGAAACTGGTCGAACATCCAGAATAGATCACATTACACCTTGCATACCTTAGACGTAGGAAAGGAGGAATAACCCTGTATTTACTTTTGGCCATCTTAGCTGATCCCGATCAGGTTCCCTATGTTTTAGAAGGGTTCATGCAGGTGGGGATCGATCGAGCTACGGTTGTGGATAGTATTGGCATGGCCCATCTTATGGCCGACCGCATCCCGGTTTTTTCCCGCTTTGCCTCACTAGGGGTAAGTGAACGTTATAACCGCATGATCTTTGTAATCCTTAAGTCCAAAGAACAAGTTGACGGCGCCATTGATGTGATTCAAGAAGTAGTGGGTGACTTGAGTAAACCGAGAACGGGTGTGGTTTGTGTCATACCTGTGGAACGGGCCCTGGGATTAGATGAAAAGCTGGACTCTCACTAATTTGCGAGAGCCCAGCTTTCGTTCTTAGTACCTCAGTTTGTTTGCCAAACAATACTCTTTAGTCCCCGCTTGGGTCAACGGCCAAATCTGTTTTGGCCAATCGCTTTATAGATCTCAATCCGGTCAGCCAGGTTCGGATACTTGGCAATCACATCCGGGGCAAAGAAGGCTTGCTTCAGATTTGCAGTCGCTGCTATTTCATGGCCGATTAGAGCCCAGGTGGAATCTACCAGGTTCCTGAATTCCGGCCGGGCCAGCGCTTCGCAGATGAACGACTGCCGTGGTGTGTTGATGTCCTCACCGCTGATTTCAAACAGGTTATGCTGCCGGCACAGTGCTTTGATCCTCAACAGCTGTTCCAAAGTATTCCGGGACGGCATATAGGTTACCGCGTTAAAACTTAGTTCGGTAATCACTTCAAAAAGCTGCTCCAGGTAATCATCTTCGAATTTCTGCGCCTTTTTGTCACCGGTAACCGACTCTCCCACATCACCCAGGTAGGCATAGGCAAGAATACAGCCGATCTCCTGCACCAGGGCGACAACTTCCCTTATTGGAGGACACTCATCGGTGGCAGGCAGGTAAAAGTGCTCCACCAAATCGCTTTTGAGTACCCCTAACAGATCATAGGTATAGTAGGGATTATCCAGATCCGACAGATAACCTTCCAGTTTGGCACTGAAGTTCAGCTTCAGCTTGGATCTGAGGAAATCCACCAGCTTTTCGCCTTTGCCAAAACGGCTGATTAGTTTCAGAGACAAGGCATAGAGGATGTGCCGCTCGGTAATGCTGCCCCCTTCCTTTGCCCTGGAGAGGGGGACGATATCCTTGGCGAAATCCAAACCGATCCCGTATTTTGCCAGCATGATGTTTAACCTGGCGGTCATCGCCACATTGCGGCGGTTGCGCCTTTTCCGGTAAGGAGCCAGGTATGCCGCCACTTTGTCGATTTGGGTATGGGGAATCCCGTGCAAAGCCACATAGGCCACAGATTCCTGATCAGGGTTGTTAATCCGTTTGCCGTTTAGGTCTGTTTGGGAAAAATCAGCGCGGCATTCGACCCCAATCGTTGTTGCCAGTCCGACTATTTTGCCTGCTTCAATAAACTCCTTCGCCCCGCTGATGGAGTCATGATCCATGATCCCGGCTGTGGTTAAGCCGGCATTGTATGCCATCCACACAGCTTTAGTCGGTGAATAGGGAGAAAAGGAATAGGTAGTATGAATGTGATTATTGACAAAACCGCCTGGTTCGGGCTGCTTTAGCTTGCCCTGCTTGATGAGAGCCTGGAGCTGCTCCAGGCTCTGCAAGCGGGTCCGGCAATCATCATTGTTGAGATCTGCAATTAGATGGTTAACCAGATTTTGTTCCACGTTTAAACTCACGCTCCAAAATTACACTTCTAGATCAGACACCGTATTTTTGACGCCGCAGCTGTTCATTTTTGGTCCAGTTAGTGGTGGCCGTATGCCCGTCTAAGGGTAGAATCTTCTCATGAATGGCGTCAATGATCCATTCAGGTTGTGGGAAGAAGTATTCCTCGAACTCATGGGCTGGTGTGATCCAATTCCGGGCTCCCACCACAACCGGAGGTGCATCCAAGTAATCGAAGGCCAGCTCGCTGATGGTCTGAGCCATATCCTTGAGGTGGGAACCGCGCTCACAAGCATCGCTGGAGAGGACGATCCGGCCGGTTTTCTGCACCGATTCCAGTACCTTTTCGTAGTTAAACGGTACAATTGTCCGGGCATCGATTACCTCGGCGGACAACCCCCATTTTTCCTCCAGGATCTTCGCGGCATCCAAAGCCCGGTACAAGGTTGCTCCAATAGTCAAAATGGTAATGTCTTTGCCCGGCCGCTTGATATCCGGTTCACCGATGGGCACCTCATAGTAACCCTCAGGTACACCTTCAGGGTGGAACAGCTCGCCGACATCATAGAGCCGCTGGCTTTCAAAGAAGACAACCGGGTCAGTTCCGGCCAGGGCTGCATTCATCAATCCCTTGGCATCATATGGTGTAACCGGGAAGACAACTTTCAATCCCGGGATATGGGCGCAGAGCGAAGTCCAGTCCTGGGAGTGCTGGGCGCCATACTTGGAGCCGACCGATACTCTGAGTACCACAGGCATCTTCAGCAAACCGCCGCTCATGGACTGCCACTTGGACATTTGATTGAATACCTCGTCTCCGGCTCGGCCCAGAAAATCGCAGTACATTAACTCAGCAATTACTCTGCCGCCGCACAAGCCGTAGCCAACTGCCGAACCGGCAATGGCCGCTTCAGAGATTGGCGCATTAAAGAAGCGGTGGTAGGGCAGGGATTCGGTTAAGCCGCGGTAAACAGCAAAAGCTCCGCCCCAGTCGCGGTTGTCCTCACCGTAGGCCACCAGAGTCGGGTCGGTGTAGAATTTATCCAGAATAGCTTCAAACAGACCATCCCGCAGCTGGAATACCCTGGCCTTGGATACAGGTTTGCCATCCTCGATTCCTACCCGGACTTTCTTTTGGATCTGCTGCACACGCGGGTTTTCCTCTTTGGGAATCAAGACGTCACAGGGACGATCATCGAATTTCTCCACCCGTTCATTGGAGAACATCATATCGCCAATGAAGTTGGGGTTGCTGTTAAGATCAGCCCGGGGCGAAGACTCCATGTCAATCGCCAGCTTATAGATCTTGAACATTTTGGTTTTGACCTCTTCGTCAATAGCGGCAAATGCAGCTTCATCAGCTACTTTGGCATCCACGAGTTTTTGTTTATAGAGAATGATTGGATCCGCTGCCAACCAGGCATCCAGCTCCTCTTTCGTCCGATAACTGGAAGCATCGGATGGGGAGTGGCCTGAGAAGCGGTAAGTAATTACATCGAGGAAGACTGGGCCATCGTTTTGCTCAGTGATGACTGGCAGTTTACGGCGGTAAGCATCAATTACAGCCAGTGGATCATAACCATCGATCCGCTCAACATGCATTTGATTGGCAGCCACTCCGGCTGCTACCCGTGCCAGCTCTCTGTAGCCCATGGTCTCGCCGAAAGTCTGGCCGCCCATGCCGTAGAAGTTGTTGAAGAAGTTGAAGATTATCGGCAGGCCGCCCTTGAATTCGTCATCCCACAATTCCCGGTACTGTTCCATGGCTGCGAAGTTCAATGACTCCCATACCGGGCCGCAGCCCATGGATCCGTCGCCAAGGTTGGCAATGACTACGCCCTTCTTGCGGTTTACCTTTTTGAACAAGGCAGCTCCGGCAGCGATCGGTCCTGAGCCTCCCACAATGGCGTTGTTTGGATAGATGCCAAAGGGCAGGAAAAAGGCGTGCATCGAACCGCCCATGCCCAGGTTAAATCCGGTCACGCGGCCGAAGATCTCAGCTAAGGCTCCATAGAGGAGGAAATCAATGGCCAGTTCCTTGACGCTGGCATTGGGATTGGCTTTTTCCACAACTGCAAAAGTTGAGCCTCCCCAATATTCTCTCATGATCTTAAGCAGTTCTTCATCAGACAGTTTATAAATCGCTGACAGGCCTTTGGCAATAATCTCGCCGTGACTGCGGTGTGAGCCGAAGATGTAGTCGTCCTCATCTAACAGATAGGCTTGGCCGACGGCAGAAGCTTCTTGCCCGATGGACAAGTGAGCCGGGCCGGGATAATTGTATTCCACATCGTTATAACCACCGGTTGTTTTCACCAGGTTAAGCATGGTTTCAAATTCCCGGATATAAACCATGTCGCGGTAAATGCGCATAAAATCGTCGGTAGAATAGTTGGCCTTTTCTTCCTTGATCGTCTTGTTATATTGGTTTACCGGAATGTCTTGAAACTTAATGAAACCACTTTGCCGTACTTCCTCCGGGCTGATAAATTGGCTTCTTGGCATAGATTCTCTCTCCTTTGCTTAAGTTAGAATTCAAAGATTGCTTCGCGAATGATCTCCGCCACAGTTGGGTGAGGGAAGACCAGTTCTTTTATATCCTCAAGGCGCATTTCTGACTCAATCAGCATGGCCGCGCCGTAAATAATCTCACTGGCAGGATTGCCAATCATGTGGACACCGATTACATTGCGGTACTTCTTATTGATGATTACTTTGCAAATACCGTCGCCGCCTTCATTTTCCGCCACATAGCGGCCGGAATAGCGCATCGACAGATTGACTACCTCGTAATCAATGCCTTTAGTCTGGCAAGTCTCCTCAGTTTCGCCAACTCCCGCCACTTCCGGGTTAGTGTAGATCACTGCCGGAATCGCATTATAACGCATCACATCCCGCTGGCCCAGCATGTTGTTGATGCAGACTTCCGCTTCGCGGTAAGCGGTATGGGCCAGCATGGAATATCCATTGACATCTCCAGCGGCATAGACCTCCGGAACGTTGGTCTTGCCGTATTCATCAACCTTGATGGCATTGCGCTCCAGTTCCACACCGATGGTTTCCAGCCCGATGCCGGCGGTATTTGGCCTGCGGCCTACACTCATCAGCACTTTGTCAGCAGGGACAAATTCCTGCTTGCCGTTGGCTTCAAAAACTACTCCGTCGGCTTTAATCTCGGTCACTTTGGAACTGAGGTGGAAGGTAACACCTCGCTTCTGGTAGTTCTTCAGCAGGATGTTGGCAATATCCCGATCGGTTTGCCCGGCAATGTGATCCAGCATTTCAATGACAGTGACCTTGCTGCCTGCGGAGTTAAAATAGGAGGCCATTTCCAAACCTATAACTCCTCCGCCGATGACCACCAGGGATTTGGGCACATTTTCCAAGTCAAGGATTTCACGATTGGTGACAACAAAGCCGGACTTGTGACTCTCTCTTGCCCCAGGAATGGGGGGGATGATTGCTGATGAACCGGTGGCAATCAACAAGCGCTTTCCGGAATAAACCTGATCGCCGGCAGCCACTTGAAAACCTTCACCTGTGCGGCCGAGAATTTTGCCGGTGGCCTTGACCACATCAACTTTGTAGGCTTTTAACTTGGCATTAATGCCGCCAACCAAGGTCTTGACCACTTTATTCTTGCGCTTGATTACCTTGGTGTGATCATAAGCTACGTTTTCTGCTGTGACACCGTATTTTTCACTGAAACGGGCATAGTCATAGATCTTGGCAGAATGGAGCAGTGTCTTGGAGGGGATACAGCCTTCGTTCAGGCAAACGCCGCCAAGGAAGCGTTCCTCAATAACCAGGGTTTTCATTCCAGCAGCCCCGGCCCGTTCACCGGCGAGATAACCGGCGGGGCCGCCGCCGAGTATAATTAGATCATAACTCATAGTATCGCCTGCCTTCAGTATATTTCGCTCAGGTTGTTCGGCAACGTGTGCTTCGCAGCGTTATTTTGCCAACAGAAGCGGGAAATTCTCCAGATTCTGTTTTAGCTCTTGTAAGAACCGTGCTGCCGGAGCTCCATCAACAGCACGATGGTCAATGGTTAAGGATAAGGTCATGGCTGGATAATGGACATATTCGCCATTGACCGGTTTCACTTTATATTCAATGGCACAGGCACCAAGAATTCCTGTTTGCGGTGGGTTCAAGATCGGTGTAAAGGACTCGATTCCCAATGTTCCCAGATTGGTCACCGTGAAAGTGCCGCCCTGCAGCTCGTCAGGGTTGATTGAACCGGCTTTGGCCTGGCTGATCAGCCGCTTCGCCTGCTGCGCCAGCTGGTTCAATGACTTGAGGTTGGCATCAAACAGGGTAGGTACCATCAAACCCCGGTCAGTATCGACAGCAATGCCTAAATGGACATTCTTGAATACCCGGAGAGTGTTATCGAGGAAATGGGCATTCAATGCCGGGTAGTTGACCAAAGTCCGGGCAACGGCGAACAGTACTAGATCATTAATCGTGATGTTTTCCAAACCAAGCTCTTCCTGAGCTGCTTTTAACTGTTTGCGGTATTCCAGAATCGCTGTAGCATCGAAGCTGGTGTTCAAGGTCAGCTGAGCAGAATTGGCCAATGATTGATGCATAGCCTTGGCAATCAGCTTACGGATATTGGACAGCGGTTGATCCTGGTACTCTATTGCTGCTGGAATCTGCGGGCCGCCAGCTGTTACTTCGCCAGGTGTACCAGCAGTAGCGCCCACAGCAGCACCTGCGGCAGCCTGATGCAGATCCTTGGTGGTGACCCTGCCGCCAATACCGGTACCGGCCACAGGCTGGGCCAGGGCAGTGTATTCTGCTTCAGCTGCGGCGGTTACTTTAGGACCGGTTTCAATCAGTTTATGGATATCCCGTTCAATGATGCGGCCTTCAGGGCCGGTAGGCACTGCATAGCGTACATCGACATGATGTTTCCCGGCCAAATTGCGAGCCCGCGGTGAGATCTTGAGTTCCTCAGCGGCCAGGGTTTGAGCCTCCTGGACAGGTGGGACTTGTTCCGCAGCATCGGGGCCTGCTGCCGCGTCGGCTGCGCCACCGGCTGTATCGGCATCTGCATCAGTGCCTGCGACTGCTGGAGCATCAGGGGCAGCTTCTACGGCTGGGCCTGGAGCCATATTCTCAGGCAGAAACGGTGTAATGTCCTCGCCAGGTTCACCTATTACTCCTACCGGAGTTAGAACCGGGACTTCCTGGTCAGCATCGAAGAAGATTTCCAGCAAAACACCTGATTCTTTGGCTTCTTCTTCAAAGCTGGCTTTGTCCGTTTCGTAAGAAAACAGGATATCGCCTGCTTCCACTCGGTCCCCTTTCTTTTTATGCCATTCGGTAATGATACAGGTTTCCACGGAAATTCCCTGCCGTGGCATAATGATTGGTGTTGCCATCAAATCGCCTCCAAATATGTAATTTTATGACTTAAGGGCATTTGCTGCAGCTTCGGCATGATAAGAGCTGCGGACCAATGGACCTGCTTCCACGTGTTTGAACCCAAGCTCCAAGCCCATCTCTTTATAAGCCTGGAAGGTGTCAGGATGAACATATTCAATCACCGGATGATGGTTCTTGGTGGGCGCCAAATATTGGCCGATGGTGAGAATGTCACAGTCAACACTGCAGAGATCCTCCATCACTGCCTTGACTTCATCAATAGTTTCACCCAAACCAACCATAATTCCTGATTTGGTGATCATGTTTCGATCCAGCTTTTTGGCGTTGGCTAGAAGCCCGATTGAGCGCTCATACTTTGCCTGGGGACGAACTGTCGGATACAAGCGGGGAACAGTTTCCACATTATGGTTCAGGATATCCGGCTTGGCAGCAACAACTTGAGCCAAGGCCTCAGTGTCCCCCTTGAAGTCGGGAATCAGCACCTCTATTTCAACGTCGGGATTTTTCTCCCTTACCGCATGGATTACACTGACGAAATGGGCAGCTCCACCATCAGGTAAGTCGTCACGGGTCACAGAAGTAATTACCACATGTTTGAGATCTAATTCACAAACTGCCGAAGCAACGTGCTCCGCTTCATTGGGATCAACAGGTTGGGGATGATTGGATTGGACATTACAAAAGCTACAGTTCCTGGTGCAATACTTGCCGAGAATCATGAAGGTGGCGGTTCTGCGTCCGAAACACTCCAACAGGTTGGGGCAGCTTGCTTCTTCACAAACAGTATGCAGAGTCAAATTGCGAATCAAACGCTGGACTTCCATTACCTGGTCAGAGTTTCGGTATTTGATCTTCAGCCATTCAGGCTTGCGCTTGTGCATCAGAATTTCTCCCTAAGTATGAGTATAATTGTTTTTCGGTGATCAACCTGGGGTGATAGTTAAAAATCTCACAAAATGAGTCAATCACTTGTCTTGATACCACTGCTGGATCCAGTTCCTGGCCCAGCAGGGCCTGCAGGGATGCGACACTTTTGTCCGTAATCCCGCAGGGAACGATCCAGCGGAAATGCTCAAGATTGGTATTGATATTAAAAGCAAAACCATGCATTGAAACCCAGCTTTTGATCGCCAGGCCAATAGCGGTAATTTTGCCTTGTTCCACCCACACACCGGTGTATTTGGGATCCCGAAAGGCATCAATCTGATAGTATTTTGCCAGTAAAGCTATAAAAACTTGTTCCAGTTTGTGTACAAAGCTTCGGATATCCCGCCCGTGGTTGCGCAGATCGATAAACATATAACCAATCAGCTGGCCGGGGCCGTGATAGGTGACTTCCCCGCCCCGGTTCGTGGTGTACACTTCGACCTGATGCTGCTCCAGCCAGGTTTCGGGGACGAGAATATGATCGAGTTTACCTCTTTTTCCCAGCGTAATTACGGGCGGATGTTCAAGGAGAAGGAGCAGATCGCCGATCTTTTGCCCTTGTCGTAGTAACAACAGCTCATCTTGTATGGCCAAAGCTTTGCCATATGGTACCAAACCCAATTGACATACTTCGAGATCCATCGAAACTGCTCCTTCATGACTGAAACTGATTAGCGGTTTAAATTGGCTTGGCGTGCTTTAAGAGATACCTTTCCGCTTCTACACACCAAAGGCCGTTGTTGTTGGCCACAATTTTTGCCAATTCGGCAAAGAGGGGATCAGTTTTGCCCTTCTCTGCAAAGTCGTCGATGGCAGTTAACTCCATTTCGATATTGGTATAGATCAATTTCTTGCCGCCAGGGATGTTGGGCAAGTTCAAGGTGGTTTCCACAACACTGTTCAGCCCGCCGACATGGGTGATCATTGCCGATGGGTCGATAATGCCCGACTCCATCAACTGCAGTGACTCAATCAAATCATCGGTATTGCCGCCGCTGGTTCCCACGATGTGCGTAGAATTGTAATGGACATTATAGAAGTTCAAGTTGGCTGTAAAATTTGGATCAGTGGGCCCGGCAAAGAAATTGAGACAGCCGTCGCGGGCCAGCATTTTATCGCCCATTTCCACAACAGCGCGGACGGGGGCGAAGACAAATACATCGTCATAACCATGACCGCCGGTCAGGGACATAATATACTCCAGCGGATTGTCAGCATTGTTGGTGTTGAGGTACACCAGCTTGACTCCGTTTTTGGCAGCCTCTTCCACAGTGTAGATCGATGCTGCCCGGTCCAGGCGTTCCTGGTTAATATCGGTGACGACCAATAACTTTGGCTTCCGCTCCCGATGGATGGCATAGTCGATGGCGCCCAGCCCCATTGGGCCTGCACCGGCCAGGATGGCCATGTTGCCGCCCTCTACAATCTCCATTTCATGAATGTAGCTGCCGCTTTTGGTATGATACTGGGCATGAAAGGCACCAACGATACATGACATTGGTTCAGCAAGGGAACCGTGGAAAAAAGCTTCCCCGTTATACGGCAGCAGGCAGTTCATCTCCATGACTTCATTGGGAATAATGATATAAGTAGCTGCGCCGCCGATATATGGATAAGAGTATCCAGGAGCCGCCAGAGAACCTTTATAGTTCAGAGCCGGCTGGATGGCAAACCTTTGTCCCGGTCTGAACTTGTGCTGCCACTTGGCACCTACTTCCAGAATTTCACCACAGAATTCGTGGCCGACGATGATCGGATTTTCGGCAATATCCTTGGGAACTCGTTTATGATCAGGCCCTTGAACAGCAGCCTTGTACGATGACATGCAGACACTGTCCGAGATAATATGAGCAAGGATTTCATCATCCTTAATGGTTGGCAATTCAAACTCTTCCAAACGCAAATCCTGCTTTCCATACAACCGGACTGCCTTAGTACGCATATTGATCAACGCCTCCTTTACGGCTGTAATTAATACTTGGGTATTCATAAGCATTATACCATATTATCCAAGATAAATCGTGTTGATTTGTGAAATTGAAGTTACAAAATAAATGGTTGGCAAGGAATCCAGTTTTAGCTGGCGATTTAAAGCATAAACTCCAGTCAAAAAACACTCAGCAGCAGGGCAAGCTTTACCCAAAAAACGAGAATTATGTTATAATCCATAATGACAGTATTTTGGCATTATCTTTACAATAATGGAAAGGATGACCGATATGAGTGATGTTCGTGTTCAGCATCTGCAGGGGCAAGTAGCGATTATCACCGGCGGCGCTCAGGGTTTGGGCGAAGCTTTGGTGGAGCGGCTGGTTCAGGAAGGAGCCAAGGTTGTCATTGCTGATTTAAATTACGAAGCGGCAGAGGCTGTTGCCCAAAGGTTTGGCGAGAATGCAATGGCGGTCAAAGTTGATGTCAGCGATTATGCCCAGTGTGAACAGATGGCCAAAGCAGCCCTGGACAAGTTCGGCAGGATCGACCTGTTAGTGGCCAACGCAGCTGTTTTGATTGCCAAGCCAACAGAAGAGTTTCCACCGGAGCAGTGGCGGAAGGTGATCGAAGTCAATCTGGTGGGCTATTTTAATGCAGCTAAAGCGGTAATCCCAACAATGCTGGCTCAGGGTAAGGGTAATATTATCCAGATTAACAGCAAATCGGGGAAAAAAGGCTCAGCCAAAAACTCGGCCTATGCCGCGTCGAAATTCGGCGGTGTCGGCCTTACTCAAAGCCTGGCCTTGGAGTATGCAGAGAAAAACATCCGGGTCAATGCCATTTGCCCGGGCAACATGCTCGACTCACCGCTGTGGGTGAACAGTTTGTATGAGCAATATGCCCGCAACCAAGGGATTACTCCGGAACAAGTGCGGGAGAAATACTTGAACATGGTGCCCATGAAGCGGGGATGTGCTTATGAGGATGTTGCCAATGTGATGGTGTTCTTGGCATCTGAGCAATCAAGTTACATGACCGGCCAGGCCATCAATGTCACCGGCGGACAGCAGATGGATTAAGAACGGCTGGTTAGCATGCGGCGGATTTTCCCGGCCAGCACCGGTGATTCCGTTTCAACTTCGGCAAGGTATGCATTCATGTCTCCGGTAAAAGGCAGGACTTTGTCGAAACAGATTTTCTCCAAAGCCTTGCGGGTTTCATTGAGAACGCAGGTTTCCCGGTGCTGAGGGCGGCAGTTTTGGCAGGCAACGACTGTCAAACAGAAGGCTTCCCGGGCTTTGCCAAGATCAAATCTGCGGCGATCAATTTGCAGTTGTCCCAACCGATCGGAAATGGGGACAACTGCTTTTTTGTTTAAATAAGCATTGATGTTTTCCTTCGCCTGTTCCAGCATACAGCGATCACATTCGCAATTCGGGCAAGGCTCCTGATCAAGGCATAAATCGTCAATTAAAGCTTTGATCCCGACCAGGTGCTGCCGCAAACGCTCCGCTCTGGCTTTATAGGGCGTAAGGGTTTGGCTTTTGTGGATGTTCCATCCTCGCCAAATCAACAGCGCCACAGCAATACCAAGTCCGATACCTGCCAAGAGCATATTGTCCGGTGTCAGCCAGGCCTGGGGCAGATTCTGGTACAGCGAGGCAAGGCCAAAAAACAAAAAGACAAGTGCCGAAACAACTTTCATAGCAAATTCAGGAACCCGCTTACCCATCCGGCTGCCGACAAAAATGCCAATGGCACTGGTGATAACCATGCCCGAGACTGTTCCTGCCAAGACAAAAAGAGGGTATTGGGAACTGCTGGCAAGTGTGATCGTGGCTAACTGGGTCTTGTCCCCCAATTCGCTAATAAAAACGGCCATGGAGACAGTGACCACGGGGCCATAGCGATGGTTGTTAGTTGACTCCAGTTCATCCTCGTCCATTTTGGCCAAGGTTAATAAGGCAAAGATGACAAAGACGACGCCTGCCAGAGCCCGTACGATATCCAAAGAAATGATAAGAGAGAGGGAGGTTCCAAGGGCAACTGCGATTCCATGGTTCAGCAAGATTCCAAAAAAAACACCGAGCATAACCTGTCTAATAGTGTATCGGGTGGCGAAAGTCATTGCCAGAATCTGTGATTTATCTCCCATTTCGGCTGCTACAATTAAAAAACAGGAGGTCACTAATTCCTGCAGCAAAACCGATCCCCCCTTCTCTTAACTTCCTTAGTCTAGCAAATTTATTGATCATTGACAAGGGGTCATTCCCAAGGTTTAGTTTTGGCTGCCAAAGACAGCTTCCGAGCACTTATTTCCAGCCGTTGGTGCAGGCCTTTAGACTCTAAAATCGCGATTCATGCCGTTTTTTCCTGCACTCGAGAATTTTGGCACACACTCTTTTTGCATCTGCATAATATAGAGCAATATAGTACTCGAGTACTGGAGGGAATTAGGTGTTGAGTGAGGATATCGCAACAAAAAAGAGGTTCAGCCTTGGATTCCTGTTTCGTACTGAAGACTGGTGGACCGTATGGCTGGGAACACTGCTGCTGGTTTTGTCAGCTACCGGTGTGATCACGACAGTGCCGCGCCTCAAGGGCTGGACAAATACCATTACCGATGCGCTGCCTGTGGACTTGATTCCAGGACTGATCGCCCTGGGAGTATTCCTGGCATTGATCAGCGGTGTGGCCTACGGTGTTGTCAAGCGTAGCAGCACCGAGACAGGGCGGTTTCTACTCGGTTACCCGGTAGTGTTTTTGCTGGCCGTACTGGCTTATGTGTTCGGCAACCAGGCTACGATGAAGCAATATGGCTTCAATGATGTCATCTGGGCGTTAGCTTTGGGGCTGATCATCTCCAACGTGTTTGGCAAGCCCAAATGGCTGGTGCCGGCTTTGCAGACAGAGCTGTTCATCAAAACTGGATTGGTAGTGATGGGAGCTGAGCTTTTATTCAACCGGATCCTGGTCCTTGGCGGCTACGGATTGGGAGTGGCCTGGCTTGGCTGTCCCCTCGTATTGTTCTTGATGTATCAATACGGGATCCGGTGCCTGAAAATGAAGGATAAATCTCTGGTAGCTACGATTGCAGCCTGCACGTCTGTCTGTGGTGTTTCAGCGGCGGTGGCGACCGGGGCAGCCACTAAGGCCAAAAAAGAGGAAATCAGCATGGCCATTTCCATCTCGTTAATCTTTACGGTAATAATGATGATTTTAGAACCATTGGCGATTAAGTGGCTCGGTTTAAGCGATGCTGTGGGCGGTGCGTGGATTGGCGGCACAGTGGACAGTACCGGTGCGGTAGTTGTTGCCGGCAGTATGGTCAGTGAGCTGGCTACGGAAGTGGCGGCGGTAATCAAGATGCTCCAGAACCTGTTGATTGGAGTAGTGGCTTTTGTATTTGCCTTAATCTTTGTGACTCAAGAAGGGTCAGTAGACGGAGTGGCTCAACAGCGTCCCCGGGTTAGTGAAATCTGGCGGAGGATGCCCAAGTTTATCTTCGGTTTCGTGCTGGCATCACTGGTCTTCTCGTTTGTCTTAATCCCTTGGCTTGGCCAGGCAAAAGTCGACGGGATTGTGTCGGTAACAAAGAACTTGAAAAATTGGCTGTTTACCCTGGCCTTTGTATCGATCGGGCTTGATTCGCGCTTCAGCGACATGGCAAGAATGTATCAAGGCGGAAAACCGGTTAAGCTGTATATTGTCGGACAGACTTTGAACATCATTGTAACACTGATTGCAGCGCTCATCTTCTTTGGAGGTTATTTCTTCCCGGTGGCTGTTTAATAAACAGTCGTTCAGGGCAAATTCTGTTGAAAAGCATTAAGATCAGCAAGCAAACTTTGGAGATTGTTTTGTTGGCAGTCTCACGAGTTTGCTTTTTTCTGTTTTTGTTTAGACGAGCGTCTCTGCCCTCCAGGGTCCTGAGGTTTGCGGAAGAGAGAAATGACCAAGAGTAAAGGTACAAAAACAAAAATCAGGACCAGCCAGGCAACAACCAGCCAGTTGTTATATATGCTGACTTCCATTTCGTTTTTGGGAAGCAGGGACATAAAATAGACAGCAACTACCAAGGGAAAGACAAAACCTTTGCCGGAATTTAATTTAAAAGTCTCGGCCAAATGGTGACTTGCGGTATACAGGCCTATGACTATGGTGGAATAAGTAGAGGCGGTCCACACGGCATTGAAAAAGATATCAATCCGTTCCAGAATTGAAAAGGGTAAAGGAACATATTTGATCATCTCGAAAATAGGGTCCGTCAGTTTGGCAGTTTGAGGAACTGACAGACTGCCAAAAGCTAGAACGATGAAAACAAAAGTGAACCCGGCGACAATTCCGATGGCTGTCACAGCAGGGCGCATCAGCCGTTTGGGATTCTCTGCATGGGAACCAATCACCAGCATTACTTCTATCCCTAATAAGGAATACAGGGAATGAAACGCACTTTTGAATATGGTTGCCAGATCAGCTTGAAACAGGGGCAGAAACTCACCGATATCAAAAATCGCAATAAACGTTGGTGTTACCAGAACGGGAACAAAGAAAACGTAGAACAGAATCTGGCAGGCTCTGGCGATTGGTTCCAAACCATTACGGGCCAGTAAGGAGGCGCTGAACAGCATGGAAATGATAATCGCTTCCAAAGGAGTCCTTGGCAGCAAGAAGAATTTGGTTATTTCAGCATAGCCTCGGGTCACACCGCTGACTACCGTGAGCATAAACAGTCCAAACACAAGATTGAAAACAAATCCCAGAATCGAGCCCAAGAGATAATTACTGTAATCGGCGAGCCCCTGATTGGGGAACCGCTGAACCAAAAGGATTACCAATATAGTGCCGGCGAGGGTAATGGCCACAGCCATCCAAAAAGCGACAATCCCATCCGGGCCGGCAGTTCGCGCTAATACCGATGGCAGTCCTATCGTCCCGATGCCTAGAATCATGTTGACAACTACAACTGTAACTTCCTGTGTCAGTAGCTTATCCCTGGCTCTGATAGATGGTCACCTCTTCCAGAATACCGGTGCGGCGGACGTTGAAGTTGGCTGCCACGTCAAAACTCGCCTTTGGCCACACTTGGTCTTTCCAGTTCTCTTGATGTTCTTTCCAAAACTTCGGATAGTGGCGGTATACCAAGCGATCGAAGCCGATGGGATCGGCCTTGAATTCCTGCAGCTTCGTCAGCAGGTGCAGAATTTCATCCGTGATCACCTGGTTAAGTCGGTCCTGGATTTTCGGTATGTCAAACTTAACGGCACCGCCCGGGCCGCGGTAGAAAGTTTCAACAATGTCTCCCTCTGCCCTTACTTTTATCTTGTATGACAACTGTCCATCTTTGAGTACAGGTTTAATATCAGTTGAGGCGCTCCGTACCGCGAATGTGTAAAGGATGTCCTCAACATTAACTGTGATGACTCCTCCTGAAATGCTGTTGTACAAAAACGCCACAGCTCGAGCTTCATTTTCGCCCAACCAGGCAATGAACTTGTAGTCTTTTACCAATGCCCCTCCAGCGATAACCACTTCCGTTTCGGTGCTCCGGACTCTGGGCAGAATAGTGTCACCGTTGCTTTCCAGATCACGGAGATTGTCCTGGAAGTTGCGCTTGACAACCCTGGTGGTATTGGTCAGGGTATTCAACATCTGATTCAGCTGAATGGAAACCAAGGATTCGACAGGATCCTGGGTGTGGAAAACTTCATCGGCTTTACCCTGAGAGATAAAGAGTGTTAAGCGCCGATCAATCCTGGGGTTCCGATCAAAAAAGTCGATGATCGGTAATATACTCTCCCGGGCCAGATCCTCACTTACGATGATGCATTGGGTGTGTCCAAAGAATAACTCGCGCCAAGTACGAGTTTCAAACCGGGCTGCCATTTGGGCAACAGACGTTCCTGTTGTAGAAGCCAGCAGTGATTTAGCATCCTGAGGGCTCTGGGATTGAGAGGCAAAACTAGTCAGTATGGGTATTTCAATAGTCATCATAATTTTCTCATCAGTGTCGCTTAAGTCAAAGGCTACGCCCATGACAAAGGAGCGCTGATCGACATCTTTGGCGTCCCAACAACCAGCGGCAAATAAGCTGATCATAACCAATACCAATGATAGACAACGTTGATTGCAGCTCATGGTCATTGTTTCCCTCTTTTTTGTTTGTTCTGGCCTCTTTTAGGCGTGTCCTGTGATTGGCGCGTCGGATCATCAGCCAGTGTATAGCGGGGACGTTGTTTCAGTGAGTGCCAGGGAAAGCGAATAACCGAGTCCCGTAGGTCTTTGAGATTCAAGGGTGCCCATGGTGACAGGTAGCTTACGCCAAAACTGGTCAGGGTTGCCAGATGTCCAAGTATGATCAGCAGGCCCAAGGTTAAACCATACAAACCAAAAAAGCTTGTGGCAATCATCAAAAAGAACCGGCTCATCCTAAGGCCAAAACTCAAGGTGTAGGTGGGAACGATAAAGCCGGCAATGGCCGTCATGGCAACAACGATAACCATAATCGGACTTACAATACCAGCATTGACCGCAGCTTCACCGACAATCAAGCCGCCAACGATACCGATGGTCTGCCCAATGGGGCCCGGCAGCCGAATTCCTGCTTCCCGAAGCAATTCCAGGGAAAGTTCCATTATCAAGGCCTCAATAAACGATGGAAAAGGCAGGCCCTCTCTGGAAGCGGCCACGGACAGTGCCAGTTGGGTCGGAATCATTTCGGGGTGAAATGATATTAGAGCAATGTACAAAGAAGGGGTTACAAAAGAAACAAAAGAAGCGATGAAACGAATCAGGCGGACAAAGTTGGCCGCCGGCCAGCGTACATAATAATCCTCCGGAGACATCATCTGGGTGTTAAAAGTGGTAGGTGCCAGCAAAGCAAAAGGCGAGTTATCCACCAAAATGGCAACACGCCCTTCGGTTAATCCGGCAACTACTTCATCAGGCCGCTCTGTATCCTGAATGGTGTTGAAGGGAGACCACCAATCGTCTTCTATTAACTGTTCAATGTATCCTGAATCCAGGATCACGTCCAGATCAACCTTTTTCAGGCGTTTGCGCACCTCAAGGACGAGGTCTTCGTTGGCAATATCTTTGATATAAGCGATGACAACATCATTTTGCCCCCGGTTGCCGATTTGGATCCGCTCGAACACCAGGCTGGGATCGCGCAAACGGCGGCGAATGAGCATCAGATTGGGGTTGATTGCTTCGACAAAGCTGTCCCGGGGGCCCCGGATCACGCCTTCTGATTGGGATGATTGAATGGAACGATGCGCCCAACCTTGAACAGCGATGGTCAGGGCAGTGTTGTATCCGTCAATTAATAAAGCGACTTCTCCCATCATAACCGCCAGAGTTACCTTGTCTGCATCGTTTGTCTCACTGTGCTCGGCATTCGTTAGCACTGACTCCTTTAAGAAAGTGAGGATGTCAGCATCAATAGGCTGTTGAAACTGACTAGCCTCATGCAAAATAGGATCCAAAATTGAGTCAGTGATTAGCTGGTTGGAGATCAGGCCGTCAAAAAAGATCAAGGCTCCGGCTATCTCCCGGATCCCGGGGATATTGATGGTAAACTGGCGCACAACCAGGTCGGTGCTGTTATTGAATTGTTGTTGGAAGAATTGGATATTGTGATGAATGCGTTTTGCTAACTTCAAAAAAACCGCCTCGCTCTCTAAACATTGTTTGTCGAAAGCAAGGCGGATATACATGCGAGTTAGACATTACCAGGATGGTTGTTCCTGGTTGCATAATGTTTATTCGGCTATGGCATACTGTAAGCGTCCATAACCGGCAAAGCTGTTGGTCCAGAAAGCTCCGTGAAAGTAGGCATTGGTCCGGACAACCTTGCCTTGATTGGCCGAGGCCGTAATGAAATGAATTACCTCACCTTTGATTTCGGAAAAGATGGCGATGCCGTTAATGTTTCCGGAGGCATCTTTAAAGAAAATCAGATCACCGGGGACCAGTTCGTCCTGGGAAATGGGAACACTGTTGTAGTTGGCAATGACACTGCTGGTGGCATCGGCTACCAAGGTCTTTTGACTCTGATCAAAGAAGAACCGGATATTGGGAATCACGTTGCGATAGGCATTGACGACCACAGCTGATGCGTCGGCACCGATGTCTTGGCCGGGAACTTTGCCATCCGCCAGTGCCGCTAAATACGCCTCCACACTTTGTCTGCCTCCGTACAAATAAGCAACTTCATTCTCAACATACTGCATTGCATAATCATGGGCTTGATTTGCTTCTTCAATTGTGATAAGATGCTTATTGGCAGCCCAAATCTGGGGAAGCCCAGCGATGAGAGCTGTCAAGATGCCTACCAGCATCAACATCAGGAACAACCGTACTGTTCGATGTGTACGATGAGATTGGCCATAAATGGTTTTCATAAACAAACCTCCTAGTTGACGTTCCGATAGGACCCGTTGATTCAAGCATGTCCAGATTTAATTATATATGATTGCTTGGAAACAGGCAATCGAAGCGAAGGACAAAAAATAATCCAAATATGGATTGACAACAAAGGTTCTCGCTGGTATAATTTAAAATGCTCTAGGGTCGTTTGGAAACGCGATCGTGGGCGAATAGCTCAGCTGGGAGAGCACCTGCCTTACAAGCAGGGGGTCACAGGTTCGAGCCCTGTTTCGCCCACCATTCATTTGTGCGGTAGTAGCTCAATTGGTAGAGCATCGCGTTGCC
>DUVS01000036.1 GCA_012840925.1 Bacillota bacterium
AATCAGGTGGTTCCTTAGCTCAGTTGGTTAGAGTGCTACCTTGACATGGTAGAGGCCGCTGGTTCGATTCCAGCAGGAACCACCATTTTTTTGGGCCCCCATCGTCTAGAGGCCTAGGACACCGCCCTTTCACGGCGAAGGCACCGGTTCAAATCCGGTTGGGGGTACCAACCTTCTTTCATAACTAAAATACGTGGGGATATAGCTCAGTTGGGAGAGCGCTTGAATGGCATTCAAGAGGCCAGGGGTTCGAATCCCCTTATCTCCACCATTATGAAAATGCGATGAGACCGATGTTTTGGTCTCTTTTTTCATTTACGTAGGTCGTTAAGAAACCTTTTGTAGGCTTCGCTGAAGTCGTAGTCTGGCAGCTTTTGTCTACAGTGCTTCATTCTTTCCCAAAGGCCAGATGCTTCGCTTCTGGAGATGAGTTCACGGGAAACGCCAAGGCATAGTATATCATCAGTGCTGATATACTCCATAGCATGTTTAGTGCAGTACTCAACTATATCACTAAGATTGTTACTTGCGACTGTACCTCCGTAAAACCTACCCAAGCCATAGCAGCTGCCTCGCCAGATCCTAATTGTTTTCCTTCTTTGTTTCTACTGGACGGCAGAATCAATTCCAACCATTCCTTTGTAACTTGATCACCACTGTGGAACTCCAAGAGTTCGTAACAATCAGTAAGCAACAACTCATCCAGTTGGTCGGGAATCCAACTGTATTTGGAACGTTTCAGTTCCTGAATTTCATACACCACTGGCTCTGGAACATAAATAGTTCGCTGTAGAATTAAAGGGAGGAGGTCACCTCTTTCAACCTGTAAAAATGATGATAAGCAGTCTGTGTCAAGAACAATAGGTGAGCAAAGTTTAAACTGTCTCAGTTGGTTCGACCTCCTCCCCATAGAGAAGGTCAACTAAACCAGCCTCACGTAGCAGTTGCCTATACCGACCCACCGATATATACCCGGCATCATACGCAATCTTGACTTTCTCAGCGTATGATGAAAGAACAGCATCCTCATTAGTGGGGTTGTATAGATCGGTTGAGTATCCGAGAATTCTCGCTGTATGTCTTGCAGGCCAGTCTTTCATATCGTTATATTGCGTGTCAGTCAAGTAGCCCAACTGTTTTAAACGAATCAACATGGCTGCGCGGCTGACACCGAACTTCTGCTCTAGACTGACAACATCGTCTATGGCTATTCCTCGCATCCCTTGAGTCCGTCTGAAAATGCTATTTGCTATACCTTCTGCAGGCATAAGTAGATTAGCTGCGAACAGATCCGCCTCTTTTTCGCGCTCACTCGTTTGCTCCGATCCTACAAAGCAAATCCTTCCTGTCATTCCCTTGTCGAAACATAAATGATAATACTCGTGGGCTGCCGTGAAACGCTGATGGCCTAATGATCTGGCTGTGTTCAGAACAATTACACTTATTTCTCCCAGGCGCAAGAACATACCTGAAATTTCCGACTCAAATGGTTTGAGAATGAAACTTACATCTTCATTCTCGCGGAGAACTTTTATGATGTCGATCGGTTCGTAAGCGCTGAGCCCCAAGTCGTTCCGTACTTTATTAGCCCTGAATCTAGCCACATTAAGCTGATCCAACTTCATCACCTCTTGTTCACCAAATCATTCAGTTCTTTCAAGTTGCGAGCAAATCGCTTTACCCAAGCAATTGTCTCGAGATCAGATTCATGTAGTTCATCTGCTCTAAAGGCAATTGCAATCTCGTCATATTCTTCCGTGGGAGAGTTTTCCAGGAAATAGTGCACCGAGTACCCATAAAGGTATGCCAGTCTCATAAGTGTTGTTAGATCAATTTCACGATGCCCGTTTTCATAATAAGAGATTTGAACTCGAGCAATGTTTAAGGCAGCAGCAACCTGCTCTTGTGTCCAGCCAGACCGTGTGCGTGCTTCTTTAAGACGGGCACCAATCAACTCCAAATTTGCCATTTTATTCATCCTCCCGTGGTTACATTATACCATATATATATCATTAATGTAACCTATATGCTACACATTATTCGGCTAAATTCCTTCTGAGGAAAGGATAACTCAGTAAAATCTGTGGAAACTCTGTAAGTAGAGCCACTGATTCTGATACCATGCATGCCATTGTCTAAGCGTGCAATTGTAGGCCTTTTTGATTAGGAATAGAACTAGTAAATGTAACGGTAATCTTCAGCGATATACTGGGCATATCGGTTAATGTGATTTGACAAAATCAGGCTACTCGGGAGGTAGTGCTATGAAAAATCACACTCGGATTTCCAGTCGTGTTGCGATCACCAATGTTCGGATTTTCATCGCAATCTCTTTACTGGCAGTGATCATTCTAGCAGCAGGCAATTATTTGCTTGGCGATCAAATCAGAGCAATTAACTCAATCACCAAACTCCAAGAACGTCTCTTTTACATGGAGTACAGAGGTGGCTATGGCTTGGCGGATTTCCTGAAACAGGGAGGGGCGTCAAGCGATAAAGAATTAACGGAATTTTTAACTAGATTCTTTACTAAAGGCATATACAAATACAAAGCTCCAGAAGAGCTAATTGATGGATGCAGCACCATTGCCGCTCAGTTACCCGGTGGAGGATATGGCTTTGGCCGCAATTTCGATCTTGATGAGTGCAGTGCCCTTATTGTCCGCACAGTCCCTCAAGACGGCTATGCTTCCATATCCACAACCAATCTTAAGTTTTTGGGGTTTAGCCGTGATGTTGCAGCTCCGGGATTCATGGATAAGTTCAGGATGCTGGCTTCGGTCTTTGCTCCCCTGGATGGTATGAATGAAAAGGGTCTTTGCGTTGCGGTTCTGGTCATCAAACATTCAGAACAGACCAATCAGAGTACGGAAAGGCCAGACCTAACCACCACAGCTGCAGTGCGCTTGCTCCTGGACCGGGCTGCTAATGTGGAAGAGGCTTTGGAGCTGTTGTCTCAGTTTGACATGCATGCTTCTGCAGACAGCGACTACCACTTCGCTATCAGTGATGCGTCAGGCCGTTCTGTTGTTGTTGAGTACATTAAAAATGAGATGTATGTTCTTGATGTGCCGGTGGTGACTAACCATTTTCTAAATCCTGGCGCGTATTACCGGGTAGGTTCAGGATCTTCTAGTATGCAGCGGTACCAGTTGTTAACGGAACATCTGGCAGCCGGAAATGGAATTCTATCACACAAAGAGCTGAAGAGCGCTTTGGCTGCAGCAGTTCAGCAGGGGAATATCAGCACCCAATGGTCGATTGTCTACGACCAGAGCGCATTACAGCTGGTGTTTTATCATCTCCAGGACTTTGATCATCCCTTGTATTTTGACTTTAGCTCTCAATAGGAAAAAACGCCAGGCAAGATCGCCTGGCGTCTTTTGTTCCCGTCTAGACCGGCCATCTACTAGCAGTTCCTGTCTGTCATGGACTGTTAGAGAACATTTGCTCGGCTTGACGTTACCGGTTTAATATGAGAGAATACCGTTGCTCACCTAAGAAAGCAGATCTGGATGAGCGTTTTTCGTGTGAGTCAAAAGAATTGGAGGGTAGAGGTGGTTGAATGTTAAAACTGTTGTTGGATAAGCTCAAGGAATCCTCCTCGTCAGTAATTCCAATTATCGTACTTGTGTTGATTCTCAATTTTACCGTGGCGCCGATGCCAATTTGGAGCCTGATCTTCTTTCTGATCAGCGCTGCGATCATGATTGTCGGGATTGCCCTGTTTAACTTAGGGGTGGACATATCCTTGATTCCAATCGGAGAATATGTCGGTTCTTCCGTGGTCAAGAGCAGGAATCTGACACTGATTATCGCCCTTACATTCCTGATTGGAATCTTTATCACAGTTGCCGAACCGGACCTGATTCTTTTAGCTGGTCAAATCAGCGGCGTTCCTGATGCCGTTATTATTTTCACTGTCGCTTTTGGTGTTGGCCTGGCTGTAGTTATGGCATTTATGCGGATCCTGTTTCGGTGGAGACTGTCCCACGTCTTAATTGGCTGTTATCTAACTGCAATCATTCTTTCCCATTTTACCAGTGTCAATTTTCTCTCTATCGCCTGGGAATCGGGAGCGGTGACAACCGGCCCGATCCTGGTGCCTTTTGTAATGGCCCTTGGACTTGGATTGGCATCAATCCGCGGCGACAAGGCAACCCATGAGGATAGTTTCGGCCTGGTTGCCCTGACGCTGATCTGTCCAATTATTGCAGTATTGATTCTAGGCGTGTTTTTCTCACCCTCAGGGGGAAGCACGATTGTTGTGGCAGAAGTCGAATCCTTGGTGAACATTGCGGTGCTGTACCACGGCGGAATTGCAGCCCAGTTTACCCAGGTGGCGATTGCTTTGGCACCTATCCTTGTGCTGTTTGCCATTTTCCAGGCTGCAACTCTGCACCTAAAGTCCAGGACACTGCTGAAAATTGCCGTTGGCACCATCTACACCTATTTGGGACTGGTTTTGTTCCTGGCTAGCGCCAATGTTGGTTTTATGCCTGCCGGTTATCTGCTGGGCAGTGTTTTGGTTGGCAACTCCAGCACCTGGGTGTTGGTACCGGTAGGATTAGTCATGGGATACCTGGTGGTAGCTGCCGAACCGGCTGTATTTGTCCTGAAAAGACAGGTGGAGGATGCCACAGCTGGAGCCATTTCCGCCAAATCAATGGCTGTGGGTCTATCTGTGGGTGTGGGATTGTCAGTTGCCCTGGCCATGGTGCGGGTGGCAACAGGGCTGTCGATTCTCTATTTTGTGATCCCCGGCTATGTCCTGGCACTGCTGTTGACCTTTATTTCGCCGAGACTGTTTACGGCAATTGCCTTTGACTCAGGTGCGGTTGCTTCAGGGCCCCTGGCAGCCACCTTTATGCTGCCTTTTGCCATCGGTGCCAGTGAAACTCTTGGCGGCAACATCTTTACCGATGCTTTTGGAATTGTAGCCCTGGTGGCCTTGTTCCCTGTAATCACACTACAGCTGTTTGGGGCTGTGTATGCCCTCAAGTCCAGAAGAGCCGCCCGCCAAATGGAGGCTCCTGTTGAAGAAACTATTATTGATATTGATGAAGAATCCCCACATCCGGTACAAAGTTCGGAGTAATAGTATCAGATTAGCCAAGGAATGTGGGCTTGACATCTTGAATTGATAAATAGGGATTGATCACGGGCGAGCATCATTCGAACCCGGAATGGAGGACGATCAACATGAGTGGTGAAAACAGGCTAGAAGCTCTGCTTACCATTTTGGACTACGGTCTGAAAGATCGGCTGACTGATACCCTGAAAGCATGTCAGATGCCGATTACATTCATAACGTACGGCCTGGGAACCGCGAAATCGGTGATCTATGATATCCTGGGATATGGCGGGCCGAAGAAAATCATTGCGCTTACGCTGCAAACCAGTAAGATGGCCCATAATTTTGTTGAACAATTAAGCCAAGTCATCGACTTCAGCAAGCCGGGCACCGGTATTTGCTGCAGTGTCAGTTTGACCAGCGTCAGTAACGTGGTTTCCAATATCCTTGGACAAGCTGATCATAATCTAGAGATGGGAAGTGAAGAAATGCCTACAACCCCTGAGCATAAATTTCATTTGATTGTAAGCATTGTCAACAGTGGATTCTTTGAACAGGCGATGGATGCGGCCAAGAAAGCCGGTGCAACGGGAGGTACATTGGTTCATGCCCGCGGCCTGGGTTCAAAGGAAGCTGTCAAGTACCTTGGGATAACCATTGAACCGGAAAAGGATCTGATTCTAATCGTGGCACCGCAGGAGAAGAAACGGGCTATTATGGAAAGCATCACTAAAGAGGTTGGCCTTACCACTCCTGGAACCGGAATCTGTTTCTCACTGCCGATCAACCACCTGTCGGGCTTTGGTGCAGGCATTGACAATATTGACCAGATATAGCAGGGGATCAGCGGTTACTGTAAAACGGACAATCCAAGGGATAACCAGGTAGCTGGTTAGATGGCTGATTTTCGGGAAAATCAAAGAGGGTCAGTTACCTGACAATTGTTTAGTCAGGAACCTGGCCCTCTTTTGTTTTGCAGCCGTGGGCAGGCCGCATTTGCAGTTGTGTAAATCAATACTCACCCAAATCAGCCAGATACTTGGCAGCCAGCTGTTCCTGCCAGTCCGACAGAGGCGCCAGCCTGCCAAAGAAGAAACGCAGGGTTGCCGGCTCTTCCACAAATTTCAAGCCACTAATCAGGCGGCGGTTTTCATAAAGCCAGCTGATGCGATCGACAGCGTATTTGACCTGTGAGAGAGTGAACACCCGCCTTGGTAACGCCAGACGCAGCAGTTCCATGTCTGCCAGAGGTTCTGAGCCGTCAGGCTCACGCTGTTCAGACATAGTTCCCCGTTCCATGCCCCGGACACCACTGATAATATACAGGGCGGCAGCCAGTGCTCCGGCGGGATATTGTTCCTGAGGCAGATGATCAAGAAATGCCATAGCATTGAGATGGCAGCCCAATCCCCCCGGTGGTGTGACAACGGGAATGCCCCGCTTGTCAAGCTCGTCCACCATGTAGGCAATAAACTGCGGGCCGTGGCTGATCATGTCCGGTTCCATGGTTTCTTCAAGCCCCACTGTGATGGCTTCCATTTCCCGGACCGACATGCCTCCGTATGTCAGGAATCCTTCATAGAGGGGTATGAACTCTCTGATCTTCTGGTAATACTCTTCGTTGTTGGTCATCATCCCGCCGCCGCGGGCACACCCCAGTTTGCGGCCGGAAAAATAGATGATATCAGACAAATCGGCTATTCTCCGGGCAATCTCCCTGATACTCCAGTCTCTGCATTTGGTTTCCCGCTCTTTGATAAAGTAGAGGTTGTCGGCCAAGAGGCTGGCATCAAGGATCAGGGGAATGCCGTACTTGTCGCACAAGGAACTTACCTGCTCCAGGTTTTCCAAAGAGAATGGTTGTCCACCAATCAGGTTTGTTCCCGCTTCCATGCGGACAAAGGCGATGCTATCCGCACCGTGCTCTTCCACCACCTTGCGGAGCTTGTCAATGTCCATATTGCCCTTGAAAGGATTGCTGCTGGTGATCTGATAAGCCTCGTCAATGGGTGTTTCCACAACACTGCCTCCGCAGAGGACGATATGGGCTTTGGTAGTTGTGAAGTGATAGTTCATGGGGACAACGCTGCCAGGCGTGACAAAAACTTTGGCCAAGATGTGCTCACAAGCCCGGCCTTGGTGAGCTGGAAGATAATATTTGGTGCCGAACAGTTCAGTGCACTTGGCTTCCAGTTTGGCAAATGTTTCTGATCCTGCATAACTGTCGTCTGCTTCCATCATGGCCGCCAGCTGCCGGTCGCTCATGGCATTGACACCGCTGTCAGTCAGCATGTCAAGGTAGACATCCTTGTTCTGCAGTAGAAAGGTGTTGTTGCCCGCCGCTTGCATGGCCGCTAAACGCTCTTTGACCGGAAGTAGGCTCAGTTTTTGGACAATCCTCACTTTGTGCATTTCCAGAGGGAATTCTTCACCAGAAAAAAACTTGATCTTGCTCAAAACCTTCACTCCTCTTGACTTCACTTTTTTGTTTTACTCTGCTTTGATAAACAAAAAAGCCGTCCATGTTCAGGACGACTTTACACCGCGGTACCACCTGTCTTAATCTGATCAACAGATTCACTCATTTTCAGGAAGCCATCACTTCCCTAACCGGTAACGTTGGTGGACGGCAAGGCCTACTGCTATTTCAGCCCGCGACTCCAGGGTGTATTTCGGTCAGTGGCAGTTACCAAGTTCCACCACCCCTTGGCTCTCTGTGAACTCCTGGCTGACTTACTTCTCCCTGTCATTGTCTTTCGGTGTCAATTTATGGAACAAATTAGTTAAAGAAATTATAAAGTATTCCATGGGCTTTGTCAACGATTCTTTTAGCAGGGATAGATAGGTCGGTGCCGAAAAAAGAGGAGAAACCGTAAAATACACTTTAGCCAAAGGAGTTAACCATATGTTGAAGTTTGATCCCTTGTACAATCCCTATCCTTCCCAGAGGATGACGGTCTATGCCAAAAACGGCATGGTAGCCACTTCACAGCCGTTAGCTGCCCAAGCTGGATTGGAAATCCTCAAACAGGGCGGCAATGCAATTGATGCTGCTGTTGCCACCGCTGCCTGCCTGACAGTTGTAGAACCGACATCAAACGGGATCGGCGGTGATGCCTTTGCCTTAGTTTGGTCCAACGGCAAGCTCTATGGCCTCAATGCCAGCGGTCCGGCACCTCGGCGAATCTCGATCAGCAAGGTGCTGCAGAGAGGGTATCAGGCAATGCCGCGGTACGGATGGCTGCCGGTAACGGTCCCTGGTGTACCCGCAGCCTGGGCTGCTTTGGTGGATCGCTTTGGGTCGCTGCCTATGACGGCTGCGCTTAAACCGGCGATCGATTATGCGGAAAACGGCTATCCAGTCTCACCGGTTACAGGGTACTATTGGCAGAGAGCTTATGAGATTTACAAAGCAAACCTGAAGGGTGATGAGTTTGCCCAGTGGTTTATCACATTTGCCCCTCAGGGGCGGCCTCCCGGGATCGGTGAGATCTGGCGATCACCTGGGCATGCCGCATCTTTGCGAGCTATTGCAAAAACCAATGCCCGAGCCTTTTACAGCGGGGATCTGGCTGAAGCGATCGAGCGGTTTGCCTGCCAAACCGGCGGCTTGATCACCAAGGATGATCTGGCAGACTTCCAGCCGGAGTGGGTGGAGCCGATTCATGTCAACTACCGGGGTTATGACGTGTGGGAACTGCCGCCGAACCGTCAGGGATTAGTCGCTTTGCTGGCTTTGAAAATCCTGGCACAGTATCAGGATTTGGCGCCGGGTGATCTGGAGACGTATCATCGCCAGATCGAGGCTATCAAACTTGCCTTTGCCGATGGCAAAGCATATATCACTGATCCTAGAGAAATACCCGTGGCTATAGAGGATTTGCTGTCGGATGCCTATGCGATCAAGCGGCAGCACCTGATTTCAGACACCGCTTTAGAGCCCGCTCCAGGAACACCGCCTCAAGGCGGCACCGTGTACCTGGCTGTGGCGGATAATCAAGGCAATATGGTATCATATATTCAGAGCAATTATATGGGTTTTGGTTCAGGAATCGTGGTTCCCGATACTGGGATCAGCCTGCAGAACCGGGGCCACACATTTTCACTAGATCCCAAACATGTCAACTGCCTTAAACCTGGTAAGCACACCTATCATACCATCATTCCCGGATTCTTGACCAAAGATGGCCAGCCCGTCGGGCCATTTGGGGTCATGGGCGGTTTCATGCAGCCGCAAGGCCATGTCCAGGTCATAGTCAACACGGTAGATTTCAAGCTGAATCCCCAGGCGGCGTTGGATGCACCACGCTGGCAGTGGATTGAAGGCAAAAAAGTAGAAGTGGAAAGCACGATCCCCAACCATATCGCCAGGGCTTTGGCCCAAAAAGGCCACCAAGTCCAGGCTGCCCTGGCCTCGGGCGGTTTTGGCCGGGGCCAGATCATCTGGCGTATGCCAGACGGCATCCTGGCAGGTGGTACAGAGCCCCGCACCGATGGCACCATTGCCGCATGGTAGCCGTGCCATTTTAATCGTATTTTAATCTTGCTCAAATTTACCTTAAAGCTACCTCTGTTAGAATGCAGGTAAATTCACAAAGGAGGTATTGCTTGATGAACAACAAACTGGAACAAATTGAACGGCTGCGGGAGAGGGCCAACGTTACTTACGATGAGGCAAAGCAGGCTTATGAAGCTGCCGACGGGGATCTGCTGGAAGCATTGATCATTCTGGAGAAACAGGGCAAGGTGCGGCCACCTGAAGGTGATGGATTCTACAGCAGTGAACGGCCTCAAGTAGAGCAGCCTCAGGAGGAGAAGAAGAAATCCAAGGGTGAAGATTTCAGCAGCAAACTTGATCGCTTCTGGCAGTTTTTGGTGAAATTGGTCAACAAAGGCAACAACACCATTTTTGAAGTGAGTCAGAATGATGTCACGGTAGTTAAGATTCCGATCACAATTATGGTGATTTTTACCCTGTTCCTTCCATGGTTGGTTGTCAGTCTGCTGGTACTCGGCCTGTTTTTTAAATTCCGTTATCGGGTCTATGAGAACCCGGAGAACGGCAATTAGAGGCCTCCGGCTGCCGACCGATTTAACGTCAAGGGTAGAGCTGACACTGATACTTTAAAGTTTGTAAGCTGAGATTTTGATCCAGGATTCAGGGGGAGAGGATTAGATGGCAGCGAAGATACTTGTGGTTGAAGACGAGGAGAAATTTGCCCGGTTTATCGAAATGGAACTGACTCATGAAGGCTACGAAGTGACCAAGGCCTTCGACGGCAGAACCGGCTTAGATTTAGCTGAATCAGGGCAGTTTGATCTGATTCTCCTTGATATCATGCTGCCGGGATTAAACGGGATGGAGGTACTGCGGCGTTTGCGGCGCAGCTCCTCTGTCCCGGTGATCATGCTTACGGCAAGGGACAGTGTCATCGACAAGGTATCAGGGCTGGACAGCGGTGCCGATGATTATATCACCAAACCCTTTGCCATAGAAGAGCTGCTGGCCCGGATCCGCACCGCCCTGCGCAAAACCAACTCGGTGGGAGAGGTTAGGATCTTGACTGCAGGAGATCTTCGGCTTGATGTAGGGCGGCGGCAGGTTATCTATGGCGATACACCTGTTGAGCTGACCAAGCGGGAATTTGATCTTTTGCAGTACCTGCTGGAGAACAAAGGCCTGGTTATATCCAGGGAAACGCTGTTGGATAGAGTCTGGGGTTATGATTATGCAGGGGAAACCAATGTGGTGGATGTGTACATTCGTTTCCTCCGCAGCAAGATTGATGAACGCTTCGGCACAAAGCTGATCGCTACCGTGCGGGGAGTGGGGTATGTAATCCGTGATGAGCAGTAACGATCTTCAGAGTAAAACCAAGGATAAAACTGGAAAAACCCCGGCAGGACCTGAGTGGCGCAATAGATTGCGCTTTTCCATTGCAGCCCGGCTGAACATTAAGATGTGGCTGTGGCTGTTATCTTTTTTTATCTCCCTAAACTTCTTGCTGGTTAGCGCAAGCCTGGTTTGCATCATCTCTTATGGCGAGCAAAAACTGGGGGATATCTCACCTTACATCCACGACATGGAAACCCTTGAGGCTAACCAGCTGCTGGGTGTATCTGGAGTTGCCATCGAAGAGCTGGAGGGCAAACCAAAAGGATTAATCTTGCCCAAGTCCTTGGCGCGGTATGTTCCAGAAGCGACAGCCGGATTCGCCCGCCGGATGCAGATTGTATCCCCTCCGCTTAAATGGCCAGATCTGCAGAAGATGGCCGAGCAGTTGGTTTACCGGGTGGAGTTTACCCAAAATAACCGCAGCTACGGGCTGACAATCAACTTGCAGCCGGTGGTCTGGCCTTCCATGGTCTTGATTGGGCTGGCACTCGTTGTTCAGCTGATCACCTTGATCAGCAGGTTTTTCTCCGGGATCAGGCAGATCAGAGAGACCTTGACGCCCCTGACTGAGTTGGCAAGGCAGGCCCAGAGTCTGAACGTGGAGCGGGGTCCTTTCACGGTTGAGGAAATGAAGCAGTTAGCCGGCAAGCTGGAAGGGATCAATGCCGCCAGGCTGGATACCCGCATTGACATAGAAACTACCCAGGACGAGCTGAAAGGATTGGCTCAAGCTATCAATCATATGCTGGATCGGATCAACGAGTCCTACCGCGCCCAGGCCCGGTTTGTATCGGATGCTTCCCATGAGCTGCGGACACCGATTGCGGCTATCCAAGGTTATGCCAACTTGCTGGATCGCTGGGGCAAGTATGATGAAAAGGCATTACAAGAGTCGATTGATGCTATCAAAGAAGAAACAGCCGATATGAAAGACTTGGTGGAACAGCTGCTGTTTCTGGCGAGAGGGGACAGCAACCGGATGCCGCTGCAGATTGAACGCCTTGACCTTAAAGATATTGCCACTACAGTTTACAAGGAAACCGAAATGATCGATGGCGGTCACGATTTCACCATCGACGCCCAACCGGTCGTTGTGGAAGGGGACGCGGGCTTAATAAAGCAAGCCCTGCGGATCTTAGTGGATAATGCCATCAAGTATACTCCCGTTGGGGGTAAGATTAAGATTATTGTCAATCAGGAGAATGGCAATGCCAGGATGATCGTCCAGGACAACGGCATTGGCATTCCACCTGAGGCAGTGCCCCACGTGTTTGAGCGGTTCTTCCGGGCCGATGAATCCCGAGCCCGTGCTACAGGCGGTACAGGATTGGGATTGTCAATTGCCAGATGGATCGTTGAACGTCACGGAGGGCATATGGAAGTCTTGAGCCGCGAAGATGTGGGAACTAGATTCAGTATCGTTTTGCCTGCAAAAAACTAGAGGCCGCAACGGCATCGTTGGGCCTCTTTCTGTTTATGTCATTGAATATACTCCAGAAGTTCGCCAGGCTGGCACTGGAGTTCGCGGCACAGAGCTGCCAGGGTAGAAAAACGGATAGCTCTGGCCTTATTGTTTTTAAGAATAGACAGATTTGCCAT
>DUVS01000037.1 GCA_012840925.1 Bacillota bacterium
ATCTTCCGGATCCGAAGCAAGCATCCGCCAGCTTAAGTACACCTTTCCATCTTCTGTTGCTTTACCTATCAGACCGCGGCTTAGGTGTTCCACCACCTGCTCTTTGGCCCAGCCTTCCACCTTGGGCTTGTCTGCGTGCTGTGGGTTAAATGTGGGAGTATGCCACTGCCGTTCCTTAGGGTCTTCGGCGTAAGCTCTGCGCTGGAATACCAACAAAATGACCACTATAAATGCTGCGGCGAGAATAATCACAGGCTGTCCCCTTTCCATATTTATCTGCTGCCAATATTACTATACCGTGGTTTGCCATGATTTGCAATCAATTAAAGCTTCTGGACAATTCCAATCAGGGGCTCAAAAACCAGCTGTGTCCATATAATCGTGTAAAAGGGTTAACACTGAAAAAACAGGGAGCGCAAATTCCTCAGTTTTTGCTCCTGGCCTTGATGGAGATGGCGATAACAGAGTATCCACCAGAAAGATATCTATCCAAATTATGAAAGGATTGTTAACATCTTCCAAGAAATATATGTAAAGAACACATTGCAGTCATGACCAAGAATAAACGCGAGGGAGGAACACCGATGCATCAGCGAAAATGGCTGAAAATATCGATTTTACTGATCGCTTTAGCTTTAATGCTCGCTATTGGCTGGACCCGCGGCGAAAACAGACATGGCGACAGCAGCGCTGTTTGGGTCGAGGACCTTCTGGCGACCAGAAACACAATTAAAAGGAGTAAGATTCCAGCAGTAATGGATTTCCACTGGCAGCAGTTTTACCATAAACACCCAATTGTAGCCGGATGGTTTGCCGAAGACTATTCCGGCAGTATTCGCGATTGGCTTCGAGCAGATGAGGAAGATGCCATTAATCAGCTGGAACAGATGATCTTTAAAGCGTCCGGATCGGAAATTCGCTTAACGGCAGTGGCTACAAGTGAAGAAACGAGCTCAGCTTATGATGCTGCCGAAAATGTGCTGGACGGATCAATTTCATCGATCTGGCACACAAAATGGAACCACAGCGATCCTCTGCCTCAATCCATTACATTAATCTTTGACGAACCGACAGTGGTGAACCAGCTGGCTTATGTCCCGAGGCAGGACGGCAATTTAAACGGTGTGATCACTGAATACCAGATCTCATATAGCGTAGGCGGAACAGATTTTGTGGAACTGGCTCGTGGACGCTGGAGCCTAAATAACGAAACCAAGGTTGTCAGTTTTGCACCGGTTGAAGCAACGCATATTCGTTTAACTGCTGTCCAGGGCAATGGAGGCTGGGCTTCAGCAGCGGAAATCCACTTGGGCATCCAGCATAGCAGCTTACTTCCGGAAGGCATGGAGCGGACCCTGGAAAACCTGCTGGTGCATTACCACGAGATTCGCTCCCAGCAGCGTCGTGAAATTCTGGCGCTGGCCGATGAGAGGGACTTTGAAGATATTTTGTTTGTAAAGCGAGAGCGCCTGCCAAATTCAGAATCCCTCGGCCACCACATGGTGGATCAGTTCTTTGGCCATAACCAGATTCCCGGCGGCGGGCTTTACATCCTGGAAAATGCTTTCTCTGACAATCCTACTCTACGCAACGTTTTGGAAAACTCTGTCGTAGTTAATGGACCCCGGAAAGGGCAAAAACTGGAGGGCGGGACGTTCTTGTCGCCTGATTTAAGCTACTGCGGCACGAAGGTTGTATTCGCCTATACAGATGCTAAGCGGGGCAAATACGTATGGGACGAGGAGCGTGTATTTCACATCTTCAGCGTCAACATCGACGGCAGCGAATTAACACAGCTGACCTTCGGGCCCTATAACGATTTTGACCCGGTGTGGCTGCCTGATGGCGATATTGTCTTTATTTCTGAGCGCAGAGGCGGGTACGGGCGCTGTCATCAACGCCCAGTCCCCACTTATACGCTGCACCGCATGAGCCCGGATGGCAGCAATATCCGGATAATCAGCTATCATGAAACGAATGAGTGGAATCCAGCCGTAGACAATAACGGCATGATTATCTACACCCGCTGGGATTATGTTGATCGGGGCGCAACCCATATGCACTCTGCATGGATCACCAATCCTGCGGGAGAAGATGCCCGGGCACTGGTGCTGAACTATCCCATACCCCAGCGGCATATCTCTAATGTAGGGCATTTGAGGGATGTCCCGCTGATGCAGATGTCCATGCGCCCGATTCCAGGTTCAAATAAGATAGTAGCAACAGCAGCGGCTCACCACGGCCAATTTTACGGCACCTTAATTGTGATCGATCCAGATATTGAAGATGATGACCACACTTCCACCTTTGTCCGCATTACCCCCAGCACAGGCGGATTCCCTGAATCAGGCGGGGGCGGGACAAACTATGCAACTCCATATCCATTGAGCGAAGAACTGTTTCTCACGGTGTATTCACCAGACAGCGGTGAGATCACCAAATACGGCATTTACCTGCTGTCCACAAGAGATGGCAAAGAGGAGCGGGCTCTGATCTACCTTGACCCGGCTATTTCGGCTCTTGAGCCTATTCCCGTTAGACAAAGGCCTGTGCCGAATGCCATTAGAGTACCAGAGATGCCTGCTACGCCACAAGAGTGGAATGTGGCTGCTCATCCCGGAGTGCCCAGCTCTGCCAACCCCACTGATCCAGGGCAGCAGCTCAGGGAAGCAGCTCCAGCAACGGAAATATTTGTAGCCAATGTTTACGATACATTAATTCCATTCCCTGATGATACCAGGATTAAAGAACTGCGGATCTGGCAGGTTTATCCGAAATCAACCGCTTTGGCAAACGATCCAAGGATCAGTTATGAAAGCCGTCAAAGCGATTGGGCTGGTAGAAATGCACGGGGCTTGATCGGTACGGTGCCGGTGGAAGAAGACGGCAGCGCTTACTTCAAGCTTGAACCTGGAATACCCGTGTTTTTCCAGGCTGTTGATGAAGACGGGCTGGCTTTACAGTCGATGCGGTCCGTAACTTATGCAATTCCAGGCCAGGAATACTTAAGCTGCCAGGGTTGTCATGAGCCGCGCCATACTGTACCGGCTAATCCAACTGCAATCCCGCAAGCATTGCTTCGTGAGCCATCGGAAATCGCAGCAGAAACAGCACCGGGTGCTCGCCCCATGAGCTTCCCAATCCTGATTCAGCCGATCCTAGATGAAAAATGCGTCAGCTGTCACAATGGGACAGATCACAGACTGGATCTGAGGGGCATTGTGGGGCAGTACAACTGGTATGTTTCATATATCAATCTTGAGCGTTATGTATTTATCTTTGATACACACTACCGGGGTAATTGGGATCAGAACTATCCCCGTACTGAACCTGGGATCTTTGGAGCAAGACAGTCCAGATTGTATCATAAACTGCAATCAGGGCACGGCAACCTGACCCCTGAAGAACTGCACCGTTTTGTAATCTGGATGGACTCCCATGTTCTGCCCTTCTTTGGCGATTATTACAATGTACAGGAACAACTGCAGGGGACGGAAGTAGAACCTGTCCTTTACTAGAGCGTAAGACAAATATCAAACCTGAGGTGGAGTAAGCATGAAAAAGCAACAGCGGTTTTTGCTCAAACCGGGCATAATAATTTGTCTGCTGGTTCTCACCCTAGTAATGGTTCAAGTCTACAGGGGTGAATTAAATACAATAGCGGGTTCAGCCGAATCACAAACAGCCTATCATTCGCCCTTTGATCTAACCTATTCGCCCGACGGCAAATATTTAGCTGTGTCCAACTCAACCGCAGCCAGCCTCGATATTATCGATACAGTAAAAAGCAGTGTTGCTTGGCGGGTACCCCTTAACGGGCAGCCGCGAGGCCTGGCCTGGCACGAAAACCGAATCTTCGTTGCTGAATACGGAGCGGGGACAACAGCGCTGGTTGACGCTAATACACATCAAGTTGTCAAGCGCTATAACACTGGCAAGTATCCAGTCGATGTGGCTGTTGCAGGCAATAAACTTTTGGTGACTGACTTGAACAATGCTCAGTTACTGATCATTGATCTTGATACCGAAGCAGAATCTGTACTGGATATTCCCGCAAACCCCTGCTTTATTGCCGTCTGTCCCCAAAAGCAATATGCCCTGGTTGGGCAATCGGTTCCAGAAGAAATGGATCCAGAGTCATTAGCCGCAGCAGCTGCTGTAACTGTAGTTGATCTGGAATCTAGTCAACTGGTTACGGCGATCAAACTGCCCCATGGCTCGTCAAATGTAAGACAGATTCAAATCTCCAACGACGGCAGATGGGCATATGTGGCCCATACCCTGGGTAAGACCAATCTGCCCTTGACCCATATCACCAAAGGCTGGGTGGCCACCAACGCAATCACTGTTATTGATCTGGATCAGCTGGAAAGGCATGTCACCTTCCTGCTTGACCGCATCTCAGAAGGTGCAGCCAATCCCTGGGGGCTGGCCATATCCGGTGACGGTCAAACCCTATGGGTCAGTATTTCCGGTGTCCATCAGGTTTTGAAACTGGATATGGAGCATCTCCACTGGCTGATCACGGGCGAAGGGCCGTCCTTTAGAGATAATGATGCCCGGAGGATGGTTTACCGCTCAAAGGCACACCTTGACCGGCCGTACTCAGATGTGTGGTTTAAGATCAAAGATGACCCGGCAAATCTGGAGCTGCTGCAGAACGATCTGGGGGCACTTTGGGGAGCAGGGATCATGACGAAGATCCAACTTCCAGGATATGGGCCCCGGGGTATTGCCCTGTCTCCAGATAACAGCCGAATTGCTGTAGGGGCATACTACTCCGGTGAAGTATTTATAATTGATAGCGAGACCAATGCGGTTATTCAAACTATAGCACTGGGGGAACAAGCTCCTGAAACCTTTATCCGCAGAGGAGAGCGGCTCTTCCATGATGCAACCCTGTCACAACAAGGCTGGTTAAGCTGCGCAACCTGCCATCCGGGCGGCGGAGCCGATGGCCTGCGGTGGGATCTGCCTGATGGCAGGTTTGGTGATCCAGTAAGCACAAAACCTTTGAACAATGCCTATCAAAACTATGGCGAAGATCTCCGCAGCAATATCCGGGGTGCTTACTGGGTGGAAATGATTGCCCAGCCCAAAGATGAAGATGTGGAAGCAATTTTTCACTATATCGTATCGTTAGCGGATTAACAGAGCAGAGTGAAATGAAACGCCCCCTGTAATGATCTGCACCCAAAATGTTAGACACAAAATCTAGCATTTGGAGGTACACTTCATATTCGCAGGGGGCGTTTTTGCGGTGCTCAAGCCTTGTTGAGGGCACTCCTTAACCCGCTAGTGAGAGTTTTTTCCGTGCTGGGGCTAAAATCACTAAGATGCCTAAATAGCAAATATAAGCACCAATCCAGATCGAATTAATCAAGGGAAAGCGCTGGATGTGAAATTGCACAAACTCAGGTGTACGTCCCGCCAGATTCAAGTACAGGTCTTCTGTAAAACGGCTGAGAATGCCAATATCCGTATATGGTGATTTCTGTACATCGGTAAATGTTTTCTTGGAGCTGATTTTGCCAATGTATCGATCATCTTTGTAGACAGCCAGGGTCCCGCTGACAATATACTCCCGATCAGTCCACTCATCCAGGACATCGCCAAAACGGAACTCGTAGCCGCCAAACTGAAAAATCTCCCCCGGTTTAACTGACACCAGAGTCTCTTCATTGAGCACGGAGGACCCATTAATCCCGAGAGCTATCAGCACAATCCCTAAATGCACAAGGTAGGCTCCGGCTTTCCTTTTGGGGATGGCAGTTAACTTGCGGCTTTTCAGCCAGTCCAGTACCAAATCCCCCAGATGAGTAAATAATGCAAAGGTGCCCATAGCAAAATTGATGCTGGCAAGCAGATGGCTGCTTCTTGCCATTCCAACAGCAAAAACTACTGCCCCTGCACAGGCCGGAACAACCAGTTTCAACAGCCTGTTACCCTGCCACAGCGGTGTAATCCCCATTAGGAAAATCAATACTAAGAACAACGGGACAGCGGCGGAATTGTAGTAATCCTCGCCCAACACCATTTCTCTGCCGCCGGCAGCCCGAGAAATCAGTGGAGTGATGGTCCCGATTAACACAGCGGCCAAGATCATCAGTAATGCCGTATTCCCCACAATGATGCTGCCGGAACGGGTCCACCAGTGCCGGCCCCGACCGCTGTGGCTGCTAATGCTCTGGCCACATCCGGGAACATCCAGCAGCAACCTGCGCCGGCTAAACAGCAGGTATAACCCTACAATCACGACCACCGCCAGTAATATCAGAAATGCGTAACCCAGCAATCCATGGGCAAAGGCATGCACTGAATCAAGCACACCGCTGCGGGTGAGAAATGACCCAAAGAGTGTTAGCCCAAAGCTGGATAGAATCAGCACATAACTCCACAGGCGTTTTTGCCAGCCGGTGTGCGGCAGAAAAAATGTATGGATTAGAGCTGTTAGTGTCAGCCATGGCAGCAGCGATGCGTTCTCCACCGGATCCCATGCCCAATAACCGCCCCATCCCAGCTCGGTATAGGCCCAATGCCCGCCGGTGACAATACCAGCTGTTAGTGCAACCCAGGCACCCAGAACCCATGGCCGCGATGCTTGCAGCCATACGTCTGCTGCTTTTCGCTGGGACAGGCCAACCACAGCAAAAGCAAACGGGACAAGAACCAGGCTGTAACCTAAAAACAAGATTGGCGGGTGGACAACCATGCCAAAACTTTGCAGCATAGGGTTTAGCCCACTGCCGTTGGGAGGAGCAGGGATGATCGTCTTGAAAGGTGAGGAGATAAACAGCAGCAGGACAATGAAACAGGTCTGAATCAGGTGTACCACAAGGCCAATTTTGATATCTACATTATCTGAGCGGTATCCTGTGCTCAAATTCAACCCCAGGCTCACGAGAGAGATAATGAACAGCCATAACAGCAGCGATCCTGACTGGCCAGCCCACAAAGCACTGATTTTATAGATCGGGTGCAGGCTGCTCTCAGAATACTGGGCAACATAAGCTAACCTAAAATTATCTGTCAGAAATGCCCAGAAAAGAATAACTACAGCACCGGTAACTGCCAAGACAGACAATCTGGCAGCCCAGCGGACATCGTCAAACTTTGCCTGTTTCTGCGACCTTAGCTTAACTGCGCTGCCAATCACAACATACAGGCACAAGCCAAGGGCCACACAGAGCATAACAACTCCAGACTCAGCCATGAAAGATCCCTGCCCCCTCACTAAAGCGCCTTTCCATCAATCGGGACATTAAAACTTCCCGGTGGCAGTGCTATCTAAGACCCTCCCCGGGTGTCTTTCAGCCTCCATTTTATAGCATCCCGATATGGCTTGTCAAAACCACTCTATTGGAAGCAGATAACCGGGCAGGGATTGCAAAAGAATCAAGCTGACTGGTGCAAACCACCTGGTCAGCTTGTGAATAATTGTCCCAGCTATTTGGTGGGCTTAATTTTTCCAAATTAGCTCAACGCTTTTTAACTGTCCTCGTTATCATCACAATCTATCTTTTCACCCAGGGAGAAACCGGGAACCGGCGATTGGTGATAACCCATCGACAAGTGAGCCACAGTATTGCTCGGGATAATCGGTGTAAGGCTCATGAGAACACTAAAACCTGTCAGGAAACTGCTTGATGATCCCCAGCCACATCACATCCGCCATATCCAGAGATTGGGTTTCGATCATATCAT
>DUVS01000038.1 GCA_012840925.1 Bacillota bacterium
GACATGGCAAAGTGGTTCCAGCATTTGAATGTTTGAGAGGTCTTCAAAACGGTCATTTTCCTTTCTAGGATCTACACCAAAAGGAAGATCAATGATTGGCTTATCCTACAAAAAGTTGACACCGTCAAAGGCAGTTAATCCAGTTGTAAGCCTCTTACTCATGTGTTATAATTGAAATATCAACGTGTAGAAGAGGGTGGTAGTTAATGAGCTTGACACCTGAAGTTGTGTGGAGGATTTTCATAGCTACCGGTTCAATAACTGCTTATCTGCTCTATAAGCAGCTTGCTGCTCTACAGATTCATACATTACATTAGGCATGATATAATAACTTACACATGAATTATGTTTGACGTCAGGTCAAGGCAAAAGCGATGAAGGAGACAAGTAGGTCAATGGAAACCACAGGGACGATGGGCCGTAGCCTGAGAGCCTATCGGGGGATAAGTTGGCCGAAATTCACTCTCGAGCTGCTGGTTGAAATCTAGTAGGCCATGCCGGATATCCGCCGTTACCGGATTGAAAGTGGATTATGCTGCCATGCATGATCAACTAGGGTGGTACCGCGGAAGCTTTTTACGTCCCTTGGATGTAAAAAGTTTTTTTATTATCAGTTTGGAGGTGCAGTATGGAAGCGAAAATTCAATCCGTAAGAGCCAGTGCTATTGAAGAATGCAGCAAGCTTGAAAACTTGGAACAATTGCAGCAGCTCAGGGTAAAGTACTTGGGCAAGAAAGGAGAAGTTACCCAGCTGCTGCGGGGTATGGGCAGCATACCTGCGGATCAGCGGCCTTTAGTTGGTCAGATGGTCAACCGCCTCAAAAGCGAGCTGGAACAGCTCTACGATCAAAAGGAGACTGAACTGGAGCAGCAAGTCCAGCAGAAGCGCATGCAAATGGAAGCTTTGGATATCACCCTGCCGGGGCGGAAACCAAAGATTGGCAGTTTACATCCGTTAACTCTGGTACTGGATGAAATCAAGCAGATCTTCATTGCAATGGGTTATCAGGTGGTGGAAGGGCCGGAAATCGAAACCGATTACTACAATTTTGAAGCTTTGAACATTCCTAAAGATCACCCGGCCAGAGACATGCAGGATACTTTCTACATCACCGAAGAATTTCTGCTGCGCAGCCAAACATCTCCTGTCCAAATCCATGTCATGGAGGGGCAAGAACCACCTGTTAGGATTATTGCTCCGGGCAAGGTTTATCGTGCTGATTCTGATCTGACTCATTCGCCCATGTTTCATCAGGTTGAAGGTCTGCTCGTGGATCAAGGCGTTACATTTGCCGATTTGAAAGGAACCCTGCAGGCTTTTGCCAAAGCCCTGTTTGGCTCTGAAACCAAAACCAGGTTCCGGCCCAGCTATTTTCCATTTACTGAACCAAGTGCGGAAGTTGATGTTTCATGCATTATCTGCCGGGGGACAGGATGCCGGGTATGTTCCAATACCGGGTGGCTGGAGATTCTAGGCTCCGGGATGGTCGATCCCCGGGTACTGGCAAAGGTTGGTTATGATATTGACAAGGTTTCAGGCTTTGCCTTTGGGATGGGGATCGAAAGAATTACCATGCTCAAATATGGCATTAATGATATCAGACTCTTTTTCACCAACGATCAGCGGTTTTTGAATCAATTCAAGTAAACTGGCGGGCAAGGGAGGAATTAAGGTGAAGGTATCTTATCGGTGGTTACAGGACTATACTTCCATACCGTGGAGTCCAGAAGAACTGGCTGAGAGATTGACAATGGCCGGTATCGAAGTGGAATCGATCGAACGTTTAGCTCCAGAGCTTTCCCATGTATATATCGGCGAGATCGTCAAAGTGGAACCCCATCCCAGTGCAGAACTGAGCGTGTGTCAGATCGATGTGGGAAATCAAGTGTTGACGATCGTTTGTGGGGCTCCCAATGCCCGGGTGGGAATCAAAGTGCCGGTAGCGTTGGCAGGGGCGGTTTTGCCAAGTGGGATGCAGATCAAGGAAGCCACCTTGCACGGCGTTGTCTCGTACGGCATGGCCTGTTCGGAGGAGGAACTGGGGCTGGGAGATGATCACACAGGAATCATGGAATTACCTGACGATGTCCAAGTGGGACAGGATTTGGTTACTGCTCTCGGGCTGGATGATCAAATCCTGGACGTGTCGGTATATGCCAATCGTCCGGATTTGATGAGCATGCTTGGGATTGCCAGGGAAGTGGCAACGTTAGCCGGAACAAAGCTGCAGTATCCCGATCTGGAACTTATCGAGGTTGAACAGGCAATTGAAGACTTGACATCAATTACGGTGGAGGATACTGACAAATGCCCTCGCTACTGTGCCCGTATCATCACCAACGTAACCATGAAAGCGTCACCGTTGTGGATGCAGCAGAGACTGAGGGCAGCCGGAATGCGGCCGATCAATGTCGTAGTTGACATTACAAATTTCGTTATGCTGGAAACAGGGCAGCCGCTCCATGCCTTCGATTACGAACAACTAATCGAAAACCGGATTGTGGTCCGCACTCCTTCAGCCAGTGAGGTCAAATTTGTAACCTTGGACGGAATCGAAAGGGAATTGACCAAAGATATGCTGATGATCTGCGATGCCCACAAACCTGTTTGTATTGGCGGAGTCATGGGTGGTGCCAACAGCGAAGTGACAGACCAGACCAAGACCATCCTGTTGGAGGCAGCCAACTTCAAGGCCGCGAATATCCGCAGGACAGCACGAAATCTGGCAATCAGTTCGGAGGCAGCAGCCCGCTTCGAGAAGGGAATCGATCCCAATGCTACAATCATGGCCATCAACCGGGCCGCAAAATTGCTGGCGGAATTGGCTGGCGGCTTGGTTGTCAGGGGTATTATCGATGTAAATCATGCTGATGTTGGCACACGGACTATCCAGCTTCGCCCCCGGCAGGTAAACAATCTGCTTGGTACGGATATTGACCAGGATGTCATGGTGGATATCTTGACCAGGCTGGAATTGAAAGTTGATCAATCGGTCGAACCATGGCAGGTGGAGATCCCCAGTTTCCGTCGGGATTTGGAGCTGGAATGCGACCTGATTGAAGAAATCGCCAGGTTCTGGGGCTATGAACAGATCCCGGTGACATTGCCTATTGACAAGGGTAGTGTTGGTGGCGAAAGCCGTGAACTGGCCCTGATAGCTAAGATCAAGGCGAAACTGGTGGGAGCAGGCCTAAGCGAGATTATGACTTATTCCTTTGTCAACCGTCAAAGCCTGATTCAAGCTGGCCTGGATCAAATTCCAGAACTAGCTGCGACGATTGCCCTGGCTAATCCATTAACCGAAGATCATGCGGTAATGCGCACATCAATTCTGCCAAGCATTTTAGAATGTGCTTCCTATAATTTCAGCCGTCAGCAGCAGAACTTAAGCCTGTTTGAGATTGGAGCTGTCTATCTGGCAGACCAACTGCCGCTTCAAGAGCGTCCTAAAGAGGAAAGGCGGCTGGCACTATTGCTCGCTGGTGGCCGGAGCCCACGCCATTGGAGTCATGGCGCGGACACGTACGATTTCTACGACCTCAAAGGGTTGGTGGAACTTATTCTGGCAGATTTCACTCTAGACTGTGTGTGGGAAAAAGGTACGCTGCCCATCTTCCATCCGGGACGTCAGAGTCAAGTTTTGGCAGATGGGGAAGTAATCGCAGTCTTGGGAGAAGTCCATCCTGAGATTCAGAAAAACTACCGCTTGACGGAACGGGTTTATGTCGCAGATATTTCTCTGGAACGTCTGCTGCAGGCTGAAAAGTTGATTCCGGAATTTCAACCCTTGCCAAAGTATCCGTCGGTGGATCGGGATTTGGCTGTAATGGTGGCAGAGGATATTCCAGTGGGCCTGTTAGTGGAGGAGCTGAGGCAGGCCGGTGGCAGTTTGCTGCAGTCCGTTGACATTTTCGATGTATATCAAGGGCAACAGATTGCATCTGGTAATAAGAGCGTGGCATTTTCCTTTGTTTTCCAGGCAGATCGCAACCTAACTGATGAAGAGGTTAATGACCAGCTCAATAACATGTATCAAGCTCTGCAAAAGAAATTCGATGCTAAGCTGCGATAGAAGGAAATCCAACCAGTGAGGCGAAGTTAGGAATATGTGAAACAATAAATAAGAAGGTGAGATTTGTGACTGATGCAAAAAGTACCGTAGTCAAGGTGGAAATTGCCGGAGAAGAACACCTGATTAGAGGCAATGCATCTGAGGAATACATCTTGCAGCTGGGCAAAATAGTTAATGAAAAAGTGAAAGCAATCCAGCAAAAGAGTCCCAATCTCACTCGACATCGCATGGCAATATTGGCTGCAATCAATCTTGCTGATGAACTGCAGAGGGTGAAAGCCGAATACCATGAGCTTCTCAAGATTATGGAAGAAGCAAACTAGAAAGAGGGGTTTAGATGGCTGGCAAGGGGATTGATCTTTTGATCATGGTGATATTCGCCATTGCCATCTGGCGTGGATTTCGCCGGGGTATTATCAGGGAGATTTTCAGTTTGTTCGGCGTCTTGCTGGCGGTCGCAGTAGCGTTTCACCGGTACCAGGATTTATCACTGCGATTGATGGTCAGCTATCCCTTGATTGAGTGGCAGGCTCAGTTGATTGCCTTTGTGCTTCTGGCAGTGGGCATCAGTCTCATCGCCATGTTCTTGGGTTTTGTCTGGTCAAAGGTGGTGCGCTTTACACCATTGGCTTTGCTCGATGGGATTTTAGGTGCTACCTTTGGCACAGTCAAAGTACTGGTTTTCGTGATGGCAGCAGTGGTGATTTTGCATTCTCTCAATGTTGCGGCTGTGGAGGAAGTGTTAGCCGACTCAATTGTGGTCCAGCAGTTTGATCTGCTATGGCCCCATCTGCGCATGGGCCTGGAACGGGCTTGGCCGGAGGATTGGGCTAAACCGGGATGGTTGTTTCCCCAGATTAATCTGGAACACGAAGTAAGCTACTTGTATGACCCGCCACTAGCGGCGGGTTTTTTCCATGTCTGGCTGGATAAGGAAGGGACACCTGATCTTGCTTGAAGGATGTCGCTGCTCGACAGTGAATACCTTAACCGAGGAAGAAGGTTAAGGGGGAGCTGCAGGTGGCACGAGCAGAAACAGGCAAGAATACAGTCACCTTATACGCCAACATTTGGACCACCTTGTTGATGCTGGTCTTCTTTTTTGTATCCGGGATTTCCGGAGGACAGCCGGCAAGCCAGAACCGATCGCCTGGAGTTACTACCCCGCCATCCGACAGCAGGCATGCCCTGCAGGGGAGAGTGATTGTGGTTGATCCGGGCCACGGCGGTGCTGATCCCGGCACAATTGGGTTAGGCTATTCAACAGAAGCAGAAAACGTGCTGGCCATTGCCTGGGAATTGAAAGGGATGCTGGAAGAGGCTGGGGCCAAAGTGATCATGACGCGCAAGACGAATGTGAATCCTGCCCAGGGCACATCGTATGCCAACCGAACCAACGGGCAGTTGGCAGCCCGGACAGCTGTCGCAAACCACAATAATGCGGAAATCTTTGTGAGTATTCATAATGACTGGAATGGCAACAGCAAAATCAGCGGCACCACATCCTATTATTACCATGCTCACGATTGGTTGCTGGCTGATTCCATTCAGAAACAGCTGGTAGGTTTTTTGGGCAGCCGAAACGTTGGCGTCAAGCGTGGGAATTTTTACGTACTCCGCAACACCAGTATGCCAGCAGTATTGATTGAGGTTGGATTCTTAAGTAATCAGCGTGAAGCACAGCTGTTAGCTCAACCGTGGTACCGAACAGCAGCTGCTAAAGGCATTTTTTACGGTATTGTCGATTATTATCAACGAGCGGGATTGATGTAGGTTAAAGCAGGTGATGGTATGGATCAGAGAAGTCTACGAGTTCTAGAGTGGGATAAAATCAAACAGCAAGTTGCAGAGTTGGCCAGTTTTTCATTGGGTAAACAGCGGGCGTTGAATCTGCATCCTTCCGACGAATATCAGGAAGTGGAAGCCCGCCAGGAGTTGACTACCCAGGCTGTAGCCCTGCTGTGGAAACAGGGCACACCTCCTTTTGGCGGCGCGTCTGATATCACCTCCATCCTCCAACGGGCTGGAATTGGCGGAGTCTTGGACGGCCAAGAATTGCTCAAGCTTGCTGGTGTTTTGGACTGTGCCGGAAACATGCGCCGCTATCTGGGCGAAGTGGAGGTGTTTCAACAGTTTCGGGATCAACTGGCACATTTACCGGAGTTGGCAGCAGAAATCAACCGCTGCCTCGATGATGAGGGCCAGGTCAAGGACAATGCTTCGCCAAAACTGAAAGCGGTCCGCCAGAAGATCAGGAGCCTGGAAGACCGGGTGCGGGAAAAGCTGAACAGCATCATCCACTCCAGCAGCAATCAGAAACTACTTCAAGAAAGCATCGTCACGATTCGCAACGGCCGCTATGTGGTACCAGTCAAACAAGAGTACCGGTCCATCTTTGGGGGCATTGTTCATGACCAGTCAGCAAGCGGCGCCACCGTGTTTGTGGAGCCTCAGGCAGTGGTGGAGTTAAACAACGAACTGAGAATCGCACTGCAGGATGAACAGAGGGAAGTTGAAAGGATCTTGAGTTTGCTGAGCAGTGCTGTGGAACCGTACGCAGCCCAAATTCAACAGAGCCTTGATTCTTTGGCCCATTTGGATCTGATTTTTGCCATGGGCAAGTACAGCCGGCAGACAAGGGGAACTCCCGCCAGGTTAAATCCTGATGGGAATATTCTGATCAAACAAGGGCGTCATCCCCTGCTAACGGGGACCGTAGTCCCTATTGACTTTTGGTTGGGCGGCCAATCTTACATTCTGGTAATCACAGGGCCGAACACCGGGGGCAAAACAGTCACCTTGAAAACGGTGGGTCTGTTTGCCATTATGAACCAGGCAGGCTTACATATTCCCGCGGACGAAGGATCCCAGATGCCTGTTTTTGACACCATCTATGCTGATATCGGCGATGAGCAAAGCATTGAGCAAAGCTTAAGCACTTTTTCATCGCATATGAGCAACATTGTCAATATTCTTGATCAGGTTACTGACCGCAGCTTGGTTTTGTTGGACGAACTGGGTGCAGGGACTGATCCTACCGAAGGTGCGGCTCTGGCTATGGCTATCCTCGATTATCTGCGCAGAGAACGTATCACAACCGTAGCCACCACTCACTATTCGGAACTGAAGCATTTTGCCTATGCCAATCCTGAGATAGAAAACGCCTCGGTTGAATTCGATCCGGTCACCTTAAAACCTACCTATCGGTTGGCAATCGGGATTCCAGGCAAGAGCAATGCTTTTGCTATAGCCAAAGGCTTAGGATTAAAAGATGAGCTGGTCAGCTATGCGAGAAGTTTGCTTAGTGAGCAAAAAATCCAGGTTGACGATATCATTGGTGAAATTGAAACCAATCAAAGGCAGGCACGCCAGGCGCGGGATGAAGCAGAGACCTTGAAAAGAGAGTACGAGCAGCTGAAGCAGAAATATGAGCAGTTGTATCAAGAGCTGCGGGAAACAAGGGGCAATCTGATTGCCCAAGCCCATGAGGAAGCCGAAGAACTGGTAAGAAAGACCAGGCAAGAGTTGGATTTGCTCATCGGTGAGCTGCGCAAGCAGCAGAATATAGATCTGGAAACCATCGCTAAAGCCAAACGGGAAGAGTTGGTGGATCGGCAAAGCAAGTTTGCAGCCCGCAAACCACGGGTGTCACAACCAAAACCCCTGCAAGACCTTAGGGCAGGGGAACATGTCAGAGTGCGCAGCCTCAACCAAACCGGCCATGTCGTCGAAGTTTCCGAAACTGAAGCCCAAGTACAGATTGGTATTCTCAAAGTCAGTGTCAAACTAAATGATTTGGAACGGGTAGCATCGGAGCCCCGAACCCAGATCACTCACCGGGGACACACCAGGAGTATGGGGAAAAGTATCTCCATTAAGCCGGAAATCGATCTGCGGGGTTATACAGTTGACGATGCAGCTGTCGCAGTTGACAAGTATCTCGACGACGCGGTATTGTCTTCACTGACTCAGGTGAGAATTATTCACGGTAAAGGTACGGGGGCACTGCGGGATGCCATCCAAACTCAACTGAGTATTCACCCCCATGTCAAGAACTTCCGTCTGGCGGATCCCAATCAAGGCGGCTCTGGCGTAACCATAGTCGAATTGGCAAACTAAATTAGCTCACAGAAAGAGTACAAGCCAAGGAACAGCGATTCCTTGGCTTGCTCTATCAGCACGAAGTTATCTGAAGAGAGGGAAGAAATTCCACGGGGATGAGGAACACCGGGGTGAATACTCTGTCGGTTCTGTGCCTCTGATAAAAATCTCGGTTCTGATTTCATCTCTAGGCAGGGTACAGTTCTCAGGAACCAGCAAACCCGTCTTGATATCGATCTCCACTTCCACGATGCCATTTGGCCGTTTGAAATCTGAGATTGGTGTATTCTTTAATGCTTCCACCATAAACGCTTTCCATATCGGTGTGGCATTCCAGGAACCATACTGCACACCCTGATACACCATCGCTTTGGGAATATCCTCGCCAAACCACACGGCAGCCACCAATTCGGGTGTATATCCTACAAACCAGGCATCCCTATTGTCTTGATGAGTACCAGTTTTTCCAGCCGCAGGCCGGTTTATTTTTGCACTCTGGGCGGTTCCGCGCTCAATCACACCTCTTAGAAGATCAGTCATGATATACGATGTTTCCTCTGTGAGTACTACTTCTTTGCGGGGAGTATTCTCCTCCAGCACTTTGCCGTGATAATCAGTGACTTTGAGAATTGCAATTGGCTCCACTCTAATCCCATTGTTGGCCAGGACACCATAGGCGGAAGCCATCTCCAAAGGCGATACCCCCTTGGTTAATCCGCCGAGAGCCAGGGGAGACAAACCCAAATCATTGACCCGGCCAGATTCGACAAAAGACGTTATCCCCATTTTCTTGCCGTATTCGATCACTGTGTTATAGCCAAGCTGGTTGACAACTGCGACTGCAATCGTATTGATCGAACGTTCAATAGCTTCTCTGATGGTCATTTCGCCGTCAAAGACAGGATAGTAATTGCGGGGGCTCCAGGTTTCGCCACTAGCCAGCACATATTCTACTGGCTCGTCCACATAAATGTCAGCCGCTGTAATCCCTTTGTCAATCGCCGCAGTATAGGCGAAGACCTTGATAGCTGAACCTGGCCCACGATAAGCTTGGACAGCCCGGTTGAACTTGTCCTCACCACGGCCGCCTACCATAGCCCGGATATGACCGCTGCGGGGATCAATGGCGATCAATGCACCTTGCGGCTGGGTAAGCCCGTTGCTGTCCACGTAACCTTTAGGCAGACCATTGGCTAGAGCCTGTTCTGCAGCTTTCTGCATGTTCAAGTCCAAAGTTGTGTAAATACGCAGCCCGCCGCCAAAGACACGCTCTTCGCCATACCGTTCAATCAAGTCATCAAGAATATAATCGACAAAATACGGTGCATTGACATTACGCGCCTTCCGCTCGGCAACCTCAATAGGTTCGGCCCTTGCAGCTGTATACTCGCTTTCTGTGATTAATTCAAGATCAAACATCCTTTTCAGGACAAAGTTGCGCCGCTCCAGGGCGACATCGGGATTGTTATGAGGCGAATACCGTGCCGGCCAACGGATGATTCCCGCGAGAAGGGCTGCTTCAGCCAGACTCAAATCCTTGGCTGATTTGCCGAAATACAGCTGAGCACCTGCCTCGACTCCGTTGGCACCGTGCCCAAGGTGTACCATATTAAGGTAAGTTTCGAGAATCTCTTGCTTAGAGTACTTGCGTTCAATCTGGACGGCCCAGAGGAACTCCTGCAGTTTGCGGGAGATTAGTTTGTCCTGAGTCAAGAATAAATTGCGGGCGACTTGCATGGTAATGGTACCGCCACCCTGGGCAAACCTGCCCTCGCGCAGATTGACCAGGATTGCCCTGCCAAAAGCGATAAAATCAATACCGTGGTGTTGATAGAATTTGTCATCCTCGATAGCAATGACAGCATTTTTCAGGTGATCTGGAAGCAGTTCGATGGCAATCGGAACTCGGTTTTCGCGATATAAGTCGGTTATCAGCTGCCCATTTATGTCATAAATATGAGTGGAATACTGTTGTGTGAGATTTACCTGATCCAAACTTGGAGCACTACCTACATAAGCTGTCAGTACACCCAACGCTCCACCAAACAGAATTGAAAAGATGATGACAAAAATCCAAATTTTAATCCGGGAACGGGGCTTTTTCTTAGGTAGTTTTTTTGATTTCTTGGACAACAGTTTCGCCTCCATCCTCTCTGAATTATACCACACTCATTTTTCACTATGAACAGATATAATTTACCACAACCAATGGGCAAATACAAGCGGCGGTGGGGTCAAGATATATTTCGTTCTGGAGGCCGATAATATGTCCCGTTTAAGATGGCAGTCAGCATTGCGAAGGCCTGGTGCCCACAATTCAACACCTGTTCCTGACGAGCCGCCTCGCCGGGGATGGCTGCGCTATCTGATGATGTGTCTCTTAGTGCTGGCTTTATTGGCTGCTGTGTTGGCAATGATCATTGAAAAGCGAGTCAGCCCGGTACTGTATGCTTGGGCTGAAACCAAAGCAGTGAATCTTGCCACCCAGGCAATTGCTCGTGCGGTAGAAGAAACGATGGTCCAGATGCATATGATGGAGATGGCGGAGATTATCACTGATGATCACGGCCGCATCCAGGCGATCAAGTATGATACTGCCAAGATCAACCAAGCATCAGCAGTTGTTGCCCAAAAAATCCTGCAAGCTTTACAAGATTTTGATGGGGAGACTCTGGCCATTCCCCTTGGGCAATTCCTCGGAACCAATTTGTTCTCCGGGTTTGGGCCCAGGATACCTCTGCGAGCTTTTCCAGCTGGAGCGGTTACTGCCACTCCCATCAGCAGTTTTGTTTCAGCGGGTATTAATCAAACGATTCACCGTTTGTACCTCGATATCCATGTGGAGATGCGAATCGTGGTGCCGCTGGCATCGACGACACTGCCAGTCACTACCCGGGTTGCCCTGATCGAAGACATCATTGTTGGTGCAGTTCCATCATGGTATTTAGCTCCCAGTGGGCTGGTAGGCGGGTTTGATCAGTTGACCGGAGTTGACGGTGGGCAAAGGTCGATTGAATTCGTCATCGGCAACTGATGCTTTTCAAGCCAAAATACTTGTCAAGCGCTCAGCTTTTGGATATAATAAGCATAAGTTCTTTCGGATTCAGGTCTGGCGGAGATCCCTGACCCTTTTCGCCGTGAGTGAAGGGTCTTTTGTTTTAATCTGGAGGAGGAGTTCTAGATGAGTTCATACAATCACAAGGCAATTGAAACCAAATGGCGGGCTTATTGGGAAAAAACGCAAGCGCACACGGTCAAGATGGATCCGGCTAAGCCTAAGTTTTACTGTCTGGACATGTTCCCATATCCTTCAGGATCGGGACTGCATGTTGGACACTGGCGCGGTTATGTGCTAAGTGATGTATGGAGCCGGTATAAGCGACTGCAAGGATATAACGTACTTCATCCCATGGGCTGGGATGCCTTCGGCCTGCCGGCGGAGAACGATGCGATCAAGAAAAAGATTCATCCCCGGGTTTCTACTGCCAACAACGTAGCCAATTTCAAGCGCCAGCTTCATGAAATTGGTGCCATGTACGATTGGGCCAGGGAAGTTAACACTACCGATCCCGATTACTATAAATGGACTCAGTGGATATTCCTGGAGATGTATAAGCACGGCTTAGCATACCGCAAAGAGATGCCGATCAACTTCTGTCCCAGCTGTCAAACGGGGCTGGCCAATGAGGAGGTCGTCCAAGGCGCGTGTGAGCGATGTGGTACGCAGGTGGAAAAGCGCAATTTGAAGCAGTGGATGTTGAAGATCACTAAGTATGCCGACCGGCTCTTGGATGGGTTGAAAACTCTCGATTGGCCGGAAAAAGTGGTCAAGATGCAGGAAAGCTGGATTGGCCGCAGCGAAGGAGCAGACGTAGTCTTCGCCATTGATGGCAGCGACCACCAGATAACTGTGTTTACAACACGGCCAGATACCTTGTTTGGAGCTACCTACATGGTATTGGCGCCCGAACATGAATTAGTAGCTAAGGTTACTTCGAGCGAACAGGCTGCAGAGGTCGAAGAATATGTCAGGCAGGCTATGACTAAGTCAGCGGTGGAAAGGATGGCCAATAAAGAAAAGACAGGAGTGTTTACCGGCGCTTATGGCATTAATCCGGTCAATGGCCAGCGAATTCCGATTTGGGTTAGCGATTACGTGCTGATTGATTATGGCTCAGGTGCGATAATGGCTGTGCCTGCCCATGACGAGCGGGATTTTGAGTTTGCCCAGAAATTCGATCTACCGATTATTCCGGTGATTGCAGAACCGGATGGTACAATTCCCGAGTTGCCTTTTGTGATCAATGGCAAAATGATCAACTCTGGCGCTTTTGATGGTATGGATTCTGAACAGGCAAAGAAGGCTATCACTGAACATTTGCAGAAAAAGGGGCAGGGGAAGGCTTCTGTTCAGTATAAGATGCGTGATTGGGTATTCTCACGTCAGCGTTACTGGGGTGAACCGATTCCTATTGTTCACTGCCCGGAATGTGGTGAAGTCCCTGTGCCTGAGGATCAGCTTCCGGTTACTTTGCCGGATGTGGAGAATTATCAACCAACGGGAACAGGCGAATCGCCATTGAGCGCCATTGGCGATTGGGTTAACACAACCTGTCCCAAGTGTAACGGTGCGGCAAAACGGGAAACAAACACCATGCCTCAATGGGCCGGGTCCTGCTGGTATTTTCTGCGGTACGCCGATCCGGATAATAATGAGGCGTTGGCATCCCCTGATAAACTAAAGTATTGGCTGCCGGTTGATTTATATGTAGGTGGAATTGAACATGCAGTACTGCATTTGCTTTATTCCAGATTCTACATCAAGTTTCTCTATGACATCGGTGTTGTTGATTTTGACGAACCATTCATAAGGTTGTTCAATCAAGGTATGGTCTGCAAAGATGGTGCCAAGATGAGCAAGTCAAAAGGGAATGTTGTCAATCCTGATGAATTGGTCGAGCATTATGGCGCCGATTCACTACGGATCTACGAGCTGTTCATCGGACCGCCTGAAGTTGACTCCGAATGGATGGATAATGGCATCGAAGGTGTTTACAGATTTATTCAAAGGGTCTGGAATCTGGTGGTGCGCAGTCTTAACGATCTGCCTGAGCCAACCTTGGCCAGTGAAAAAATGCGGCACAGGTTAATAGCTACCGTAACCGAACGAATCGAATCCTTTAAGCTGAATACTGTAGTGAGTGCATTTATGGAATATATCAATCAAGTTGGTTCCACACTTGATCGCCAGAGTCTGGAGACATTGGTAATCCTTCTGGCACCATTGGCACCTCATCTGACAGAGGAGTTGTGGCAAATGCTCGGCCATAAGCCGTCGGTGTTTGATGCCCAATGGCCCAAAGCGGATGCAGAGATGCTGGTTGCCGATCAGGTTACAGTGGCAGTTCAAGTCAATGGAAAAACCCGGGCCACAGTCGACGTTGCCGTCGATGCATCAGAGACAGATGTTATGAGTGCCGCTGCGGAAATCACTTCGGTAAAGAATGCACTTTCAGGCAAGGAAGTAATCAAAACAATCTATGTGCCAGGCAAAATCTTGAATCTTGTTGTAAGGTAAACGATGCGGGGATTAAAATCCCCGCTCGATTTTGTCAAAAGGAAGCGAGGCGTTAAGGTGGCGTTGTCAAAAGCATTAGCCTGGACCACGGCACTGATTGCCGGATTGTTGGCTTATTATGGTCTGGTGTTGGCTGCAAATCTGTCCGCCAAGTACCTGTGGCTGTTAGCGCTGGCCGGAGCAGTGGGCCTTGTCAGCAAAGGTTTTTTTGATCGAATCGCCCATGAAAAACTGCTGGCAAGGTTACGCAGTTTGTGGGCTAAATCCGGTGAGATTGAGAAGACCCGCAATTTTACCGATATCAGCCGTTATTTCAAGCTAATCTCAATTCCTAACAGTGATTATGTTATTGATGATCGTACCTGGGAAGATCTGGACGGAAATCCTGTTTTTTCCTGGATCGATCGAACCCTGTCCGTCTATGGCCAACAGTACCTGTACAGCCTGTTAAGGACTCCTGTGTTCAGCGGGGAGGAGCTGAAGCGGCGCGCCAGTTTGATCCGCTTTTTTCAATCTAACCCCGAGCTAAGAGAGCAGGTGCAAACGATTTTGGCCAGGATTGGCAGTGACGATACACCAAATGTAATCAGCTTCTTGATCGACCCGCCGCAAATCAAGAGTCTGCGCTTTCGCTGGTTGTACATCCTGTTGGCTTACTTGGCAGTTGCCAGTATTCTGTCCTGGATCATCTGGCCTCAGCTGGCTGTTGTGGCGGTTGTTTTAGTTTTTGTCATCAATTTGATCATTCACAGTCGAGTTCACAAAAAAATCTCAGGATACTTTCATTTGGTCAGGGCTTTAAGGAAAATGGTGCATTATGGTAAGAAGCTTGTGGCTGTTGAAGCTGTGGAACTGGCTCTGGATCATGCCAGGATAAAAAGGGCATTGGCTGAAACTGCCACGTTCATGCGCTATTCTTCCCAGATTGGGTTGGAGTCGGCAGATCCGCTCCTCGGCAGTGTCCTCCAGTATGTTAGTATTCTGTTTTTGCTTGATGTAAGGGGCTTTGAGCGAACCGTGGCTTTGATCCGCCGGCATCGTGCGGCACTACTTGCCATTTATGAATGGATCGGTGAAATGGACGCACTGCAGGCGGTAGCATCCTACCGAGAATCGTTGACTTATTATTGCGAACCGGTATTGGAGCCCGGCAGAGGCAGTGGTGACAAACTTGTGGGGGAAGCGATGTATCACCCTCTAATTGAGAACCCGGTGCCAAATTCATTGACTGTTGGCACTCAGGGCGTATTGATCACAGGGTCAAACATGTCTGGAAAATCTACATTTTTGCGTACAGTCGCCGTCAACGCCTTGTTTGCCCAAACTGTCTACACTTGCTTGGCCAAAGCATATCGATCGCAATTTCTCAAGCTGTTGACCTCAATCGGCCGGTCGGACAACATTATTGAAGGTAAGAGTTATTACTTGGTAGAAGCCCAGTCAATTCTCAGGATTATCAAGGCTATTGAGGCTGAAACTGAGGTTACCATCATGGCCATTTTTGATGAAATGTATCGCGGGACCAATTCAGAAGAACGAATCAAGGCAGGCTACCGCGTCCTGAAGTATGTGTCCCAACCGGGAACCATCATTCTGGTGGCGACTCATGATCTGGAATTGACGAAGTTGCTTGAGTCAAGTTATGTCAATTACCATTTTCGTGAACGTGTCGGTGAACATGGCCTGGAGTTTGATTACACGTTGAAACCAGGACCATCGCAGACCCGTAATGCAATCGCACTATTACGAGCTTTGGGATACCCTGAGGTAATCACAGATTAGAGTGGAGAAACAGTACTTATGTTCAAACGCAATCCTTATTTTGCAGTGATCGGATTTACACTGATATTCGGCTTATCCTTCGTTTTTTCCCGGGTGGCTTTAGACAGACTCGATCCCTTTCATCTGCTGGCATTGAGATTCTTATTTGCCGTTGGGTTGATCAACTTGCTGCGGCTATTGAAAGTGGTCAAGGTTGAACGGTCTGGGCCGATCAAACCCTTATTGGCTATTGGCTTAGTTCAGCCTATCCTCTATTTCACTTTGGAAACCCTGGGGATTCGCTATACATCTGCGGCTATTTCTGGGCTGATGGTTGCGGTGATTCCCATTTTCACGCTGATCTTTGCCAGGATATTTTTATCTGAACAGCCTAATCGCTACCAGCTTGCTGCCATGCTCGTTTCAATTATCGGGGTAGCCTTGATCGGGTTGAATCAACGAGATGCCGGGAATGTAAGCTTGTTAGGCCTGGCGGTGCTGTTGGGAGCTGCAGTATCAGCAGCTGCCGCAACCGTGATGTCCCGATGGTTATCACGAAATTACTCACCGGTTACCATAACCTATGCCATGATGCACATGGGCTTGACTGCGTTTTTGCCTATGGCACTGATCGGGTTAGCTGAAGCAGGTGCTGCCAGTTTATTGGGGGCCTTTTTTCAACCACTGTTGGAACTGCCTACATTGACTGCTATCGCCTATTTAGGGTTTGGCGCATCTGTAAGTGGGTTTTTTCTTTTGAATTATGCCCTGGCTCATCTGCCATCCTATAAAGTAGGAGTATTTGATACCCTCACAACGCTGATCGCAATCAGTGCAGGGGTTATTTTCCTTGGCGAAAGGTTGACACCAATGCAGGTAATTGGCGGGCTTGGGATTTTGATTGGGGTATGGGGAGCTCAGTATTTTGGCACGATGAGGGTGAGGCCTTGAAAAAACGGGCATTTTTTCTGGACCGGGATGGAGTTTTAAATCACAGTATAGCGCATCGGGGGAGGCAGCGGCCTCCGAACAAGCCTGATGAGCTGCGGTTCATTGATGGTGTGGGGCCGGCCATCAGGAGGCTCAATCGGTTGGGCTTCTATGTTTTTGTTGTCACAAATCAAGGTGGAGTTGGTTTGGGTTACATGTCTCTATCAGATCTCGACCAGATCCACGCAAAACTTGTAGACCATGTGCAGCGCTCAGGGGGAGTTATCCATCAGATCAAAGTATGCACCCATAAACCCAAAGCTGATTGTGAATGCCGTAAACCAAAACCGGGAATGCTACTAGAGTTGGCAGCGGAGTATGACCTGGACCTCAGCGAGTCATACATGGTTGGAGATCGGAGCATTGATATCGAAGCTGGTAAACGAGCAGGCACCAAAACCATCTTTATCGGTTCGGAAGTAGAAGCTCCTCCAGATGTTGATTTGGTGAGCCCCAGCCTGGCTCAGGCTGTGGAGGTGTTGTTTGGCTTTGAAAAGCAAAGCTGAACTCTGGGGTAGGATGATAAAAAAGGTAGCATTTTGACAAATAGCTATTGACAGTTGCCGGGACAAGCTGGTATGATAGGTGGTGCCGGCAATAAGCGGGCTGGTAATGAAGCTGAACTAGCTAAGCGTTTTGGAAGCAATTAGTATTTGACAATACAGTTCCAGGCGCATATAATAAACAAACGTCGCCACAAGTTATTGGGTTTGCGGCGAGCTTATTCTCCCGAGTCACATTCGGGCAAAAATGGTACAAAATAGTTATTGACACCACGCCAACATGTGTGGTAAGATATAAAAGCTGTTGCCAAAGACAGATGCCGGAAACTGGCATCCTGACCAGTCTTTGCCAGCGTGGACTTTGAAAACTAAACAGCAGAAGTGCGGAGAACGTTAACGTTCAACCCTGTCGTGTACCGGATGCAGATCCGGTGCTTCAGACAGAAACAGACAGGACAAATTTTCATTGGAGAGTTTGATCCTGGCTCAGGACGAACGCTGGCGGCGTGCCTAATACATGCAAGTCGAGCGGGGTTATTACAGCAGATTCCTTCGGGATGAAGCA
>DUVS01000039.1 GCA_012840925.1 Bacillota bacterium
TAATAGTCTTTTCCAGTTCAAACTCTGGCGAAAGAATGATCGCATCCCCATCGTAACCGGCCTGAATCCAGCCTTTGCTGTAAATGCCGATGGATTCGGCGGGGTTTTTGCTGGCCATGCGGAAGGCTGCGGGAAGTGAGACACCACAGACTTCAATCATATTGCGGACAGCCTGCAGCAGGTTGAGGGTACTGCCAGCTAGATTGCCTTCTTTCAAGCGGGCTATGCCATCCGTGACGAAGACCGGCAGATCCCCTAAGACATACTTGCCGTCAGGGAGGCCTGTGGCTTGGATGGCATCGCTGATTAAGATGATTTTGTCAGCGGCTTTTGCAGCCAGCACCAGCTGGATTGCTCCAGGATGGACGTGGACCAGATCTGCAATCAGCTGCACCCAAACTTTTGAAGTTGTTAGGGCTGCCCCGACTGTACCGGGTTCGCGGTGATGCAGCCCGCTCATACCGTTAAAGAGATGCGTAACCTGGGAAATGCCGTGCTCAAAACCAGCGACTGCCTCCTCATATGCTGCATCGGTATGCCCAGCGGAGACGGCTATGTTCCGGTCCACCAGCCAGTCAACAGCTTTTAACCCATCCGGGATTTCAGGGGCGATTGTCACCAGGCGCATCTTCTCCCCTAAGATCTGGTAGAGGTGTTCCATTTCGGTAAAATCGGGGGTGCGAATTGCTGTCCCGAATTGCGCGCCCTTTTTTGATTCGTTGATATACGGCCCTTCTAAGTGAATGCCAAGAAAGGCTGCCTCTCCTGGCTTGGTTTCATAGCTGGCTGCAAGTTCAGCAATGACCCGTGTTTTTTCGGGTGAGGCTGTAACGGTGGTAGGCAGAAAGGCCGTTGTGCCACGACTGGCCAGATAGCGGGCCATGGTGCTGATTGCTTCCTGAGTACCATCCATCAATTCCACACCGCTGCAGCCATGGATATGAATATCGATTAAACCAGGGGCAACATAACTGCCCTTAGCGTCAATAATTTGAAACTCAGTGAGATTTAACTGGCCAAGAAGCTGGTTGGCCTGATCTCTTTCACATACATGGGATATCTTACCTTGTTCGATTACAACTGTACCGTTATGAATCAGTGAGTCGGTGATGATTGTTCCATTCTTGATGATCAAATTCATTTGCTTCACTCCTGTCGTGTTGTTTTTGTGGCTGCTTTATTTAAGGTAATTGTATTGTATAGGCTTCTAGACTTGGCCTATGAATTGGCTAGGCATAATGATTCAGTGCCTGCAAAACGGGATAATCGGTTGCGCAGTTTTGTCCCAGTGCGACAGATGGTTTAAACTCGCCGTGGAAATCACTGCCGGCCGTGATCAGCAAACCAGCATCCAGCCCCAGCTGATGAAACTTGTGGTTATCTGCATCCTTGTGGTAGGTTGAATAAGCTTCAATACCTTTCAGGCCTGCGTTATTAAGATCTGCGAGTACTTGGACAGCTTCGATTTGATTGGGATCGAGGTACACTCCCGGATGGGCCAGGACTGGCACTCCATTCAGCTCGCTAATTAACTGAATGATCTCCTCGGCTTTGGGCAGTTTGTGGAGAAAGTCAGCGGGAGTGTTAGGGGCAAGGTAGTGCTGCATAAACTTAAAGCAGTCCATGTCAAGGCCTGGCTTATCAGCCAAGACTGCTTTGGCGATTGACGCAAACCCGGGAATCGATTTTTGATTTGTGTATCGAAGTACGTCAGCATAAGTAATTGCATATCCCAGCTCATTGACAGTACGGACCATGGTTTTGATCAGCTCTACCTGGGCATTGTCGATAGCCTGGGTTAGTTGAGCCAGCCGTGGATCGTCCCAGTCGAGATGATAACCAAGGATATGGTATTCCCGGCTGCGGTAGACAGTATCAATTTCAATCCCTGGTATGGCCTGAATTCCATACTTTTTGCCGGCTGCCAAAAACTCCGGCACGCCTTTAACTGAGTTGTGATCCGTTAAGGCAATAGCTTTAAACCCCCTTTGTGCGGCCATCTTGACCAGCGCTTCAGGGCTGTATTGGCCGTCACAGCTGTAGTAAGAATGCATATGGAGATCAATTTGTGCCATTTCTGCTTCCTTTCCTGGTTTCTGGATGATCATGCTCATGTACTAATTCCCAGCTATGTATGGAAATTCCTTCCCATGGGCGGTGGGTAAAGGTTGTAGTCGATTTAAGATATCCATAAAGAAACTCGGCTTTTTCCCGAACGTGGTTGCCCGTTGCTTAACGCAGGGGCGGACTGGAATTCTAGGCATTTTTGTCTATGAAATGCCGCTTCCGACGGAGCTGCGCAACTTTTTCTATTCTGCTCTTGGGGGCATAGAGGAACGGGCTCAGGAAGCGGGATACACAGGGAGACACGTCGCCGAGATACTGAGCGGCACAGTGCTTTGCATCTATCAAGTTGAGCACTATTTAGCCCCCTAATTGGATTTGGAGAAAATCCTTTCATCTGCTATCATTCAGATCAGGGGGAAGACTCATGACAAAA
>DUVS01000004.1 GCA_012840925.1 Bacillota bacterium
ATGATACCCAGAATCATGTCTTCGGCTTCATCTTCGACAATCAAAAAAATGGGGTCAGCAAACTTTTTGGCACGGAAGAAATAATCCTTTCGTTCGCTGACCAATCGAATCTGTCCACCCTGAGGTGTTAGTTTTTCAATCGCAATCAGTTTTTCATTATCGGCGTCTGTGGCCGGTCGCACGCGCAACTCATCACCCTCCTCGTTCCCGAAAAGCTGTTCTTCCTCACAAAATCTGTTATTGATGTAAACTAATACCCACAAAAGTTTAGAAAATGCAAAACATGAATCTGCGCAGATTATTACATATATATATTCAACTGTCAAGAACATCATTAAGAAATGCTGTACAATATGCTATGAACAAACAGCACGTTTGTTGCATCCCGGGGGAGATAGGGGACGGTTCTGTGTCTCACCTCTGTGGTAGACAGGGGACGGTTCTCTGTCTCACCTCTGTAACATGTTGTTACTCAGCGTGACATAGGTCAATGATGACAAGTGTGTCAGCAGTATGACAGGGTATGAGAGGGAACCGTCCCCTGTCTCAATCACAACACAGTGCGACACAGAACCGTCCCCTGTCTACGCCCCCTGTCTCACTCCCCCATTTGTCGAAAAAAGCTTTTCTACGCTCCTCGAGTTCAGCATCAACTTCGAATGCTAAGTCGAACTTTCTACAGTACGAGGTAAGGTACCACTGTACGATCTTATCATGGCCGTAATCGTAATACCTATCTTTCAATGCAAATACCTCATTGGCAGTTTCATAGTATTTTAATCGTTCCTCAACCTTAATCAGTTCTTCTTCTATACCAGACACTGTTTCCTTTTGTTCTTCGATTTTTGACACTAAAGATTCTACTTCCCTAGAAATCGTCCAGTTCTCATGGGAATTGCGGCAAGCACCAATTTCACTGACCATACGAACGATCCCAATTATGATTACAGGCCAGGTCACGACCACAAGTCCTGCCACTAGGCACAATGTTAGTCTGACCAGATCTATGAATATGCCTATAAGAAAAACATCATAGTCCACTGTTTCCCGTATCCAAACTAGGAGTCTATATGGAAAACGCCATGTAAGGATTACCAAAACAAGACCAATAACATACGACACTATTGTCTCTCGTTTAACCATTGGGCGAATTTCAGCTTTGCGCTTGTTTAGAACCTCAATCCGATCCTGATCTTCCTTTATGCATTGGTTTATCTGTTCAATTTTTTCAATGATCTGCTCCTTCTTGGAAAGAACGTGTTGTTTGCTTCCTTCGATAGCCTGCATCTGATCATTAACATATCTCAACTCATTGGCCGCATCCTTTTCCGCATACTTGCACAGATAATCCTTGAACCTAGCCTCCAGTCTGACCCAATCCTCTAAGTCGACCAACTGTTTTACATAGCTAAGCCATGTTTTGATTTCATCGACATCGGCCACATCGGCTATCTCTTCGGAACTCCTGAGTTTGCAGACAATCAATCCCCACCATCCCCGGTAATCCTCAGGATATTCCCTGGTTATCCGCTTAAAGACCTTTTCAGCAGCATCATAGTTTTCAAGCTTTAAATAGGTTTCACTGTTTTGCACTAAGCGCTCCAAAGGATTTTCAACATCGGTATCTTTAGAGTGTTCTTCCGATTGAGGTTTGAGCACTTTCTCTATGCCTCGAAGCAGGTCTTGCATAAATCCTATTTTACTCATATCCTGAGACTGCAAAACGGCAAGCTCATCGGGCAAATCGTATGGATCCATGTCCCGGTAGCAAGGTATCAGGACTTTGTTGTGCTCCTTTCTAATCAGAGCCAGGAAACGGCTCTACTCGTTCTTGACCCAGACCGCATTGAAGTGCTCAGGCTTCGTACCAACTGCCAGCATCACTTTTGCGCTGTTCAAGGCAGCAAAAATATACGGCTCATATTCGACGCCAAGTTTGTCTTCAAGCGTGATCCGAGCGAAAAACACTTTGTATCCCGCTTTTGTCAGTTCTTGATATATGTCCTGGGCTAGCACACTGTCCTTTGTCCTGCTGCCGCCATCAGTATTCTCTTTGTAACAAATAAATACATCATATGGTTCCTCTTTGTTAGAGATGTTCAATATGGCTTTCTGGATGTCCGCTATCTTTTCAGCTTCCTGCCTGTAGATATGGGCAGTGTATTCATCCGCATGCTCGAGGGCTGCGAGATAATCCACATCAGTCAGAATCGAATTGTAGCTTGCGCGACGGCAAGTCGGGATACGCTCTCCAGTGTTGGGATCCTCCGCATACTCGATTCCATAGCGGCATAGAACCAATGCCCAGTAAATTTCAGGATCGGGGCCATACTGTACCAAAATACTTTCAAACATGCCCGCAGCTTTGTCAAACTCGCCCTGCATTCTCAGGGCATTAGCCCGGTTGTATGTATTAACCTTTCGCTCGTCGGCTTCAGAAAGCAGCCAGGAAGTGCTTCCACAGGAATCACATTCGCCGGTTAGGTTATCGTCAGCTGGTATAATTCTACCACCACACATACGACATTGATACTGCAGCACAATTCTTCCTCCTTGTCTGCTTCATATTGGCAAATAATCCGGTCGCTCGGTTGACATATCACCAGGTGACATGTCTAGGAAGATTTCAATATCTTGCATTTGCGGTTTCGCTCTGCAAACAACATTTGAATTTCTTGGCATAATGCTGCTGCGGCTTCAACATTGTGAATGCTCTCTGCAAGCTGTGCTGCCTTCACCTCGATTTTGTTCTCAAGAGCGGCAAGCTGCGGGCTGCTCATAGGATCGCTGTACCGTATGGTCTCTGCAAGCTCCTTGATCATCTTGCGCAAGGTTTCGTCCTTAGTCCCGTCCACCAAGCCTTCCAGTTCGGCTCGAAGTGATCTCAGGTAGAAAACCTTTTCGCTGACCTTTTGATCAATACGTTCTATTTCCTCTTTTGCCATATTGATGCCAATCAAGCCAATCAGACAGGCACCGAGGAGAACGATATTGATGATCAGGTTGTATTGATAGGGAACGGGTAAAGCCATTTGACGCAATCCAAGCAGCACTTGCACCACCAGGTACAAGCTACATACACCAGAGGCACGCCATAGAATTTGCTTCTCAGCCCTTCCCTGCCGATCACATACAGGCTCACTGCTGCTGTAAACAGCATACTGATCAGAGAAAAAGAATAGCCGACCCAAAACCCGTAATGTCTTGGGAACGGCAGTAAAAACACAACAACATTATAGACAATCAGGACAATTACTATGGCAGTAAGCAGCATTTTCTGGTATCTTGTAGATGCCATTCTTTTCACCCCGTTCTTTTTTCTCAGGACTTGCACAAAAAAAGTGACAATCACCTCATGTGGTACAAAGCAGCCTTAACAATATCCACATAAGGTCATGTCACATTGACTACTTTCACACCCGCGATTCAAGCAACAGTCAGGCAAGTTTTGATAATATGTTTATTACAAAGGGCTGTTTTCAGCTCGTGCTTCCCGTACCCGGTGTCGGTTTGTCCAGCAGCAACGATCTCTTCATTTGCTCGAATTCTTCCTCAGATATCAAGCCCCTTTCTTTGGCATACATCAACTTGTCCACTTCAAGTTTAAACCTCTCAAATTCATTCATCTCGGCATTCGGCGCAGCTGCAGTTCCGGTATTTGCTGTGGTCGGCGGTTGAACCGTCGGCTGCTGTGGTGACGTGGTGGGAGTGAGGGCATCGGAAGTAATTCCAGCTACTACAGCTCCCATACCACCAGCTACGCCTCCCATCATGCCAAGCCCGATTCCAGCGGCGGAAAAATTGCCACTCCCCTCGTTTTGAGCAACTCTCTCAGCCACGTCATAAGCCCGTTCCTGCTGATAAGTATAGCCTTCTTGCTGCCTCTTCTGGGCAAGCGCCGCTGATTCAATGACCATTTTTTGAGCTTGAGTCTTCTGGTCGATAAGCCCAACTTGCTGACGAATCTCGGCTTTGCGAACATCCGCATACTGCCGGATGTGAATATCTTTGTATTCCTCAAAATCCGGTCTCCGTCCGGCTTCACTATATTGGTGACAAAAAAGCGTTCCAAAGCAAGGCCGTAATCTAAGAAATCAGGTTTGAGCTGCTCGTGCAAGGCAACGGACAGCTCATGCATGTGGGCATCGATCTCAAAGATGCTAAACCTGTTATTCTGCATAGTCTGGGCAAGATAGGGCTTAATCTTTGCCATTAAGAAAGAACGGAACATCTGGGTCAATCTGGACTGTTCCAGAATCTTTTCAGTCCCCACCAGCTTGACTAACAGCTTCCGCGATTCTTCAACGCGGAGAGTAAGTTCACCGGATGCACCAATCTTCATAGGGAAGTTATATGTAGGTTCAAGATACTGAACATGGCTGTCGGTTCCCCATTTAATGGACATTTGCTCCGCCATGTTGATGAAGTATACCTCGCAATGGAAGGGAGTTCTGTCATTTGTGGCCCGGTTAAAGAAACGGCTGACCAATGGCATGTTCTGGGTTTCCAATGTGTGGCGCCCCGGACCGAACAGATCTAATGCCTGGCCATTCATATAAAACACAGCTTCTTGTGACTCGTGCACAATAAGCTGTGTTCCCGTATTAAAGTCCTCTATCGGTGATTTCCAGATGAGGGTGTTGTTGTCACCTTCGTACTTGATAATATCTGCTATTTCGTGAGGTGAGACAGGGGACGGTTCTGTGTCTCACTTAGTACTCGGCTTTCTTAAGAAAGAAGCGATAGGCGACAACCAACAACAACAGATTATACGCGGCACCAATCAGCAGATACACCGGATAGCTCAAGTTAGTGCCCATGGCCACAGGCATGAACTTAACCAACATGCCCTTGATCGCCCAGAAGTTCGGAAAGATACCCAGCACATACTGCAGTTTCCCCTGAAACGTCTCCAGGACCATCAACGCCGGGACAAGTGCCAGCATACCTGTTCCCTTGATCATGGCAAAGCCTTCCACTTTGTTTTTGGCAAATGCGCCCTGCAGCAGGCTCAAAGCTGGCGTAAACAACCCATTGACAACGGCAAAGGCAACAATATGCCAAAAGCCCATGCTGCCAAAAAACGACACTCCCATCACCGAGTACTTGTCACCGGCAAGGAGTTTGGTGCCTACAAGGATGACAACCATCCCCACAACAGACATCAAGTAGATATAGGTCATCTTGAACTTGAGATAGCCGGGAGTTCCCAAAGGAGTGACAGCAATGGTGTTCAATGTGTGTTCATCCTTATGATCCAACAGGAGAAACGTGGCCATGGCCGCCAGGAAAAAGGGGCCGAATGCCAGGATGACTACAATTAAAAGCAGCATTGTCACCTTAAGCATGGTTCCCTGCATGGGATCCATAGATTCAAAGATCATAGGAAAGACATAAGACGACAGTAACAAGATGATGATTGGAAATGCACTCATATAGATGTTGATAGGATCGCGGACAATGGTCTTTGCTTCATATTTCAATAGTGACAGATATTTATTCATATCATTACCCCCTTGCCGCATTGTCCTTAAACTTGGGATAGACGGCAAATCTGAACAGTGCTGCGGCGAGAATTGTAAGATACAAGCATCCAGCAATGATCATGGCCAGTTGATACTCTCCCCTCACGGCAGAAGAGATGAGATGGCTGGCTGAATGAGATGGCGAAATCATGAACAGCCACTCGTACTTGGCATCGACAATTCCAAAGCTGAACAAAATTGAAGGCACGGTACAGACAAACATGTATAGCATCAATAAACCCAGCATAGTGGTGAAGTCCTTGCTGTTGAGAGAAAGGACAAACCCGATTGCCGCATGGGCGGCGCCGGCAATTGCCACAAACAGAAGCAGCAAGGCATAGTTAAAGGTAGCACCATGAATTAGGTACAGGGCAGCTGCGGTAACCACAGCAGACTCAATGGCAAGCAACATGGAAGCAGCGGTTTTGGCCGTAATGATCTGTCCCAGGGATACAGGCATGACCATCATGGTGCGGATTGTGCCATCCTGCTTTTCAAGGTGGTGGGATGCACCAAGGAGCAAAATTGACATGGCAGCTACGTCCACAAATATTAGAAGCGGAGCAATCTCCCGGGCCTCTTTGGCAGAGATGAACAAGAACAATCCGATCCAAACAGCTGCCGTAGCCAGACTCACAGGCAGGATCTTGTATTTGACCAGCCTTTTTACCTCTCCCCTAATCAGCCTGGTTAGCTTGTTCATTCAGCTCCACTCCTGTCACAATAATGAAAATCTCTTCCATTGATGTTTCTCCACTGTGAATGGTCTCGATGTTTGCAGTTTTCAAGAGGTTTTGAAATTCCTCGTTGAAGCCAATCCCATCAAGGGGAAAGACAGCGCTGGCAATCGCTCCGTTGTCCCTGTATTCAACCTTTACTTCCCGCTTACCGTATTTCAATTTCAGGTCCCTTGGCGTGGAAACCTCGATCAGGTTGCCGTCGACACAGAACGCCACCCGGTCGCAAAGCTGCTCCACATCATTCATCAAGTGGGTGGTCAAAAACACCGTTCCCCCCTGATCCCTGTATTCAGCAATCATGTCCTTGATAATCCTGGCATTCTTCGGATCAAGGCCGTTGGTAACCTCATCAAGGAACAAAACCCGTGGGTTGTTGAGCATGGCCCTGACAAAGTTCAACCGCACCTTCATCCCCTTGGAGTATTCACCCACCTTCATATTGCGGTATTCCCAAAGGCCTACTCGTTCCATCAGTTCCTGGATGTTGGCGGTGCTTTTGTAGAAGCCGGCAAAAAACTGCATGTTTTCCAAAGCAGTCAGCTTGGTGAAATGCACCGGTACTTCAAAACCAACACCGATCTCCTCATAAAATGAGTGGCCCATGGCCTTCAGGTCTTTACCGAAATATTTGATACCACCCCTATAATCTTCAAGCAGTTTCACCAGTATTTTCTGGGTGGTGGATTTCCCTGCCCCTGATGGGCCTAAGAGTCCGAAGATCTCACCTTCAACGACATCAAAGTTTATGCCTTTGATCGTGTCTTCGCTGGATGATGGATACCGGAAATGTAAGTCTTTGACACTAAAAGCGGTCCCCATGATCGTTCTCCTTTCTGTTGATATGCTTAGAGCTGCTTTATTCTTTATGTTTTTCGGAAACTCAATGTTTCCGAGATATCCCATCCTGGATAACATCAATCACCTGGGTGGCAGTCTCCAGCAGGTGTTCAGGATCTCCCGACGAGACCAGTTTGTGGATATTGGCAAACATAACCTCAATCAGTTTGACTACAAAATCAGGAGGATAGCGGCTGTCAACCTGTCCTGACTGCACCGCATGGTAGACCCATTGATTAAAGGATTGGTAGTAATCAAATGCAAAGAAGCTGTACATCCGGTTGCGGAATGCATCGTTTTCCTCCATGAGCCTATTGGAAAGGTGGTGCAGGCGCTCATCGTGCAGCATGAATTCTGTGGTTGCCTTCATAATGGCCTTAAGTGTTCCGAAAAAATCACTGGTATCAAGGTTTTCGTTCATAAGGGGGTAAAAGAAGGACAGCTTTTTCTGGGCAATGATGTCCATCATGGCCAGATAAAGCCCGAACTTATCGCCGAAGTGGTGGTAGAAGCTGCCTTTGCTCATTCCGGCTTTTTTGAGGATATCATTGAGGGATGCATCATCATACCTTTTCACGGCGAACTCATCTATAGCTGCTTCTTTAAGCTCAGGGTAGCGCAAGAGCGGATTGCCTTCACCTATTAGTGCTTTGTAGTCAAAGCTGCGTTTTTTCAATGGAACCACCTCATGGATGGGAGTCTGGGACAAAAACTAGACCAGATGGTCTAAACCACCCGGTCTAATTATAGCTCACAAAAATCGCGTTTGTCAAAACAAATGAAGTAGTCGACAACCCATTCGGGGATGGTATCAAGTAATATGGGAACAACTCAACCAGCTCCAGGATCCGGGTGGTGCTGGCCGTCAATGTGTCATCAGACTCTGGAACTCACCCATCATTTCCGGTACTCTAGGATTACCGCTTCATGGCAAATCCATTAATTGCATGTTTGCAGCGCAAGGGGCCTTGTTTAAGTATAGACCCCCGCAAAAACTAAGCTAGGTTCGTTGTTTTCGCCACGGATAACTGCATAGCTGGGAATGCAGGTTTGTGTTGGACAAAAACGGGAAAGCCAATTTATTGCCTCCCCCCGGTGGCAAGCATAATTATGAAGTGAAACGCTAATTATTTAACCCAGCGGAGGGAGGTGAAAAGGATATGAGAAATCTCACAGTTAATCTCGGACGTGGTCCCAAGGAAGGCGATGGAGAAGGTAATGCCAGAGAAGCAGCCCTGATCGACAGCAATTTGAGCGAAGTCAGACCAAAGGCCGCGCTGCCCGATGCACACGAAGCATCCATCACCCCCAATGTCGCTGCTGCCAACATCGCCACCGCAACCCCGATCGACAACCCGGATCAGGCTTATCAGGCGAACACAACCAAAATCGACATCTCGGGGCTGACTTTCGGCGATCTCTATTCATCGATTTCCGATGATCAGCTGACAGTGACCTTCAGTGTACCTTTGGTGAAGGCTGGCCCGGTTCCAACCGGCTGGGCAACCTGGTCGTCGCCGCCTTTCTCGGAAGACGCCAACCCGGATGTCCTGTTCACGGAAACCAATACACTGGAAATGGTTCTGTCCCGCCCTGTCCGTATTTTCGGCTTTGAACTGGAACCGGCACCTTTTGGCGCATTTATGTTCACCGCCGATTTCTTTAGGGGAAACCAACTTGTAGAATCAATCACTCGGACTGTGGACGGTAACAACGGCGCCCGCCTGTTTGCCCGCACAGGGTCGCTCGTCGACCGGGTCTTGGTTACCGGCCCATCAGATTTTGCCATTGCTCAAGTGCGTTACCAGCTGCCTATTAATGCACTCCTTATCGCTCTGATTGTAATACTGATCATTCTTATAATATGGCTGCTGCTCTAAGAACGTGAAGACGAGACATGGGTGAAGGGGGGCAGACAGGGGACGGTTCCCTGTCCCCCCCTGTCCCCCCTTTTTTTCAAACCTCCGGCCACTAGTGCTAATTATCGGTTAAGCCCACCACATGTCACCAGTAGATTCATAGACCAAAACATCCTGCAGGAAAGCTACCGCCTTTTTCAAACCTTCATTAACACTCATCAAGCTGTCTTCATGCTCGATACTCAACACATAATCATAGCCAACCATTCTTAAACTGCTGACTACATCTTTCCAAAACTGAGAGCCATTTCCATAGCCTACCGTTCTAAACAACCAGGACCGGTTAATTTCATCGCCGTAGTGCTTGGTATCAAGAACACCGTTAACCGCTGTATTGAGCGGATCAATCTTTGTGTCTTTGGCATGGAAATGGAAAATCGCATCCTTAAGGGTGCGGATCGCAGCCACCGGATCAATTCCCTGCCAGATAAGGTGACTGGGATCGACATTGGCACCAATGGAATCCCCGACTGCCTCCCGCAGCTTCAGCAGGGTTTCGGGATTATAAACACAAAATCCGGGATGCATTTCCAGGGCAATCCGATTAACTCCATGATCGTTCGCAAATTTGACGGCTTTTTCCCAGTAGGGAATCAACACCTCATGCCACTGATACTCCAAGATATCAAGGAAATCCGGCGGCCAAGGGCAAGTTACCCAATTCGGAGTTGCATCCTGCGGTGAACCACCTGGGCACCCTGAGAAAGTATTTACCACATTTACGCCAAGCTTTTCAGCGAGCAAGACTGTCTGCTCGAAGTCCTCATGGAAAGCCTGTCTGGTGGCGCTGTCAGGATGTACTGGATTGCCATGACAGCTTAACCCACTGATCATCAGATCGTGTTTCCTAAACAGATCTACAAATGCCTGGAATTTGGTTTCGCTCTGCAGCAGTTGGCCAGGATCAGCATGGGCTTTCCCGGGAAAGCCGCCGCAGCCCAATTCCACTGCCTGCACGCCCAGGCTTTTTAAGTACGCAAGGGCATCATCCAACGCTCGATCCGCCAACAGAACTGTAAACACGCCCAGTTTCATTTGTCTTGCTCTCCCTTCGCATTAATCAAAGCACTAATCAAAGAACACTGGTTTCCCGGTTCTGCCCGACTCATAGATGGCCTCCAGAATCTCCGTGACCAGCAAAGCTTCCTCAGGCTGCACCACTAACGGCTTTCCTTCTAGGATGGCGTCGTAAAACACCCGTGCCTCAATCTGATTGGGATCCCTGGACTCACCTTGATAAAAATCAACACCACCGGCTCCCAGTTGCGGCGTTTCGATGAAATGCTTCCCGAATCTCTGGCCATTGATCCGCAAGCCGTTTTTCATATCGGCTCCGCCCAAGGTGCCGCACAGTGTGGTCTGAGCTTCTCCAATCTCCAGCGTATTTAAAGCCCAGCTGGATTCCAGGAATACTGTCGCCCCGTTTTTCATGACAACAAATCCAAATGCAGAATCCTCCACTGTATACTCCTGGGGATCCCAGGGGCCGAAGGAATTTGCCAGAGCCTTGTCGCGGTTTTCCGCCAGTTTGCGATATACAGTACCCACAACGTATTTTGGTTCATAGTTGTCCATCAGCCATAAAGTCAGGTCAAGGGCATGGGTGCCAATATCAATCAGCGGGCCGCCTCCCTGCGCCTCTGCATCAAGAAAAACGCCCCAGGTTGGCACCGCATTTCTTCTCAGTGCATGGGCCTTGGCAAAATAGACTTCACCTAACTCCCCTGCCC
>DUVS01000040.1 GCA_012840925.1 Bacillota bacterium
ATCCGTTTCGTGACCCTGACAAAGACTACAATGATTGGATCAAAATCATTCAAGATGCAGATATTATCGACCATATGGGTGTAGTGGACATTTGGGTCGAGTTTCACTATCAGGCCCATTTGGACGAGCCTTTATCGGATGCGGTACGGTTCTATGAAAACGATTTCCGGCCTTTGGCAGCAAGAATGAGGGGTCAGCTCAATTATGGAATTTCTAGGCAAATTTTTGATGACAGGTACAGATTCGTGATGGATTTTGTCAATCGGATGAAAGTTGAGGCCGATGGCGTGATCTATAATCTTGGTAATCTGAAAAAGGCATAGACTTGTTGGCAGCAGCTTAGCAACGGAAAAAACAAAAACAGGGTGATCTAATGATTACAATTTGGGAGAAGGAGATTCCCGGATGGGATTCACAGATCGAGCAAAGAGTTCCTGCACTCGATCCATATCTGGTAAAAACCGATCTGCCGGTTGGCGCCTTTGTTGTCTGCCCAGGGGGCGCATACATCCATAAAGCAAAACATGAAGGTAAGGATGTAGCTTTGTGGTTGAACTCAATCGGATTATCGGCATTCGTGCTGGACTACCGCATTGCGCCTTATCGCCATCCAGCGCCGCTGAATGATGCCAGAAGGGCAGTTCAGTTTGTACGGGCAAATGCAGCACAGTATAACATCGATCCTAACAAGGTCGGTATCATCGGATTTTCCGCCGGTGGGCATCTAGCGGCATCAGCAGCGGTCTATCCGCTGGCAGCTGATCCAACGGCTGCTGATCCTGTGGAAAGGGTAAGTTCAGCTCCAGATTGCTTAATACTAGGATATCCGGTGATATCTATGGAAAGATTCTATCATCAGGGCTCCCGGGATAATCTGCTTGGGCCTGATCCCAGCCCCGAGTTGGTTGATCAAATGGCTCTGGAAAAACATGTCCATGGGCACATGCCGCCCACATTCATCTGGCATACGGCTGATGATCAAACGGTTCCGGTAGAAAACAGCCTCATGTTTGCCTCCGCTTTGAGCCAAGCGCAAGTAAGCTTTGCCCTCCACATTCTTCCTCGAGGCAGGCATGGCTTAGGCCTGGCTTTACAGCAGCCGGAAGTGGCCGTTTGGACCAATCTGGCGCAGCAGTGGCTGAAACAGATCGGATTTTGAGGTGAAAGCAGATGATTCTATCAGGGAAAGAGATATACCGGAATTTGAACAAAAAGATCTTCATTGAGCCGTTTAGCATTAGGCAGCTTAATCCCAACAGTTATAATCTGCGGCTCCATGAGGAACTGCTGGTCTATGAAGAACCTGTCCTGGACATGAAAAAACCGAACAAGACCCGGCTGATCACCATTCCCGGATCAGGACTGGTTTTAGAACCCAACCGGTTGTATTTAGGCAGGACGATGGAGTATACCAAGACCGAAGGTTTCGTCCCAATGCTGGAGGGCCGGTCTTCTGTGGGCAGGCTTGGGTTGGTGGTTCATGTCACGGCAGGATTCGGGGATGTGGGTTTTTCCGGGTACTGGACATTGGAGATGTTTTGTGTTAATCCTGTCAAGATTTATCCAGGGGTGGAGATTTGCCAGATCTACTACCATACGATCCACGGTGAATATGAGCCCTATTCGAGCGGCAAGTACCAAAACAATTCTGGCATTCAGCCTAGTATGTTATACAAGGATTTTGAGCGACAAGGCTGAAATATCGCGTTGAAAAGCATTGGATTCCAAGTTAGCTGAAAAAAGGCTGCCGGTTGGCAGCCTTTTCCATTACATCTTCGTTTACTGGGCAAGTTTTTCGTTAAGCATTTTCCAGTGCACCACTTGGAATCCGTTGGATACCAGCGTGTCGATGAGTGGTTCTGGGCTGTCAGTGGCAATTCTCAGGACAATATATGCTGATTCCGCACTGGCTGCGTAAGTGGCCAGACTGATGATTGGCAGGTCGAGTGATTTGATCAAAGTGGTCAAGTCGGCGATCACACCAACTCGATCCACTACCTGGACAGTGACTCTCAAACCGGGACGGTCAAGTCCGAACAGCTTGGTCAATGCGTTGTAGATATTTCGTTCGGTAATGATACCTACTAGTTTGCCATTTTCCAATACAGGCAGACATCCTACATCTTCTTCATGCATGATCATCGTGGCTTCTTCAACGGTCGTTTCAGGTAAAACTGAAATCACTGCCTTAGTCATTACATCGGCGACCCTAATCTTGTCGGTCAGATAATTGATTTCATATTTGCTCAGTGATGTTGCGGGAGACGGAAGGGCTTTGGCAACGTCTTTCTCAGTGATAATTCCTACCAATTTATCTTGGTCCATAACCGGCAGCCTTTTTAACTTATGTTTTTTCATCAGTTCGGCAGTAAAGGGAAGAGAAGCATCTAATGACACAGTGATCGGATCTTTGGTCATGAAGGTTCTTACAAACATTTTATCCCACCGGATATCGGTAGGTTCACCTGCCTTTCTATTGGAGTCTTCC
>DUVS01000041.1 GCA_012840925.1 Bacillota bacterium
ATAGCGAGACCAGCTGCGTCATCACCAGCACGGTTAATTCTCATACCGCTGGAGAGTCTTTCCATGGACTTGCTACTGTTGGTTTGATTGATACCCAACTGCCTGTGGGCATTCAATGCCATGATGTTGTTGTTAATCCGCATAACAACACACTCCTCCTTGATATTTTTGTTCATCCTTGAACTTTTTAGCTAGTAGTGTTTACTCCCTGCGCAGGAAATATCACTAGCTACGATCTATATCGGCTGATTAAACTTCGTACTTTAGTGCAAATTATTATTAACTAAGAGATTTTTTGCTGCGTACTTTTGCTAGTGACCTTCTGTGAAAAACAATACCAGCTACTATATTTTTCGACAGTTTCATAAAATTACCTGCTTGCGCAACCAAAATTTTGCTACATTGGCAGAACCTCCCATTTCTGGCAGGACAAACAAGATCCCACAGGGAAAAATAACAAAAAAGCTCCAAAGGAGGATCCAGATGCGGACCAAACAACTGGGTAAAACCGATCTTAAAGTATCGGTCGTCGCGTTGGGTACTTGGCCTATGGGTGGTTCCACTTATGGTCAAGTTGATGATAACGAATCGATAGCTACGATTCAGGCCGCCATGGATGCTGGTGTCAATCTCATTGATACCGCACCGGCATATGGCGATGGGCGTGCTGAAACTGTGGTAGGCAAAGCCATTAAGGGGCGCCGCGATCAAGTGATTGTCGCCACAAAAGTTGGTATTGTCAGGCAACCTGGCGGCAAATGGCGTAACCTGAAACCTGAGAGCATCCGCCAACAAATTGAAGGTTCGCTGAGACGGTTGAATGTTGATACAATCGATCTGTACCAGATTCACTGGCCCGATCCTGATACACCAATTGAGGATTCTATTGGCGAGCTGATTAAACTGCAAGAATCGGGCAAATTCCGGTATCTTGGTGTCTCTAACTTCGATACCAAGCTCATGGATCAAGTACTAAGTATGACGGGGCTTGCCAGTCTGCAGCCTCATTACTCACTGTTAAACAGAGAAATTGAAGACGAAATCCTGCCGTATTGCATTAAGCATCAAATCGGCATTCTCTCCTATGGTTCCCTGGGCTCAGGGATCCTCGCTGGTAAGTACAAAGACAGACCTGTGTTTGCTGAAGGCGACACTAGATACAACTTCTATCGCTTCTTCCAAGAACCAAAGTGGAGCAAAGCAATGCAGTTAGTGGGGGTCTTGCAGGAAATAGCTGATAATCACGGTAAGCCTGTTTCACACATCGCCATCAATTGGCTGACCCAGCAGCAAGGAGTAACCTGTGCTTTGGTGGGTGCGCGACGTCCACGGCAGATTCAGGAAAATGCCGGTGCCGGAAGTTGGACTCTATCCGATTCTGAACTTAAGCAGATCGACCGTGCGTATGACCGGATTTTCAAAAATAACCTTGATACATAGGCAAGGAGGAATGCCAGATGTCCAACAGACTTGCAGACCGGGGATATGTGATCATAGGCATTGGGGTTGTTCTGTTTGTTATCGGTATGATCCTGTTCGTCAGTAGCTCACAATGGAAAATACTGCAGCAACTGCGGAGCTTCTCTGCAGTAGCCCTAGCAAATAAAATGGGGAAGCAAGACTGCTTCCCCATTTTTTCGTGTACCGTAGTTACCCTATGACCTTCCAGTCTACACAATCCCGGTTTGCCCTTTAAAGACTACTCCCCAAACTCCTCCCTGTACTCTTCCAGTACCTGATAAGCCAGGCCAATGTTGAAATCCTGAATTTCCATGTCATCGCCCACATAGAAACTGGGATGGGGTGGTTGGTTATAAGCCACATTCTGCCAGGCAATGGCCACCCGGTACTGTCTGTCATGCATAAATGTGTACAAGCGGTGCTCTGTGGGATATGTGGTCAAGTAGATCCTCAATTCCCGGTTGTCATTGTTCCTAAAAATGGCCTCTTCGCGCCAATCTCCTAGAATATCAGCGGTGAGTGCCGGGTTGCCTTTGGTGCCGTTATTCGATGCCGAACGGGCAAAGATAACCAAATTGACTGTTCTCTTATTCTCCCAGTCCCATTTGTCGATCTTACCCATGCCTGAAGTATGATCCAACAGCTCCCGCACAAGATCGCCGTCCCACCAAATAGCATGGTTGATGGAATTGGGAGTGCTGTTGGCAATAACTTCGCCTTTGGCATTGAACAACGGGCTCCTTGATGCCCACGCTTCGTTGCCGTAATGATTTGGATCAATATTGACACTGATGCCGCGGCCAACATCGTAATCTGTAGGAATACCCCAGAGAATTTCTCCAGTTCGGGCATCATGCAGCTCAATCCCGGCAGGATTTGGCGCTGACTCATGAACGCCGAACACTTCCAGGCCAGGCCGGCTTGGATCGATATCCGTTACATGCAGTGCATCTCCATGACCTAATCCTGTTGAATACATGATTGTTCCATCATCATCGATGGCTACAGCGCCGTAAATAATCTCATCCTTGCCGTCACCATCCACGTCGGCAATGGACAGCTGGTGGTTACCTTGGCCCGCTGCCATCTGCTTGCCAGGATCATTGCTGTCGAATACCCAAACGGGCACAAATTGTTGATCCACCCAGTTAAAGGCAGCGATCACCGCCCGTGTATAATAACCTCTAGCCATCAACAAACTGGGAGTAACTCCGTCAAGATAAGCCACACCAGCCAGGAAACGGTCTACCCTGTTGCCGTAGCTGTCACCCCAAGCTCCGACATTGCCCCGTGGCGGTACGTAATCAATGGTAGCCAGGGCTGCCCCTGTTTCACCGTCAAACATGGTCAAGTATTCTGGGCCGGAGAGGACGTAACCACTTGGATTACGGTAATCAGCATTAGGATCGCCAATCACATTGCCCAAACCGTCCACAGTACCCTCGGCTGTTTTGACAGCCAGTTCAGCTTTACCGTCTCCATCAAAATCATAAACCATAAACTGAGTATAGTGGGCTCCTGCCCTGATGTTCCGGCCTAGATCAATACGCCACATCCTGGTGCCGTCCAACTTGTATGCATCGATATAAACATTACCGGTATAACCGTTGTGGGCGTTATCTTTCGCATTAGTGGGATCCCATTTCAAGATAATCTCATACTGGCCATCACCGTCTAAATCTGCAGTGCTGGCATCATTAGCGGTATAGGAATAAGAGACACGATCGGGAGTGCGGCCACCTTCAGGCGGATCCAAAGGAATGGCAATATACGCTTCAGGAAGCACTTTCACAGTCTCTGATTGTTCAATCTCTACTCCATCTTTAACGGCAGTTACATAGTACTCTGCTGCCAGTGTCCCTTCCAGGTCAAGGTAGTTTGTGCTGGTCACAATTGGCTCCGAATTGACCTTGGCCCCATTCCGGTATACATTGAACCCAAGGTCAAAAGAATCGGTTCCCAGCAAGCGCCAGCTTAAGTACACCCCGCCATCCACTTTGATGGCTGCCAATCCCCGGTCGAGATGATACTCAAGCAGGGGCACCGCTCTGGCCAACCCATCGTACGCAGCTTTCCTAAGTAATAGTTCCTGGCTTTGATCATTAATCATGTCCATCAAAACCAAAGCTGCTTTCTGATCGCTCTGGACCATTTGAGCAAACAGCTCAGTAAGGCTCTGCCAATCGGTTTGATTCTTAGTCAGTAATTGAGCGTGGATTTGCTCATATATCTCCTGTGGTGTGAACCCGAGAATGCTCAAGCCTTTGACAGCTTGTTTTTGCACCGCAAGTTCGGGATCGCTGATTAATGGAGCCACTTGTTCGAACAAGGTGCGGCTTTGGTAATTCTCTATACTCAACAGCTCAACCGCTACTCTCCTTGCAGCTGGATCGGTCTCCTGCAAAGCAGCGGTAACTCCTGCCTGCACCTCCATACTAGTCCAGCCCGCCTTGATCAGCATCTCTTTCGCTGTATTGCGGATTACAGGCTGATCCGAAACCAATAATCGCGAGAGAACTTGTTCCGCTTTTTCACCTTGAGTATTCATTATTTCCACAATAGCATCGTTGGCATAAGTGCGGTTTCCTTGCTGCTCATCATTCAAAAGCTGCATTAAATATGGTATGCCTTCCACGGCACCAATTCCCCTTAGGACAGTAATTCCTTTCAACCGGTTCTGCCAACCAGGTTGGTTCAGTACATGTTCAGCTATATGGGGAATAACCTCGACACCAATTTCCACCAAATCCTTGGAGGCCTGTGTTGATACTACATAATTCGTGCTGAGAAGGTTCTCAATCAAACCAGCAATTGCGTCCGCATCCGCTGCCTGTGCCAATGCGGCGCTCAAGCACATCACAGCCAGTACTAATAGAACCGCTGTAAATCTGCGCATACCAGCACTCCTTTCCTATCCTCTTTAATTAACCTTACTGAAAAAGATGAGCATACCCTCCGATCACCTTATGAATAAACCCAGGGTTGTATGCAGGTGGTGGTTGATCGGGGCCGATATAAAAACTGGGATGCGGCGGCTGATTGTACGCAACATTCTGCCAGGCTACCGCCACCCGGTACATCCTATCGTGCATCAGAGTATAAATCCGATACTCCGTAACATCGGTAGTAGTATAAACCCGCAGTTCTCGGTTGCCGTTAGCCCGGAAGATCACTTCCTCCCGCCAGTCCCCAAACAGATCTGCAGTCAATACCGGGGTCTTTTTTGTATCATTGTTGGAGCTGCAGCCGCTGGCGTACAACAGCTGCACGATCCGCCTGGCATCATAATCCCATTTGGAAATGGCTACATCATCCAACAACTCTCGCAAGAGATCGCCGTCCCACCAAACAGCAAAATTGATTGGCGGCCTGGTGGCAGTCATGACCCCTCCAGCCGCAGTTCTTACAGGACTGCTCGATGCCCAGGTTTCTGCTCCCGGATAGTTGGGATCAATATCAGCAATCAAACCCCGCCCCACGTCGTAGTCTGTGGGCACACCCCAGATTAGCTCTCCTGTTCTGGCATCCCTGAAGTTAATGCCAGCTGGATGTGGCCGGTTTTCATGAACCCCAAACACTTCCAAACCAGGCCGAAAAGGATCAAAATCTCCCACATGGAGAGCATCGCCGTGGCCAAACCCGGTATTGTATAACGCAAGGCCATCATCGTCTATAGTCATGGCGCCAAATATGATTTCATCCCTGCCATCTCCGTCCACATCTCCAATGGACAGCTGATGATTGCCCTGTCCGGCATAACTCGACAGTCCCGGGTTGTTGGTATCAAAGGTCCAGACTTTAGTCAGTTGGCCATCTCGCCAGTTATAGGCCACGATCGCCGTACGGGTGTAGTAACCCCTGGACATGATCAAGCTCGGGCGATTACCATCGAGATAGGCAACTCCAGCCAAAAAACGATCTACACGATTGCCGTAGCTGTCACCCCAACCAGATACATTTCCCCGCGGAGGTTCGTAGTTGACCGTGACTAAAGCGGCTCCGGTTGTCCCGTCGAAAATGGTCAGGTATTCCGGTCCCGATAGGATATATCCCTGGCTGTTGCGGTAATCAGCACTGGCGTTGCCGATCACGGCCCCGGTTCCATCAATGGTGCCGTCGCTGGTTTTCATCGCCACTTCTGCTCTTCCGTCGCCGTCGAGATCATAGACTATAAACTGAGTGTAATGGGCACCAGCACGGATATTCCGCCCCAGATCAATCCGCCACATCAAAGTTCCATCCAGTTTATAAGCATCAAGATAGACATTGCCTGTATAACCGCTGTGAGCATTATCTTTCGAATTGCTGGGATCCCACTTCAGGATGATCTCATACTGTCCATCTCCATCTAAATCAGCTGCACTGGCATCATTAGCAAGATAATAGTAGTTCTCACCAGTGGGAGTTCGACCATCGTCTGGACGCTGCAGCGGAATTGTATGGTAGTTCTGTTTCCATGGAATTGTTTCGCCGAGGACCGTCTCTCCGCCTTGATCGGCCTTGGTTAACACATACCTGGCATCAGGACTGCCATCGGTATCCAAACAGTTGGTGCTGGCTGTAATCGGTTCTCGGTTGATTCTTTCTCCATCACGATAGATATTGAAACCTAGATCTAAAGGATCTGTTCCCAACAGCCTCCAGCCAAGATAGACACCATCATCAGTGTTGATCGCGATAAAGGCACGATCTATGTGATACTCCATCTGAGAATGCAAACTCTTCAAAGCCTCAAAGGCCTTTTGCCGCAGAGTATAGCTCAGGCTGGAATCAGCGACCATATCAGCAAGCTTTATGGCAGCTGCACCTTGTGAAATACCCAAGTGGGCAAGAATCTCAACAGCCAGCAATTGCTCTTCTTCGTTTCCGCTTGCGGCCAGTATTACCGCCGGCTTAATCATGGTATCGCCATCAAGTTTTAACCGCTGCATTACTCTGATTGCTTCCTGGCGAGTTTGCCAATCCTTCGACATAATCATTGGTTCAACCATCTCAAGCACCAGTGGATGGATCTCCTCATTGCCGATTCTGGCCAGAGCTTCTACGATCAGTACGGCTTCATTGAATTCGGCATTCTCAACCAACTGCAGTAACTGTGGTGCGACATGGGCAGCATCGGGCCCTAGTCTCCCTAACTCAGCCACAGCATTCAGCCGTTTGCTTCCGGAAGTCTCCCGGATCGCATCAGCCAAAATCCCGGCCAAATCAACTTTTGGTATGCCCATAGCCTGCAGTGCCTCCGCCGCTGTCGCCCTTGCCTCAGGATGGTCACTGATTAAATACTCAGTAAACAGGGGCGCTGCAAGCTGTGCCTGGTCTGGATCGAAGTTCTTAGCAGCTGTGACAATAGCACTCCGTACTTGAGGATCCGAATCATCAATGGCATTTAACATCGCTCTTACAGATACCTCAGTGCCAATTCTGCCTAATACATAAATGGCTTTTGTCTTGTCCATCCGCTCTTGGCTGCGGCTCAACATGATCCGCAGCTGAGGGACACTGGGATTGCCAATCTCAACCAAGGCATTTTGAGCTTTTAGAACAGCTGCAAAACTCTGTGAGCGCAGGTCCGCCATTAATTGTGAGATATATGCCTGGTCCACCTGCTCCTGCTGCTCCTCAGCCATAACGCCCGTTGACAGCAAGAGCAAGAACATTGCCCAAACCACTATTGATCGCCATTTAGCCATCGTTTCAGCTCCCTGCTATAATCCAAAGCTAATATAGCCCAGCAAGACTGGCTTGCCGCAAATCTTGCACTTACTCCTCCAATTGCTCCAGGAATACTCTGATGGAACCCGGATGATATGTCTCCAGTTCCATATCCTCTCCGACATAGAAACTCGGGTGCGGTGGTTGATTGTAAGCCACATTCTGCCAAGCTATTGCCACCCGGTACATGGGGTCATGCATCAGCGTGTACAGCCTGTGCTCAGTCAGATCTGTTGTCGTATAGATTCTCAGTTCACTGCTGTCATGGCTGCGCCAGATAACTTCCTCCCGCCAGTCACCAAACAGATCAGCCTGCAGTGTTGGTGTCGCTTTGGTACCGTTGTTGCTGGCTACCTCTCGCGGCGACAGCAAGGTTACAATTGCATCCCGCTCCCAGTCATACTTGCTGATAGTGGTGCCATCAAGAAGTTCGCGCTGCAGATCACCGTCCCACCAGATAGCAAAATTCATAGCAGGGACGGTCCGGCTGATTTCATTGCCGGCGATATCCATCAGCAGCGAACGGCTGGCCCAAGTTTCACTACCCCTGAAACGAGGATCAATATTGGCTGCCACACCGCGCCCAACATCATAATCGGTGGGTTTGCCCCACAGCACTTCACCGGTGCGGGCATCTCGCAAGTTCATGCCAGCCTGGTGAGGTGCCGATTCATGGACTGCCCAGACTTCTAAGCCGACCCGGTCAGGATCATGGTCAGCTACATGGAGGGCATCGCCGTGGCCCAGCCGGGTGTTATAGAGTCCTGTACCGTCGTGGTCGATTGTTATCGCTCCATAAACGATCTCCTGCTTGCCGTCGTAATCCACATCTGCCACCGACAGCTGATGGTTGCCTTGCCCGGTCCAGGTATAGAGCCCATCGTTGGTATCAAAGGTCCAAACTTCCCTTAATTCACCATCCTCGAAATTATAAGCCACCAGCACTGTACGGGTGTAGTAACCTCGGGCCATGATCACACTTGGCCGTACACCATCAAGATAAGCCACTCCCGCCAGGAAACGATCCATGCGGTTTCCATATCCGTCACCCCAACTGCCCACACTTCCCCGGGGAGGCTTGTAATCGATAGTAGCTAAAGCTCTACCTGTTGCCCCATCAAATACAGTTAGATATTCAGGGCCGGTGAGAATTCTTCCGTTAGCATTGCGATAGTCCGCATTGGGGTTGCCGACCACGTTTCCCTGGCCATCAACAGTCCCATCGGCAGTCTTGACCACAAGTTCCGCTTTGCCATCAAGATCCAAATCGTAGACGATGAACTGTGTGTAATGAGCTCCTGCCCGAATATTCTTCCCTAAATCAATACGCCAAAGCATGTCGCCATCCAAGGTATAAGCATCGATATAGACGTTGCCAGTGTATCCATCATGGGCATTGTCCTTAGCGTTGGACGGATCCCATTTGAGGATTATTTCATAGCGGCCATCGCCGTCAAGATCGGCAGCGCTGCCATCATTGGCCGAGTAACGGTACCGCTCTCCCACTGGCGTGATGCCGTCTTCAGGCCTGGACAACGGTATGCTGATATAGTTTTGCGGCCATACACTTACTGTTTCGCCCCGTTCCAGAGTGTCAATAACCGGTATGACGGCATACTGATCACTGACTGTACCCTGTTGATCCAGATAATTGGTGCTGTTGGTAACTGGTGCCGGAGTAATCTGTACTCCGTTGCGGTAAACATGGAAACCAAGATCAAAGGGCTCAGTTGCCAACAAACGCCAGCTCAAAAACACACCAGCTTCGGTCGCGACAGCAACCAACCCCCGGTCGAGATGATATTCCAGTTCTGGTACCAGAGATCTAAGTCCCGAAACTGCTTGTTCTTTGATTTCCGGATCCCACTGATCCCCAACAGCTATTTCCTTGAGGGTTTCAACGGCTTCAGGTTGGGTAATCCCCAATTGGGTTAAAATTTTCAGAGCAAGTTTTTGGCCTTCCACCAGATCAGATTCCAATAATTCGATGACCGGCTCCACCATTTGGCTGCCGCTGAACCTCAGGCGTCTCATACCCCAAATAGCTTCCTGACGCAGTTCGAAATCATCGGTCAATAACATATCCACCAGAATATCCACAAGCTCGCGGTTATCGTCTGTGCCAATGAAGGTCAGTACCTCCAAGAGCTTGAGAGACGTATCCATTGAATGGGGATCAGCAAGGTTCACCAAAGGCAAGAGTTCTTCTACAACACTGCTTGCCTCACGGCCGAGTTTAGCCAGCTCCTTTAAGGCCAATTCCCATTGCTGTCCCTGGCTGTTGGCAACCACCTCCGCCAGTCCTACAGCAATATCTCCCTTGCTGACACCTAAATCCTCAAGCAGCTTACTTGCGGTACTGCGGGTTGTAAGCGAGCTATGTACCAAGTAGGAAGCAAGGTGCCCGGCTATCATCGTTTTTTGCGCTTCATCCAGCTTCTTGATGGCCCCTACCGTGCTGTCTCTTACAATAGCATCGTTATCTGTTATTCCAATGACTAGTGCCTCAAGTGCACTGGCGGTGCCGATCCTTCCCAGAACATTGACCGCCTTAACACGATTCCATTGATCATGATTGCGCTGAAGGACTTCAACCAGTCTCGGCACTGCCTCATCGCCTAATTCCACCAAAGCGTTCTGGGCACTAGACGATTCGCCAAAATTGCTGGAAAGAAAACCTTTCATCAAAGCATCAAGGTCTGTTTGCCCTAAACACGGGACACTGTAAACCCCCAAACAAGCCACAATAATCAATGCTGCGAACACCATCCGCAACTGCCTCACGATTCGACCCTCCCAACTTCTTTACCTATTGGACTAATTCAATGTCAATAGTTAAGATGCCTTTTTTGTTCATTAAAAAAATGCAATACAAAGAGGCAGGGTACCCTGCGCAAGGGTACCACTGCCTTTAAAATACAGAGTATTAGTCAACATCAGCTCTGCCATAATCTTTTTATAAACTAAAGATAAGTGCCCAAACTAAAAACCATCTTTATGTGCAGCTGCACGCTCCTGCGACGTTACAAGCGCTGCTTTCTTACCAACTCTTCAAAAACCTTGCGATCCACTGGAGGGCTGCAGTAGTATCCTTGGACCTCTTTGATGGCTGTCTGTTGGATATACCTCCATTGATCGTCAGTCTCTACCCCTTCAGCAATGATTCCCAGCTGCAGCAGCTTTGCCATGTTCAAAATCGAATTGACGATCGCTTGGTCCCGGCTGTTGGTGAGAATGTTGTGGATGTAAGCTTTATCAATCTTGATCGTGTCAAAGCCCATGTAACGCAAGTGATTTAACGAAGCAAACCCAGTGCCGAAATCATCGATGGCAAATCTGACCCCGTGATTGCGCAATTTTTCGATCTGCGGCTTAACCTTGGGCAAGTCCATCGACTGGCTCTCCGTAATCTCCAGTTCCAGATAGGCTGGATCGAGCCTTGCTTCCTCAAGGATATGCAAAACCCGTTTGGCAAAGTCCGGTTCTTGCAGCTGGACAATGGACACATTGACTGCCAGCCGTTCCAGCACCATGCCCTTCTCCAACCAGGAATTGAAGTCACGGCAGGCCTGATACAAAACCCACTCACCAATCTGATGAATGTACCCAGATTCTTCTGCAAGGGGAATAAATTCTAGAGGGGGAATCAGATTAAACTCGGGATGCTGCCAGCGCAGCAAAGCTTCAGCACCGACAATACTCCGGCTGGTAACACAAACCTGAGGCTGATATTGAAGTCTGAATTCGCTTTTCTCCAAGGCTGAGCCGAAATCGCTGATCAGTCTTAGTTTTCGGCTCACCTGTTGACTCATGGCTGACTCATAGCTGGCATAACCATTCTTACCCTGCTTCTTCACCCAATTCATAGCCATAGTTGCGTTTCTCATGATATCATAGCGGTCCCGTGCATCTTCAGGGATCACGGCATACCCTAGACTTCCGGTAATATGCACCTGTTTTTCCCGAAATTCTATGGGTTCGGCCAGGTTCCGACAAATAGCTTCGGCTGTGTGCTTAACATCCGCATTGGTTGTTTGCGATAGTACCACAGCAAATTCATCAGAACCAAGCCAGGCTATGTAACTGGCGTCTGGACATGAAGTTTTGATCACTTGGCCTACTTGAGCCAAAAACACTTCTATATCCCGGTATTCGAAAAGCTCACAAAAATCTCGGAAATTGTCCAGATTGATGATCAGCACGGCGATGAAGACCACTGGATCAGCTGAGGTTGATAAAAGGGAATCTAAATATTTATATAAATCATCACGCTTTGGCCATTGCGACAGGC
>DUVS01000042.1 GCA_012840925.1 Bacillota bacterium
ATGGACTGATAATCGGCCATTTGATCCTAACTATAAGTGGACAGCCGGTTCTACTAATTAGTGTGGAATTACTATGTGGTTGTCAAAGTGCACAATAACTATTGACTATTCATAGCACGTCTTACTCAATGATGAGGGGGTATCCCCCCTCATCGCATGCTAGATGATTATCGATCACTATTTTTGAGCATCCATGTAGGCGATCAGATCAACAACCCGCATGGAGTATCCCCACTCATTGTCATACCACGACACAACTTTGACCATGTTGCCTTCCATTACGGTGGTCAGCGCTGCATCGACAATGGACGAGCGGGAATCGCCGCGGAAATCCATGGATACGAGAGGAGTCTCTTCATAGCCCAGGATTCCTTTCAGTTTGCCCTCTGCAGCCGCTTTGAACGCAGCGTTGACTTCTTCAGCAGTCGTGGGTTTCTCCAACTCTGCCACCAAATCAACCACCGACACAGTAGGAGTAGGAACCCGCAGAGCATAGCCGTCAAGCTTGCCCTTCAACTCTGGAAGCACCAAACCTACTGCAGCTGCAGCACCGGTGGTGGTTGGGATGATGCTTAATGCAGCAGCCCGGGCCCGGCGCCAGTCTTTGTGGGGCAAGTCCAGAATTCTTTGGTCGTTGGTATAGGCATGAACTGTAGTCATTAAGCCCTTTTTGATTCCAAACTCCTCATGCAGCACTTTTGCAAATGGGGCTAAGCAGTTTGTGGTGCAGGAAGCGTTTGAAATAACATGATGGTTATTGGGATCGTATTTGTCCTCATTGACGCCCATGACAATGGTAATATCCTCGTTCTTAGCAGGAGCTGTAATAATCACTTTCTTAGCGCCGGCATCAATATGCCACTGGGCTTGATCCCGGTTTCTAAAAATGCCTGTTGCTTCCACAACATATTCGACACCAAGCTCTCCCCACGGAAGGTTCTTGGGATCCCGTTCAGCAAAGACTCTGATTTTCTTGCCGTTGACGACGATACTATCTCCGTCAACCTCGACTTCGCCATCAAACTTGCCGTGTACTGAATCATATTTCAGCAGATGGGCTAAAGTTGCAGCATCAGTTAAATCATTGATGGCCACGAAATCGAAATTTGGATTATCAATTCCTCCTCTGAAGACTAACCGGCCAATACGGCCAAAACCATTAATACCTACTTTGATTGCCATTTACATTTCCTCCTTGCTTTTTAGTATTTGAATCACCTTCCGGGCTGCCCCTTCATCGGTGATACAGACATCGCAATATCCCAGCCGGATGACTGACAACAGCGCCCAAGCCTTGCTCTTACCTCCGCCAACTCCAATGATTAATGGTATTTTAGCCAAATCCTCCATTCGTATCCCAACGGAAGCTGTGGAGTATACTACTTCGCCTTGTTCGTTGAAATAGTAGCCGAAGGCTTCTCCCACCGCGCCCCTGACAATCAGCTGCATGACATACTCATCATGCAGGCCCCGCCGTTTCGCCATTTCTTCGGCAGTGCCAATTCCATGGAGCAGCACATGGGCCCGCCGGCACAGCGAAACGACTTCCCGAATGCTTGGCTCTTGTAAAATGGTATCCACCAACTGCGGCTCAACATTGTCGGGAGCATGGAGCAGCCGATACGATCCTCCCAACCCTTGCGCGAGCTTTGCTGCAATTGTGTTGGCTTGCAGTTCCACATCTTCACCCAACCCACCCCGGGCAGGAACTACTATAACACGGCGCTTATGTCCATCCAGTCCGCAACTCTTTGCCACCTCAGCCAAAGTGGTTCCTCCGCTGACAGCGAGAATATCACCGTCTTTGAGGCAGTTGCGCAGATAACGGACAGCTGTTTTAGCCAAATCCTGCTTGACTAACGGGTCCTGATCTGAGTTTCCAGGAACGACTATCACTGCTTTCAGGTTCAACCTGCATGTCAATTCCTGCTCCAAATCGCTTAGGCCGCGCATCTGACGAATATACTCCCACAGCAGTGGCAATATCCGCTCGCCACCTAAACTGAGGGTCACACCAGAGCTGCTCTTGATTACATACCCCAATTCAGAAAGGAATTCCAGTTCATTTCGGATCAGCCGCTCAGGGGAGTGTAATTCCTGGGCCAGCGCTCTCCGGCCAATGGGACCTTTGTAGTAGATTGCCCTGAGAACTGCATAACGCTGTTCAATGATGGCCTTGATTTCTGGTGCAATTTGATGTAAAACCTGGATTGGATTCACCAGTAAGACTCCTCCGTGGGATCGATTTTGTCCCGACAACATCGTTTTTGTCCCGCATGATCCACACAAAATCGATACCATTCTAAGACAGGGTATTCTAGACTTTGCCAAATGGTTCCTGCTTTTAGTTGTTAAGAATTGGTAATTTTAACCAAGACTCTTGCTGATCTTAATCAGCTGCTGCAGCCGGTAATTGACACCGGATTTGCTGATCGGTGGATTAATCATCTGACCAAGTTCTTTCAAAGTCGCATAAGGATTTTCGATCCTTAGTGTGGCTATTTCCGCCAGTTTCGGCGGTAGATCTGACAGACTCATATGTTTCTGGATCTTTTCAACAGCATCGATCTGCTCAACTGCAGCTTGTATTGTTTTTTCCACATTGGCTGTCTCACAGTTGACGAGACGGTTGACGCGATTACGCATATCCTTGACAATCCGTACATTCTCCAACTGCATCAAAGCGTTGTAGGCCCCCATCAGGTTGAGCAGGGTGACAATATGGTCCGCGTCTTTGAGGTATACCAGCAAATCACCTTTACGAGTGGTTATCTTTGCTTCCAGGCCAAAGGCGTTGATGTTGTGATAGACCTTCTGAGCAACCTCATACTTTTCAGTGAAAATCTCTAAATGATATGTCTTCTTAGGATTGGTTACCGAGCCGTGGCCTAAAAACGCACCTCGGACATAAGCTTTCCGGCAGCAGCTCAGGGCTAGGATTTCCCGTTCTTGATCCAGATATTCCTGACTGCGCATAGCTTCGTGGACCATCCGGGCGTCCACTGGCTGTAATACCCTGACTGTGTAAACCTGATTCTTCCGGGCCCGGGCCCTCTGGACCAGCAGCTGCGTTTGGACCTCGGGAAATACTCCTTTGACCAGGGTGAGAATTTTCCTGGCGATCAAAGGGGTGAAATGATAGAAATCCAGGTATTTTCCGCCTCCAAAGAGATAGCCATTGAAATCGTAATATGCACTAAGTTCTGCAATGCGGCAGCATCGTTCCTCTGGTATCACTCGTGCCAGTTCCCGTTTGGTATCTTTAGAGAATGCCACCCTATTCCCTCCCAATGATCCATACTCGCACACGCCAGCCTTGGATCTCACCCTTGACTATAATAGGAGATTCGCTGTTATTGCGGAATTTGAAGTCCGTATGGGGCCAGGCCACTGTCGCATCCATGCCGTGGCGGATATAACTTGGGGCGATGGAATGCATCCGCCGCTCCACAATTTCCAATCCGGCACGCCGCACTGCATTGTACAGAGTGGTGGAAACCTGGCACACACCGCCGCCCACAGCATCGGCCACGCTTTCACCATATATTACCGGCGCAGGCCGGTACCCTTTTTCCGGTGTCCGTTCCCCCACCACCTCATTGAAGGAAAAGACTTCACCCGGAAGCACCAAAGTATTGTTGATGGCTGCCAAAGATAACCGCAGGTTAGATACTCTGCCGGGAGAACCCATCACCGGAGTGCTAAAGTCCCCGATAACAGCCTGTAATGGTTCGAGATGCTCAGTCCGGACTAAAGGAACTGTCTCTGTAATCACAGGCTCAAGATGGGTGTTGGCTGGTGCATTCATTACCAGCTCAACAGTGGCTTCGACATCAACATGGATTCCATTTTGCTCCGGTATGATCCCACCGCTCTTTTTGTCAATGCTGGCATTTACTTCCGGCTGATCTATTTCTCTGGCAATTTGTTGGACAATCGTTCGCACTTCGTCTTTGAGGTAGTATTCCATATTCCGGTAGTCCAACCGAACGCCAGGTTCCACACCGACAATCCGCCTTTCCATCTGGCGCAGGAATGGTGCCAAAACTCCCACTACGCTTATAAGCACAAAGACAGAGATCCAGCGTTTCAACCCTATCGCCCCCTCAAAAAATCATATGAGGCACGATAAGGATTTACGACATATTCCAAGGGCTTGATCCTAGGATTTCGACTCAACCACAAGCTTGATCAAGGCTTGAGCCAAAGCCTGGGAGTCATGGCGTACCAAATCGCCCTGATCCAGCAGTGGGGCCATAATCGGATTCACATCATATTTCTTGACCTGATTGACATCGGGCTTAACCGGATAAGCATTCTCGCTGCTGTACTTGCGGGCCTGGGCGGCTGTAAGGCGTTGGTTGTTGATCAAGGCATAATCAAAGATTTTCCGCCCATCGGCGTGCTTTATGATCGCCTTTATATGATCAGATGCAGACATCTGATCTGTTTCACCCGGCTGGGTCATGACATTACAGACGTAAACCTTGAGAGCTGCGCTCTCTGCCAGTGCTGTGCAGATTTTGTTGACCAAAAGATTGGGAATTACACTTGTGTATAAGCTTCCCGGCCCAAGAACGATCAGATCAGCATTCTCTATCGCCTCCAGTGCCTCCGGCAGTGGTTCTGCATTCCGGGGTACCAAGCTGATTGCCTCAATCTTCTTTTGTGCCTCCGGGATCTTACTTTCTCCGATTACTTCGGTTCCATCTGTGTATTTGGCCTTTAGCTTCACCTTTGTCAATGTGGACGGAAGTACGATACCTCGCACCGCCAGAACCTTACTGAACTGTCTGATGGCCGTTTCAAAGTCGCCGGTAATGTCGGTCATGGCTGCAATGAACAGATTGCCGAAGCTATGGCCGGTCAATCCCTCGCCCCAGGAAAAGCGATACTGGAACAACTGTTCCATCAGCGGCTCCGTATCAGCCAAAGCAACCAGCGTATTGCGGACATCTCCAGGCGGCAGAATCCCGAGCTCTTCCCGGATTCTGCCGGAACTGCCGCCGTCATCGGCAACTGTGACTATTGCTGTAACATTGCTGGAATATGCTTTTAATCCACGCAGCAGGGTACTTAGCCCTGTACCGCCGCCAATCACAACAATCCGCGGCCCCCGCTCCAGACTGCGCCTGCGGTAGACAACTTCAGCCAAATCTTCAACTTCATCCGGCGAAACCACTTCAATAATGGACCGGATCAGGTTGCGGATTCCCAAACAACCAAGGCCAATGCCCATTACAACCAAGACGGCGGCAGCAACAGCAACATTATTCACATAGTGGTTCAGCAGACGTAATAGTTTGGCTTCAGCCGGAGATGATATGTGAAAATCCCAGATTATGATACCCAAGGCAAACAACAGTACTCCCAGGATCATCAAAGCAATCCAGCGTTTGACCCCCATCCCGGGAATCAGCCACCGATATCTGCCTTTCATAAGAAACTCCCTCCATCCGACAGTCTCCCCCAACAACTCTCCCTACCGTTTGGCATTGATGACCAAGTCAGGAGTCAGCCCTGCTTTTTTAGCAAGGTCAATGCCATACTTAAAATCACCTACCCGGCTGGGATGGTGGGCATCGCTGCCGATGACGAATTTAACCCCTTCGTTGGCTGCCAGCTCGATCAACTCTATTGTCATATTTTTATGACTTGTATTGATCTCAAATGCCGTATTTCTTGCGGCGCACGCTCTGGCCAGCTCTCGTGAATCAATGTTAAAACGATGGCCCGGATGGGTGATGATATCGATTGGGTGGCGATACACCGCATTGACAATGGCCTCTGTGTTCAGCAGCCTTGTTTTCCGCTTCAATCCGGGTGTTAGGCCACGTAAGCAGTGCATCATGGTTCTATTCACACCATCGAGCCACTGCTCCGGCTTCACCATCAGGTGCAGCCCCACCAGCAGCAGATCAAGCTTGCCAATATACTCGGCTGAAACATCAATATCCCCATGGATACTGGTAACATTAGCCTCGACTCCCAGTTTCACCTGTACATTGCTGTGCACTTGCATACTAGCCTCGATTTCAGAGCGAATCTGATCGAGAACAACCAAATTCTTGATTCCAATCCCAAACATATGCCCGGGGCCGTGATCGCTGATGGCTATCTCATCAAGGCCAATCAGCTCTGCCTGGGCCACATTGTCAAGAACCTTGCCTTTGCCATGGCTGTGTTTGGTATGTGTGTGGTAATCTGCAAATAGTTCCATGTCTATCACCCTAAATATTATAACCAAATTGACCAATCGAACGGGAACGCAAAGATTACATTTATTTTACAAACTAAGTATTGCCTAAATCCTGTTCCCTTGCTATAATCAATGTATCAATTTACCGTTATGATGAATATATATTCATACGGAACCGGGTAAGTGGATGTTAACGCCAATATCAAAAAACGGAAGGTGAAAAATTATGAAAAAAATGACTTTGGTCGCGCTGTTGCTGCTAGTATGTCTAGGAACTGTTTCGCCAGCATTAGCCCAAAAACCTGTTTTAAGGGTTGCGGCAGATTGTGCATTTGTACCTTTTGAATACGTCGACGAGAAAAACCAAATCGTAGGCTTTGATGTCGACTTAGCCAAGGCAATCGGCGAAGCAATCGGCTATGAAGTTCTATTTCTCAACCAAGCTTGGGACGGCTTGATTCCCAGCCTGCTTAACAAGAACATCGATATGATTGCATCAGGAATGTCCATTACCGAAGAAAGAGCCAAGCAGGTCAATTTCTCTGACCCATATTTTACATCAGTTCTAACTATTGTTGTACATAAAAACAACAATGACATTGCCACACTGGATGACTTAACCGGCAAAAGAGTAGGGGTCCAAATCAACACCACAGGCGACTTTGCCGCATCGGACATACCAGATGTGAAAATCAGCCGTTATAACACCGTACCAGAGACCCTGCAAAACATAGTCCTGGGTATTATCGATGCCGCAGTTATTGATCTGCCTGTAGCCGATGCGTTCTTTGCAGCGACTCCAAACGCTCCTCTAAAACATGTGGGCAAAGTTTCTGAAGATGACTACTTCGGGTTGGCCATGCGAAAAGAAGATACAGAACTCCTTGAAAAAGTGAATGCAGCTTTAGCCAAACTCAAAGAAGACGGCACTTATGATGAAATATACGAAAAATGGTTTTCGGGAATGTAAGTCGAAATAAAAAGGTGCGTTCCCTCAAGCAACGCACCTTTTTCATGTGTTAAAGGAGGGCAAAGATGGATTTTCAATGGAATCTGGTCTGGAGTTCAGTACCTACACTCTTGGAAGGAGCTGTGCTTACACTTCAGCTAACAACCATAGCTGTATCGGTGGGGGTTGTACTGGGCACGATCTTTGGCATCATGCGCTTAAGCCGCACTCCCCTGCGTTATCTGGCAATGGGGTATATTGATTTTATTCGAGGAACACCACTTCTGGTGCAGATCTTTATAATTTATTATGGTGTGCCCAATTTGCTGCCCCGTCTGTTTACAACAGGCATCCAGCCCTATGTTGCGGCGCTGGTTGCCTTAAGCATCAACAGTGGTGCTTACGTTGCCGAAATTGTGAGGGCTGGGATTCAGTCCATCGAAAAAGGCCAAACGGAAGCTGCCTTATCTTTAGGCTTGAGCAGTACGGCCACGATGATTCATATCATTCTGCCTCAGGCCTTCAAAAGAATAATTCCACCGCTGGGCAATGAGTTCATCGCTCTTTTGAAAGACTCATCCTTGGTGTCAGCAATCGCCCTGGAAGAGTTGGTCAGAAAGGCGCAGATCGTGTCCGGGCGGACGTTCAGGCCTTTTGAAGTCTGGTTTGTAGTGGCGATCATGTACTTAATAATGACTGTGACCGTTTCCCGGATTGTCAGCATCCTGGAACGTCGGCTAAGGGTAGGTGAATAAGATGGCAATTATCGAGGTCACTAATCTCCACAAGAAATTCAAGGATCTCCATGTCCTCAAAGGGATCACAACCACCATCAAACAGGGGGAAGTAGTAGTAGTCATCGGGCCGTCCGGGAGCGGTAAAAGCACTTTTCTGCGCTGCCTCAATTTCCTGGAACTGCCTACCAGCGGCGAAATCAAGTTTGAGGGCAACCTGATTACCCACCGCAACCTTCAGTTAGTCCGCCGCGAAATGGGGATGGTTTTCCAGCGCTTTAACCTCTTTCCCCACATGAAGGTAGTCGACAATATCACTCTCGCACCGAAGCTGGTCCGCAAAACTGAACCGGCCATAGCCGAAAGCCAGGCCCATGCATTACTGGAACGAGTAGGCTTAAGCGATAAGGCGGACGCCTATCCCGAACAACTCTCCGGTGGGCAGCAGCAGCGGGTTGCCATCGCCAGGGCGTTGGCCATGCGGCCGAAAGTGATGCTTTTTGACGAGCCAACATCTGCCCTTGATCCAGAGATGATCGGTGAAGTCTTGGATGTAATGAAAAGCTTGGCAGCTGATGGTATGACCATGATAGTGGTCACCCATGAGATGGGCTTTGCGCGGGAAGTAGCAGATCGGGTCATCTTCCTGGATGATGGTTTGTTAGTTGAAGAGAATAGTCCGGATCAGCTGTTCAGTGCTCCCCAGCATCCCCGGACTCAGAGCTTTCTAAGCAAGATTCTTTAACAAGGTCTGATAACGACAAACGTCTATGTAGTATCTCCTACATAGACGTTTTGCTTTATATCTATCAAAGCGCGCTGCCTTGCCTGTATTTGATTTCCCGCCAGTCAGGTCCTTGTAGGATCAAATCCAGCGAGTTATACAGGATTCTTGATGCCAGCCTGGATCCTACCCGCAATTCCAACTCATCGAGATTAAAGTTGGTTGTATATACTGTAGGTTTGAACTGATTCAGTCTGCCGTCCACAATCACCAGCAGTTTTTCCAATGCCCAATCCGATTCCCGTTCACTTCCCAGATCATCCAATACCAATAGATCCACGGCTATCAGCTGCTGGATGTTCCCCGCTCCCTGGCGCAGTTGTTCCAGATAAGTAGGAATGTGGGCAAATCCAGTCGTATAGTCATTTTTGAGCATATTCAGGATCGCACAGGCTAAATGCGTCTTGCCCCTGCCCGCCTTGCCGCAGAGAATCAAGCCTTTTCCGTCTCTGTTTTTGGCAAAATTGGTGGCAAATTTGAGACAGCTGGTGTAAGCATCGCGGTTAAAACTCTCAACGTTAAAATTGTCAAACTGATGATTTCTCAGAGCTGGCGGCATAGGTAGGCTTACTTCTGGTTTGACGGTGACCTTTTGCAGTTGTTCACGGAGGGCCTTTTGTCTGGCAAGTGCACAGCGGCAGTCGGTGTCCAACCAGAGTCCGCGGCCAATGCTTTTCGGCATCACAAAGGGATGCAGCCGGTAAATCCGGTTGATCGTTTGCTTGCAGCGGGAACACTTTGCCGCCAGGTTCGGCCGGTAATAGCGGCGAATGCCGTACTTAGTCATCCATGAACGAGAAGAACCCTTTGGCTGCCGGCTCTCGCTGCCTGTATTGGTAATCGCGGCCGAAAACTTGCCGCCTTGTCTTAGTCTGAGCATGGCTACCTCCATTCTGTAGTGCCCGCTGGCGTTGCTGTGCCTGCCAATATGCGCGGAAAGATGCTTCGTCAGCGATGCCATGGGCCAGCCAATCTTGAATGATGCCCCATAAATAATTAAAAGAAACCCGTTTATGATGCCCCCTAAGATTCTTGCGCCGCTTCTCCTGGCTCGTACGCAAGATCGCACAGCCGATCACGAACGGAGACATACCTTGATCATAGGCTTGATAGAGCTTGTCCCTTTGACTTGCGGACAAAAGGCCGATGCGCATTTGATAGAGCTGAATCACATCGTGCATATCGGGATGCTCCACGACTATCAAACCTCCTAAAATTAGGTACCAATTCCTGTTGCTGTTGCCTGAAGGGCCGAATATGCTATTACCGAGGAGGAATCGTTGATGATCCAACAACCGGACCAATTTCAGAGCTGAGTTTATGTGCGTCTGCCCTTCAGTGACAAGTATCTGGAAAACGAAACTGAAGCTAAAAAAATCCGTGATCAATTAAATCAGCTGTTTCAAAAGCCGATCATCAAGAAAACGATCACGCCGGTACAATCGCAAAAGGTCCACCCCGATTCCTCCCGGCGTCATTTACAGTAGATTCTCGCCACCCGCTCACTGATGAGACAAGGAATTTCATAGTTGATCGTGCCGAGCCATTCTGCCCAATCATCAGCGGTGATGGATTCGGCGCCCTGCTGGCCAATCAAGGTGACCACATCCCCTATTTCCACATTCCCGTCGCCAACATCCACCATACAATGATCCATGGTGATTCGGCCTGCAAAAGGGTACCTGCGGCCATTGATCAAAACCGCACCTCTTTCCCCTACATGCCGCAAGAGCCCATCGGCATATCCGATTGGCAAGACGGCAATGGATGTATCCTTCCAAGTTACAAACGTTCGCCCATAGCTGACACCTGTACCCTTGGCCACCCGTTTTAGCGCCATAACCTGAGTATGCAAACTTAGTACAGGCCTAAGGTCAATCAAGTTATCCTTTGTGTAGGAGCAAGGATGTAAGCCATACAGGCCCAGGCCAACCCTGACCAGATCGAGACGGGTCTCCGGCATCAGCAAAGTTGCGGCTGTATTGGCGCAGTGCTTGAGGGGAATTTGGATCTTCTCTTTTTGCAGTTCCATCAACACCCAGGAAAACCGCTGCCACTGCCACTGCGTGTAGGAATCATTTGGCTGATCTGCACAGGCAAAATGGGTATAAATCCCTTGAACCTCAATCCCGGGCAATCCGCGCAAGCGTCTTACGAAATCGACTGCCTCTTCTGGTTGGATACCAAGCCTGGTCATGCCTGTATCAACTTTGACATGTACTTTCACAGTCTTGTTCAGCCTACGGGATATGTTTGACAGGGCCTGGGCCACGTCCCATTGAAAAACAGTAACGACCAAATCCTTGGTAACACAAAGCTCCAGCTGGGATAGGGAAGTCGCACCCAACACCAGAATTGGCGCTGCTATTCCTGCCCTGCGCAGCTTTGTCCCTTCCTCGGGCAAGGCAACTGCCAACCATGATGCTCCATTGGCCAGCGCAGTCCTGGCCAGTTCCAAGTCACCGTGCCCATAGGCATTTGCTTTGATCACCGCCATCAAATGGCAATCATGGCCGACCAAGCGTTTGAATTCTGCAACATTGTGTGCAGCATTGCCAAGATCAATTTCAGCCCATGCAGGTCTTAAGGGCTTATCCATTCATAGATCACTCCAGTTCGGCTGCGGCTGCTCTGACCAAATCAGAACATGTGATGATACCAACGATTCTGCCATCCTCCACCACCGCCAAGCGGCTTACCTTTCTTTCAAGTCTTCCGCTTTGGTATTTAACATTAAAGGGATTACTCTAAGCAGATCAGAAGCAATGATCCCACGATTACCATATTTACAGCTCAGGTAATCTCCTGCTTTCCCATGGACATACGCTCCCGCAGCAGCGGCCATGAACGGATCCATGCCTTGAGCAAGCAGCCCGCCAATGATGCCGGTGAGCACATCGCCCGTCCCGGCGGTCCCCAATGCCGGATTTCCGGTACTGTTGATATAGATTCGGTTGTCTCCGGCGATGATGGTGGGTGCCCCTTTAAGAACAAGATTAACACCTAGTTCCTGGTAAGTTGACCAAGCTATTTCCATGCGATTGGCATTGATATCCGCCGCAGACATCTTCAAGAGCCGGGCCAGCTCACCGGGATGTGGGGTAAACACCCATTTGCGGCGTACTGATGCTGGAATAGCCTGCAGCCAGGACTGATCGCGAATCTGGTTTAACCCATCGGCATCCAAAACCAGCGGCTCCTGCCAATTTTCCAGCAATGCTCTGACCACGTTCTCCAATTCTGATTCTACACCTAAACCAGGCCCAATTACCAGCACATCTTTTTTCTCCGTGTATTTGAGCAGCTGGTCAATACTGGATACTCCTAAACAACCGGTACCAGATTCAGCAATAGGCACGGTAATGATCTCACCCGGTGGATACTGATCCCGAATGGATTCCGGAACTGCCAACGTAACCAGACCGGCACCGGTCCGTAACAGAGCATGGCTCGTCAAATAGGCTGCCCCGGTCATGGAGCGTGAGCCGGCAACCACAAGGCAGTGGCCAAAAGTACCCTTGTGGCCCCATCCAGGGCGTACCGGCAAGTGATCCATGATCCGATCACTGGTGAGATGCCGTTTGATATTACTGGCCAGGCTTTTCGGAATGCCGATATCCACAACACGGAGCTTTCCGCAGTACTCTCTGCCGGGATACAGCAAAAGGCCTGTTTTCAAAAATCCCAGCACCACGGTGAGTGCTGATCGCACTGCCTTTCCCTGGACAGCCCCTGTTGTAGGGTCAACGCCGGAGGGAATGTCAACCGAAACAATCGGAGTGCGGCATTCATTCACCATCTCGATTACTTCAGGCAAAATGCCTTTTAAATCACCGGAGAAACCGGTGCCCAACAGAGCGTCAATTACCAGATCGTTCAACGCCAGATTGATTTTCAATTTCGACAAGACTGGTTCACTGATTACATGGACCTCGCCTTGAAGCTTCTTGAAAATATCCAGATTGAACTTGCACTCCTGGCTCAACTCCCGTTCCTCGGCAATCAAAAATACCTTGACTTTCACATTGCGGTTGAGAAGATGACGGGCAATTACCAGTCCATCGCCGCCGTTATTGCCTCGGCCTACCAGAACCAAGCATCGTTTACCCTCAAGCTCACCAAATTCTCGCTCCAGTTCCCTGACTACAGCTACTCCCGCATTTTCCATCAACACCAGGCTGGGAATGCCAAGCTCAGAAATTGCCCGCTTGTCAATAGCCTGCATTTCCTTTCCAGTCACCACTACCACTGGTTTCATCCTCCTCCTACACAGACCGCGTACGCAATGGCAACAGTACGGTTATGAGACAAACTGAGATGAATCGCCGTCACCCCCTGGGTGTGGGCAATCTCCCACGCTTGTCCCTTTAGTCTAGCTACCGGTTTTCCGCTTTGTTCCTGCAATATCTCTATATCTCGAAAACGCACACCTTGCTGCCAACCACAGCCTAAAGCTTTCATCACTGCTTCTTTGGCAGCAAATCGCGCTGCCCATGATTGTACCGGCCGTGAATGAAGGAGTTGCTGTTCCTCCGCGGTATAGATCCGCTGGATGAACCTGGGTTTCTTAATTGCTAGGGCAATGCGGTCAATCTCGATGATATCCACACCGCATCCTATAATGACCTCGGCCACTTATGCTCACTCCATTGTCTGCCGATTCTGGCCCTTCACCTAATCTTGTCTTGCTTGCGTTTACTCTTTTCTATCCTTCTGGATCGCCAAGAACAATCCCTGCCAACCCGTTTTGCCTGCCAAGAGCCTAAATCATTACTGGGAAAGACAAACTAGGCCCCCTGCTCAGCCTTAATAACCGCCACTACTCCAGCGACAGCCTCGGCTAGCAGGTCTGGATCGGGATGCTCACCCATGACCCGGATCACAGGCTCTGTACCGCTGGCCCTGACAAAAATCCTGCCGTTAATCCCAAGTTTGGCCTTGGCACCTTCGATCGCCTGACAAATCCGGAGATTGCGATCCCATCCATCTTTCGTAGTTACTCTGACGTTTTCCAACATTTGGGGATATATAGGCATGACTTGCGCCAATTCTGACAGTTTTTTGCCTGATTGTTGCACAACTGATAACAGCTGGAGCGTTGTGAGAATCCCATCCCCGGTAGTACCGTGTTCCAGGAATATAACGTGCCCTGACTGTTCGCCCCCAAGAGCCAATCCATGTTCAAGCATTGCTTCCAGGACATAACGATCGCCAGCCGCTGTAGTCACTACATGACCACCCGCCTGTTCCATGGCTTGGGCCAAACCACCGTTAGAGTAAACGGTAGCAGCGATCGCTTTCTCAGGTAAGCGCCCTTGAGCTAGCAAATGCAGGCCGCAGACTGCCAGGATCTGATCTCCGTCCACAACACTGCCCTGTTCGTCAACGGCAAGGACCCGGTCAGCATCACCATCGTAACTGAATCCGAAATCCGCCTTGACTTGATTGACATATTCCTGCAGCACTTCGATATGGGTTGAGCCGCAGTTGACATTGATGTTGGTACCATTGGGTTGGTGATTGATCACCGAAACCCGAGCACCCAATTTTGTCAATACAGCCGGAGCAGCCTGTGAAGCGGCACCGTTGGCACAATCAACTGCTATATGGAACCCCTGCAGGCCAAAATCAACGGTACTCAACAGAAAATCAACGTATAATTCCAAAGCATTTCCCTGGCGGTACACTCTTCCCAGTTCAGCACCAACAGGCCGCAGATCCACCCCTGTATTGATTAACTCTTCAATCTGATCTTCAGTCTGATCGGACAACTTGAATCCGGTATCAGCGAAAAACTTGATGCCATTATCTTCAACAGGGTTGTGGGATGCGGAAATCATAATTCCAGCATCGGCTTTCAAGAGCTTTGTCAAGTAGGCTACCGCTGGAGTGGGCACAACTCCCAACAAATAGACATCTGCTCCGGTGGATGTAGTACCGGCAATCAATGCTGCCTCCAACATATCGCCGGAGATACGGGTATCTTTGCCTATCAGCACCTTTGGCCGCCGCCGGGCTTTCTCTGCCAAGACAACTGCTCCAGCTCTCCCCAGCTGCAGCGCCAATTCGGGTGTCAGTTCTTTGTTCGCCACTCCGCGAACACCATCGGTACCAAACAATCGTGCCATTGTCTATAACCCCCTAGTTTTAGCTCGAATTTTTCCTGATTCCAACTCTCGGTTCTGCCTCGGATTCAGTCACTGTGGCGGTGGGAACCATGGATGATCTTGACTGGGATTTTCCGGTGGCTGTGTAGGTTCAGGCTCAATCGGCAAACCCGGTTCTTCAGGTGTGGGCTCCACAGGCTCCAGCGGCTCTGGTTCCTGATCCGGTTCTGGCACTGGTTCCGGTTCCGGTTCAGGCTCAGGTTCCGGTTCCGGTTCCGGTTCTCTTGCTGGTTCCTGTATAAGTGGCGGTGCCGGTACTGGCCTTGACTCTGGTTCTACTGGTCGGTGGGAGTGAGATTCAGTCTGAGTAATCACCAACTTCACCTGGACAGTTGGAGACCCATTAATTTCCACTCCGGCAGGCCTAACCACCCCGATAATCAGATTATATTCACCTGCAGCCAGTCCCGTTAATCGAATCGGTTCGGTAACGAGCGCATCGATCGTTCCGGCTAGATCAGGTGAAACACTGACACTAACGGCCTCGGGAACAACTGCGAAAGACTGCAGTCCTAATCCAGGTGCCAGCTCTCCTTCAAATCGCGGAATCACAGCCGCAGCCGCAGGGATTGGCTGTTGATCAGTAGTAAGTAGACGGCCTCGGCCTCCGGCAAAAAACCATAAAACTATTGCTAAAAACAACGCAAAAAACCGGTAATATAGATCCTCATCCCTGAAAACTGCCTGCAGTCGTTTAGAATAACTGCGCACCAGACTTCTCCACTGCCGCCAGCTCATCCCCAAATCCCCCTTGAGCCCATGACATGCTCATGCTTGTGGAGATATGCCTGCAGCTGCTCCCTTAGTCTGCTTTCAGTAAGATAGCGGCGCAGTTGGCCTCCTACTGCCAGGGATACTGCCCCTGTTTCCTCGGAAACAACTACAACCAGGGCATCGGAATGCTCAGTCAAGCCAACTGCTGCCCGATGCCTTGTGCCTAGTTGGGCATCAAGCCTGGTTTCAGTCAAGGGTAACAGGCAAGAAGCTGCCTCAATCCTTTTTTTACGGATGATCACAGCACCATCGTGCAGTGGCGAATTAGGCTCAAAGATATTGGCCAAAAGCTGTACAGACAGCACTGCATTCAACTCGACGCCAGTATCAACATACTCCTGCAAACCGGTATCTCGTTCAATCACGATCAATGCGCCTACTTTCCGGGCGCTCAGCCTGAATGCGACCTCAATCACTACAGCAATTACATGATCAGCATCAGCTCTGTCAGTGGCAACTGCTTTGGTAAACAAGGTTCCCTGCCCAAGGTGTTCCAGGGCGCGCCTCAGCTCCGGGTAAAAAACAATCGGCAGGGCTACAAAAACAGTGGTCGTAGCTTGATCCAGCAGCCAATTCACGGTTTTTAAGCCGAATGCCTGGGCAACAACTCCCGCAATCACAACCACAGCCAGCCCTTTAATCAAAGTGATTGCTCTGGTGTGACGGATCGCATTAATCAACTTGAAGATCACAAAAGCGACGATCAAGATATCTATGGCATCCAGCACAGTGAAGTTCACCGCGTTTTATCTCCTTTTTGCTGAAATGTATTCCATCGCATCAGCCAATGTTCTGCCATTCTGCAGCAAGAACAGATCCATTCCCACCGCTGCTGCCGGGCTGTCGTATTCCGGATCATCCCCGATCATGAGACAATCTTCAGGGGCAGTTTCAATCAGCTCGCTTATTTCCAGGTAGTACTTGGGGTTCGGCTTACAATAATGCATAATATCTCCATGAGTAATCAAGTTGTAGGGATAGTCGAAAATGCCTGCCCAACGCAGTCTCTCAGCTATTGGGTCAAATGGAAACACTGGATTGGTGGCGATCACTACTTTGGTATTATTGGCAAATGCCAGTTCCACTATTTCCTTTGCCAGTGGGTTGATCTTTGCCAAACGCTTCAGTTTGGGGAATTCTTCCTGGTAATAGCGGTCAAACAGTTCCATCAGGCCCGGATCCAGATTCGTCCTCGGGAAAAAATCATCGGCAAAGACCTGGATATTGGTCCGGTTAGGATCGTTATCGGTCAGCATCACATATGTAGAAGCCACGAGATGCTTCACAAATTGATCCGGCGGCAGCCACTGGGCAAACAAGGCCGATATACCCTGAAAATAAGCTTCGATCAATGTATCGAAATTCGAATCCAATAGAGTGCCGTCCAAATCAAACAGAATCGCCTTCATAACCCTGTCCTCCCCTTTGCTCCTGCTGCGCCCTGCTCCAAACCTGTTCTGCCGCTGCCACAGCCTGGCCATGAGACCCAAGCCGCGCCTCAATTGCAGCCAAAGTAGTCAGCATGTCCAACGGGGAGGCATTTCCCATATGTCCTATCCGGAAAATCTCTCCTGACAACCGGCCTTGGCCACCGGCCAATTCAACCCCTGTGTCCCTCAGCTCAGCCAGAAACCGGCCGATGTTGTCGAACTTGGGTTTGACCGCCGTCACAGTTGGTGAAGCCCATTTGTCAGCAACCAACAGCGGCAGGTCAAGTGCCCGTAATCCGGCGCGAACCATGTCCCGCAGGATCATATGCCGGGCAAAGACCTGTTCCAATCCCTCTGATTCGATCAAATCCAGGGCTTTTTCCATCGCAAAAAAGCAAGCAACATTCGGCGTAAAGGGTGGTTCTTCTTTAGCCAACCATTCCATGTAAATCCGTAAGTCAAAGTAAAAGCGGGGGCTGGAGACCTGAGCCATCCGCTGCTTCGCCCGCTCGGAAAGACTAATAAAAGCCAAACCCGGAGGTGACATTAAGCACTTCTGTGACGCGGTGCACACCACGTCAATCCCCCACTGATCTGTTCTGACATCCACTCCACCCAGGGAGCTGACAGCATCAACTATATAAAGGGCATCAGAATCAGCGAGAGCAGCCCCAATGCCCTGCAGATCATTAAGAACTCCCGTCGAGGATTCATTATGAGTGGCAAACACAGCTGTGATCCGCGGATTACGGCGGAGAAAATCAGCGACTTGCTGCGGCTCAACGCCTTCACCCCAGGGATATTCCAGGATATGTACCTGAGCCTGATATGCGCTGCAGATCTTGGCCCACCGGTCGCCAAAGGTACCGCCCACCAACACTAGAACCTCATCGTTGACATTGATCAAATTGGCGACACTTGCTTCCATAGCTGAAGTGCCGGAACCGGTAAGGGCCAGAATTGTGTTTTGCGTTTTAAACAGTTTTTTCAAACGCTCAAGCACATTCATCATTGTTGATTTGAATACAGGTCCGCGATGATTGACCATCGGCCTGGCTCCGGCGGACACTACCTGGGGTGGTACGGGAGTTGGTCCGGGTATGCGTAGTTGTTGTCGGTCAAAGGCCATTGGTGGACACCTCCATGAATATCTTACCATTTTTTTCGCCGAAACAGTTTTAATTCCTCTATCTCAGATTGACAATAACCTTAGCTTAGTGGTATTATTGCATAAGATTAAAATCTTCATTAAAAGGGACGAACTTCCATGGCTAAGACAAAAACCGATATTCTCGCCCTGGCAAAAGAACTGAAAATCAAATTTGTCCGCCTCCAGTTTTCGGATATTCTGGGTGTGGTAAAAAACGTCGCCATCCCTATCAAGCAGCTGCCTAAAGCTCTTGATAATGACATTATGTTTGATGGATCGGCTATTGAAGGTTATGCCAGGATTGAGGAATCGGACATGAATCTCTGCCCGGATCTTGACACATTTTCAGTTTTTCCCTGGTCGGATCCGGACTTGAGGGAAGCACGGTTAATTTGTGATGTCTATTATCCCAACGGGCAGCCTTTTGTGGGAGACCCCCGCTATGTGCTGAAAAAGGTTCTGCAGGAAGCGGAGAGCATGGGCTATTCGGTCATGGCCGGCCCCGAATTTGAGTTCTTCTTGTTTCCACTGGATGATCAAGGGCGGGCAACTCCCACGTTTATTGATAAAGCCAGCTATTTTGATATGGGCCCTGTTGACAGCGGGGAAATGGCACGCCGTGACATTGTCGTCGCCCTGGAAGAAATGGGGTTTGAAGTGGAAGCTTCCCACCATGAGAACGCCCCCGGACAGCATGAGATCGGTTTTAAATATGACGATGCCTTGTACAGCGCAGATCGCATCGCTACGGCAAAATTCGTCGCCAAAACCATTGCCCGCCGCCACGGCTTGGTTGCCAGCTTTATGCCAAAGCCAATCTACAATACAGCCGGTTCCGGCATGCATACCCATCTGTCGCTGGTAGACCGGAACGGCAGCAATGTATTCTACGATCCAAACGAACAATATCAGTTAAGCAAGACGGCTTTGTACTTTATCGGTGGGCTGCTGCACCATGCACCTGGATTCACGGCTATTACCAACCCCTTGGTTAACTCGTATAAAAGATTGATCACAGGCTATGAGGCTCCGGTTTATATTTCGTGGTCGGCTCACAACCGTTCCGCTTTGGTTCGTGTACCGGCCAGCCGCAAAGCCAATACCCGCATTGAACTGCGCTCTCCGGATCCATCCTGCAATCCCTATCTGGCCTTTGCCGTGATTATTAAGGCAGGATTGGACGGAATCATCAATACAATTGAACCACCTCCGTCATTAAGCCAAAATGTTTACTTGATGAATGATGAAGAGAGGGAAAGGCTGCATATTTCCTGTCTGCCTTCTTCCTTGGAACAAGCAATAGAGTTTCTGCAAGGAGATCCGGTCATTACTTCAGCCCTCGGCGATCATATCCTGACTTACTTCTTGAGGGCAAAAATGCAGGACTGGAACGAGTATACCCGTCAAGTGCATCAATGGGAAGTCGACAAATATTTGGAGGTGTGACGGTGCTGGAGCGAGAGATTGACAAAATTGTCAGTTGGCTGCAGGAGCGGGTCAAAGCAGCCAAGTCTCGAGGCCTGGTGGCAGGAATCAGCGGTGGGGTTGATTCAGCAGTGGTAGCTGCATTGATTAAGCAGGCTTGTCCTGAAACTTCATTGGGGCTGATCCTCCCTATCAGTTCCGATCCGCAAGACCTGGCTGATGCCCGGATGGTCATTGAAAAATTGAATCTAACCACCATTGAGCTGGATTTCACCAGCGAGCATCAAAGCATGACTGCCAAATCATGGGTCAAACTAAGTGAACATTATCCAGCATCTGAGCTCAACAAGCACATTGCTGATGCCAACCTGAGGGCTAGATTGCGGATGTGCGCACTTTATACTACCGCCAACGCTTTAAACTATCTGGTTGTAGGCACGGATAACAAAGCGGAGTATTTCATCGGCTATTTTACTAAATATGGCGATGGTGGCTGTGATCTATTGCCCCTGTTGGACTTCACCAAGGCAGAGGTTTATGCTATGGCCAGAATTTTGGGCATTCCGGAACGTATAATTGCCAAAAAGCCCTCTGCCGGGCTTTGGCCGGGACAAACCGATGAAGCTGAGATTGGTACAACCTATGCCATGGTCGATGCCTACCTCAACGGACAGCCAATACCGGATCTAGACCGGGAAATCATTGAACGTATGCATGAGAGGTCCAAACATAAGCGTGCTTTACCGCCCGCCTATCACCGCAGTTAAACGCTGGGCACTACCCAGGAGATAAACACTGCCGCTTGGCGGTGTTTTTTTGTTTGCAGATTTATCTGCAGGTAACAGTGGATGTCATGCAGAAGAAGTCCTTCGGTGAAGCTAGTCTTGGAAAGGAGTATCTGCAGAATGAATTCAAGGGCTAAACTTGTTTGCTTAACCGTGGAATATCTGGAGCAACCTTTGGGAATTGATGTCACCCAACCGCGCTTCGGCTGGCAGATGCAGGCTCCGTCAAACAGTCGCGGTTTTCGCCAGACCGCTTACCAGATTGTGGTCCGCAATCCCAGCCAGGAAGTAGTCTGGGACTCGGGCAAGGTGTCAAGCGGACTGTCAGTTGGAATTCGCTATCACGGCCAACCGCTGCAGGCAGCTACCCGCTATGCATGGACTGTTACGGTATGGGATCAGGACAGCATTCCTGTTTCAGCCAATTCCTGGTTTGAAACTGGATTGATGGATCCAACCATGGAAGCCTGGGAAGGTGCCAGATGGATTGGGGGTACTGATGCTGATCTACCCTTCCATTCACAGGTATTCCCGGTGTTTCGTCTTAAATACAAGCAAAAACTGTTACCGGGCAGTACCAGGGGGAGTATCGTTTTTGGCGCTAATGACTGCCGGCTGATGGACTGCAATAAGAATATCTACAACCTCTGCAGCGGCAGAAATGAAAGCTATCTGCAGCTGGAATTGGACATCAGCAAGCTTACAGACAATACAGGCCCGGCATTACTCCATATCTATCGATCAGGTTATCACCCTGACGATGATCCGGAACGGCCCCTGGCCTCGCTGCCCATTCCCCTCGAGCTGATCAATCAGGATAATCAGTACGATGAACACCACATAGAAATCGACTGCCTTACCGGGGCATTGACTATTTATCTCAACGGCCGTGATCAGCGGCACTGTATTGCTGAAGGTTTCATCATTAATCCCGTCATCGATCCGAGCCGGGAAGGTTATGATTTTATCAGCTTCCCCATGGTCGCTGACATCGGCTTTGCCCTGAGCCCAGGGCAACAAGCTCTGTTTCGGGATCTGATCATTGAGAACTACCGCAGCCCCAATTCGCGCCTGTTTGGCGAGGATTTGACCCGTTCACCTTATGACGGTATTTTTAGAGATTACGTTTCTGACAGCGCTTCAGGCTTAACTATCACTGAGGGCAGCTATTTGGTTCGAGGTGGTTCCCAAGGTGTGATCATCACAGCCGACCCCAGCCGCAATTCCATGCCAATGCTCCGGTCTGAGTTTACCGCATTAGACAGGCCGATTACACAGGCCAGGCTGTATATCACCGCCCGCGGCATCTACCGGGCCTATCTCAACGGCCAACAGGTCGGAGATCTGTATTTCACTCCCGACTTCACCCAATACGATCGGACTCATATGTATCAGACATACGATGTTACAGATCTAATCCGAGACAACGACAGCAATGCCATCGGTGTTGTACTGGGCGAAGGCTGGTGGAGTGGATACTTAAGCTATAACAGCAGAAATTGGAATTATTTCGGTGATCGGCAGTCACTACTGGCCAAGCTGGTAATTGATTATGCCGACGGCCAGAGGCAAGCTATCACCACTGATCCCCGCACCTGGCAATACTACCATGACGGGCCGATCGTATATGCCAGCTTCTTCCAAGGTGAGACATACAATGCCCTCAAGGAATCCGCTGTTGCCGGTTGGGCCTTACCCGGCTTTGATGCTTCCCGCTGGAAGCCTGCCCGGGAAGTTACCTTGGAAGGAACGGCTTTCCTGGGCAGGATCAATACTGAGTATTCCGGCAGCTTTGAGTTTAATTACCATAGACTTAATCTGGTAGGACAGATTGGGCCCAGCCCACGAGTGTTTACGGTACTAACCGCCCAAATGATGCACCAGCCTCGTCCCGGAGTTTTCGTCTATGATATGGGGCAGAATATGGTTGGCGTCCCGAAAATAACCATCGAAAACATAAAGCCCGGGACCAAGGTTACTTTGCGTTACAGCGAGATGCTCTACCCCGATCTGCCTGAATCCGGGGCTAATGTGGGCATGGTGATGATGGAAAACTACCGAGCTGCCCATTCCCATGACGTCTATATTGCCAAAGGCGGACTGGAAGTGATCCAACCCCATTTCACCTTCCATGGCTATCGCTATCTTGAGATTACCGGAATTGATCAACCGCTTCCCCTGGAGGCGGTTCAGGGGTTGGTAATCAGCTCGGTTACCAGGTTGACAGCGGATTACCAGACATCTAACCCCTTGATAAACCGGTTGTGGCGGAATATCATCTGGTCTACCCTGGGCAATTTTCTCTCAATTCCAACCGACTGCCCGCAGCGCAACGAACGGATGGGCTGGAGCGGTGATATTTCTGTATTTTCCCGCACTGCTGTGCATATTGCTGATGCCATGAGTTTCTTGGCAAGACACATGGTCAACATGAGGGATACCCAGGCTGCCGGCGGCAGATTTGGCGATACGGCACCAATGTATGGCGAAGGTTTTGGCGGCCTGCTGTGGGGGAGTGCCGGGATTGTAATCCCTTGGGAGCTCTATCAACAGTATGGTGATCCTGGGATCCTGGCTGAAAACTACCCTGCGATGAAAGCATATATGGAGTATCTTGATACTGTCACCGATGCCAACGGCTTGATTACCGACAGCCTGTTAGGAGACTGGCTGGGGCCGGAAAACAGCAAAAATGAAACTCATTTCCTGGTCACGGCCTACCACATTTATGATCTTAAAATCATGGCTGCCAGCGCCCAAATTTTGGGATTAGCCGAAGATGCGGCTAATTTTAAAGTCAAATTTGAACAGCGGAAGCAGTTTTTCAACAGGCATTTTGTCAATGATAAACATCGCACTGTCCGTTTTGACGGCACAACCTTAATCGATACCCAGACATCTTATGGGGTAGGCTTGGCTCTGGGGGCTTTTGCCGATGATACAATTCCTGACGCCCAACGATACCTTGTGGAAGCGGTTCAGCGTGAAAACCGGGATGACCAAGGTATCATGCGCCCTGCTTACACCCTGATGACCGGGTTTATCGGCACGGCATGGATCAGTACAGCCCTGTCCAATGCCAAAGCCGATCAGGAAGCATACCGGCTTCTGCAGCAAACTGCATACCCCTCATGGCTCTATCCTGTGGTTCACGGTGCAACTACGATTTGGGAACGCTTGGACGGCTACACCGTAGAGAAAGGCTTTGGCGGGCATAACGGCATGAATTCGTTTAACCATTATTCATTCGGAGCGGTGGGTCAGTGGCTGATAGCCTATTCACTGGGGATTCAAAGAGACGAGCAGCATCCAGGCTTTAAACACTTTTTCCTCAGACCAACCCCTGATCCTGACAGGAAAACGACCTATGCCAAAGGTCATTATGATTCGGCCTACGGACGGATCGAAAGCAGTTGGCAATATGAGGATGGCCAGCTTGTGGTTGATGTCACCGTTCCGGCAAACACCACTGCTACTATTTACATTCCCACTGTAGATCATCAAGTAGTCCTGGAAAGCGGGGTGCCGGCAGTTACCTCACCGGGAGTTGCTTTCTTGGACTGCACAGACGGCAAAACAGCGTATCGGTTGGAATCAGGCAGCTATCGCTTTACAGTCGCCAATCCAACCTAATCCAACGTCTAAGGATCAACAAAAGGGCTGATGTCCATCAGCCCTTTCCTTATTCATAAGACGTCACTGACTGCCTTTTGCCTGGTTTTTTGCCCTAATCGCGCCGGCCAAGCCGGGCTAAGCGTTCCGCCAGTCCAGGAAATTCATTGGCTGAACGCACGGTGGCAAAGTCTTCCACCATCATCCCCTGTACTTCCATCAAGTGCATCAGGAAGCGGACAGCCCTGCCGGCATTAATCCGGTTGGCAACAATGGCCACCCCTCTTCTTCCTTCCAGCCGTGTGCATCGTTTCAAAAGTTCATCTATGGCAATGGGAATGATAGGGCGCCACCAACCCTTGAATGTTGTCATAACCAAAACCAAATCATAGGGCGCTGTGCTGATTGGTGCTGCCCCTCCATAGTTGGTATCAATCAAGTTGACCTGACACTTCTGATTCTGTAATGCACCTTGGAGGTTTTTTGCCCATTCAGTCATCTTTGGTTCAGCTTGATGCAAAATTAATATGCGCACGCTATTACACCCTCCTACTCATACTCAAACACCATCATCAATCTGCTAGCCCTGTACATTAGAATCATTCGTGAACCGCTTGCTTTTTCCTCTATTATTTTCGCTTTTTCCCACCGGTACTTGAAAAAACGAGCCTCGATCACTAGATCAAGGCCCATTGCTATGACTGGAATTGTTTAGCGGCTCGCCAAAACACTGGAATATTCGCTGGCGTAGCATGAGGATGAGATGGTATCGCCCATGCCGACTGTACTGACTGGATTAGGGATCACATGAGCCGGGACAACTAGGACATAGCAGCCGCCATGATCCCAGATTCCCTCTTCGCAGAAATTGTCGGGAATATCCAGCCCGAGCTGCTTGGCTTCTTCATAGAACCGTTTCAGCTGCCGCAATCCCAAATCTGACAGGCCAAACTCGGCGGCTTCAGACACCTGTGCCTTGGTTACATATCCTCCGTATTTGGCCTTGATAGCATTAACCGAAGAACCGAACAAACAGCAATCACGTACAACTTCTGGTGCAACCGGATAGGGCTTTTTCAGCACCAATACATAATATCCGAGGTTATGGACGTGAAAGCGGGAAAAATGCAGCTGCTCCATCAGCCTTAATGCTCCACGGTAAAGGGAGAATGCCCGCTCATTATCGACTATCTCTTTGTATTCCTCCTGATATCCGAACCCATCCAGCACCCGCCGGATTTCGTTCTCATTAATGCCGAATGAATGAAACTCCTTGCTGATCGTGGTCAGAACTCGTTTTTCAGCTGCCTGATCCTTCATGGGTACATATTCATAGTGGAGATGTATGTTGGGATTGCCGGCTTTCAGCATCCGAATACTGTTGGTGACCTCATCCAGATACTCGGTTAATTCCGGATCCTCACTGGGAGCATAGTGGTAACCTGCCAGAAATGCAACATCAATCTTGCTGCCGAACTCGGGTAAGTGCTCATGGATTTCACCGGCAAAACCCATCACAACTCCCGGAGGCCTGGTTGCGAGAATCACCCGGTTTGCTCTGGGGGAAACTACCTTTTCACCGCCAAAATCAAACTCAATTCCTTTAGCATACTCAAAAATCCAATTGATCTTCAATTGATCATCGGGGTTATAAGCCTGATGAACCGGTATTAGCTGTAAATCATCTTTAAAGACAGGATAGAGCACTTGCGGGAAAAACATCGTTGCCTGTTTCCTGGATAACAATGAAGTATAGACAATGGTTTTGGCTTCCAGCGCAGCCATTTGGTTGGCGATAATGCCTGCCTGGCCCCCCATGAGTTCTTGCCGGTTGGAAAAGACCTCATCCAGCCAGTCAAGCAAGGCCAGATTCTCAAGAATAATGTAAAAGGATTTGCCTTTCCCAAGAGCATCCTTAAGAACTGCCACAAATTCATTCTTCTCCCGAATGGTTTCGATCTGGCTTACATCGAGAGCATTGGCTGTATCCAACGACACATCAGGATCCTGGAAGAGATTGGCAATACTATCGCCATTACAATGTACAACTGCATCAACATTGGTATTAAACCCTGCAAAAATACTACCCCGAATGGATTTCTTCACTGCGCTTTCCACCCGGCGCTGCCACACTGTTTCCATGTCATTACCTCCGTACTCCATCATGATAGAACCTAGAAACTTGTAATATGATATCATAAATTACTAGTTAAGACAACCAATCCACGTACTCAACCTTAACATAGGCAGAATTGGCTGCTGCCAATAAGGCCTGGTAATCCAGGCCAAACGTTAGTATGCTGCCTACTTCGATCTTATGCTGCCCTTCTGCAACTGCCACCAGGTGATCGCTGCTGACACCAGTTACGGTTACCCTTCGATCGAGGGGACGTGCGCTACCGCAGCCAATCTCTTCTGTCCCGCCAGCCAGTAGGATCTTTGTGGCCGGCTGAAGTCTGACAACCTCTTGTTTAACCTCGATCACTTCCAGTTCCAATTGACATACATCCTGAAAGCAGTCAGGCAGCGGTTGTTTGGTCACCAAGTCCCAGCCCAGAAAAATGCTTTCGCCAATGCGCCAATGATTTATCTCCACCAGTGACTGGTTCCATTGGCCAGTCATGAGCAGATGCAGGCTGCTGCTGTTGGATCCTGATAAACAGGCCATATTCCCATCACTGACTTGATGATAGAGATTAACCAGCGCTTTAAGTTTTGCCAACGTTGGCCACGCCTTGTTCAGGCAGGCAAAATTAGTTCCTATTCCCACAAGTTTAAGACTATTTTGCCCACGGGCAAACTCCACAAGTCGGGGCAAATCCTGCGGAGCCACACCTTCCCGACCCTCCCCTAAATCCACCATTAAGATTACGCTATGGGTCATGCCGGCCAAGGCCGCTGCCTGGTTGAGAGCGTGCAAGACTGCCTGATCGCTGACCAAGCTCAGATCCGCAATTTTAATGACATCGCTCACTTCCGATAAGGCAGGTGAGCGCAGTAATAACACTGGAGCGTCAATTCCAGCCTGGCGCAGTCTGCGTATGTTTTCCAGCCTGGAATCGGCTAGCCCCGCCGCCCCACCGGCAAGCATTGCCCGGGCGCAGTACGGATCGCCTCCCACGACTTTAGTGACTGCAAAAACTCTTCCGCCAACCTGCTCAACCATCTTGGCAATAACTTCAGTATTGTGCTGAAGCTTAGCCAAGTTTATCACCAGCTTCGGCCACACATCCACCGCTCCTACATATAATAAACCTTTCCCAGGGAAAGGTTAGGGTTTAACGCTTTTGAGGACACGATACCCTTTCTTCATTTTCACCGTTTCCACATTATTGAAAACGGACTCCATCTTCTGCTCCATGCTCTTGGCTCCCTGCTTTGTCCGGATCACCACTAAAAGCCCACCACCTGGGCGCAGATGCCAAAAAGCTTGTTCAACCATGGGATAAATCACCTTCTTGCCAGCCCTGATCGGTGGATTGGTAACAATCCAGTCATAAGTGCCGTCAACATCGGAGAAGCCATCGCTCTGCCACACGCGAACATTGATTAATCCGTTTAGGACAGAGTTGGACTGAGCCAGTTCCACAGCTCGCTGATTTATATCAACCATGTCCACAGAACCTGCAGGCCCGGCTAAATAGGCAGCGGCAATGCCGATAGGGCCATAGCCACAGCCGAGATCAAGGACCCGATCGCCGGCTTTCACTGGCAATACAGAAATCAAGAGTAAAGACCCGGGGTCGATTTCCGTCTTGGAGAATACACCAGCATCGGTTGTGAATCTAAACTCACGATTAAAAAGCTCCACCGTAAACTGGAGCGGTTCTCGCTGCGACTGTGGTTTGGCAGTAAAGTAATGTTCCATGTTATTCACCGAAAGTTAGCTCCCCTAATTTATCCCGGTAGGAACTTGCATGAGCCGGATCATTGATCGCTTCGTAAACTTCGATCAGATGGCCGTATATTTCCGGCAGCTCCATCTCGTCGGCTTTCTCCTCAGCTTGAAGCAAATAATGGAGGGCTTTCTCATAATCACTGACTAGATAATAACCATAGCCAAGGGTGTCCAGGAAACAAGCCAGGGGCTCTAAACTAACGGCCTGATAGGCAAGGCCGATGGCTTGGGATAGGTTCGATCTGGTGAGCATGTAGGTATAGGCCAGATTGTTCATGGCGACCGGATGATCAGGTTCCAGCATCAACCACTGTTGGTAACTCTCCACGGCACCAAGATAGTTGCCGATGCTGCCGTAACTGTAAGCTAACTCTCTGTACGCCGGAGTGTAAAATGGGTCAATGTTCAGCAGCTGGCGGTAATGGCGGATCACCTGCTGATGGTCACCCTGTTCAACAGCAGCCCGGCCGTGATCCAGTGCATGTTCAAGCTGCTCCAAATCCTTAAAGGACAATGGCTGTTCGTCTAGGCGCCAGTTCTGAAAACTGATCACGATCTCCGACTGGGCATCACTGACTTTTAATTCCATGGGAAACCAATGCCCGCCGCTTCGACCGATCCGTATCGTGCCTTCCCAATTTTCCCGTCTCACAGCCAGAGTGAAAAACTCCACACCTTGTTTATGATCAGCATCGACTTGGTATTGGCGCAGAGACAAGATGTTATAGCCGCTTTCATCGGTAATCCGCAAGGGAACATTGGTTTCTCGATCAATCCAATATGTACTCATTTCAGCACACTGATACCGGGCTACCGGGCGGCCTCCCACCATTTCATCGCCTAAATAGGTAATGGCTCTGCTGTTTGCGCCGATCAGTTCACCAAAAAGAGTCTGATAAACGGAAAATGGCTGGACCGATTCATATATGTATTTCACTTGTCCTGATTTGGTGAATACTGCCGTCAGATCGCCATAACCGTTGATCTTCTGCCAATTGAGGGTTGGATCGTTAGTCCGCAAACTGAACTTGTCAGGGAGCGAAACAGTAAAGACCCCTTTCACATATTGTTCCTCAATGGTATTTATATAACGCCAGGTCACATCAGCACTGGCTGTATGATAATCGATAAACGAAGGAACTGCTGCTTGCCCGATCGCGAAGCAGCTGATGATCAGAAGCCCAATCATGGCTGTTAAGAGTCCAGTTTTAAGCTTCATTATTGCTCACCTGCACTCATATTAGCGATAGCAACGCCTGCGCTGGTACCGATCCGGTTGGCGCCGGCCTGAAGAAAAGCAATCACTGACTTGCGATCCCGGATTCCCCCGGAAGCTTTGACACCACAACTCAAGCCTACGGATTGCCGCATTAACTCTACAGCTTTAACAGTAGCGCCGCCGGCAAACCCGGTGGCAGTCTTGACAAAATCAACCTGAGCTGCTTTGGCCACTAAGGAAGCTTTGACAATTTCCTCATCGGTCAACAGCGGGGTTTCCAGGATTACTTTCACGATCCGGCCGCCAGCGGCAGCCTTGACCAAGGCAATATCTTCATACACGCTGTGATAATCGCCGCTCTTTAATGCCCCGAGGGGTAATACCATATCCAGTTCATCAGCTCCGTCAGCCAGAGCATCCCGTGCTTCATTAACTTTGGTCAGGGTGGTGTTCGATCCAAGGGGGAAACCGACTACAGTACAGACTTTAATTCCAGTACCATTTAAGATGTCGGCGGCAAGTGAAACATAGCGCGGATGAATACATACGGAAGCGAATTTGTATCCCTTGGCAAGCTCTAGTTCCTGCTTAACCTGTTCATAGGTGGCTTCAGGCTTGAGCAGTGTATGATCGATCACATTGGCCATATCAACCGGAATCTCCGCCTGATACTCAACCGATTGCAGTTCAGGGAACACCAGATTGTGTACGTTTAACGCTTTATTTAATGCATCGACTTGTGCATTAAGCCATTGTAAGTCCATTTGCCAATCCTCCTGGAAATAGCTTGCCCTATGGTGATTTAAGGTTATGCTTCGTCACATAGGCCCGGTTTTCCTTTTTTGTCCAGTTACGGGGTTAGCACACAATCAACAGCTTGATCCCAAGGCGCTAAAGGGATGTCCCGTAAAAACGGCGGATAGCAAAGCCCAACTTTATAACCTTTCATCTGAGGTAAAAACTGATCATAATAGCCGCCGCCGTAGCCTAAGCGATAGCCCTGGCGGTTGAAAGCCAGTCCCGGCACAACGATCAAATCAATCTCGCCAGGATCAACCGGTTGGTCGCTGATCGGTTCATAGATTCCCCAAAAACTTGGTTCCAGGTCAGTCTTGGCAGCAATTTCCACCGCCATCATTTCTTTGGGATAGCGGCGCACTTTTGGGACCAGGGTCCGTTTCCCGTCAACCCATGCCTGTTCCAGCAGCGGCCAGGTATCCACTTCATTACCAAAGGACAGGTAGAGCATGACCGTATTTGCATGTTGGTATTGAGGTAGCTGCCAGAACTTCTGATGCAGGCTTAGATTCCAACATTTAATCAACGCCGGATCCAGCTGATCCCGCCTTTTCTTTAAGAGTTCCCTCAAGACAGGTTTTTCTCTAATCACTTCCATCGGTTTCTCCACAAGCTTCCCACCTATTGCTCCGGTGTTAAAATTGACACTGCACTTTGGTGAGGCTCAAAGGCTTCATCCAGATACTGATTGATCGTATCGACGCTTAAATTGGCCAGGACGTCAGGCACATCGAGATAACTCGTCCCATGGAACAAATGGGAAATCAGGCTGTTAGCCAAATAATCCAGTGAATTGAACGCAGCCAGGTAACTGCCTAGAATATGGTGTTTCATTCTCTCAACCTGTTCCCCGCTAAGCTGATTCTGTTTTAGTCTGGCAATGGCTTCTTTTAGCGCCTGGTCCAGTTTGTGAGGTTCGTCCGTTTCACCACCAACCATGGAAAAAGCATACTGGGGTGATGCATGAAAACCAGCCTCAAACGAATCATTGATTAGTCCACTATCATACAGACTGGCAAACACCGGCGAACTTCTCGCCGCCAGGCTGTGCCAGATCATGTTCATGGCGAGCTGCTGTATTAGCAGGGCCTGGCCAGTGAGATTCTTGCTGTGTTTGAAACCAAGATAGCAGCGGGGTTGAGAGATACTCATTCTTTGCTCGATCATAGGTTGGTTGACTGTCTCCGGTTCATCGGGGAGCAGCCGTTTTACCTCCTGCCCTTGATCATGCCATCCTTCCATCTGCAGCCCGACAATATCCAACACCTCACCGGGTTCAACATCGCCGACTACCGCTAAGGCCATGTTTGCCGGCTGATAGAACAGTCGATAGCACTCCCATAGAAGCTCCACGGTGATTTCTCGAATTGACGCAATCGTCCCTCCCACGTCCAACCGAATCGGGTGGCGGTGATAGAGAGCGTTGAGCAGATTACGATAGATGCGGCGATCGGGATGATCATCATACATGTTCAATTCCTGCTCAATAATCCCCCGTTCTTTGGCCACATTTTCTTCAGTTAAATAGGGATTTTGGACAAAATGCAGAAGCTCGCGCAAGGCTTCAGGGAAATAGTCGATTGTGGAAAACAGATAGGCCGTCATACTGTAACTGGTATAAGCATTAACACTGGCTCCGAACTTGGCGAACCGTTCAAAGACAGGAACGGCCTCGTCCTCAAACAGCTTGTGTTCCAAGAAGTGGGCAATACCATCGGGGACCTTGACTACTCCCTTCCCGGCCACTTCAAACTGTGAGTCCAGAGAACCGTAACGGACAGCAAACACAGCGTATTTTTTCTGGTATCCCTTCTTGGGCAGGATCATTACGGGCAAACCGTTGGCCAGCTTCTCATAGTGCAGACATTCATTGGTGATTGTTTTGACTAGTTGCATCAGGCTTCCCCCTTTTGCCCTGAAAGGCAGTAGATAGTGTCAAGTTTCAGCCCCTGGGCAGCTTCTTGAACTTGCTCTTTGGTAACAGAAGCAATTCGATCCATTACTGTTTGCGGTGACCGCAGCTCTTCGTGGACAATCCCGATCAAATTGCGATCAATGATTGATCCCGGATCATCAAGCATTTTTCTAATACCGCTGATTAATCCCATCTTGGTGCGCAACAACTCATCATCAGTAATGCTGCCGTTTTGAAGCTCCGCAACTTGCCGGCGAATAATATCCACCGCCTGTCCGTAAGTCTGGGGCGCGATGCCGGCATTAACCGTCAGCAAACCTTTGCTGCCCTCCAGGCTCGAATTAACGTAATAGGCCAGACTTGCCCTCTCCCTGACATTGATAAACAGTTTCGAATGGGGAAACGCACCCAAAATCCCGTTGGCCACCAGCAATCCGTAGTAATCTGGTGACAGATACCGCTGAGCCGTACGATAACCCATCACTAGAATCGCCTGCTGCATATCCTGTTTTTCATGGAGCTCCTGTTCTCTAATATCTTCCCTGACTGACACCTGCGACAGCTCATTTAAGGCTGTTCGCTGCCACGGCCATAAACTGATCAATTCCGGCAGATTTTCCAAGCTTGGCCCAACCGCAAAAATATCAATGGGGTTTGACTGTAATAACCTCCGGTAGTGATCATAGACCGCCTGTGGTTCCAACTGTTCGATTTGATTCCGCTCACCGTATTTATACAGGCCGAACGGTTCATCTTTGCACATGGCTTTAACTGCCTGCCAAACGGCATAGGCCTGTTTGTCATTAATCAAACCGTCAACCATTTTGGCCAGATTGATCTTTTCCTTTTGAAAATAGTCTTTGCGAAAAGCTCCGTCCTCCACCAGCGGATCAGTAATCAGCTCGCCAAAAGCCGCCAACCCCTCCCTGAACACCTGCTTGCCATTGGGAATTAGGTCGGGCGTTACCACATCAAAATAAAACTCCATGATCTGCCGCTCGCCGATTTTGTCGATATCGGCCCCTAAAACGCAGCCGTACAGACTCTCCATCTTCTGGACCAAAGACATTCTTGTCGGATAGGACTTGGTTCCCTGAATCAACACAGTGGGGATCAGGGCGTTGGCTGCAACTGTTTCTGGCGCCAGGCTGTCTTGAACAAACACTTTGACGGTCACTGTGGCAAACTTGTTTGTTTCGTACAAATAGAGATTGACTCCTTCAGCTATCTTGTGGTGGACAAAATCCACATCCATCCCTCCATGTTCTCTGCTGCTACTTGAATTCTAGTTTGCCCAATCCGGAAACTATTTCTGCAAAACTAGCCCGGGTATGCTCAACCTGTTGGCAGTCATAGGGACAGTACTGACAGTCGGCACTCATAGGGAATGCTTCGACACCCACTTTCTCTCCAGCTTGAATTTGCCTGCAAACCTGAGTAAGCCATTGCTCTGTGGCCTTAGTGTCCAGATAACTGTCGGGGGCAAAATACACCAGATCAGGAAATAGAAAGTATAATCCGGTTTTGACCACCGGCTGCCCGGTCATCACCTGCAAAGCCCAGGCATAAATCCGTAACTGCCATCCATAGGTGGCAGCGGTATCCTCAATCTGATCAGCACCAATCTGATTGGTCTTCAAATCAACGATCACCAATCCTTGGTCGGTATGGATTGCTTGGTCAACAGTACCGGTAATGACAAACCGATCCAAAGGTACTGCGAATTCTACCTCGCGGTCAACCTGATGTCCACGGCTTTGAACGTAATAATCACTGGCAAGATACCGGGTGATGATTTGATGTAATTCCTGTCTTTCACTGTTTTTGATGCTTATGCCCTCCATAGCGATAGCCCAATCCAAAAGCTTCTCCAGATCGGTCCCTTTGGCTAGATGCTCACATACCCGATGCACGATATTACCCCGCTGAAGCGGATCCAAACCGGCTGTATGAACTTTTCCCGGTTTGAAAACAAGCTCTGGTACCCGCAAAATATAGCGATAGTAATAGCGCCGTGGGCACAGGCTGTAGATCATCAGAGATGTGGCTGAAAAACTCGCCTGAGCATATTGTTCTGAAGTCATAAGCCTAGGCTTGTCCTTTGGTTCAAGCTCAGCAGTGGCGGCAATTTCCACCTGGATCGGCTCAGGCAGTTCAAGGCCAGTGATAATTTGGACCAGATCTGGATCAACCTGCGGAAGCCCGAACAGGATCCATTCCCACCATGAGCGCAAGTTCTCCAAGGGTGGCTCCAGCTGGTAGTCTCCTGCCTCCCCGATTCCCGAAAGGGCTAGTTTTTCCTTAGCCCTGGTCATCGCCACATACAGCAAGCGTTTCGCTTCCGCAACCGCCTCTTCTCTCAGGGCTGCCTTGATCTGTTGATGCTGTGTGGTATCCCGCAATGTGAGACCCCAGTCAGGATGAAAATGCAGGCTCCCCTGCTCAGATCTTATGATGGATCCGCACAAGTCGGGGAGAATCACCACTGGAAACTCCAACCCCTTGGCCCCATGAATGGTCATCAGGGTCACCACGTTAGTGTGTTCATGATCGAGGGCGGCTTCGCTTTCGCGCCCTTGCAGTTCTATAAATTGATCAATATACGCCAGCTGCTCTGTAAAAGAAACATAACCTTTGGCCCAGAGCTGCCAGCTGGTTTCTTTTAGTTTATTGATATTGGCCAACCGCTGCTCACCCAGGGGCAGAGCACGTGTGTGCTCACGGAAATTTGTGGTTTCCAGCAGTTTGTCCAGAAACTGCGGCGCCGGCAGCAGTACTAACTCCTGCTGCAGCTGGGGATAGAGCTGGTAAGCCCGTTCGAGCTTGTCCCTATCTTCCGCACAAATTTGGTCGAATTTTCCGGTGCGGTACCAGTAAAGCCCCTCATCAGAAACTCCAAAGAATGGGGATCGTAAAACAGTGGCCTCGGCAATCCCGTTTGCTGAATCCTGCAGCCACTGGATGAAACCGAGAACATCCTGGATTTCCTGTTTCTCATAAAATCCCCGTCCTGACAGGTTGACGAAAGGAATCTGATGATTGTGCAGCTCCCGTTCGTAAATGCCAACAGGGCTCATGGAGCGAAACAGGAGGGTAATATCTTTGTAGTCATAGCCTTCCACCGTGACTAAGCGCTGGATGTAGGCGGCTATCTGCCGTGCTTCTGCCGCTCGCCCCAGTTCGATATTCTCACCCTTTTCTGCGATTAATAAGTCAATCGCGGTTGTATCAGTACTCTCTCTTTTCGCATTGGTTGCAGAAAAGCCGATTGGATCATTGGCAAAAACCTGACTGAACAGTTGGTTGTTGAAAGCGATCAATTGAGGCCTGGAACGGAAATTGTCCTTCAAAGTGATCAGTTGGCCGCCGTTTTGCTGGATCTCTTCGTGCAAATCAATAAAGACCTCCACTTGAGCACCGCGGAACCGGTAAATGGACTGCTTTGGGTCGCCGACAACAAACAGCTTCGTTCCCGGGTTTTTTGTCAGTAAAGAAATCAGCTGTTTCTGCACCGGGTTGATATCCTGAGTTTCATCCACCATCACGTGCCGGAACTGATAAGCCTGATCTACACGGGTATTGGCCAAAAGCTCCACTGCCAACTGCTCCAAATCATTGAAGTCAAGGATGCCGGCTGCCTTTTTCCGGTTATGATATTCCTGATCAACCCTGGTTAAAAATTCTCCCAGCTCCACCAGGATTTGATTCGCATCCAGATCAATCAGGCACTGCCGCAGTTCATTACATAAAGCTCTCAGATCCTGGACTTCAGCTTTTAAATCCTTCGCCCAGCTGCCTCCGAAAAGGCGTGCCAATTCTGCCAGAAGCTCCTGTTCGGCATCTGACTGATCTCCCGATCCGCTTTCATATTCCCGGAACAAGCTTCCAATATCAGCTACAACCAGTTTCTTGCTGTCTGAAAGTTTGGTTTGACTGACGTATTTCAACCAGTTGACAAGCCGGCTGCGCAGTTCCTGCCGGAGCAAAGTCACCTCCGCCTGCAGCGCCCCGGCTCGATCGGGAATAGTGAACTTGTGGACTCCTTTGGTAACAATCCGTTGGTAGATGTCAACCAAATCTCTAACCAAAATCTGGGTTTGTCGGTATGTTTCCCGAATGGCTGCAATCCCCGGTTCTTTACTGGCCAAGGCCCAATCCACCTGTTCCTGAACGACTTGAAACAAGAGGCCGCGGCTTTCCCACTCCTCTGCAGTTCGAAAACGGGGATCGACATGGACTCGATCGGGATGATCGGCAACCAGGTGCTGACAGAAGCTGTGAATTGTGGAGATCTGGGCTTGATTAAATTCTTGAGCCAGCCCGGCAGGTAAACCGGGAATCTGAGCCAATCCACTGCGGATCCGATCCTTCATCTCCAGGGCGGCCTTGCGGGTAAAAGTAATGGCTAAGATCTGGCTGATACCCACACCTTGCCTGAGCAGGTACAAATACCGATCCACAAGCACTCTGGTTTTGCCCGAACCAGCACCTGCCACAACAACCACATTCCGGTCAACTGTTTCAATTGCCTGTTTCTGATCAGGAGTCGGAGTATATGCCAATCAAATTACTCCTTTCTACAGATTCCTCTGTAAGGGCAGTGACTGCAAACAATGTCATCTACCGGGGCAATCGGAAAGTATCCGTTCAAAATCTGTTCCAAATAGTACTGTAATGACTGGTAAAAACTATCCGCCAATTGATCCCACTCGTCCTGGGGCATAATCCCGGCGTTACGCCTGGTGAGCCCTAGCTTTTGGTGGGCTGCTTCCATCCACAACCCGGTGCGTTGGCTGTTTTTGATGTTGTAGAAAGCTATCCCATGTACCGTTCCCGGTAAAATCTGGCTTGCTGCCAGCAGATAGACCTGCAGCTGTAGATTCTCTGCTTTTTGAATGGCTCTGACAGAAGGATTGGCACCGGTTTTATAGTCATAAATCACATAATTTCCATCCTGATCGACATCAATGCGATCAATAATACCCCTAAGTCTGATTGTCCCAGATTGAGAAGCTATGGTGACTCCCTCAAACCAGTGTTCAAGATAAGTCGGATAATAACCGCTGGCCTCAACCAAGGCCTGATCTTTTTTGATAAAGCTTACAACCATGGATAGTACACGCCTGGTCAGTCTTTCCCCTGCTGCATCGTACAGCTCAACCAGAATCTGTTCGATAGGGACCACTTGTTTCTGCTGCCAGTAGAGCCGCAAAGCCTCGTGAATCAATGCTCCTTCAGCCTGTGGTGTAATGTCATCAACCAGAACATCTTCAGCTTCAAGATTGTATATTTCGCTGCACAGGAATCGAAACGGACAGCTGGCATAAAGATTAAGCTTGGACACTGACAACTGTTTGCCCTGTAGCCTGGCTGTGATATCTGTGATAATAGCCGGGTCGCCAAGAACACCATCGCCGATAGTGATGGCCTTGCTGTACCCACCAGCCCGGTTGAAAGGCACAACGCGAGTAAACTCGGCAGGAAAGATCTGGGAGGCGATGTTAATCCGATCGGCTTGGTCCTGTTCTGCATAGGACAGCTGAAGATGAGACGTGGACCGCAACAACAGGCGGTACAGATCATAGTCGCTGCTGGTAAGCATCTGTTTGCTAAGCCAATCTCTTTTTGCCGGTTTAGGGAAATTAGATTCCGTTACACCAATCATGTATAGAGTATGATAACCCATGCCTACAACCTGGGACAAGGAGCCTACATAGATCTTCTGCAGGAAACTGCGAGGTTGCGGCAGCACATAGCTGTCCAGGGCGGTGTTAAAGATCTGCTCAAATTGGGCTGCGTTGACCAGATGCTGGCTAACCGCCAAATCGGCAAGGAGCTTCTGCAGGCCATCGTACGACTTGGCTAAAACAGCCCATTGACCGTGATCAACAGCTGGCCATTTGATCAAAGGCAGCTCCGCCAGAACCCTTTGTAACCGTTCAGTATAAAAACGCACCGGATAAAACCCTGGCTTAAAATGAAGCGTCTGTAATACAGCAAAGATCTGCTGCCATCCCGGACACTCACCCAGATAGTTATGCCACTGCTCGCGACTTCGCAGAGTCGGCGGTGCAATCCGGAGCAATCTATGTTCTTCCTGGGACAATCCAAATGGCAAGCCCCAACCGGGTGCCGCCAACTGCTCTAGATCATGTTTAGTCCAGACAGATTGCATCAAACGCACTAGAGTTCCCATCGCTTTGCCCACAGGAGTATCTGCCAGTTTGGGCATTGGCGGCTGCCATGGCAGCTGATATTGGGAAAACAACGGCATGATCAAAGGTAAGTAACTGTCAAGATCCGGAGACACAACGGCAATTGTCTGCGGTTCAACACCCTGATTCAGTAGACCAATGATTGCCTTAATCACTTGCACTATCTCTTCCCTTGGCGAAGCCGCCACTACTGCTGTAACATCAGCATCATTGGGACTAAACGTGCAGTGTTCAACCTGCTTGCCTTCACAGATCAGGTTAACCAAGCGCCGCTCCAGACGCGTCAACTCACCGAGGTAGTAGAGCTCGACCCGATTGACTTTTTGCTTTAGCTGAGAGTTTGGCCAGAAGGCGATCGCCTGTTCTAACTGCTGTGCCTGATTCAGCACATGGTAGGCGGACAGTTTCTGCAGGTACAGATCATAAAGGAGGTGCAGATCCCCCTGTTCTGGATCGGAAAGGTGCTCAAAGCTGACTTGTCCCGATCCGAACCGGAAGAACAGATTATGGAGATCCTCGATAAATCCAGGGAAATCGGCCATCTGGCCGTAGCAAACCAGACCATCTCTGGCTTCCCCCACTGCCTCCCAAAGAGCAATTTTCTCTAAAAACACACTGTCTCGATAAGGCAATCCTTGTTCTTTTAAGAGCTGGGCTACGAGTTCTTTGATCGCAAATGGTAACAAATCGCTGTGAGCATAGACAGCCGACTGTCGCCACTTATGCGCCAGTTGTGGATGTGGGACGAGGCATAAAGTTGACACCTGCTTCACTCCGTTTCCCGCAGCAAAAATCGCTTTAAAACATAGGCAACACCATCCTGATCACCGGATGGCGCGATGAAGTCCGCATGCTGTTTTACTGTCACTGGAGCATGGCCCATGGCAACCCCAAAGCCAGCCGCCTGAATCAAGGCCAAATCATTATAATCGTCCCCAATGGCCAGTACATGACTAAAATCAAGCTCGAGCAGGCTGAGGATGCAGCCAATGCCGGATGCTTTGGAGCAGTTGGGGGGCACAAAATCCACGCCGATATAGCCATCAGATTTGTATGTGATCATATTGGCGGCATGGCCATAGCGGCGATGCCAGGCATCGACCACTTCTTTCATCTGCTCCGCTTTTGCCAGAACGGCAATCTTGATGGGAGCTGCTTCTAAAAAGAGATTTTCAGTGATCTCCAGCTGATCATCTATATAAGTTAAGAATTCGGTTTTATGTTCAGCGAACTGGGCTGTAAGCATCCCCATTTCGCCTTGATCTTCCCCGCGGTAAACCAAATAAGGAAGATTGAGCCTATGCAGCTCACCAATTAATTCATTAGCCACGGTGATAGATATTCCTTGTTGACAGTAAAACCTGCCGGATTGGGGATCAACCACCACAGCCCCGTTATGGGCAACCACCGGAACCTCAATATGTAAAGCTCTTGCCCATGGCAGTGTACGGCAAGCTCGCCTTCCTGTAGCCAAGGTCACCTGAACTCCCTGGCTTTGCACCGCCGCAATAGCTTGTCTGACCGCTGTCGACAATTCACCTCGGGCTGATAATAGCGTTCCATCAAGATCAAGTGCCACCAATTTGTACCGGGTCTTCATTGGCCAACCTCCCTGGTCTATTCATTGTACAATATTAGAGTTGATTTTCCTAGTACCCAAGATTTAACTAAAAAGTAACCTTAATAGCGTTGCCATTTCAGCGAAAATATGTGATACTGTTCACGACCAGCTAAAGGGAGGTTGGAGCCATGATTTACATGCTGGATACGGCAAATGTCGCGGAAATCGAGAGGTTATTCGATCTATATCCTATTGACGGCGTCACTACGAATCCTACGATTATCGCCCAGGAACAAAAACCACTGCGGCGGTTATTGCTGGATATTCGCACGGTGATCGGTGAAGATGCGCACCTCCATGTACAGCCCATCAGCAACAGGGCGGAAGCCATCGTCGCCGAAGCGTTGGAATACCGTGATCTCTGTAAAGGGAATTATTACGCGAAAATACCTGTCACTCCCCAAGGCATCAAAGCGATCCGGTTGTTAAAACAACAAGGTGTAAAAGTCACGGCAACTGCCATCTTTACACAACAGCAAGCATTGATCGCCGCCAAAGCAGGCGCCGACTTTGTAGCTCCTTATGTCAATCGCCTTGACAACATTTCATCCGACGGAATCGGTGTGGTTGCCGATATTATGACATTCATCAAGGCCTATGGCATGGCCACCAAGGTGTTAGCGGCCAGCTTCAAAAACGTTGAACAGGTGCACAGAGTTTGTCTCCTTGGCGCTCATTCCGTAACCATTACACCGGAGTTGTTTGAATCCCTCCTTTACCATCCCTTAACAGATCGGGCGGTATGGGATTTCTATCATGACGGAGTACCATATTATGATGAGCTTGAGTTTATGCAAAACACCAGTGAGGATGTAAAGTAAAACCATAGCTCGCATATTCAGAAAAAACCTCTCGCCTGTGACGAGAGGTTTTTTGCCAACAACCTTATCCAACACTGTCTCGGCTGAATCTCTGCTGACGCCTTGTCTGCAGGATCTGCTCCAGTGTAATTCCATATTGCTGAGCGATACTCCGGGCATAGCTGAGGCCATCCGGTTTGACCCTATTGATCTTGAAGGTCCGTTTAGTAGACTCTGACTCAACTTCAGCCACCAGGTTGTCAATCTTAACCTTATTTGCCTGATGTTGATTCAACTCATCCACCCGCTGCGCCAAATCATGAAGATGAGTGGAGAATATGCCCCGGACGCCAATGGAACTCAATCCAAGCAGCACTTCACCGGCAATGAATCCTGCCTCCACAGCACTTGTACTCGACAAAGCCTCGTCAAGGAGCACCATACTGAATTCGGATGCGCTGGCCACAATTTGCCGCAGATGATCACATTCCTCACCAAGGCGCCCCTTACCGATGGCATCACCGGTTGATGGGAAATGAACGAAAATGTTATCAACGGGGCTCAATTTGGCAGAACGGGCTGGAACATAAAACCCAAGCTGAAAGAGGGCTTGAATGATACCCACAGCATAAGTGACAGCGGTTTTTCCTCCCTGGTTGGCTCCGGTTAAAACATAAATCATGCCCTCACTGTCGAACTCCAGATCGTTAAAGACCATCTCAACAGCCCTATCCGTTCCAAGGCTCACCGCGATATGAGGATTGTAAAAGCTTCTTATTTTCAAGGCCTTATCCTGGCTGGGGCAAACCTGGGGCTTACACATGGGCATCCCCAAAGCCCGCATCCGCTTGGTCAGCTCAACGGCCCCCAGAAGCAGCCTCAATTCTCCAGCTAATTTCACCAAATAATCCGTGTTTTGAGCTAGGTAGCGTCGGATCACCGGTCGCCAACTTCTCACAGCTGAGCTGAAAATGATATCCAAGGCGTTGTTGATCGCCGAATTAAAAGCCGTATCTCTCTGGTCAGCACGATTCCTGCCGTATGGCACGAGAGGTGTGAGACACCTGAATCCGTCATCAGTGCGGTCAAGCCTTAGAATCCGGTCAATAATGTCTCCGGAACGAAAATACTCTGAGTTGACCGCCACCACACCTGCCTCAACAACGTGCAGCTGCGCATTGAGATTCACACCGATAGTCACACTTCTGATACTCCTGGTTTGCTCCATCAGCTGGAGAGAGTTCTCTTTCAGGCTTTGGTATTCACTGCTCGTGTGTACATCCCTGATAATCTGGAATAATGCTTTCAACCCGCTGGAAGTGACCGCTGCATCGCTAATCGCTTGATAAAGTAAATCAACACAATTGGTATACAGCTCAATCTCGGATATACTGTACAAGCATGAGGTTACATCCGAAGCCCTGGTTTTGTCAGCCCGCAGCTGAACAATGGTTTCAATCTGCGGCAGAATCTCCGTAAAAACCGCACACAGCTGGGAGTTGTTGATCAAATCTTCGACTACGTCCAACCTATATTGAATCACATCAGCATCTGAAGTTAAAAGCTTGGCAAACTGCTCTTGCTGGTCGATCCACGGCATGGTACCTTTGACCGGGATCCTGATTAACCGATCCAACCCCAACTTCGCATAAAACGTTCGGTCAGACAGAGAATGCTCTTGGATCTTGGTGTACCCCGCCGGGTAAAGCAAGCTAAAGATGCTCACCAACACCCACCTCCTTTGCAGATTAGAAAATCAATGTGAATAAAGCGTAGAATCCCTTTCTCAAAAAGTTTCCTGCCATAAGAAAGATCAACAGATTCAACATCACCAAGGTATAAAGGACAGCTGTAGAATATCGATGAGCGCGCCATGGAGCAGACAGCTCATATACGAAGTAGAAAGACATCATATATATGGGAATGCTGATGTAAAAAAAGACGTTATAGGAAAAGAAAGCTGCCATAAACAGCAATACAAGAATCCTGCCCAGGCGTCTGAAAATCCACCGCCGGGGTGTTAGAATCAACAGTGGCTGATTCACAACTGCGTCGAAGGGATTAATAAACGAATCTTGCATGCCCTCACCGACCTTGTACTGGTTTTGTCAACCAGGACTCAATCAAAGAGACTCCATGGTTATCCTTGTTATTCAAGACTCGTCAGCTTTCTTCCTTCCTCGCTAAAACGCCCCATTGGATACATATATTTCAGCTTTGGCATCCAGTTTTTAAAGTTACCGCCATTTTGTCAGGCAGTACTGCGAAACTCTATTCCAGCAACAGAATAATAATTCTATAAAAGGGGGGGAAGTAAAGATGAAACTGGCATCTAAAGTCTGTGTGTTAACTCTATTACTCAGCCTGGTGATGGGGACAGCGGCCAGCAGCGCACAAACAACCAACAGACGCTGGGCTGTGATTAGCCCAGAAGAACTACCATCAGCAGCCGGCTCATTTTTCCACGATTTGGCGGAGGAACTGGGAATTGATGTTGAGGAATTAAAGACTGCAGTTCAGAATGCGATGAAGAAACGAATTGAAGGGCTCGTCCGTGAACGCCGGCAAGAGCGGGAAGGGACTCGGGAACAATTGCCTGATCGCCGTCGCGAGAGCATTCCGGAACGCAACCCCGATCGGCATACAATCATTATTCGGCCTCAGATCCCCAATCGTGGACAATACTATTTCCCGCAACCCTACTTCCCACGGGGAGGCACACAGCGCTTGAGGCCTGGAACACAATGGCGGCTCTATCCGGACATGGGCGGCATGCCTCATATGAGCTTCAGAATCTGGCCAGGAACAGGGAGGCGCTAGGTGGACTACACCACCTAGCCAGATCCTGTCCGAATGAAGGTAGCCCTGGCCATTATCAAGGCAAGCAGCTTTACTGCAATTCCAAAACTAGTCAGACGTGCTGCAGCCCAGCAGCTTGACAGCGGGCACCAAGTGTGGCATAATCAAGATACGAGAACTCCTAATTGCTTTATGTCTAGCGGGGGACCCATTTTTTGGGGTGAATCTTGTGAAAACAAGAAGGGCAACTTGGGTGTCCTAACCCGACAGCTAACCTCGCAGGAGTGCACCAAGCGTATGCTGACCAGTGATTGGTCGGACATACGTTTTTTTGTTCCCATGCTTTGGCTGCCAGTCAATGCAAAACTTTCGGCGTTCCGGTTATACTAACCGGAACGAGGATCAAGTAGTTAGGAGGCTGATATTGATGTTGTATCCTGTTAAGTTATCTAACACTGTTAGATTAGCACTTGCATTAATGCTATATCTGTTTCTTCTTGCCATAATCAAATTGGTTGCCTGACAACAGCCATACTGCCGCACAGCGCCCTTACGAATACAGTTGGGCGCTGTGTTATTGTTTAATACCATCTATACTCAATTACAAGTGTCCCTTTGCTGCTGTACTTGAATATGTATTCCTTCCCGTTTTCCGTCACTGTAACCTTAGTCCTGGGATCTAACTCCAACACGTATGCCAGCATTTTCAGACCCTGAGCTTGGTATGGAGAAACGTCGGGATTGTTTTGCTGTTTTAAAACATCCAGCCACGTATGCTCATGGCGCCCTAACCTGAGGACTTCCTGCACGGCTTGATCAATCTGCTCTCTTGTTAACTCTTCTTCCATGAATTGGTAGATAATTTCCATGCAGTATTTGAAGACACTCTGATTCAATGGCGCATCTTCATCACCTATGCCCGGCCATGCGAATTTTACAGGAATGGTGATAAGCAGAATATTATCCTCAATTGGCGGTATGTCGACCGAGTACACTTGAGGATATGTGACAGGGGCATTTGGCTTAACCACGATAAATTTGATATCCGGTTCTACTTCAGCCCAGACCTGTCCGCGCGCTTTTAGAAACAGGTTTTCCGGGTCGGTAAAACTGATTACCCGATGCACATGCCTTATTCTGGAGAAACGATCTCTTTTTAACCGGAGCCCATCTCTAGCTGGGGAATCAATGGCGTATCGTTCCATTTCTGCATCGAAAGCACTCAGAAGGCTTTGATATCCTTCTTCACCAAGTTCTTCCCACGTCCGGGCAACTGCTGCCTCGATCTTCCTAGAGAGCTCACTTCGTCTTACTGCAGCTTCCCTAGTTATTTGATAGTCGATTTGATGTGTTGCCACTTCCACTTCCGAGCCGTGCCTCTTCAGCCAGAGGTCAAGTTCTTCAACATAATAAGGTCCCTTGCACCCTACCAGTGCCAGCATACCTAGAATCAATAGAACGAGCCTAATTCCGCGGGCACGATCTTGGAACAGACTTCTGTTGGCCGAATAACTTCTACTACTCACGCAAACCCTCCTCTATTTACCATATTCCCAAGACTTACAGGATTAGATTGCCCCTAAACGTAAAGCCCCCGACGGCCGCCCGTGTAACGACTGCTTGCCCTGTTCTCGCTGTTACCCCAAGGCATCTTAAAAAGGATCAGGCATCTCCTGCCCCGTTCATCAACTCGAGCTTATAGCGCCGACTGTCATTGGAACTCGTCTGCATAAACAAAACATTGCTGTGAGCGGACGAAAACAGTTCCCAAAGCTGGATCAGGTGTGTCACAAACACCCACTTGATGTTCACTTCTGAGATGATGTCAAGGATATCATAAATGGCTGCAGCCGCTTCATCAAAGGCTGTTGTCTGAAACGTTTCATTAAACAATACCAATGAATAGGGCTCCAGTTTGGCGATGATATCGGAGACTTCTTTGACTTCCCCTTCAAATCTTCCAGCAGTATCAGCAGCATTGATCGTGTCTTCTCCGGAGAACTGGGCCAAAATACGGCGGCGCATACTGATAACCGCTGAACGACTCGGGATAGGCAGCCCCGCCTGCGCCAGGATTTGGGCAATCCCCACAGCCCGGAGAAATGTCGTCTTGCCGCTGCCGTTCGCTCCCTGGATAAGCATCCCTTTGGTTGAGACATCTAGTCGGGCGTCATTGGGTACGATATTGCGAGCTGGATACCTCCGGTCTGAATCCTGGGCCAGCAAGAACAGATCATAGAGTTCCGCACAGTCAAAAATGTCATCCGCTGCCAGCTTGATAACGGGAAAACAAAACGGCACTTTCTCCTTCTCAAATACCTGTTTTAACTTCAAAGCAAACCGGTAAAACCACAGTTCATCAGCGAGATTGGCAAAAGTTGCATAAATACTCTGGGTTAGATACACCAGAAGTGCGTTAACTTCTTTTAGTGCTTCATTGATCAGTGACACGAGTTCCCGTTGAGTAACGCCGTCCAGTACCAAATTCACCACTTGTTCCTCAACCGGCTTGGCAGTGCGTCCAAACAAAGCCCCGAGCAAAGACTGGGTTCTTTCTGTTTGGTCGTCATCCCCAGTTTTGAGCCTGACCAGATGGGCTTGTGCCGCATGCAGTGAAGCTTGAATGTCAACACAGATCTCACAGCCTTTGCCGATCATGGGAGCCACTTCAGACAGCTCGGCAGCAATCTCCCGCAGCCGGATATAATCAGGATCCGCCAGTCTTTCCTGACATACTGTTTGGATCTGGAGCAGCCCTTGGGACTGAAGCTGGTATTTGCTCAAAACTGCTAGCAAAATTTCAGGGAACGCTACGATTTTGCCGCAGTACAAAGCGTTGACTTCCAAAGCAGATATAGTGTCCCGCACCAGGTCCAGGCTGTTGGCAATAGCCTGCATCGCACTGGTTTTCGGCCGCTGCCGGGCACTGGCTTCATCCCATTCTTTTTTCAAAAGTACGTAATCCCTGCAAATTTGGGTTAGCTCCCGCAATAGACCCGGGTAGTTATATAAGTCCCGGCAGATTTCTTGCCGGAAAATCACATTGTCCCGATTCTGAAGAGGCTGCTGCAAAACCGAAAGCACATATTCGCATATATCCCCAGTAAGGCATGTAATGGTAACAATCTGATCAATCGCCAGATCCTTGATGCATTCCACCTGAGGGCCTGAATCGGGAACCTGCTGCAAAAGGCTGAGCATCACTTTACCTCCAATAATCGCTTTGCCAGTTGAGAGCGGGTCAATCCATATTTCTCCAAAATAGTTTGGGCATAAGATTGAGCCGCCACTCTTTGCGGCCTGATTTTATAGGTACGGGTATGAGCCGCATCATCTAAGACTACTGCTGTTAGAAAACCAATCTTTGTCTCGCCGGAGACCTCTGCCACCCGGTCGGCTAGCTGGTGATGATGTGTGACAAAAAGCCCGTAGGCACCGGCCTGACAGAGCTTGGCGATCAAATTGCAGCTTAATTCCAAAGACAATTCTTCATTGGTGCTGGAAAAGGTTTCGTTAAGCAATACCAATGTGCTGTCATCAACACCAGCCATGATCTCCTCGACTTTCCGCTGTTCATCCTCAAGCCTGCCCACTTTGATCATACGCTCGTCAGCGGGAAACTGGGTAAAGAGTTGTCTGAATGGATAGATCTGTGCATCCACAGCGGGAATGTACCCCCCGGCACTAAAGAGGATATGGCAAATGGCAACTGCCCGCAGATAAGCCGTCTTGCCACCGCTGTTGGCGCCAGTAAGCAGATAAAACCCGCTTTCAGTATTAAACTCAATATCGTTGGGGACGATGCCGGAACTTACCTTCAACAGCAGGGTGATGTCGTAAGCATCCCGGATTACGGTTCTTTTTGCAGCCGAAATCCTGGGCAAACACAAAGGAATCCCGTCTTTGCCAAGTGCGGTAAAGAAGGATTTCAGATCAAGATAAAAGGCAAACTGGTTACGGTAGGCAAACAGGCTGCTGCTAATCAAATTTTGATATCGCATATGAAACCGTTCCAGATCGGTAAATATCTGCGGATAGAGGCGGGACAAACCGGTGACGAAATTGGGGCTTAACTCTTTATGCCCCGAAGCGCGCCGGAGCCGGCGATCAGAACTGTACTGATCAGCGATCGCCAGCAGCTGTTCGGCCAGATGGGGCTGCTTTTTTAAAGACAAGGAAACGGCACCAGGGATACCCTCAGGCGTATGAATATCCACTTGCACTGATCCGATCGACTGCAGGTCTTCTTTGAGCTTTTCAGCCTCAGCCTTAAACTGGACAAATGCTGCTGACTCCATGATGGCAGCAAAGCTGGCAATGAAGTCTTGGAGCAAAGTTGAGCTGATAGTTTCCTGTAAATCCCTGTTACAGATTGCTTCAACAAAAGCAGCATATTGCTCGGCAAGTGCGAGAAAAGCTGTGGCTTTATAAAACGGGTTTTCCTGGTAATGATAGGCATTGTATTTGATCTCCAAATCCTGCACCATCAGCTTCAATCCAGACATGTAATCCACGATTGCAGCTTTTTCCAGTTCCAATAATAGTTCCTGGCGCAGTTTAATTCCGGCTGCTGAGAGCGGCCGCCTGATCACAGCAATGATGTTACTTGCTGCCTTTTCTCCCAGGTACTTGGTGAGCAACTCCCCGAAACTGATATCGGTAAAGACCTCCTCGGGAATACTGCCTGCCGCGTGATCCCGGGCTAACAAATCAAAGTATGTCATCTTCAGCAATACTTCCTTTCCATCACCGAACTACGGTTGAGGGTAACGGCCTATAATGGGAGCGCTCAGCACCCCCATTTCTTTGAGCAGATAGGCATCAGTCCACTGGCTTCCTGTTGTGCGGTAGGAATCGGGGCCATACCATTGATACTGATCATTAGCATTATGCAGAGTGCCAAAGGCATTGTAACGGTTTCCGTAGACGATCAGCTCCAGTTGATGGGTTCCCTTGTCCAAAGTGCCCAATGCAAGCCTGTGGGGGGCATAAGCAATTACCCCTTTGCGCTCGCCGTTCACAGTCACAGCAATCACCGGCGCTGAAAAATGAGGAATCTCCAGAACAGCATCTTCAATCTGCTCAGCGAGTTCAAACTGGCAGCGATAGATCACGTTGCCTGCATAGAATGCCAACCCTTGCGGTACCCAGTCTCCAAAGGCCAGCACCTTGGGAGGGCTCTCAAGCATGGCGTGGGCTCCCCTTACCCGCACGCCAAAATTCCCCAGAAGATAGAACCATTCAATATTGGTGCGGCGGCCAAAGGGTATCTCGATCAGCAGTTCATTTTTCCCGGCAATCAGATCGGGAATCGGGAGTGTCTTGATTGCTTTATCGACAAAATACCCATCTACAATGGGCTCCACCTGCTCACCATTGACAAAAATTGTGGCGTGTTCAGGTTCTTCCATGGCTAATTTGACTTGTGA
>DUVS01000043.1 GCA_012840925.1 Bacillota bacterium
CGTAGGTTGTAGACAGTGGTATGGAGATTGTGGATTGAACTCTCTGGATCACTATCGGACCACAGCAGTTCGATCAGGCTATCCCTCGGTATCTTTTTCCCAGGACGTGAACTTAAATATTTAAACAAGGTAAGAGCCTTCTTGGATCGCCAATCCACGACGGGTATACAGTTTCCATCAACTTCGACCTGGAACGAACCGAGAAACCATACTTTGATCACTGTCACCTACCCTCCCCCACACTGACGTGACAGTCACTGATCTATATTAAATTGTATGCACCAATTTACCTTCTGGCACAATTCCAACTTTACGAAGTTTTCCCACACTTACCTAAACAACTTGATATTAAAAGAGCTTATCCAAGTTGATAAGCTCTTTTCCCGTATAGTTCGTTTCAGAATATGGAAAATGTCAGTCCGAAAGCGATCCGGTGCTGCTCTTTTTCCGAAAAGGTGTATGCCAGTTCCAGACCGCATTCATCGTTAAGGCTGATTGTACCCTTAATGCAATGTGACAGCTCTTCTTGATAAATCGTCCCCTGATAGGAGACGGACAATGCTTCTCCACGATAGGCAAAGCCAAACTCAAACTTGATCTCTCTGGTGACTGGCGGTTCATTCGCCTCATTGGCAGCAATTTCCACCGGATAAAGATCGGCACTGATTCTAAAGCTTGGCGTCAACCAAACCTCATCACCAATCCCCAGGCGGAACACTGGCAGCAGCTGATCCATATGGTTTTCCAATGCAACCAGCAGTGACAAGTGCTCATGTACTCGCCATCGGGCAGTAAGATTATAATCCAGGCTTGGCCCGTATCGCAATTGCCCTGTAAGCACACTGCTTTCAGAGGCATACCTTCCGGACAGGTAGCCACCCAACCCACCGCTATCGTAAACCAGGCCGGCTCCCCACTGGGATGTAAGCACACGGGGCTCAGCCTCTTCCTTGGTAAAAACTCTTTGCAGGCCTACCAGATTACCAATGGACACAATCGATGCATACCCGGGAATCTGATCCGGGGCGACAACAAATCCAGAAACACAGAGTGCAAAATATCGTTTTTGCATTTTGCTGGAATTGTGCTCCGTCTTGGCTACCACGGCCATAGGCACCTTCGATTCACTGCTTACCCAGTTGGTGAGTTCCACTTGGCTTACAGCACCCAAATCGCTGCTGAATTTCAAGGCAATCTGGGTTTGGATCCGCTGATTTTCGGGGTCAATCTGCACGGGTGTCAGCCGAATCTGGAACAGATTATCCTCAGCTTGTCGTGTTAAATTGGCTTCACTAAGGCTTACATACAGCGGTTGATTACCTACCGTTACCATCCAGGACGAATACTGCGTATGAGCATGGCTCTGATCACTGGTTCCCTCAAGTTTTAATTCATAATTCGGACCACTAAATGTAAGGGTGTCCAATAAAGCTGCATCCCAGCTTACTTCCCAGCCAGCCTCGGCTGACTGGCGGGGGTGGACACTAAACTGGGGCGACAGGCTCTCAACCGTGTCTGTACTCAATTCAACAAAGTGGACTTCATAGCCCACCACCGGCTCCAACGGCTTTGGGGTGTAGCGTTCCCAACCCTCCTGAGCCAGCATTTGCGCAATTTCTGGAGTCCATTGCTCCGGGGACTCATAGGCCAGGGCAGCTCCAGAAAGCACCAACAGCAGGCAGCTGAGGCAGATAACCAAAATTCTCATCTCTTTCCTCCTCAACTTACCTGATCGCCGGAGTGACAAAGACCAAAAGCTCACTCTCGGCCTCACGCGTCACATCGTTTCTAAAGAACCAGCGAATGATGGGTATGTCTCCCAAAACAGGCACTTTGTCGCTGTAATCTGCACTCGTCTGCAAAGTCATCCCGGCCAGCATGGCGGTTTGGCCATTTTCCAACAGCACCGTGGTTGATACGGTTGAATTCTTGATGATTAGATCTGGTTTCGCTTCGTTCATAAAGTGACTGATCTCCGGCGAGATTGTAAGCATGATCTTGTCGCCATAAGTTTGAGGGACCACCTTCAGACGGACACCAACATCAATCCGTTCAGTGCGCGTAGAAGTCTCAGTAGAGCCAGGCAGCAGCAGGATCTGCCGATCCCCGATAAACAGCTCCGCAGTCTTGCCATCGGCGACGACCACCTTTGGATTTGCATGGATCTTCGCATTTCCCTCTTGTTCCGCCAGTTTCAGCTGACTCAGCAGTTGACCGTAGAGATCTATGCCAAAAAGCAGGCTGGAATTCTTGTATTCAAGATCTGATTGCCAGTTTTCATTCAAGGTTTGCCCGGCTCCAAAGGCATATGAAAACAGGTTGGCCCCCATGTCTTTGAGAAAGCTCGTAGAGACTTCGGTAACTATGACCTGTACTTCTACTTGCTTTGCCGGTTGATCGATCTGCTCAATCAATTCTCGAATTCTGCCAATCTCTGGCTCAGGTGCGGTGATGATCAAGAACTTACTATCATATTCTCCTTTGACATATGCTGACAAGAACGAAGGCAAGGCATTAAGCACTTTGTTAGCGGTAACATGAGTCAAATGAACAACTTCACTGACCACCAACTCGCCAAACGTTGTACTTCTGGGATCAGGCAGTCCAACAAAATAAAAGTCATCGATCTTGCGGTAGGTATATCCGCCACTGATCAAAATCATCCGCAGAGCCTTTTCCAAAGGCACATCCTGCAAATCGGCAGTGATTGGGCCACCTACTGTGCCATCAGCAATGATATTGACGCCAGTCTGCATGGTTATTTCGCTCAAGGCTTCGCGAATGTCTGTTTCAAACAGTAGAAGATTAACCAGCGGCTGTTCATCACTGGCCTCAAGAATTCCAGTTAAAATCAGGAATATTACAACTGAAATTATTACCTGAAATTGCCTTTTCATAAGTGTGCATCCTCCACTCTAGTTGATAAAGTAGAAAGCTTTATCTTGTGCAATTCAGAATACCACTATAGGCTCAAAAAAAACTAAAAATATTCTCGGAGTTGCACGTGGACCCGCTCAGATCTTGAGAAAATTTCAGGTATGCAGTTATGTGGAACCAGCTTTAGATCATAACCGAATCTCCTTTGGGAAGGCGTCTTTTTCCAGAATCTTGAACTGTTCCCGCATTAAAGTAGAGGCTGATACGCCAAACCCGATGCCGACAGAATCTTGCAGCGATTCTTGGCAATGTGAACATCCACCCGCTCTTTATACCAGATCTTTAAACAACTGTTCTATACATGTGTCATAACAAATCTAGCCCTGGGGCTGTGTTCTTCACTGATTTGAGCGGGCAGCAGGAATTTCTTGTTCAGACCCTGAAACAAATGGATCAAACACGTTTACAGATTTTGAGAAATCGAAAATTGGAGGCAGACACTGATGATAACTCACCGTGCGCAAATCGTAGATGATTACCATGGATTCAAGGTTGTTGACCCATATCGCTGGCTGGAGCAGTATCAAGACTCTGAAGTGCAGCAATGGGTGGAACAGCAAAATGCCCTCACACAAGCTTTTTTGGGCCAAGTGACGAAAAAAACAATCAGGGAAGTTCAGGACCGGCTGGCTGAGCTGTGGGACTATCCCAGGTTTTATCTGCCGGCCAAGGTAGGCCAATGGTACTTCTTCCGTAAAAATGACGGCCTGCAGAACCAACCTGTGCTCTACCGCCAACACGGCCTCTCCGGCCAACCTTGTGTTGTGCTTGATCCGAACACATGGAGCACTGATGGAACAGTAGCCCTGGAACGCTATGTTCCCAATGAAGATGGCTCATTGGTTGCTTACACTGTATCGGAAAGCGGCAGCGATCGCCAGGTAATCCGGATCCGGGACCTTAACGCCAATCAAGACTTGCCAGAACTAATCAAATGGTGCAGGTTTACCAGTATTGCCTGGGTTGAAAACCGGGGTTTCTTTTACAGCCGTTTTCCAGAACCGGGCACCGTCCCTCCGGAAGATGAGAACAACTACAACCAGGTCTACTGGCATCAGCTGGGAACTGATCAAGCAGACGATCAGCTTATATATGAGCAGCCGGAAGACAAAGAACTGGGGTTCTCCCCATATGTAACGGAAGATAAAGCATATCTCGTACTAACTGTCTACCGTGGTACAGACTCGCGCAACGGGACCTACTATCGGGAATTGAACAGCACCGGAGATTTCATCCATCTCTTCGATGAAGGCGAGGCAATGTACACATTTCTCGGCAACAACGGCCCCACATTTTATTTTCTCACCGACTTAGACGCACCACGCCGCCGGATTATTGCAGTAAACCTGAACCAGCCCGACCGGTCCCATTGGCAGGAACTGATCCCGCAGCAGTCTGATGTTATTGCCGACGCTTGTCTGGCAGGGGGCCACTTTGTGGTATCCTTGATGCACCATGCCTGCTCCAAAATCCTGCTTTACACCAAAGCGGGGGAGCATGTGAAAGAGATTGCCCTTCCCGGATTAGGATCCGTTTCCGGTATCTCAGGCAGAGCCAGCCATCAAGAGTTCTTCTTTGGCTTTACTTCATTCACTTATCCCAGCCAGCCGTTCCGCTATGATTTCACCAATCATGAACTGACACCGTTCGGTGAGTTTAAATGGCAGTTTAATCCGAACGATTTTGTTGTAAAGCAAGTGTTTTACTCCTCAAAGGACGGCACTAAAGTACCTATGTTTGTCATGCATAAGCAAGGGTTAGCCTTGGATGGCAGCAATCCAACTCTGCTGTATGGATACGGAGGGTTCAATATCAGTGTCACCCCATCCTTCTCACCATACCGGATTTTGTGGATGGAATTGGGAGGAGTTTTTGCTGTTGCCAACATCCGCGGCGGCAGCGAATATGGCGAAGAGTGGCACCAAGCTGGTATGCTTGGCAATAAACAAAATGTGTTTGACGACTTTATCGCCGCCGGTGAATGGTTGATTGAACACAAGTACACCTCTAACCAACGCTTAGCCATTTTTGGAGGCAGTAATGGTGGCCTCTTGGTATCAGCCTGTATGGTCCAGCGCCCCGATCTGTATGGCGCAGTAGTCTGCGCTGTTCCTGTAACCGACATGCTCCGCTATCATAAGTGGACAGTAGGGCGCTATTGGGTCCCGGAATACGGCAATGCGGAAAAGAATCCCGAAGATTTTCAATATCTTTATCAGTACTCTCCAATTCATAACGCCAAGCCGGCTGATTATCCTGCCACCCTGATAACTACTGCTGAGAGCGATGACCGGGTAGTCCCGGCTCATGCCTACAAGCTTACAGCCACTTTACAATACGCCCAAACCGGTACTGCTCCAATTCTGCTGAGAGCGGAGACGAAGGCCGGACACGGCCATGGTAAACCAACAACCAAGATTATTGCCGAACAAACAGACATCATAGTCTTTCTCCTGAAAGTGTTTGGCCTGGATAGCTAACCTGGACCGCGAGAACAAAAGCTCCACTGTCCGCAACATCCTGCGGAAGTGGAGCTTTCTGATTTGACCTGACTCACATCTAAATCATTGTCCCGAGGCCATTCTGGTTAATATTCTTTCTATGTTTCCACCGCATAAATATCCACTCAACACATATTCTCATTTAAGCACATACTGCAATATCTCCGCCAATCTGGAGAAAATAGTGGCATTTTTGATGCTGCGTTCTTTACGGGGGATGTCTATTTCGATTTCCCTGCAAATCACAGTGGGTTTTTCGGAAAGAACAATCACCCGATCAGCGAGCATTACCGCATCCTCTGGACTATGGGTCACCAGCAGCACGCCAAAGCCTTCCCGGTTATATTCATCCAATAAAAGCTCCTGCAGGCGGTGTTTCAGAGCCAGATCCACTGACTGAAACGGTTCATCCATCAGTATCAGTTCAGGCTTGACCGCAAGTGCTCGCACCAGCTCCACCCTTTGCCTTAGGCCTCCGCTCAGTTGCAGAGGATATGCATCTTTATAAGCTTGAAGGCCGGTTCTTTCAAGCAGTTTCTGTCGCACCGGGGCCGCTTCTGGAGGTGACAGCAGATTTGCCTGCATCGAACTAATATTCTGATCTACTGTTTTCCAAGGCAAAAGCCGCGGTTCCTGAAACACATAGCCCAATCTTAAATCAGGATCTTTGATCACTCCACCGTTGTCCGAATCCAGCAGCCCGGTAATGATCTGCAAAATGGTGGTTTTGCCACAGCCCGAAGGCCCCACCAGCGCCACAATTTCACCGGCATAGACCTGAAACGACACATCGGTCAATACCTGAAGCCGGCCATTTTGAGTGGCAAAGCTTTTTGAGACGTTCTTTAGTTCCACAATAACCTGCCGTTCCCTATTCATGGCGCATCCACCTTGCAGCTTTTCTTTTGACAGCCTGCAAAATGCCATACTCAAAGGCCAGCATCACAGCAATTAAGATCAAGGTCCAGGCAAACACCTTTTCTGTTTCCAAATTATTGTTGGCCATGCTCAAAGCAAACCCTACACCACTGGAACTGCCGAGAAACTCGGCAAAAACCGTCGATTTCCAGGCAAAGGCAATACCTATGCTGGCAGCAGAAACCAAATGAGGCATTAACGACTGCAGGTAGATATCGGTGATGATCTGCCTCATAGAACAGCGGTAGACTCGAGCCATCTCCACCAGTTGGAAATCGATACTATCCAAACCGGCATAGATATTGATAAACACCACAGGAAATGTGACCATGAAAATCAAGAAAACAACAGTGAGGTCCTTGGCCACACCAAACCAAATCACAGCCAGGATAATCCAAACGACTGGCGGGACAATCTGGACTATTGTAACGAGGGGGCGCAGTAGGGTTCTGCAAAACCGGTTGGCCTGCCCAAGCAGGGCCAATAGAAAACCGGCAAAAAAAGCGAGCCCGAATCCAGTTAAGGCTCGCTGCAGCGTAATCAGGCAGTTTGGCCACACCTGTCCCGACTGCCACAGACTCTTCAGAGCTGTTAGGGTTTCCACCGGTGAGGGTAAAATCAAAGGAGGGTATTCTGTGGCCAAAACGTGCCAAAAAACCAGCACCACCACAATGCCGGCAGCGCTGATTAGGGTATCTTTATAAACAGAATTGATTTTACTGGAGATAAAATTCCTCATCAGGCAGCTTCCCACCTATCATTTCCGGGTAGAGTCCCAGGATTTCGTTGAAATACTGCTCTATCAAATCCCTGGCCTCATCGGGAAAAAGATTGATGTTAACTCTGGTTAACGACTGTTCCACTGCAGCAGCTGGCTGGCCAAAATACTTTTCTGCCAGCAGGGCTGCTTCGCCTGGATTGGCTATAATCCAGTCAATCCCTTCTTGATAAAGCTGATTGATGGTTTTGATCAGTTCTGGATTCCGGCTGGCAAAATCAACACTGGCAAAAAGGCCCACGAAGGGAATCCGGTTTTCCCCGTCATGAATTTTAGCCCACTCTGCCTGTAAGTCAAATGCGATCACAGCCTGCTCATAACTGTTCAGGGTAATGGTAACCATGGGCTCCGGCAAAATGATGGCATCGATCTGTCCCAGCTGAAACGCTCTGGCGCCTTGATTTGACTGCAGATATACAAACTCTACACTTTCGGGATCGACACCGTTGCCAAGCAGGAAGTACCTTGCTAAAAAGTCTAAAGGCCCTCCCAATAGAGGTACACTTAAGGTTTTGCCTGTCAAATCAGCCCAACTCTCTATTGAGAAACCTGTTAGCAAATAGTCGATTCCCCAGGTATTTGTGTTGACTAACTTCAGACCAATCCCTTTATTATAAGCTTTGGCTCCCACGTTCACACCGGTAACCAGCAGATCAATGTCATTTTGGGCAATTAAGGCTATCCCCCGCTGGTGGTCTGGCGAAATCTGGATTTCCAGGTCAACTTCTTTGAGCAAACCCGTTGCTTCCATCCAGAACAGGGGTAAAGCGCCGATTGTTGGCGGCGTCTGGATGATCACCTGGTCAAGCTTGGAAGGCACAGCTAGGCAAGATCCAACCAGAGCCACTAAAAGCATTACTGTAACCATACAACCGGTCCGCTTGATCATTTGACTCCCCTCCTAGCGGACATCCCGTGCCTGATAGCTGGTATGCAACAGTTCGTGGGATATGCTGCCCAACGGTTCTCCTAAGAATTCCTCGTAAAGCCTGATGACATCAGGATTTTGATGCGATTTGCGGATCTGCTTTGCCTGATCAATGTTAGCCAGCCCCTTAGCCCTTCTGGCTTTTGTATCAAAACTGCCTGGTATCGGCTGGCCACCGCCGCCTATACAGCCATGGGGACAGGCCATGACTTCAATCCAGTCATACTTTGATTCACCTGCCCTGATTTCATCAAGCAGTTTGGCTGCATTACTCAAGCCGCTGACAACCGCAACATTATAGGTCCGGCCGGCAATTTCCACTTGTGCTTCCCTAGTTCCCATCAGGCCTAAGTCCAAGCGGTCCAGGCCCTCTCCGGCCAGCACCTCTTTAACAGTCCTTAACGCAGCCTCAGTCACACCACCGGTAGTGCCAAAAATAGTGGCGGCTCCGCTGACCTCACCCATGATCTGATCGTACTCTGCATCTTCTAGATTGATAAAGTCCAGGCCCAGTTCCTTAATCATTCGCGCCAGTTCCCTGGTGGTCAAGACGGCATCTGTGTCTTGAAAACCGCTGTCCCGATGTTCAGCCCGGGCTTTCTCAAACTTCTTTGCGGTGCAGGGCATTACCGATACGGTAAAGATACTAGCGGGATCAACGCCAATCTGCCTGGCATAATAGGTTTTGACAATCGTCGAAAACATCTGCTGCGGCGATTTGGCAGTGGAAAGATAATCCAGCAAATCAGGATAATTGCATTCAGCGAACTTCACCCAGCCTGGACAGCAAGAGGTGATGTGAGGCAGCTTTTGGCTGTTGGTAATCTTGTTGATGAACTCATAACCCTCTTCTAAGATAGTGAGGTCAGCACTGAATTCTGTAGAAAAGACCTTGTCGAACCCCAGCCTTTTCAGAGCGGCGATCAACTTGCCGGTGACAATTGTGCCCGGCTCCAGGCCGAATTCTTCTCCAATGCTGACCTGAATCGAGGGAGCAGTCTGTACCACAACAAACTTGTCAGGATCATCCAAGGCTGCCCAGACCCGGTCAATCTCACTAATCTCAGTAATAGCGCCAACGGGGCAGACGACAGAACATTGGCCGCATTCAGCGCAGTTAATTTCGCTGTAAGGCAGATCAAAGGCAGTTGTTACGATTGCGTCGAAACCCCGGCCGGCAAAATCCAATGCCATGACTCCCTGAACTTCTTCGCAAACCCGGACACAGCGCCCGCAGAGAATGCACTTATTAGGATCTCTCTTTAAAGAATAGCCCTGATCAACAACCGCCCGTTTCCGTTTTTGGCCTGCGAACCTGTCAACACCTTTCCGGTCAATTCCCATGTCTGCAGCCAGTTTTTGAAGTTCGCAGCTGCCGCTGCGGCCGCAGCCAAGACAATCGTTGGGATGATTGGCGAGGAGTAATTCCACATTGAGTTTTCTTGCTCTGCGGGCAGCGGCGCTGCGAGTACTGATTTGCATTCCATCGGTAACAGGAGTAACGCATGAGGCCAACAGCCGGTGGGAGTTAATGTCCTCCACCATGCAGACCCGGCACGAACCGGCCAGTGACAGATCAGGATGATAGCATAATGTTGGTATTTCAATCCCGGCTTCCCGGGCTGCTTCCAGGACGGTAATTCCATTCTCCACCTGAATTTGTTGATTATCAATGGTAATAGTAATCTTGCTCATCAGCCCACATCCTTTCTCCCTGCAGTTTAAGCCTGTACAATAGCACTAACAGGACACTTTTGTGCACACGCGCCACAGCTGAGACACAGCTGTTCGCTAATCACATGCGGCTGTTTGCGCTCTCCGCTGACCGCTCCAGTCGGACAGACCCTGGCACAAAGCCCACACCCGATGCATGTCTGCTGATCAATCACATATGCTCCTCCCATACCGGCACAAACATTGGCCAAACAGCGTTTATCCTTGATGTGAGCTTCATATTCATGGCGGAAATACTTGATTGTGCTGAGGACAGGATTGGGAGCAGATCCGCCTAGCTGACACAGGGAAGTATGACAAATATGATTCCCTAACTCTTCCAGTAACTCGATATCGCCTTCCCTGCCCTCACCGGAACAGATCCGGTCCAGGATTTCCAGCATTCTTTTCGTACCTTCGCGGCACGGCGTGCATTTGCCGCATGATTCACTTTGGGTGAATTTCAGGAAAAAGCGGGCAACATCAACCATGCAGGTACTGTTGTCCATCACCACCATACCGCCTGAACCCATCATTGCCCCTGCATCCCGCAGTGACTCATAGTCAATGGGCAGGTCAAGAAGATCTCTGGGTATACAGCCGCCTGACGGCCCGCCGATCTGAACGGCTTTAAGCTCTTTGCCTTCATCAAGGCCGCCCCCGATATCGTAAATGATCTCCCTGATAGTCATTCCCATGGGAACTTCCACCAATCCTGTATTCTTGACTTTACCAGTTAAAGCAAACACTTTCGTGCCGGTGGATTTCTCAGTGCCAACTGCCTTGTATGCCTCTGCCCCATGTTTAACAATCCAGGGTACGCTGCCAAAGGTCTCCACATTATTGATGTTGGTCGGACGTCCCCAGAGTCCGGATACTGAAGGAAATGGTGGTTTAGGGCGGGGCATGCCTCTTTTGCCCTCAATGGAGGCCATCAGCGCTGTTTCTTCGCCGCAGACAAAAGCCCCGGCTCCCTTTTTGATCTTGAGATCAAAGTCAAAACCGCTGCCAAACAGATCCTTGCCCAGAAAACCATAGGCTTTTGCCTGTTCTATGGCAATTTGCAGGCGGCGGATTGCCAGAGGATACTCTGCCCGTACATAAATATAGCCTTCGGAAGCTCCAATGGCATAGGCAGCAATAATCATGCCTTCAATGATCCGGTGCGGGTCTCCCTCCAGGAGACTCCGGTCCATGAACGCCCCGGGATCGCCCTCATCAGCGTTACAGATAAGATACTTTTTACCGCTAGGTGTTTTTCTGGTAAGTTCCCACTTCAAGCCTGTGGGAAATCCAGCGCCGCCCCGCCCCCTCAAGCCCGCGCCTTTAACCTCGGCAATCACTGCCTCGGGAGACATCATGGTTAACGCTTTAGCACAAGCTTCATAACCGCCAACTGCAATGTACTGATCAATACTCTCCGGATTGATCCGGCCGCAGTTAGCCAGCACAATGCGATATTGCTTTCTGTAAAAGTCAAGATCGTCATAGGTAGGGATCCGGGCTTGCTGATCCAGCTCATGGCCAGTCTGCTGCTTGCCTGTGATACACCGGGCGACTGCTTTGTCTTCAACGACAGCGCCACCCAGCACATGCTCGCGGATAATACGGATCGCATCATCTTTGGTGACCTTGCCATAGGTGACTCGATCTCCACCAGGCAGCTGGACATCCACAAGTGGCTCTTGCTCACACATGCCGATACAGCCAGTTCGGGTAAGGACCGCATCACTGTTGCCCTTTTGCAGCTCCTCCTCAATGGCCTCAAAAATCTCGCGAGCTCCGGCAGCAATACCACAAGTCCCCATACCAACTATGATTTTGGCTTTCAGGTTTAGTTGTGCGGCTGCTTGTTTATTGTCAATCTCTGATCTTAACTGCCTTAGTTCCACAAGCGATTTCATCCACCATTAACCTCCCTACTTGTTAACGATCCTGTACCCTGGCATTTATTCCAATGTGTTCCAAATGCAATCTTTCGCCAAATCAGTGGCTGACGTGCGAGGTGGCCCTGCTGACTTCCTCGCCCTTGGTTCTGTATGCATTAAGCACCATGGCTACAGTTTCCGGGGCAAGCCGGCCATGCGTATCATCATTCACCATGATCACCGGAGCCAGGCCGCAGGCACCAATACAGGCTACTGTTTCCAACGTAAACTCCAGATCATCAGTAGTACCCCCGCTTTTGATCCCCAGCTCATTCTCGATAGCTTTGAGGACTTCAGCTCCGCCCCGCACATGACAGGCGGTTCCGGTACAAACCCGTATCACATTCCTGCCTCTGGGCTGTAGGTGGAACTGGCTGTAGAAAGTGACTACACCGTAGACCTTGCCTAAAGACAATCCCAGGTACCCGGCAATTTCTTTCAGCACATCCAGTGGCAAGTATCCGTAGTGGTCCTGGGCATCCTGCAGAACCGGAATCAGGCTGCTTTCATCTTTGCTGTAGTTACTTAGGATACTGTACAAAGGGTCAAAGTACTTAGCATAACTCTCCTGTGCATGACCGCATATGCAATTCATTTTCGCCACCCTTTCCAACTTGGTAATAGATTTGTGATATTTTTAACATTGTCCTTCATAAAACTAACCCGCAGGTAAAACGGGTTAGTTACTATTTTCACATACTTTCACTTCATTATAGGCAGGGCTTCCGTATTTGTCAATAGATTTTCCGCAACTACATCATCTTTTTACAGAACCAGATCCTTTCTTTACCAAATTTGATCCCTATTTAATGATCAAAGGATTCCAGCCGTCCTTATCCCGGAGCACATTTTCAATGGTGTACTCTGCCGCTTCTTGCTCTGTGAGTATCTTTGCCCATTTGACCCGCTGGTCCAGTTTTGCGCCTGGCCCGAAGCTGTTGTACTCAGCATAAAATGTAGTCTTTTCCTTCGCCTCACTGCCCCAGTTGTGCCAGCCTTCCGGCCTGATATGCTCACCCATGTAAGTATTGATAAACACAGTCTTGGCGAATTCCCGCCAGGGCCTTCCCAGATAAACTGAGTTGGCAGGTGCATCTCCTGTCAGCCTGCAGTCAATGAACACATAGCCGTATTTTTCACCTTCAGGGGTTGAAGCAGCAGTAACATAGCCGCCATGGCGATCGTGGGAAAAAATCTCACAGTTGTAAAAAACGGCTGTAGCGGAGCCAAAAATGAAATCGACATCGCCGGCA